>CALGSZ010000152.1 GCA_937901745.1 uncultured Chloroflexota bacterium | reverse complement strand
GCTCTTGTGCCGATTGCAGTCAGCTCTTCCCCGCGCATGCGGGGGTGATCCGGAGCGATCGATGGCGACCACGCCGACCGACCGCTCTTCCCCGCGCATGCGGGGGTGATCCCGTACCCCCGTACTCCGACCGACCGGGTGGTGTCTCTTCCCCGCGCATGCGGGGGTGATCCGACTATCTGCTGATGCTGCGCCTAGAGGTGCAGCTCTTCCCCGCGCATGCGGGGGTGATCCGGACTTCGAGCATCTCGCCTACGATCTTGGCGGCTCTTCCCCGCGCATGCGGGGGTGATCCGTTCCTCATCACCAGCGGCGGGAACGCCAACCCCTCTTCCCCGCGCATGCGGGGGTGATCCTGGCGCCGATACCGATGAGCAGTACCCCGGCGGCTCTTCCCCGCGTACGCGGGGGGGTGATCCCACCTCGGCCGGGGACGTACTTGCTGATCCGGTCGTCTTCTCCGCGTATGCGGGGGGGGGGGGGGGGGGGATCGTTGCCTAGGGAAACCGTCGAGCAGGTGGCGGCTGGTCACGTGGCTGGCTCTTCGGTGGGGACCGTCGGGTTTCGGGGATGGCGTAGGGGCCGGCCGGGTCGTAGGGTCAGAGCCCGACAGCCAAACGGATTCATAGCTGAGGCCGCTGATGAGTGTGGAGAGAGTCTGGCCTGTTGATCTCTAGCGGTGCAAGTCAGGAAGTCTCTTCCCCGCGTACGCGGGGGTGATCCGGTTGGGATATTCCCACCGAATGTTTGGCGCGGCTCTTCCCCGCGTACGCGGGGGTGATCCTACCCGGGCTAAACTTTGGGACGTTATGTCACGCTCTTCCCCGCGTACGCGGGGGTGATCCGAGCGCTGCTCAGGCGGTCCTGCTCTACCTCGGCTCTTCCCCGCGTACGCGGGGGGTGATCCGAGGGAATTCCCGGCATCAGCACTGAGCCAGTTTGACCGTGGGCCTCCGGTACCCGGAGGCTTGGGGGGAGCCTCGCTCCAGATTTCGTCTCCGCACTGCGAGAACGCCTGGCCGGTCAGCTTTCGGCGAGTTGTGCGGCCCTGGCTAGGAGTTCATCCAACTCACTATCTGAGAGACTTGCCTCATTCAGAGCCTTGTAGATGCCGAGTGTTTGTACCCTGGCAAGGGTTTCTGGTGGCGCTTCAAGGTCGACTGAGTCGTCTAGGACAGCGAAGATGATGTTCTCCGCCAACACGGGGTCGATCTGGTCGGCCACCTCTGGGTTCTCGGAACGGATGTCGGCGACAAACCGTCTGATTGCCCTGTCGTCGCGCTTGCCGTCGAAGTGTAGATCGATCGCGTAGGCGAAGACGGCGCACAGGAACGAGTAGAGGCCGTCCCAGCCCTCTTCGTTGAGCTGTGCCTCGATCCGATCGTTCGCCGTATAGTCGTCTCGGACGAATGTGCGGATGTATTGGATCAGCAGCGGGTTGATCGCCATCCGGGCGTTCAGGTTCCTTCCTCTGAGACCAGGCCGAGCCCGAGCCTGGCGTACATGGCGAAAGACAAGGCCAACTGTCGAGGGTCCGCCCGAGGACGAACCGCCGTCAGTCCTGCGGCTGCCATTCCTTGGCGAGGCGCTCGGCCTCCATCAGGAAGTCGTTCAGTTGTTCCGGTGACATCTGTTCGTCGGAGACCAGCTTGAAGAGAAGCTGCCCCTCGATCTCGGCGATGACCCCGACGTCCAGGTTCTCGATGGTCTCGTCGACTCCGGGGACGTCCATGTCGAGCGTGGCGTAGATGAGGTGTTCCGCCTCTTTGGCGGGCAGGTCCCGACCTTCGGAGAGGAAAGCTCGTGCGTCAGCCACGAAACGGATGATCTCAGAAACGTCGCGGCGGTCCCCGAAGCGTCGCTTCACCGCGAGGTTGAATGCGAACCCGATGATGGCAACCGGTGTTCCCTTGCCCTGTCGCTCGAACTCTTCGACGAGGGCGTCGTAGGTCTCCCAATCCTGTTCGAGGATGGCTTTGAGGAATCTAGTGTTCTCTTCCATTGTTGTTGTCCCGATCCTTCTCTTTCTTGGCCGAACTGGTCTTTCTGCGAAGCTGACGCGCCAACTCTGCGCCCCGAATTCCCACGATGGTCAACGTGAGGGCTGCTATCAGGATGTCCCCGGCATATGCTCCTTGCGGCTCCTTGGCTTTCACGAACGCCGGGGTCGACTTCGGTGTGGCAGTGCCTGTTGGCAGGGTTGCATCCTGGATGGCGTTACCCAGCTTCTTCGCGTGTTGAAGACCGTCATCTGCGTTGGGGACGGCGCCAACCCTGCCCAACAGTCTGCTCGACCTGGAGCCCTGACGAGTCGTGTCGAGTATCCGTGCGCTGTCGGGAGCGGCCTCCGGCGATGATTCCTTCCGGGGTATGGCTCCGGGCGCTATGAGGTTCACGTACTCTTCGAAGGCCCTCGCCGCCTCAGAGAGCAGCCGGGCGACCTTGCCTGCCTTCTGACCGGCGGTCTGCGACTCGTACCTGGCCTGATTGATGCGTGGGTGCTCGGTTCCTCGGCCGACCTCGACGTAGTGGGTGTTCGCCTCCTCGGCATGCTTTCGGGCCGTCTCGGCGACTGTGGCGGCCCGGTCCAGGTCGCTGATGACCTGGCGGAACTGCCGTATCACCTTGGAGAGGTCGCCCGTCATCCAAGGACCCTGAGGTACTGGTCGGCTGCGTCGGTAGCGGTGTTGAGGCGTCGCAGGACCAGTTCGATCTCGTGGGTAGCCTGGGCAAGGCACGCAAGACCTCGTGTGACGACCTCATGCCGGCTGTCGTGGGCAGTCGAGCGCGCGAGTGCGTGCGCGGTACTGCTCAGACGGCCTGCCTCCCGGATCGCAACCCCCGCCTTGTCGCATGCTTCGATGCCCTTGCGGATCGTGGCCTTGGCCTCTTCGATGCTCATGGCGCGATCGATCGTGAACTGATCATGCCGCCCTCCCCTGAACCGGTACAGGCGTCGAAGAGGATCCCCGTTCGGCAACAGAGACGACGCGAGCGCCTGCGCGGTTGTCCGAACACTACCGGACGTTGCCTGTGGACGGCAGTCCCGCGAGGTGGTTGCGGTTGTGTCAAGTCATCGCCTGTTGCGGGTCACGGCTGGCCGTCAATACGCCCTCCAATACGCCCTCCAGCCGGCGGTCGTGGTCACGGCTCGGTGCGGACTTGGCCGGTGTGGCGGCTGGTCATGCTTCGCGGTGTCGGTGAATGGGCCGCGGCAGTGAGGGCGTAGCGGCGGTCTGTTCGATGACCAGGAACTGGAATTGGGTGGCGTAGGCCGTTGAGGGTCCGTGCGGCCAGTCGGGGCTGATCGGGGAGCGGAGTGTGGGTGGTGGCGGTGGCAGCGGCGAGGAGGGCGTGAGCGGGTATCACCAGGGTGGCCCAGCCAGCCGGTGGCGGGGGTGTGAGGCGGGACGGAGTTTCGGGTGGCCAGCAGGCGGTAAGAGGCCGACTGACCGGTGTGGCGGTCGGGGGGCGGATCAGTAGCGGGTGGTGTGTGCCCGTGTTCGTCGTGGTGGGCGGGTCGCGCGATGAAGGATTAGTCGTCGCCGTCGATGGTGGGGTTGCCGAACAGGTGAGTGCGTGTCTCGCAGCCTGGGTGAGGTGCCTTTGGCAGGGGATGCTTTCGGGTTTCGGGGGTGGCGTGGGAGTCGGCCGGGTCGTAGGGTTAGAGCTCGCCAGCAATATGGGATCCATAGCCGAGGCCGCTGATGAGAATGGGGAGCATCTGGTTTGTTGATCTTTAGCGGTGCAGGTCAGGAAGTCTCTTCCCCGCGCATGCGGGGGTGATCCGGACCACCTCCGCCGGGAACCTCCCCACCGGAGCTCTTCCCCGCGCATGCGGGGGTGATCCTCAGGTCGCACACCATACACCTATCCTCGCGGACTCTTCCCCGCGCATGCGGGGGTGATCCGATCCTGACGGGGGTCAACCCGGAGCTCGGCAACTCTTCCCCGCGCATGCGGGGGTGATCCGGTTCGGGTGATCCCGATCGGGGCCAACACCGTCTCTTCCCCGCGCATGCGGGGGTGATCCGAGGGGGGAGGGGATCCGCTCCCGGATGGTTTCCTCTTCCCCGCGCATGCGGGGGTGATCCGGGTAGGTGAGTACTACCCGCACTCCCTCGGAGCTCTTCCCCGCGCATGCGAGGGTGGTCCGCGCACGTACGCGGGTCGCCGCCTGGACGGGATCTCTTCCCCGCGTATGCGGGGTTATCCGAACGGCCGGCCGGCGCGTGCCCGGATACCCATCCTGCTCCCTGCCTACGCGGGGATGACCCCTCGACGCCGTACTGGGTTGTGGCCAGGGTGGGCTTCACGAGCACAGTCATCGAACACGCCGCCGCCTTCGACTTGGTGGAAATAGGCCCGAGTCAACCGCTGTTGCGGCTCACCTCGCTGAAAGCCTTGATGTAGGCCGCCCGTCCAGCGATAGCAGCGACGAAATTGTCGAAGGAAACCTCCGGATCGGGTTGATCGATTGGGCGGCTTGGGTCCTGTGACGCGGTCACGAAGCAAGCCGCGTCGTAGAGTCTCTCTCGAACGAGGCGCTTACAAAGTATCCTGTACCGGTCTTTGTAGGACGTATCTTCAAAGACCGGGTCGACCGGGAAGACGGTCTTGGCGAGCCGGACTGGTGCGGTTGACTCAGGGCAGTCCTCCAGCAAGAAGAAGTACCCAAGCCAAGGGCGGACCCGCCCAAACATTCCCTTCTCGTAGCTTTCCCATACGTCTACCGCGCTACCGAGGGCCTCTTCAATACGATTGTTGAAGTTATTCCCGAAGGAGGGCCCGGCTTGTGACTTGAGTTCGATGGCCGCTACGAGGTGACCTTGATCTATTACCACCAGGTCCCACTTCTTGGTTGGGCGATAGTAGCCGGGAAGCTCTATGCCAGATCGCCGCCTGATGCTCGCCCGTGGAAAGCCAGCGCTTACGAAGACTTCTTCAAGCAGTTGAGCTACCGCATCGAGATGAGCGCCGCCGGTTGCGCCTCCTCGATTACCGGTGTCGACCTTCCCCGAGGTTAGCTGCTTTGCGGCTTGGGAAGCACGAACCGCCCAGTAGCTACGAACCGCTTCCTCGAAGGCCTTCTGATCCAAGCCCCAGGTCTCCCATCCCTTTAATCCCGTAAACACGTATCGCAGCATCCGTCGCTGCCAAGGTGTCTCTCCTGTCGAAGGCGTCAGCGAGCAGAGCGCCGTCTTCGGCGGAGATGTGGTCCGGGTGGGGAACCCGGATTTTACGCAGGTATTGGGCTTGGAAGCGAAGGGTGCCGCCCCGCATTCTAACCGCGTACGCCTCCATAAAGGCTTGCGCCACGCCAGAGATCAAGAGGCCCCCCAGAATCCGGAGGTCCCATTTGTCTGATATTATGTAATAGAGGTTGTGATGTGGATAATATCCGCCCTCGTCTAATACTGGATGAGTGGTTAGCTTCAAGTCGGGCAAGAGAAGTTTGGGCCGCCGGGTGAGAGAGTCGTCGACTTTGTCGATTGTGCGGTACCATTGGCTAGGCCGTTTGCTCGCTACATATCGTTGCTTGAGCTTATCGGCGTTGCGCTGCAAATAGCGTCGGAGACGTGGGTAATCTCGTAGATCGACAAGATTCCCGTCGCAATCCCATGGATTGATGAGGTAGTTTCCCGACCATATCAGGCGGCCAGATCTGATGTCGCGCACCATCGCAAGGGGTAATAGGCGGGACTCCTCCACCGGGGCATCACGTGTAATGAACACACTATCTGCCCCTGTAGCAACACCGATCCCAACCCGCGTTCCAGTCGCCCTGTCCTCCAGTGGCAAAAAGCGGTTGTTGAGGTCCTCGATCAACGCCAGCCGGCTTGGCGGACTTGATGGCCACGAGTCCTCTCCGGTAAACCAATGTGGTAGGCGGGCGGCGCTGTAGCTGTCGGTTTCCTCGGAAAATGAGTCCGACTTCCTAATCCAAGTCATCATGCGTGCGGCAGCGGCCTCGCTAAAAGAACGCCGAGTGTCGACAACGATGACTGGTCCTTGTTTGCTGCGCCGGATGACCGAAATGGCCGGATACGCAGAGACCTGTTCGTCGAATGCGTCGACATCGTGCATGCTGATGACTGTTTCGACGTTATAGCCCTGTGACACCATTTTGCGCAGTAGGCGGCCGTACTGGTTGCGCATCCAACGATCTGCGCAGATGAAAGCTAGCGTCCCGTTCTCGCGAAGTGACCTCAAGCCGATCTCGAAGAAGCCCACATAAAGGTCTGCGCGACCTGTCATCGTAGAGCACTTTTGTCGATAGGCCGCCATCCTGTTGCCAGGAACGCTCTCCAAGCGGACGTAAGGAGGGTTACCCAATACAAAGTCGACCTCGCCCTCCGCCTGACCCTGTAGAAGGTAGTCTCCTTTCCTCACCCATGTACGTGCAGCGGACGCTGCATCGTCATGCGGCCAGTCGTCCTCAATCAGAACCTTCTCTACGACCCTCCGGCTTTCCTCTACGTTTCTGTCAAGCAGGTCGAACGCCCTGATGGCACCGGCTGCGTCAGACAGGGTTCGACCAGTACGCCTACAGGACTCGCTGAGGCGAGCGACCATGGGGCCGAGGAAGGCGCCGCCACCGCACGCAGGTTCGACCGCGACAAGGTTCGGTAGCTCTTGGTCGGCGGTGTAGCCGGCGAGATCCAGCACCAGGTTGACAACCCACCTACGCGTGAAGACCTCACCATGCTCGGCTGTCGCGTCCGGGATGGGTGCGAGTGTCGGGCCTGCCGTGGTGTTCATGCCGCGAGCCTACGGCAGGGCCAGCGACCCGGACAGCAGCGACGTGGCCCGTAAGCTGGTAGAGCTTCCTCACCGCCGCATCGATACGACAGGTGTTGGCGCCAAGTTTGGGCAGCGAGAAGTAGACGAAAGCATCGCATCGGCCGACAGCGCGCAATAGGAAGCAGGGCTGCCATGATTAGCGGTACTACATATATCTTCAGATGGCGCTCACTGACACCACTTATCCGGGTAGCCTCCGAGGCGCGGCTGCGTTGGTGGCTGGTCGATACTGCAATTCGCGACCCGCGACGTTGTTCGGCGAGGAAATCAACCATGGATATGCTTGCATTACAAGCGCTTCTTGCCTTGGCTAGCGGCCCAGGTACTCTACCCGGAGGGTGATCATGGGTCGGCGTGGGTTTGGCGGGCGTAGTGGCTAAGTTGGGCTCGTGCCTGGTGGCGGCGTCGGCGGACGGACCACAGGATCGGGTCGGCTGGGGCGGCGGGTGCTTCGATGATCAGGGTGTCGGACAGGCGGCGTGGTTCGTTGATAGTCGCCGGATCAGCCCGAGCAGTTGATGGGGGTGGCTGGCGGTGACGACGACGAGGAAGGCGTTGGCGAGGATCACCAGAGGGTTCAGCGGTGCCAGGACGCCCAGCGGTGGCGTTTGGTGTCGTCTAGGCCGGGGTCCAGCCTTCGCGGCCTGAAAGGCTTCCTCGATCGTCAGCGGTGGCAGGCCACGCGACCATGGGACGGATCGCAGTGACCAGCATCGATGAAAGGCTCCCCAGGCTTTGGGTGGTGCTCCGACCCGTGCCCGTCGCGATACGCGCCAACATGCCTTTTCCGCAGGCGGGAATGCTTCGGGTGGGTGCCGGTGAGGTGCGCCAGGTCCTCATGCTCGTGGAGGGCTCCGCCAGTCGTCGGAGCCGGCGTCTGCTCCGCAGGGTTGGGGTCGGCGGCGGACGGGTTGGCGTGGGAGCCGGCCGGGTCGTAGGGTCAGACCCCGACAGTCACGACAGGAATCTATACCTGAGGCCGTCGATGAGGGTGAGGAAGTTCTGGTTTGTTGATCTTTAGCGGTGCAGGTCAGGAAGCCTCTTCCCCGCGCATGCGGGGGTGATCCTCCCAGACGTACTCGACGGCGAGGGTGTCACCGCTCTTCCCCGCGCATGCGGGGGTGATCCCCTGATCATGTCCGGTGCCACGCCGCGGCTGATCTCTTCCCCGCGCATGCGGGGGTGATCCGCTGGCTGTCGGTCAGGTACCGTTCGCGGCCGACTCTTCCCCGCGCATGCGGGGGTGATCCTCCACCGTGGGCGCCGGCGCCTCACCGCGTGCCCTCTTCCCCGCGCATGCGGGGGTGATCCGCCGGGTCGGATCGTCGGCAGCGACGGCCTGTACTCTTCCCCGCGCATGCGGGGGTGATCCGGTCGCGGCTGTACTCCGCTACGCGACCATGGACTCTTCCCCGCGCATGCGGGGGTGATCCGGTGATGATCAGTGTCACCACTGCAGCGACGGCCTCTTCCCCGCGCATGCGGGGGTGATCCGGAACTGCTCCGGCTGGTGCGGGAGGGCCGGTACTCTTCCCCGCGCATGCGGGGGTGATCCCCTGCCGCGCTGACCCAGACCACCCGGCAAGGCCTCTTCCCCGCGCATGCGGGGGTGATCCGGTCGGTCAGACCTACTGGATCGACCTGGGCGACTCTTCCCCGCGCATGCGGGGGTGATCCCCCGCACACGCGGCACATGCACGTCTCGGTCGGCTCTTCCCCGCGCATGCGGGGGTGATCCGCCCCCAAAGCGGCCGAAGCCCGCGAACCCCAACTCTTCCCCGCGCATGCGGGGGTGATCCGCCGGCGATGGCCGTCGCCGCCTACAAGAGGCTCTCTTCCCCGCGCATGCGGGGGTGATCCGTCGCCTAGACGACTACACGAGGGATTGAACTGCTCTTCCCCGCGCATGCGGGGGTGATCCCCAGGCATCCCCCCATCCTCGTAATCCCAGAGCCTCTTCCCCGCGCATGCGGGGGTGATCCTGACCGCCCCGGCTGTGATCCGGAGCCCTGTCTCTCTTCCCCGCGCATGCGGGGGTGATCCGTCGCGCGCGATGCGGGTGCGTGATGCGGTGGCCTCTTCCCCGCGCATGCGGGGGTGATCCGGTCTGGGCGATCACCGGCGGTCCGGGACTGCCCTCTTCCCCGCGCATGCGGGGGTGATCCGATGGTCCGCCGCACGCCGTGGCCGTTCAGCCACTCTTCCCCGCGCATGCGGGGGTGATCCTTCGGGCCGATCGTCTTCCAGATCACCGGCTACTCTTCCCCGCGCATGCGGGGGTGATCCTTTGGTCTTGGACATGATCTTCAGTCCGGCCATCTCTTCCCCGCGCATGCGGGGGTGATCCGGGGGGCGGGGAGTTGCGCTCGCTCAGCAGGGCCTCTTCCCCGCGCATGCGGGGGTGATCCACCCGCGTCTGTGACGCGCGGGCCGGCGGAGGGTCGTCCCTGGCTGGAGTGCTAGGCCAAAGTCCTTTTCACAGACGTGGGTGGTGATCCGGTCCGTGGCCCGGTCGTGATACGCGCCTACACGCCTTTCCTGTAGGCGGGAGTGCTTCGGGGTGGACGTGGGTGCCGGTGAGGTGCGCCAGGTCCTCATGCTCATGAAGGGCTCCGCCAGTTGTCCGAGTCGGCGTCTGCTCCGCAGGGTTGGGGTCGGCGGCGGACGGGTTGGCGTGGGAGCCGGCCGGGTCGTAGGGTCAGACCCCGACAGTCACGACAGGGATCCATAGCTGGGGCCGTCGGTGAGTGTGGAGAGAGGCTGGCTTGTTGATCTTTAGCGGTGCAGGTCAGGAAGCTCCTCCCCGCGTATGCGGGGGTGATCCGACCCCGTACGTGTGCAACTCCGGGCCGTGGGCCTCCTCCCCGCGTATGCGGGGGTGATCCGCGGGCCTGCCAGCCACCGGCTGACCAGGCGGGCTCCTCCCCGCGTATGCGGGGGTGATCCGCACGAGGCGGCGCGGGTCATCGACCGGCTGGACTCCTCCCCGCGTATGCGGGGGTGATCCGGTCGACCAGTTCTTCCGCGGCCTCGACTTGCCCTCCTCCCCGCGTATGCGGGGGTGATCCGCTGATGACCCTGCTCATGACGATGCCGGGCATCTCCTCCCCGCGTATGCGGGGGTGATCCGGACGTGTATGCCGGGTCAGATGAGCTGGTGGCCTCCTCCCCGCGTATGCGGGGGTGATCCGATGTCCAGGTTCTGTGCGGTGCCGATGATCAGCTCCTCCCCGCGTATGCGGGGGTGATCCTGCAACCCCGGACATGAAACGGCCCCGGGGGGACTCCTCCCCGCGTATGCGGGGGTGATCCGGCGACCATGCCGTAGTCGCCCACCGCGTGTAGCTCCTCCCCGCGTATGCGGGGGTGATCCGTAGATCGGCCGCAGCGGCAATCTGTCGGTCATCTCTTCCCCGCGTATGCGGGGGTGATCCGACGAGCGCCATGTGCTCAACGGACACCGCTGGCTCTTCCCCGCGTACGCGGGGGTGATCGGTGGCCGTACTACCAGGACCAGCGGGTGCTGGAGTTCCTACGTACGTGGGTGTTCCGATGAGGATGGACGTGCGCTCGTGTGTGGGGGCTAATTCCGAGATGATGCGATCGCCGCTGCCTCGTTGAGGAGACTGGCGAGGTCATCGTCGGAGATTGGTTTGTCGTTGAGAGCCTTGTACAGTGCATGCGTCTGAATCTGACCCATCATTCCCGGTTCGATGTTCAGGGGAGTGTCAGGGTCGAAGACGCTCGTGATCAGTGCTTCGGCGGCGGCGGGGTCTATGGAGGCGCCGCCGACATCCAGTTGCGACCTCATTCCGGCGACGAACTGGATGATGGCGGCGTCGTCACGCCGCCCGTCGAAGTAGCGGTCGACCGCCAGGAAGAACGCTGCGTTCAGGAGTAGGGCGAAGTTGCCCCAGCCTTCCTCGTCAAGCTCCTTCTCCAGGCGACCGTTTGCGTCTGCCTCGTCGCGGACGAAGGTGCGTAGGAACTCAACCAGCTTTGGATTCGTCGTCACGTTGGCTTCGCCTCCTGCGAATGTCCCTGATCTTTTCCACGCCTGCTCGTGCTACCAACGTCAAGCCCGCAACTGCGAGCAGGACGTCCGTAACGGGATGTTGACTGTTGCTGGCCCTCGGCTGGGCAGGGGCCTGTTTCGGCGTGCCTACCGATGCTTGTACATCACCCGGTCGAACCCTGTCCCTGAATGCTGATACCGCTTCGCGGGACAGCTGCTCGAACTCTTTCAGGTCGCCCTCTTTGTCAGCGAGGAACTGGTTTGTCCGCCGGTGAAACTTTGCGAACCTGGCCTCGCGGTCGGCGGCCTCGTTCACCAGTCGCTTGCCGTCCGGCATGGCATCGGTGGCGGAGTCCCTACTAGGACCAGCACCCGGTGCGATGATCTCGATGTAGGCGCAGATGTGGTCCGCTGCTTCGCTGAGCAGACGTGCCGCCTTGCCTGCCTTCTCACCGGCAGTTCGGCTTTCGGTGATGGCGGCTCGCATTCTCGGGTCGGCGGTGCCTCGCCCGGCTTCGACGAAGTACCTGTGGGACAGCTCTGCTTCGCTCCTGGCTCCTGCCGTGCTGACGGCTGCCCTGTCGATACGCTCTACGGCTTGTCTGAGGCGCGCCACTACCTCGCCGATGCTGCTCATCCGAGTGCCGACAGGTAGGAGCTCGCGGAGTCGACTGTCTCCTTCAGACGACGCTCTGTCAGCCTCAGCTCGTGCTCGGCGGCTTTCAGGCAGGCGAGGCTCTTCTCGACCTCCTCGTGCCTACTGTCATGGAGGGTTTGGGCAGCAAGAGTCACTGCGTCGGCGGCCTCTGCCATGACTGCCTGGATCGCCTTCCGGCTGTGCTCGGCTGACTGTATCCCCCGTCTGATGACGGCCTTCGCCTCACCGACACTCATCGCGCCTCGATCATGGCCGACTCATCCCCGCCTGCCTCGGTGGCTTCACCCACGGCAAACACTATCGGGTGACCTCAATGCAGGGGTACCGCGTGACTCTCAACTCGCCACTAGCTCTCTGTCTTCTCGGCGACGAAGACGCCACGGCCGGGGCGGCCTACCAAGATCCCGCGCTGCCGAAGCTTGGCGACAGCACGGGAGACGGTTGACATGGAGACGTCGTAGTAGTCGGACAACTCCTTGGTCGAGGGAATCTTGGTGCCAGGCGGGTAGATGCCCTCGTCAATGCGCCTGACAAGGTCCTCGATCAACTCATCCATCGTCGGCGGGATAGGCACAGCTCGCCCCTTGCGGTCGGTTGGCCTCTCCAGTATTGATCACCGTTCTCGACGTAGGCAACGCAGCTACCAGGGAAGACGTAGCTTGTGCTGCTTCCTTACTTGACGTAGGTGAAGCTGGTTGGCTAGCGTCATCGATGGCGGTTGTCGGGCGGTTGCGGTCGGTTGGCACCTTTCGCGCAGGTCAGGGCATCCGCTGAGGTACCTCGGGGCCAGGGTGCTGGTGGGCGCCCCTCCGTTCATCAGCCCTGGCCCGATCAGGCGCATCACCCGCGGACAGGCAACCCCGGTGCCGTACTGCCAAAGGAGGCTGCGGTGGCGGGGTGGGGTGGTCCGGACCGGACCCGGGCGGGCCGGACCACCCCTTCCAGACGTGACCATGAAAGGAGCTGTTGACGTGCGCACACTCCTCCGCTGGCTGCGGTCGGCCCGGCGTGGGCCGCGGCCGCGCCCGGTGGCGGCCCGCGAGTACCGCTCGGCGACGTACACGCCGCTGCAGCCCTGGCAGGTGCGCGGCCGGCGCTTCACGATCACCCGGCGTGGCCTCGACCCGGACGAGGTGGCGGCCTTCCTCGACCGGGTGGCGCACGACCTCGACCGCCTCCACTCCGAGCTGGCCATCAGCAACGACGAGAACCAGCGGATCAAGGACGCGCTCCGCCGCTGGCAGTCCCGTCAGGCGTCGCACGCGTGGGACCTGACCCGGCGATGAGCGGAGAAGCAAACCGGTACGTCATCCACGTGCCGGTCGTCGCCGCCAACCTGCGCCACGCCCGGATCCTGGCCCGGACCGCCGCGCGGGCGTTGGCGTTCCTCGCCGTCGACACCCGGGAGACGACCGTCTCCGAGGAGGACAACCAGAACGTCCATCACCGGGTCTTCTGCAACCGGCTCCTCGCCGACGGGCAGCGCTGCGCGCTGCGGGCCGAACACGAGACCGAGTGCGCCCCGAGGGTTCCCCGGTGACCGCCCCGCTCGTGCTGACCTGCCTCGCCTGCGCGGGGCTCACCTTCACCCTCGACCCCTGCCGCTGCACCCGGCACGGCGACCGGTTCCTCGTCGACGGCGACCCCGAGCCGGAGCGGCGCGGCGAGGCGTACCGGGACTGCCAGCTCTGCCACGGCGTCGGCACGGTCGCCAGCGCCTGCCACGAGTGCGACCAGCGCGGCCGGCGGCGGGCCCAGCTCGTCCTCACCGTGGTCAACGCCGACACCGGGGCGGTCGCGTCGGCCAACATCGTGCCCGGCGCGATCACCCCGCGGTCCGTGTACGGCCGGTGGGTGCTCCCCCTCACCCCGGTGATCACCGAGCTGGCCGCCGCCGTCTCGGCCACCGCCCTGACCGAACTGACCTGCGGCGACCGGCCGCTCGGCGAGGAGGACCTGATCCTGCCCCGGCAGTGGCGTCCCGACCTGCCCGCCGAGCAGCGGGACGCCCTGGTCGCGGAGGCCATCGCCGACCACGGGCACGACTCGTGGCGGGTCTTCCAGGGGCGGCTGTCCGCCCCGCCGCCGGTGGACCCGCACACCCGGCTCGCCCAACTCTGCCGGCTCGCCGACCAGCTCCACCTCGACCTGGTGGTGGAGGCACGGCACGCGACCTGGGGCGGGCTGACCTGGGACGTCCGCTTCGACCTGCCGGGGGCGCCCGTGCCGACACGGGCCCGGGTCCGCGGCGACGACCTGCCGGCCGCCGTCGCCGCCACCACGGTCGCCGACGCCTTCGAGGGGTTCGAACCGCGCAACCTCCGCGTCCCGGCGTACCACCTCCGCCCCGGCGCCCGGCCGCCCGAGCATCCCGAACCGGTCGACCTCGACCAGGTCGAACGGCGGGTACTCCGGGACGCCGACGACCTGCCCGGCGCCCAGGCGATCTGGCGCAACGGCCGGTGGTGGCACACCACACTGCGGATCGGCCGGATCGCCGAAACCCTCCACGAGGAACCCACCGGCCAGGTGACCCGGCGGCTCACCACCATCCTGGTACGCGGCTGGGAACCACCCGCCCCCGACTGGCGCGGCGCGCCCATCCCGTACGCCGACTGCCCCGACTGTGTCCCGGGCAGCCGGCTGCGGGCCTGCCGGTGCCGGCTCGGCGGCCGTCCGGTCGACCCCGACTGCGACGCCTGCGGCGGCACCGGCGTACGCCCCGAGTACCTGACCTGCTTCACCTGCGGCGACAGCCGGCGCGTCTACCGGGGCGCGGTCGTCACCGTCACCGACCTCTCCGGAGGGGTCGTCCACGAGAACTGGTCGACGGCACCGGTCACCGCGCCGCTGGTCGACACCCAGCCCAACGGGAAACCCGTCGTCCAGCTACCCGAACGGTACCGGCTCGCCCGGCTGGCCACCCGGCTCGGCCAGGACCCGGCCGACCTCACCGACCTCGACCTCGGCCAGCAGGTCGCCCAGGACCTGCGGGACGGGATCGTGACCCTCGACCACCCCG
>CALGSZ010000151.1 GCA_937901745.1 uncultured Chloroflexota bacterium | reverse complement strand
GGCGAGCGCGGGGCGGAAGGACCGGCGTGCGGGATCATCGAGCCCGCGGAGGTTGCGCCGGGCGGACGACGGCAACAAGAGCGTGGTGGACGATGGGGAATGAGCGGCGCCGACCGTCCTTGGGCCGGTCGTCGGTGGGGCCTTCAGCCGGTCGGGCGATGGCCTCAGGTGTGAGGCGGGAAGCGTGGCAGAGCCGGTAGGAATGGGAGGAGCGGAAGAGAGTGGAGGGCGGCTCTACCACGGCACCGAGAGGCCGAGTGCTGTGTCACCGGTGGCCGCTTGCCACGGCACCTGGCAACAGGAACGTGGGAGGACAGGGAGAGGGGGAGCACCGAGGTCGCAGAGCCGACCTCGGTGGGACGTCAGGACCGGATGTCAGTACCGCCAGCCTCGCCCAACTTACCCGCAAGATAGCTGCACACCACAGCCGAAAGCCCCACGACCAGCTGCGCCTCCGCGTACGTCAGTACACGACCTTCACGTCCGTGCCGGGCGTTCTCACTTGCGTACCCCCACGCCTTCGACAGACACTCGTCGAGTGGCCGCGGAATCAATCCCGGGACGCGTTTGATGATCTCGCCCAGCACAGCTTTGTGATCACCGGTGGCAAGTCGAGCGACCGCCTCGAGGGCCGCCATAGCGTGGTGAACGGCGCCCGATAGGTCAGGCTCTGGTCGCCGGGAAAGATCTCGGATTGCCTCTGTCAGTTCGCTGCTCGAAGTAGACAGTGCAGTCTCATCAAGGATCTCCTTCGACGCCTTCAGGGTCTCCTCGAAGGAGTCATCGCCGCGCACCTCGTGTATGCCGCCAACGAGCTGCCAGCCAATCCCGAGCTCCCGGTAGCACCGATTGATCTCCCGTTCGAAGACTGCGGCTTTCCGCTCCGAAGCCACGACGTACGGGTCTGTGCGTCGGAGTGTTGCGTGGATGGCTTCCACGATGTCGTATACCTTGAACCAAGGACAGTTGGCCACAAGCTGGTCCACCTCATCCCAAATGTTGGGGTACTCGGACCAGTTGTTGGAATTCGGACGCTCCCGAAGCACTCGGCACACTATGTCACGGAGTGTGCTCGGTGCTAGCCCGCAGTCCTCACTCGCGATTTGGAGAACACAGTACCGAAGCTTGTCCGGTGCGCCTTCACGCACCTCAACGGGAGGATCCGAGGGGTGGTGCCCGAATCGTTCGGAGAAGGAGTCGGGATTGGAAGATGATGTCATAGGTGAGTATCCAGCGCGGAGTCGCGGATCACGCTTGGCGAAAAGAGGCCCGGCGTCGCCTACCGAGCAATGACGGGGCGCCAATGCACATGATGTCGAGTTTCAAACATCTGAACCCGACAGGGATCTACGAGCGCCGCGTTGAGGAAGGCACGGAAGTAATGCATGGTCTCCGACAAAAACTCGGCGAGCGGTGGTACAACAATAACAGGAGGGCCGCCGTCATTGGCAAAACTGATGTCCGCACACCTATCGCCTTGACACATCCACTCCGTATCAATGATCTGGGGATTGACCCTTGTGCCGTTTGGGTCCTCGCATTTTAGCGTCGGTACACTCCGATCATACTTGGCCCAGTCCGGGCCTAGATCATCTGCGAAGACGAAGGTGGGGTGATGCTGCACCAAAATCTTCAGAGCATGCTTCGCCCAGCAGTTCGTCCAGACGGAAGTCAGCTTGGGGGGCTTTGGTAGGTCCACCCTCATGAGTCCAGCCACGTCGCGAAGCTGGCCGCAGAATTCACCAAGTAACATGACGTAGATCTTCAAGAAGAGTTCCGGAACTCCGTCGAACGAGGGTGAAACGAGGAAGATGCCGATTTGGTCTGCTTGCCGCGCTATGGAGCAAGGAAGACTCAGGTGCCCGGTTACCAGTTGGCAGGCATCCTTCAGTTCCAAAGCCCAACGTTGCCTACCTACGCCCGGGAGATGCCCGGTCTGCAAAGCCCAAGACTCCGCGAGTCGTTCGCGAGTGACCCTCAGCCATGGAGTTTGCCTAATGCTGGTGAGGCGGTCGTGATTCGGCCAGGGCCGCGCCTGCAGGTTTGAGGGGACACCCGTTCGTGTCATCGTTCTATCACCCCCTAATTCGCAGTATCTCTGTCGCGGTACTGTGCCCGCCAGCCATCCGCCACCCGCTGCGAGCGAACCTGACGCAGCGTGGACAGGTTCGCCTGCCGCTCGCGCTTGTAGTCGTATGTTGCATCAAACGCAGCGATGGACGGGCCTGCGTGGAACACCCATGGTGTTTGCTCGAATGCCAGCAGGAGGTCGCCCGCAAGCGATGGGCCGGCGGCGAAAAGGCACAGGAGCAGCGAGATTTCGTACGCATGGAAGAGATCACTGGCCGCGTCTGTAACCATTTCCGCGGAGTCCAACCCGATCGCATGGCCAGTCGCCTGACTGGCGAGATAGCTGGAGAGTTGCTGGTGAGTGGCGTGCACGAATTGGGAGAGTTTGCCATAGAGATGGTTGATGCGCGCTATAAGCGATTGGACCTCCGAAGATTCCAGCGAGCCGAAGTTGATCTGCTTCAGTTCGTCTGCGAATCCTGATGCCGCGACTCTTCGTTCGAAGAATAGCAGTCGTTGATCGAGCGAAGCGGTCGGCATCTGCTGGTCAGCAAAGAGCAGTTTGATGGAAGCCTCTAGTAGGAATCGAGATTCCCGTCGGGCGGGATTCTGCATTCCCTCTGCGACGAGGAACGCCGCCGCAAGGCCAGATTGCGTGAGCAGGTCTGAAACTCGAAAGAAGAGTGACTTGTCGACCAGACCTGGGCATCGGTCGGCATAGGTCCGAATGAGCGCTAAAGACTTTATGTAATCCAGGCCGAGGCGGCGTACATCATGGATAGCGGCATCCAGATGGGACTGGGCGGGCTGGCTGACAGGTTCAGGAGGATCTGAAGACGACGCCATGATCGTCATTATTTCAGATAAGACCGCGCCGTTCAACGGCGTGTTGACGACTGCTCTGCTGACCCACGAATCCGGAGTAGGTTCACTCTACCGTCACTCCCCCTAGTCCAGCACCGCCATGAACGCCCCGGCAAAAGGGCCAAATGGCAAATGGCCAAAGTGCCAAATGGAGAGGCAAGCGCACCACGGTCACTCTCCTTGGTCGAGGACGGCCATGAACGCCTCCTGCGGGATCTCCACGCTGCCGACGGCCTTCATGCGCTTC
>CALGSZ010000150.1 GCA_937901745.1 uncultured Chloroflexota bacterium | reverse complement strand
CGATTAGATCGGTGAATGTGCCTCCGGTGTCAATTCCGATTCGCACTGGCATGGAGCGTGTACTCCTTGTGCGTCTCTCGAGCTCGCTACGACCTAAAGTGGGAAACCAGGCGGTATTGTGAGCCAAACAGGTGCGACGCGGAAGTCAATCGCCCGGGTTGCACCTGGATGCATCGTTCGGCAATCCTTTTTCCATTGACGGCCTGATGGGTTGACTGTAGCATGTCCTCACGATGGACTCAACGCCCCCTTCGGTTCACGATAAGAACACGCAAACCGAGCTGACGAGCCTCGGCGCTGCCGATTGGCCGCCCGCCACGCTCCATTCGGTCGACAAGGCGCTCGCGGTCGTTGAGCTGCTGATGCGGCGCTCGGAGCCGCTGCCGGCGCGGATCATCGCGCAGGAGGCGGGGATCAACCGGACGACGACGCATCGCTTGCTCAACGCGCTCATGCATCGCGGGTGGATCGAGAAGCCGCCCGGCACCACCTCCTATCGCCTCAGTCTGAAGTTCCTCGCCCTTGCCCACGTCTCGACGCAGATCCGATCGTTCCTCGATGAGGTGCGCCCTGCCATGGAGCACCTTTCCCGACTCTCTCGCGAGACGGTGCATCTCGGCGTGCTGGATGGGTGGGAGGTCCTGCACATCGACAAGGTCGAGAGTTTGGAGCGGGTCGGCATCTCCTCGAAAATCGGCAGCCGCGCAGCGCTCCACACCACCGGGCTGGGCAAGGCGCTCTTGGCCGCCTCGTCCGATGAGGTCTTGGAGGACTACCTCGCGCACGCGACGAGTCCAGCAGCAACCGTGCGAGTGACGGACCCGGACGCGGTCCGCGCCGAGATCGCCCTCACGCGGTCGCGCGGCTACGCGGTCGACAACGAGGAGGACTCCATCGGGGTGCGCTGTCTGGGCGTCGCCATTCTTGGCGCGGGCGGAGCGCCGCTGTTCGCCATCAGCCTGACCGGTCCCTCGCCCCGCTTCACGATGGAGCTGGTCGAGACGTACGCGCCGGAGGTGATGGCGGTGGCCCGCGCGCTTTCGCGGCGCTTCGGGTGGGCGCCGGAGGCGGAGGCAGCGCCGGTCCAGCCGGATGGACGCCAGCCTCGGTCGCGTCGCCGAAAAACGGCGCAATCCTCGTCGTGAGGCGTCCTGTATCGAAGCGACGCCCGTCGTGATGTCTGAGTCATGCCATCCGTGTCGCGGCGCTGCCCGCCCGGGATCTAAGGCTGCCACGCGGAGACTGGGGCTCACTACTGAAAGGAAGCGCCTTGAAGATCACCGATGTCGAGGCCATCGTGCTGCGGCAGCCGGATGTGGATCCGACGAAGGCCGATGGCAGTCAAGATGCGCTGCTGATCCGCATCCATACCGACGCGGGCATCACCGGCATCGGTGAAGTCGATTCCCTGCCGCCTGTCATCAA
Organism: uncultured Chloroflexota bacterium; assembly: GCA_937901745.1. GTDB lineage: Bacteria > Chloroflexota > Chloroflexia > Thermomicrobiales > UBA6265 > CALGSZ01. The sequence continues at coordinate 9,453 of CALGSZ010000150.1, read as the reverse complement.
GGCGATCGTGGACGCGCCACCATCCCACGCGATCGCAAGCGGCTTGCGGCACCTACTGATCGGTGAGAACCCGCTGGAGATCGAGCGGATCTGGGACAAGCTGTATCGCGGCTCGATCTACTACGGCCGGCGCGGCCCCGCGATCCACGCGATCAGCGGAATCGACATCGCGCTGTGGGACATCAAGGGCAAGGCGCTCGGGCAGCCGATCTACCGCCTGCTCGGCGGCCCACTCCGGACGAGTATCCGCGCCTACGCGAGTACCCTCATGCCGTTCACGCCGCGCGAGGTGGAGAAAGTCGTTGCCGATCTCGTAGATCGCGGCTTCACGGCGATCAAGCTCGGCTGGGGACCGTTCGGCCAGGATCCAGACCTGGATGTCGCGCTGGTCCGGGCGGCGCGCAAGGCAGCGGGCGACAAGGTCGAGCTGATGCTCGACATCGGCCTTGGTTGGCCGGATGCCGACCACGCAATTCGGCAAGTGCGTCGCCTGGAGGAGTTCCGTCCGTATTGGATCGAGGAGCCGCTCTGGCCGGACGCGGTCGATGACTACCGAAAGCTGGCGGAGGCGGTCGAGACACGCATCGCCTGCGGCGAGGAGGAGGCGACTCGCTGGGGGTTCCGCGAGCTGATGGATCGGACCGGCGTCGACGTCATCCAACCCGACGTTACCCGGGCCGGCGGCATTTCCGAGTGCTTGCGGATTGCGCACCAGGCGGATCTGCGTGGCGTCCAGGTCGTGCCCCATTCGTGGAGCACGGGCATCATCAAGGCAGCCTCGCTCCACCTGCTGGCCGCCATGCCGCGCGCGACCTTCTTCGAATACTGCGTGCAGGAGACCGCGCTCAATCAGCTGCTAACGTCCGAGCGCTTCCCGCTCGTTGATGGCTACGTGCGCGTGCCCGACGGCCCCGGCCTGGGCATCGAGATCGACAATGCCGTCGTCGAGCGCTTCCGTGTGGCGTGAGCGGTCGAGACATGAGCCGTGATTGACGCGGCAACCGATGAGCGATAGCATGTTCGCATCACGGACACAGAGGAGGCGTGTGTTCGCGATTGGAACAACCGGTCCGTGGCAGAGAAGAGGCAGTCGGCCGGTCGGACGGCCGCGTGGCGGGGCGCTCAGCGGCGGACGGGAGAAGGATCGCGGGCAGCGCGGGAGAGAGGGCTGATGGTCGCCAAGGAGACGATCCCGGATACCTCGCGAATCATGGTCGACTTCGTCCAGATGAAGGCGTTCGGCCGGGATCCATTGATCCTCGAGCGCGGAGAGGGGATTCGCGTTACCGACGTCTTCGGTAAGACGTACATTGACGGGCTCTCCGGCGTCTTCACCGTCAATCTCGGTCACGGCATCCCGCTCTTCGCCGAAGTTGCCGCCGAGCAGATGCGGCAGATCGCCTTTACCGCGCCGACGATGGCGACCAACCCGCGGGCGCTGCGCCTGGCGGATCTGCTGATCAGCATTACGCCGGAGCAGTACACAACGGTGAAATTCTTCACCGGCGGCTCGGAGGCGAACGAGGCCGCGATCAAGATGGCGCGGCAGTACCACCAGCAGACCGGTAATCCCCGCAAGTTCAAGGTCATCGCGCGCTACAAGAGCTACCACGGCGGCACGGGTCACGCGATGGCTGCCTCGGCGCAGGTCGATTGGAAGTCGAAGTTCGAGCCATTCGCGCCGGGATTCATCCACGTTACGCCGCCGAACCGGCCAGGTTGCTCCGCTTGTGGCCGGCTCGATGCCTGCACCCTCGCCTGCGTAGATGCCATCGAAGAGGCGATCGTCAACGAGCATCCGGATACCGTGGCGGCCGTCATTGCCGAGCCGATCATGCTCTCGGCGGGCGTCCACGTGCCGCATCCGGAGTATTTCCCGCGGTTGCGCGAGATCTGCGACCGCTACAACGTCCTACTGATCTACGACGAGATCATCACCGGGTTCGGCCGGACCGGCCGCCTCTTCGGCGCGGAGCGAGTTGGCGCCTGGCCGGACATCCTCTCCTGCGGCAAGGGGATCAGTGGAGGCTACGCGCCGCTCTCCGCGATCCTGATCTCCGACCGTGTCGCGAAGCCTTTCTGGGGCGAGCCCGAGGAGGGCGTTCAGTTTTGGGCGGGCCACACCTACGGCGGCAACCCGATCGCCTGCGCGGTCGGCGAGGCGGCGGTGCGGTATCTCCTCGAGAACGACCTGATCGGCAATGCCGACCGCGTCGGCGCCTACTTGAAGGAGCGGCTACAGGAGATCGCCGAGCGGCGGCCGATCGTGGCCGAGATCCGTGGCATTGGGATGTTGCTCGGCATCGCCTTCCGGGAGCCGATCGGACGGGCCGTTTATGCCGCGGCGCGGAAGCGCGGCCTCCTGCTGCGTCCGGGCCACGACTGGGACGGCGTGGCGCCGCCGCTCTGCACCACCCCTGAAGAGGCCGACGAAATCGCCGCGATCCTCGATGCGGCGATCGGCGACGTCGTCGGGTAACGCCTTCTCATTTCTAATCAGTACGGCCGAGCTGAATCGCGTCCACGAGCCAGCGGTCGTCGACCTTGACGAAGAAGAAGTGGTAGCGGCGAAGGTCGCGTATCCCGAGTCCCGTCTGCTCGTCAAGAACGACGACCGCTGAGGCTTCGCGCTGATCGTGGAGGAGGATGTCCTCCACCGCGACGATGCCGGTCAACTCCCGTTCCGTGCGAACCATCGGGGTGGCGAGTGCCGTTGCCTGCTCCTCCGGTGTGTTCCCGAGCGCCGCCACCAGTTCGGCCGCGTGCGCGTCAGTGGAGAGCGCGGCGATACGGGGCAGATCGTCGGCGTTGACGCACGCGATGTAGCTCCGGATCGTCGTGCGAATTGCCGTCACGGTAATCGGGTCCGGCTCGAAGCCATCCTCACGGCTCGTGCCGCGCGGCGTGCCGGCCGGTTGCGTCGTCAGCGCGAGCAGCTCATCGATCGAGCGTGGCTCGACGGTGCATTCCTCCGGCTGCGGCACGTCGGACGGTACGGTCGGGGAGGCCTCAGGACTCCCTGTCGCGTCCGGCGTCGCAGAGACGGTGGGCATCGGGGTCGGCGGCGGCTCTGTGGCGAGCGGCGCTGGCCCGCCGAGCTGGCCGCGGGGAGTCGGCGCCACCTGGCGCGCTGCTGAGCCGCCGGCGGCGACGAGCGCCACCGCGAGGATGATCGGTATCAGGAGAGCCAGTCGACGCATGCGGCACTCCTTTCAGGCGATGCGTGTGATCCGGCCGGATCACGCGCGAGCGAGTCGGTAGCTCTTCGCTAAGTCTGGCGCATTGCGGGCCATGCCGGCCACGATCAAGAACGCTCGCGCTTAGGAAAATGTTTCAGCACGTGAAATCGAGTCCTGTAATCTTGTCCAAATCGCTTGACACTGTCTCGGGCGGCTACCTACAATCCCGTCCGTCCAGCAAATGGAGGACGCGACGCTGTCGCGCTCTTGCCACCACGATGACTGGCTTGGCGCCAGATCATCGATATGAGAGGAGGCACCGGTGAACGAGAATTCCGCAGTCCGTGCGCTATACCAAGACGCGCTCTCCGGCAGAATCAGCCGGCGCGAAGTGCTCAAGCGTGGCGCTGCGCTTGGGCTGAGCGCGCCGGTGCTTGCCGCGTTGGCGCAGGAGCCGTCCCGGGTGATGGCTGCCGAGGAAGGGACGCTGACGGTCACGTATTACAACTGGATCGTTCAGCTGCACCCTGGACTTGAGACGGTCAACCAGGAATTCGGACAGACGTTCCCGATCAAGGCGGAAGTCGCTCCGACCCAGAACTTCTCGCTGGACCGCTTCGTTGCCGAGGCGCAGCAGCAAGAGAGCACCTGGGACATGTACTTCGGCGTCACGCCGTTCCTCGAGATGACGGCGATGGCCGAGTCCGGCACGATCGAGCCGTGGGATCCGTACCTCCCGGAGGGTGTCCTGGAAGACCTGCACCCGGCGATTCGGGAAGAGGGCACCTACAACGGTCAGCTCTACGTCTGGCCGTTCCTCCTCGACGTCATCGTCCAGGGTTGGAACGCGGATCAGGTCGCCAAGGCCGGGCTCGACCCGGAGGTGGCGCCGAAGAACTGGGATGAGTTCATCGCGAATGCGCAGAAGGTCAAGGACAGCGGCGCCGCGCCGTTCGGCCTCACCTTCGACGCGCACGACTGGCGGTCCCTCATTCCGATCACGCACTCGATCAGCACCGACGTCTACACTCCGGATGGCCTGTTCATGTACGACAGCGACGCCGCAATCCAGGCGCTGGAGATCATGAAGCGGATGATGGAGCTGGCCAATCCGGACGTGCTGCAGCCGGGCTCCTCTGACGGCGGCGTCAACGACACCCCGGACGAGAAGGCCTTCGCGGCGCAGCAGGCCTGCTACTACATTAAGTACCAGAACGCGCACCTGCGCTTCGCCTTCACCTGGCCGGATCCGAGCCAGCTCCGCCTGTCGGCGCTGCCGGTTCAAGAGGGTGGCGCTGGCGGTACCGTCTTCTGGACGACCGGCGCGGTCCTCTTCAAGTACGGCGCGAACAAGGAGCAGGCGGCGCAGTACGTCAACACCGTCACCCGCGATCAGCGCATCTTCCAGAACAGCATCACCGGCAATCCGGACGAGGGCGTGACCGCGGTTGGCCAGATCCCGGTCTACCAGTCGATCTGGCAGGAGTGGGAGGCCAATCCGCCCGACTTCCTGCAGGCCAACATGTGGGCCCTCGACATCTGGAAGGGCCTCGAGAAGGCCAGCGCGATCGCGCCGACTCCGCTCGCTGTTTCGCAGTTCGACGTCGCTCGGCCGGAGTGGCACAAGTACCTCTCTGGTGAGGAGAGCGATCCGAAGGTCGCGATGCAGAAGGCGATGGACGCGGCTCGCGCCGAGTACAAGCGGCAGACGGGTAAGGATCCGCAGTAGTGCTCTAGCGAGCAGGCAGCGCATAGCGAGCGTCGCGCCGGGCGTCAGTCAACTGGCGTCCGGCGCACTCTCCACGCTGCCTGCTCGCGGCGCCAGGAGAGACCATGGCACAGCTTGCCCTGCCCGGCCAGAGAGGGCGAAGCCAGGGCACATCTTCCGGTGGCTTCCGAGTCGTCCTCGACATCTTCCGCACCTGGCCGTACCTCATCCCGGTCGTAATCTTCTTCGTCGGGTGGCAAATCCTCCCCATCTACGAAGCGCTCCGTATCAGCTTCACGGATGACCGCTTCCTCGATGCCAACCCGCCGAATTGGATCGGGCTGCAGAATTACCGCGAGCTGCTTCGCGACGGGCTCTTCTGGCGGGGTATCCTCCGCGCGGGCATCTTCACGGCGATCTTCGTCCCCGGGATGATCCTCATCCCGATGGTGCTGGCGGTCCTCGTCGATCGTGTCACCAACCAGCGGCTCGCTACGACGTATCGGCTCATTCTCCTGATCCCTTCGATGATCCCCGCCCCGCTCATCTTCGTCCTCTGGCGGTGGATGTATGACCTCTACATTGGGCCGATCAACTATTTCCTCGTGGATGTCTTCCATATCTATTCGCTGGCGAATCAGCCTCAGTGGATTGCCGATGAGCGCCTCGTCTTCTTCTCCCTCGCGGTCATGGAGTGGTGGTGGGGCCTCGGCTACCACACGATGTTCTTCCTCGCCGGGTTGGCGACCATTCCGAAAGACATCTTCGATGCCGCGCGAGTCGATGGCGCTGGCGAGTGGCGGATCTTCTGGGGCATCACCTTCTGGCGGTTGATGCCGATCATCCTCGTGCTGGCCGTCATTCGCTTCGGCTCCGCCATGGCGGTGATTGATGAATACCTCATCATGGGTGGATTCAACCGCCAGCGCGCGACGTACACCTGGACGGTGTACATGTATGAGAATGCCTTCGGCGCCGGTTTGCAGCCGCGTGGCTATGCCGCGGCGATCGGCTGGCTTGGCGCGCTCTTCATGCTCATTGTCGTTGCCTTCATGTTCTATCTCTTCCGCTCGCGCGACTAATCCACGACGCGCGGGCTGAGTGAACCATTACGCGGACGGAGGACGTCATGGCGATACAAGAAGTCGCCGCACCGCGATACGGGGAACGGGCCCAGGCAGAGGTCGCCGTCTGGCATCCTCGGCGACGCATTCGCTGGGGCACCATCGCGCGCCACGCGGTGCTCATCACCTTCTGCATCATCGTCCTCTTCCCGCTGGCCTGGGTCATCCTTCTGTCTCTCAAGACCTTGCCGGATGCGTACCAGCGGTATGTCTGGCCGAAGGCCTTCGTCTCGCCCATCTATCAGCATTACGAATGGGTGTGGGAGAAGCAGCCGGACGTTCGGAAGAACTTCGTCAACAGCGTCTACGTCACGCTCGGCACGATCGTCTGCGCGACGATCGCCTCGGTGCTCGGCGGCTACGCGCTCGTCCACCTAAAGATGCCCGGGAAGCGGATCGTCACGGCGCTCCTCGTCGCGTCGCTCTTCTTCCCGACCCGCGTCACCGCCCTGATCGGTATCTACAAGGTTCAGGACACTCTGAATTTCATCAACAAGACGTGGACGTTGATCTTCCCCTACACCGCGCTGAGCGTCGCGATCTCAGTCTTCATCATGCGCGGCATCTTCGAGACGATCCCGAAGGAGATCGTCGATTCAGCGCGCGTGGACGGCGCGAGCTCGCTTCGGGCTCTGCTCGGCATCCTGTTGCCGCTCATTCGCAACGGCGTCGTCGTGGTGATCATTGTCAACTTCGTGGCGGCCTGGGGCGAGTACTTGCTCGCGCTGACACTCATGAACGATGCCTCGGCGCGGACGCTGCCCGTCTTCATCGCGACCGCGTCCGGCGGAATGGGCGCCTGGGTCTGGCCGCGGCTCGCCGCGCTCTACATCATGGCGATCACGCCCGGTCTCGTTGCCTTCGCCATCTCGCAGCGCTGGTACATGAAAGGCCTGCAGGAGGGTGCGCTCAAGACCTGATCTCGGGCCTCGAGCGCGAAATGTTCCGCTGGTGGTCCGTCGCCGCGCGAATGTCGGCGCCGTGACCGCCAGCTTGGCGCATGCTCGAAGCGCACCGCGCGGGGAATGAGCACGAGCGGCGAAAATGTCGTGCACGCGGCCGGGGCGAGAGAGGCCGCGCGCCGATCTTTGTTTTTCGTTCTTGATGGGGAGTAGGGAATGCGACTGCGGAACACTGTCGCGTTGGTGACCGGTGGCGGCTCCGGCATCGGGCGAGCGATCTGCGAGCGATTCGCGCAGGAGGGCGCTCAGATCGTCGCCGCTGACCTTCGTCCGGAGCGGGCGGAGGAGACGGCGGCGCGGATCGCTGCTGCCGGTGGCGAAGCGATCGGCCTGCCGGTCGATGTGGCGAAAGCCGATTCCGTCGCGGCAATGGCGCGCTCGGCGATCGGCCGTTTCGGCCGCGTGGACATCCTGGTCAACAACGCCGGGTTATCGGTCGGGAACGACATCCTCGAAATCTCCGAGGAGGAGTGGGACCTCAACCTCAACGTCGTGCTGAAGGGCGTCTACCTCTGCTCTAAGGCGCTGCTGCCCGGCATGTTGGAGCGTCGCCGCGGTGTCATCATCAACATCGCCTCCGTAAACGGCATGGAGGCTCTCGGGGAGGCAGCCTACAGCGCCGCTAAGGCTGGCATGATCAACCTGACACAGAACATGGCGATCCGCTACGGCGATCGCGGTGTCCGCGTCAACTGCATCGCGCCGGGAACGATCCGCACGCCGATCTGGGGTGAGCGCGTCGCCAAGGATCCGCAGGTCTTCGAGAAGCTGGCTGCCTGGTATCCGCTCGGCCGCGTCGGGGAGCCGGAGGACGTGGCCCACGCCGCGCTCTTCCTCGCTTCCGACGAGGCTTCCTGGATCACCGGCGTCACGCTGCCGGTTGACGGCGGGTTGACGGCCGGGCAGTTCCGAATGGTCGGCGCGCTCCAGGGCGAGGAGGGGTAACCTTCCTCGCCCAAACACGGGGCTGAGGATGGACCAGACCGCGTTGCCCGTGACTGAAGCCGACGCCGTCGTCGTCGGGGCGGGAGCGTTCGGCTTCAGCTGCGCGTATCACCTCGCCAAGCTGGGCGCCGGTCGGGTCGTCCTTCTCGACCAATATGAGCCGGGCACGCAGGTCTCGCCGCGGGCCGCGGGGCTGTTCAAGCTGGTCCAAACTAGCGAGGCGGTGACGCGGCTTGCGCGTCTCAGTATCGAGATCGTTCTCAATTTTGAGCGCGAGACGGGCGTGCCGATGCCGAGCGTGCGATCGGGCAGTGTCCTCGTCGCGCGGACGCCGGCGCACGCGGCGATGATCGACACAGAGGCTGAGGACGCCGCCGGCTGGGGCGTGGAGATCCACCGCATTGACGGCCGGGAGGCGCACCGCCTCTGCCCCTACCTCGAGGGCAACCGCCTTCTCGGCGCCTACTACATTCCTGGCGACATCTACATCGAGGAGCCGCGCTCGATGCTTCTCGCCTATCACCAGGCGGCGGAGAAGCTCGGCGTGCGGGTGATCGGCCATACGCCGGTGACGGGCATCCGGGTCGCTGGTGGCGCGGTCGAAGCCGTCATGACGCCGCGCGGCGAGATCCGGACGCCGGTCGTCGTCGACGCTGCCGGCATTTGGGCGCCTTGGGTCGCGGAAATGGCGGGCGCGCGAGCGCTGGTGCAGCCAGTGCGGCACGAGCTGCGCATCACGGCGCCCATCAATGGCGTACAGGCTACCTACCCGATCGCGCGGATCATTGACGCGGCGGTGTACCTGCGGCCGGCGCGCGGCGGCATCATGGTCGGCGGATTCGAGCCCGACCCGCTCCCCCTCGAACCGCCGAACGTGCAAGGATTCACTATCGACATGCTGCCGCTCGATCGGCGGCTCACCGCTCGTTTCGTGGAGCTGGTTCAGCGGGACGTGCCGGCTATCGCCGGCGTCCCGGCGCAGGAGGAGCGGGGCGGCGCCTTCACGATGACCGCCGACGGTCGCCTGCTGGTCGGGCCGTCGCCTGACGTGCGTGGATTCTGGCTGGCAACCGGCTGCAACGGCAGCGGTTTTTCCCTCTCCTCCGGCGTCGGGCATTGTCTTGCCGAGTGGATCGTCGGCGGCGAGCCACCGTTTGATCTTTCGCCTCTCAGCCCGGCCCGATTCGCCGCGCGGCCGCTGAGCGCGGACGAGCTGCGCGCCGCCGGCGTCTGGCAGTACGCCAATTACTACACTCCACGCTAACAGCAAGATTCAGCCTGCAATGTCCCCCGCGCGCTTCTCAGAATCGCTTAGTCCTGCGCGCGTTTTCCGGTACTCGCCAATCCGGTAAGCCTTGGCGGAGGAATTGGGCAGCCTGAATGACTGTCCCAAGTCGGTGCTGTTTGCTTCGCCAATTGCCAAGGTGACGGGATCAGTGCGATCCTTTACCAACTCGTGTTGACACGCTCAACGGGGCCTGCCTAGAATGCAGGCGTTGCGAAATGCCATTTCACCGCAGGAGGGGGCTGCGGGG
>CALGSZ010000149.1 GCA_937901745.1 uncultured Chloroflexota bacterium | reverse complement strand
GACTCCGCGGGCAGCAGCGCCGGCAGGACCAGGGCGGCCAGCAGCGCGGGCGCCATGGCGAACGCGAGCCCGCCGAAGCCGAACGCCGAGACCAGTCCCACCGCGGCGAGCGGACCCACCGCGTAGCCCACGGAGCCGCCGAACGAGAAGACCGACATGCGCGCGCCGCTGCCGCGTCCCTCCGCGGCACGCACCGCCATCGACGCGCCGGGCGGGTGGAACGCCGCGCCGCCCATCCCGCCCAGCACGAGCAGGATCGAGAGCACCGCGAAGTTCGGCGCCACGCCGATCAGTGAGAGGAACACGCCCGAGGCGAGCACGCCGCCGATCACGAACAGGCGGCGGCTGTAGCGGTCCGCCAGCCAGCCCAGGAGCGGTTGCGCCAGGGATGAGGCGAGGGAGAGGGTGGTCGCGAGCGTGGCGGCGAGCGTGATGGAGAGCCCCAGCTTCTCCATCACCCGCGGCAGCAACGGGTGCAGGAACCCCGAGTAGGCGTCCGTCAGCGCGTGCGCGACGGCGAGCGTGACCGCGCCCCCGCCCATTGCAGCCGCAGCCGCGGCCGGCCGTGCCGCCGCGGCCCGCGCCCAGGTGGACGGCGCGGCGTCCTCCCCCCTATAATGTGCCCTGCCCATCGAACGTCCACCCTCGCGGAGTGTGGAGTATGCGACGTCTCGTGCCGCTGCTCGCCCTCCTGTCGGCGCTCGCGGCGCCCGGCGTGCTGCGCGCCCAGGAGCCACAACAGCAGCAAGAATTACCCCCGCCGCTCGAGATCGGCGCCGTCGCGCCGGACTTCGAGCTGCCCGGGGCCACGCGGTGGGGGATCCTCCGGGATCCTGTCCGGCTCAGCGATTACAAGGGGAAGATCGTCGTCCTGGCGTTCTTCTTCCGCGCCCGGACACGTGGCTGAACGATCCAGATGCACGCGTACCGTGATCAGTACGCGCAGCTCTTCAACGGCGGCCGCAACGTGGTGCTGATCGCGATCAGCGCCGATTCGCCGGAAGTCCTCGCCTCCTGGGCGAAGGACGACGAGTTCCCCTTCCTCATGGCCAGCGACGCCAACCTCGAGGTCGGGCGCATGTACGGCGCGCTCTCGCCGCGTGGCCCGCTGACCAACCGGAACCTGTTCGTCGTCGGCCCGGACGGCAAGATCGCCTACCGCGCCGTGCCGTTCCGCGAGATCGACCCGACGGCGTACGAGGAGCTGGGCGAGGCGATCAAGAAGCTGCTGCCCGCGGAGGAGGTGGAGGAGGGGGAGGGCGGCGGCGAAGGTTAGTCGCGGCTGGTGGTTATCTCATCCCCCATGGCGCATGACGGCGTGTCAAGCTGGCGCGCGGGAGAATCGCCGGCCTGCGTCCGAGGAGGGGCCTGCGCGAAACGTACTCGTACGCGTTAACGTACCCGTAGCGTGAACGTGCAGGCCTCTCCCTCCTCGGAGGTTCGAGTGACGACTCCATTGCAGTTTGCCTCGGCCGTGGTGTACACGGGCGACATCGCGGCCACGGTGGCGTTCTACGAGCGCGCGACCGGATTGGCGCCGTCGTACTACGACCGCGAGCTCGGGTTCGCGCTCCTCGGCCCTGAGCAGGCGGTCGCGGTGGCGTCGCATGCCGCGGGGGCGCTGATGCTCGAGGCGGGGTACGCGAGCGCCGAGCACGGGCGGGTGCGGGGGGCGGAGCTCGCGTTCTGGACTGACGACGTGCCGGCGGCGTTCGAACGGGCGGTCGCCGCCGGCGCTGCGCCGCTGACGCCGCCGCGGGTGATGCCGTGGGGCCAGACGGTGGCCTACGTGGAGGCGCCGGAAGGGACGATCCTCGGGTTCCTCACGCGTCCGCGCGCCCCGGCGGAGAGCTGAAGGCACGGCGGCCGCTGGGGCGGCTGCCTCGTTACTCACACACATCCTCCAGCCGTGAGGCGCGACCATGGCCGAGGATATCCGTCCGGTTTACGAGCACGTCCCCTCGCTCCTGAACGCCTCCGGAGCAACGGCGATCCTCGATCTGGGCTGCGGTCGCGGGGAGCACCTTCGGATGCTGGCCGAGCACGCGTTCGAGGACGTGCGCCGCGTCGGGATCGATTCATCGCAGCAGTCCATCGACGCCGCGCGCGCGGCCACCGAAGGAGACCCGCGCTTCACCTTCGTCGTGCACGACCTGACCGAAGGCATCCCGTTCGAAGACGGGGCGTTCGACCGGGTGCTGTGCGTCAACGTGCGCGAAGGCGGATCGGTAGCGTGAGGCTTACGATGAGATACGCAGCACTGGTTCTCTCGTGTGCGGCGCTGCTCGCGTGTGACGGGGACGAGGTGCTCGATACGGCCCGGGGCGTGAGCCTCAGCGTGGATCGGAGAAGCTACACAGCAGTTCCGTCACAAGCGGCTCCGACCCGGTTCGAGTTCCGGGTCGTTGCAACCGTCAGGAACGATCGCCGCGAGGTCATTAGACCCGCCGTTGAGACCAATGGCCATTGGCTACGGGATTACTGCGATCCGTCCAATGGAATCGAAAGCGATCTGCGCTAACCGCCAAGGGAAATGCCCTAGGCAATCGCCCAGTTGGCATAGCGGGCCCGCGAATCAGTCAGCGGCTTTCGGCGTTTCCTGCAGTTTGCCCGAAGCAGGTGACACTTAACCGTACGGCAAGCGGCGCCATATAGCTCGTTCGGGTGAGCCAGCACTCGGAAATGGCGATCCGGAGGATCGGTCGATGGAAGGAATGGCCTTCGTTGCGGGCTTCTTCGGGGTAGCTGTCGGTCTTGTGATGCTCAGGTTGGCGGAAGGGCTTGCTTCAGGTTACGGCGGCAAGAAAGGGGCGAATCTAGCCACGGTTCAGGACATCGATCGTGTCACTCGCCGTCTAGAGGCTGTGCAGGCGGAGTTCTCAAGCGCAGTTCAGAAGGCCGTCGCTGCGCATGGCCACCTCTTCCAGCTCGAAGTCTCAATCTACCGAGAGCTATGGGACGCCTATCTGGAGCTAGAGAAGGCGGCCTCAACGGTGTGGTACGACGGAGTGGCGCGAAATGCCAGCGCTGCGGCCTACCGGGAATTCGGCAACAAAGTTGGAGAGCTCCGTGACCACATTCGGCGACTGAGTCCGTTCTTCCCTCAGGAGATGCACGTCCCTCTACTGAAAGCGCAACTACCCATTAGACTGGTTGCAGTCGAGCTTGCGGATAAAGACTACTCGAGAACAGAGGAGATCAAGACATATCTTGACGAGAATCTACCTAGAGTCTGGGATGCATTGAGCGAGCTTGAATCGGCTATTCGTGGAAGGCTATGGGCTTGGGAAGCGGCTCTGCAGAGACTCGTAGGTGCAGGCGAAGCGGGAGCCCCGGGTCGGCCCTTGTGACAGGAGTCTAACGACGCCGACTCGGAGCCACCGGTGGTCGAGCTCTGACAAGCAGTTTTGACTTCTCTGTCACGTAGGTCTGCACGACCCATGTTCATGAGATGAAGACTCGGCGCGCGTAATGTCGCGCGTGGCTGGGTGCGCACGTGGTTCGCGAAGGCTAGGCCGACGGAAAGCTTGCTGAAGTCTTGCGAGGCGGGTATGGTGCCATGCGGCGGTGATTAGACTGTCACACTGTGAGACTGACTGGAGGGATCTGGCAATGCGAGGGCGTACGTGAACGTCTAGCCTGACGGTCCCCTGGATGCCTGTATCCCGCCGCCGTGCTCAAAGTGCGCGCTGCTGCTGCGAGGGCTCCGAACGTGCAAAACCTATCGCTGCGATGCGCAGGCCAGGCCGAGCTCATTGTTCACAACAACACCGGCACCCTCGTTGACGTTTATGGCGGGAGGGGAGCCATCGCGACGGTCCGGCCCGGCACTTCCATTATTCCGATTGGTCCGGATGAGCGAAGTTTCTCCTTCAGATTGAGCAAGGAGACAGGAGGGGAATCGTATCGTGTCGGCCCGGGGGTCGTGCGTAATGTCACGTATGAAATCAAGTGCTTGACGTGATCCCGTCCTGCGCCGAGGGCAACGATGAGCTCCGCTCGCTGAACAACGCCTCCCGCGCGTCGGCCCATTTGCACCCCGGCGGGTTGGTCTGAGCGGGCCGACCGGGGTCGCGGAGAACAGACCTCCCTGCTGTGGACGATCCTCCGGTGCCCTCCTTGTCCGGATGACCGCGCTTCGAGCGTTGCCTAATGCCGGGCGTCTATCAGCCGCTGGCGGAGGGTGACGTATGTTTGGCAGGTTCCCACGCGTTTCGTCACGAGTCCCCGCCGCTTCGTTGTACCTGGCTGCCCTCGTGGCGTTCGTCCAGCCGGCGTGTTCTCAGCCGACCGAGCCGCACAGCAACATCCCCATGGCGCGGCGGGCGTGGCTGGCATGGAACGTGGCCAGCTACACCTTCGAGGTCGCCATGGAGTTTGCAATGATGCCCCGGTCCGGCTACTACACGATTCGCGTGGCAGACAGAAAGGTCGTGGAGGCATACAGGCCGGATGGCGAGCCTGCGCCAGACCTGACCTTGACCGTCGACGAGATCTGGGATGAAATCCTTGCCGCACATGCCAGCGGCGACCTGAACCACGCATCGTTCGACCGGCGAGGCGTCCCCATCGAAGCCGACATAGGCGACTGGGCGCTCGATGCTGGTCGCCGGTATTCCATTCGGAACTTCGCTCCCTCTCGCTGAGCCGGTACGAAACCGGGGATCGTGGGATTTGTCCCGCGCTGCGGTGTGACCACGCGGCACCCGCGGACGTTGGGGATTACGGGCTGTGCTGAGTGAATCGATCCCCGCGGGAGTCTGATGCGATGATCAGACCACGATACCTGCTGCTCCTGGCGGCCGTCGCCCTCGGCGCCTGCAAGGCCACGGACAGTCTCGACCCGGCGGCGAGCGTGTTGTCCGACCAGGGTTTGCGCGTGACGCTCACGATCGAGCCGAAGGTGATCGATGCGCCGGGCAAAGCCGTCGCCAGGCTCACCTACAAGAACGCCAGCTCTGGACCGCTCCTGCTCGAGAGTGGCGCCAGTTGCTTCGCGTTCGGGGGAGTCTACCGCGGCGAGAAGCGGATTCCGTTCCCGAGGTCCGATAATCCCGGATCCTGCACATAGTGGCTGAGGTCTGATATTGATGGTTCTGCGGCGCGCA
>CALGSZ010000148.1 GCA_937901745.1 uncultured Chloroflexota bacterium | reverse complement strand
CGGGAATCCCGGAGAGTGTCGCCGCGCGGGGATTCCCGCCGACCGCGAGTATCTGCCGGCCAAGCACGGTCTTGGTCAGGAGCACCGCGAGTGCGACGACGACGACCACCGTGACGATGCCGATGTAGGGGAACGGACCAGCCCGGCCTTGGCCGAAACGGACATACGCGCTTGGTAGGTCGTAGAACGGCTTGGCGTCGTTCAGCCCAATAGTGATGCCGGTAAACGCGCTTGCCGTTGCCAAGGTGATGATGAAGCCGTTGATGCCGGTGCGCGTCGTGAGGAGCCCGTTGATGAGTCCCGCGGCCGTGCCGAGCAGAAGCCCAAGGACGATGGCCACGATCGTCGGGAGACCCCACACTTCCATCATGCCGCCGGTGCAGACCGCGACGACGCCGCCGATTGCCCCAACCGAGAGGTTCAATTGCCCGACCGCGAGGACCATGAGCTGGGCAAGGGCGACGATCATCGTGACCGCTACCCCGCGCAGCATCACGTAGAAGTTGAACTCAGTGAGGAAGTTGGGCTCGAGACTGGCGAGAACGATGCATTCCAGGGCGACGATGCCAGCCAGCCAGACCCACTCGGCCTGGAGCCAGGATCCCCTTCGACGACTAACGCTGATTACCGCCACGTTCATTGTGTCGCCACCGTTTGCGTGGAAGCCGCGCCGGCTCGCTGTCCTTGTAGAACAGCCACGGTGCGTGCGCGGTCGAGAAGGACGGCGAGGAGCAGGACCAACCCGATAAACAACTGAATCCAGAAGCTCGGCACGTTCATGAGCGTGAGGCCGACTGAAACGCTTTCAATGAGCACCGCGCCTAGTAGCGTCCCCACGACGGCCACCGCCCCGCCCGCGAGCAACGTCCCGCCGACGATCGGCGCCGCGAAGGATGGGAGGAGCCAATCTTCCCCGACGCTCGGCAGCGCCGAGCCGAGGCGGGATACGAGCATGATGCCAGCCAGTCCGGCCAGGAGTCCGGACCAGGCGTGCGCCACGTGCACCACCCGCTCCACTGGCACGCCTGATAGGCGCGCTGCCCGAGCATTCGCGCCAGTCGCGAGCATCTGTCGTCCGATCGAGAGGCCGTGGTAAACGAGGTAGACGAGGCCGGTTACGAACAGCGCGATGATGAACAGCGGCGAAATTTCCAACCAGCCGATCTCGATCCAGCGTTGCTTGCCGAACGTGACATATGAACGGGGCAGATCGCGATACGCCTCGGCTTTCGTGAGAATGAACACCAGCCCGGTGATCACGCTGCCCATGCCGAGCGTGACGATGAAGCTGTTGATGCCGGTTCGGGTAATGAGCCACCCGTTCAGCCAGCCAGTCAGCGCCCCCAATGCCAGCCCCGCCGCGATGGCTGCCCAGATGGGGAACCCTTGCTCTTGCATGAGCCAGCCGGAGAAGATGCCGACCATCCCGCCGATGGCGCCGACGGCCAGGTTCATGTGGCCGATCGAGAGGACGACCATCTGAGAAAGGCCGATGACCGTGGTGATCGCGATGCTGCGACTGAGGCCGAAGATCGTGATGCCGGTCAGGAAGCCCTGAGCGAAGGTCACGAAGATCAGCCAGAAGACGAAAATGACGACGAACAACCCGAGCCGGTCGAGGATCCGAATGACGCGCGTCATGGTGATTCTCCGCGGCTGACGTCTCCGCGAGTCGCCGGCCTACGTGCCGACGTGAAGACGCTCGAGATCCGCCAAGGAGCGATTCTTCACGGCTTCAATGTGGTCCTCCATCGCCTCGGCGGCCGCTCCGGCATCCTGGCGAGCCAAGGCATCGAGAATCCGCTGGTGCTCGGCAATCGCGGCGAGCCGGCTGTCCGGCGTGAGAGCGGCTCGCAGGCTCAAGAGGCTCAATTGCCCCATGACATCGGCCAGGAGCCGCACGCTGCGCCGGTTCCCGCCGCGCTTCTGCAAGATTTCGTGGAGAGCGAGATCGGCGTGAAAGAACGCGTCTGCCGCGGCTGCTGAGTCGCTGTTTGCTCGCTCGTGAGCCAGGCGTTGTCGTTCGCGCAACGAGGAGATTTCTTCCTCGCTGATCGAGGAAACGGCCCGGCGAGCCGCGTACGATTCGATTGCAGCCCGCAAGTCGTACAGCTCGATGACATCTTGGCGGGTGATCGTCGGAATCGACATGCCGCGCCGGGCACTCACCCGCACCAGTCCCACCTGTCCCAAACGCAGCAACGCTTCCCGCACGGGTGTGCGGCTAACGCCGAGCTCGCGGGCGAGTGTCTCTTCCGAGAGGCGAGTGCCAGGAGGGAACTCCAGGTTGACGATGCGTTTCCAAAGGAGGTCGTAAACCGCATCGGCCAAGATGGGGAACGGCTCTGTGTTGGGTAGCGCGAAGCGCGCGTGCAATTCATCGCCGATGCGGAAGCGATCGAATTCGCGGAGCGGAGTCACACCAAGTCCTGCATTTGTGTCGAATGCTCTTGATTCAGGTGGTCGCGTTGTATACAGTACACAATACACGAGTACCAGTCAACGAGAACGAGAGGAGGCGCTCTGGTCTCACTCCTAGCAGTGATCCGGGGAGATTCCCTGCCGGCTCGGGCCGCGCTCAGACCGGTCTTGGGGCTTTGGTCGTGTAGGGCCGCGTGTGCGGCGCAAGGAGGAACCGCGTGATGAAACAGTCACACGTTCGCAGCGTTCTCTTCGCGTTCATACTGCTGCTCGGCATCTCCATGAGCGCGGTCGCGCAGGACGCGACGCCCTCTCCAAGCGAACGTCTCGAGCCTCCGCCGGAAGTTCCCCACGACGACTCGGAAACCAGGGTCGCGGTCGTTCCTGGTGGTCCACACCCGTACTTCGCGCCGATGGAGGAAGCGATCGCGAATGCGCAGCAGGATTTCGGCCTTGGAGATAGTGTCTTCAAGGCGCCGGAGCGGTGGGATCTCAACGCCCAGAACGAGCTGATCGAGACGCTGGTTGCCCAGGGATACAACGCGTTCGCGATCTTCCCCGGCGACGCTAACGGCTCGAACGGCACCATCGAAGAGCTGATGGATGAGGGCATTCCGACCGCGCTGGTTGGCGGGTGCACCACGCAGCCGACCACCGCGCAGTTCTGCATCGCCACAGACGTCGCCAACTCCGCCTATCTCGGGACCAAGGCGCTGATCGAGGCGATGGGCGGCGAGGGCACGATCGTCCACTTCACCGGGTTCCTGGTCGATCCCAATACTCGCCTGCGCATGGATGCGGTCGAGCGGGCCGTGGCGGAAACCAACGGCAAAGTGACGCTGCTTCAGCACCTGGCCGACGTCGACAGCCAAGAGGAAGCTGACAACAAGATCAATGCCCTGCTCGCCGCCTCCAAGGACGAGATCGACGGGATTATCACGACCGCCTATGTCCCGTCTGTCGTTGCCGCGACGGCCCTGCGCAACCTCGGTGACAAGCGGATCAAGATGGTCGGCATTGATGACGACAAGATCGTCCTCGATGCGATCCGGGACGGCTTCGTCGTCGGCACGATGTCGCAGAACCCGTATGGGCAAGCGTACATCGCCGCCTATGCGCTAGACCGGCTGCGCCATGATTGCCAGATGAAGCCGGATGCGCCCTACCTGATCGACTCCGGCACGTTCCTCATCGATGCCAGCAAGGTCGATACCTACAGCGAGGATCTCAAGGCCCTGACCGCGGAAATCCAAAGCAGCTTCGCGGAACAGTATCTCGTCTGTTCCTAACGGAACGCGTTCAGCCGCCAGCGCGTGGAGGCACATGTCGCCTCCGCCCTGGCGGCTGGACTATGGGAGGGAATCGTGAAGATCACGCGTGCCGAGGCGTTTCTGGTTGATCTCGAGCCAGAGACGCCGCGTCAGGACGCCATCCAGGCCTTTGTGAAGCAGGAGACGATCTTCGTCGAGCTCACGACTGACGAGGGGCTGACTGGCCTGGGCTACTCCTACACGATCGGGACGGGCGGGCGCGCGGTGCTGGCGATGCTGCGCGAGGACCTTCTGCATCGTCTCGTGGGAGAGGATGCCCGGCAAGTCGAGGCGCTCTGGCAGAAGCTCTTCTGGGCCACCCACGGAACGGTTGTCGGAGCCATTACTAGCCTGGCGCTGGCCGCGGTGGACACCGCGCTCTGGGATCTGCGTTGCAAGGCGGCCGGTCAACCGCTGTGGCTCCTGGCTGGCGGAGCGCGGCCGCGCATCCCCCTCTATGACACCGAGGGCGGCTGGTTGCAGCTTCCTATCGAGGAGATCGTCGCGGGAGCGAAGGCATCGGTCGCGAAGGGGTGGCGTGGCATCAAGATCAAGGTCGGGAAGCCGGATGCCTACGAGGATGTCGAGCGGCTACGGGCGGTCCGGGAAGCCATTGGTCCGCACGTGGATCTCATGATTGATGCGAACCAGTCGCTCACCTACGCCGAGGCCAAGCGGCGAGCGAGATTGTTCGAGCCGCTCGATCTCTTCTGGTTCGAGGAGCCGCTGCCAGCGGAAGATCTTTCCGGTCACGTGCAGTTGGCGTCCTCAACGAGCCTTCCCATCGCTGTTGGCGAGAGCATCTACTCCGTGAGTCACTTCCGCGAGTATCTGGCAGCCGGCGCCTGTGGCATCGTCCAGGTCGATGTCGCGCGC
>CALGSZ010000147.1 GCA_937901745.1 uncultured Chloroflexota bacterium | reverse complement strand
CGCTGACCTGTGTGGCCCGGGGCACCGGCCGCGTCGCCGAAGCCCTCCACCTCTACCAGCGCGCGCTCGCCAGCGGCCAGGAGCTTCGCCGCTCGGCCTAACGGTCGCGTCTACCAAACAGCAAGCACAGACGATCGAAATAAAGGACGGCGCCTCGTTGGAGGCGCCGTCGCGTTACCAGTGAATCTCGACCCGGGTGCCGATCTTCACGAAGGAGTAGACGATCTTCGCCTCCTCCGGCGAGAGGGAGACGCAGCCCGCGGTCGGGCCGCCACCGCCGGGGAGAACCCTGCCCGTCGCGTCCATCGTCCAGGAGTGGAAGCCGTTGTATCGGTTCGGGTCAAAGCCGGCCCAGTAGGTGAAATAGGCGTTGGCGTACGGCGTCCACTGCAGCTCGGCGACCTTCTCATAGACCCGGTACGTGCCGACGGCCGTCGCGTAGAACCCCTCGCCCTGGTCGCGGCTGACCGAGACGCGGAACGTCTCGACGGCGGTGTCGCCGATCATCAGGCGCAAGATGCGATCGCCCCGATCCACATCCACCCAGCGCTCCGCGTTCGGATCCGTGGCCGGCCCTTGATCTGGCGTCAGCTTCCGCGCGGCGACGTAGCCCGTCGCATCGCCGAGCCGGACCATGATGTCGGACCCGACGCGCGGCCCAACGACGGTGAGCACCATCCCCCGGCGAACACGCGTTATCGCTTCGCTCCCCTTGCCCGGACGCGCGCGAAGATGCAGGTTGGCCGTCGCGCGAGCAAAGGTATCGAACTGGAGCCTGCTTTCCGGCAACCAGCCGACCGGCGCCTCTGGCTCGGCCTCCGGCTTGACCGCGTACCAGCCGCCTCGCATCGGGCCAGAGAGGAGGGTCACCTTCGTTCCAGGCGTGAGCCGAGCGATGATCTCCGCCTGGCGCTCCAATGGGTTCGCCCGCAGGTTGGCCTCAGTCGCTCCGGCGACCGTGGCACGCGGCGCGACCGTCCGCTCCGGCGCGGCGGCGGCTGCCCCTTGCGAAACGAGCCCTGGCCCGATGCTGGCAAGCGCGAATAGCATGGCCAGGGCACGCGTCACCCAGGTGAGATTGATCTGCACAGCAGTCCCCTCCCTCATCGCACCATATATTTCAGGCGCAGTGGTCTCTCACCCTCGATCTGCGCACGGTTCAGCGAAGCCTACCATTGAATGCACGGTGATGTATGTTCTCTAGGCAACGTTGCCCAAAGCGACGCCCCCAAGGAGATCGCGATTCTTTCCCCAAAGCGTGCCAATTCGCCCGGCCAATTGCGAGCATGCTATCCTGAGATCCCGTCGTGCCGTCGTGTCACCGCCGGGTGATCACGGCCGGTAATCGCACGACTGCATGCCCCGCGCGGCATTCGAGCCGGTGGCCTCGGGATTGGGCGCGTGTCGACGATGAGTCTCCGCCAAACCATCGCCCTCGTCCTCCTCTTCGTGGCGACGAGCGTGACGTTCATCGCGCTCGACAATCGCGCGGCGCTCGATCCACTCAAGACCGGCTTGCAGGAGCTCGTCTCGCCGGTGACGAGCTTCGTCAATGGCATCGGCGACCGGAGCGAGAGCGACCTCGCGGTCGAGCTCGATCAGGTCACGCGCGAGCGCGACGCACTCTTGGCAGAGAACACCCAGCTCAAGCTCCGACTCCAGCAGATGGAGAAGTACGAGCAGATCCTGGATGTCAAAGAGGGGCATCCGGAGTGGACGCTCGTGACCGCCAAGGTGCTGAATCCGGACCCGACCAGCCTCCAGAAGTTTGTCACGATCGACAAGGGCTCGGCGGATGGCATCCGGAAGGGGATGGCAGTCGTCGATCCTTACTACTTCGTCGGTCTCGTGACCGCCGTCGAGGAGCACACGGCGCGGGTCACCCTCGCCATCGACGCCTCGGCAGCCGTCGGCGCCCAGCTGCTCGAAAGCAAGGCGGACGGCGTGGTCTACGGCCGCTGGCAATCCGGTGGCCGAATGGACCTGGCCTACGTCGATCTCTCGGTGACACCCAAGCCCGGGGAACTGGTCGTGACCTCGACGAATCTGGAGACGCGAACCTCCCAGGTACCTGGCGGGATCATCATCGGCAAGGTCGAAGGCACGCCCCAGAAGAACAACCAGGGCGACGCGCAGACGATCCGTGTGCTCCCCGCCGCGGATTTCGATCATCTGAACGTTGTAGCGGTGATCGTGGACGATGGCGAACCAGGCGTCTAACGGTCGCGGGAACGGCGCGCGGCCGTGGCCGGATCTCCGCCTCGCGGCCGCGATCGCCGCTGCCAAGCTCGCCTCGACCGGCATCCGGCGCACGGGACGCGGCGGCGGCACGTCGGCTCCCGGCTTGATCGCCGACCGGATCGATCCGGCGCTCCTCACCAAGCTGGCGCGGCGGCTCGAGCGCGGCGCGATCCTTGTCGCGGGGACAAACGGCAAGACGACGACATCCCGCATGATCGCGGACATCCTCGAGGCGGATGGCGCCCGAGTCGTCCACAACCGCTCGGGCTCCAACCTCGTCCGGGGCGTCGTCGCCGCCTTCGCCGATCACGCCACACTCACTGGCGAGCCAGGCGGCGATGTTGCGGTCATCGAATCCGACGAGGCGGCCTTCCCGGCCATCGCCGCGCGGGTGCAGCCAGACATTATCGTCCTGACGAATTTGTTCCGAGACCAGCTCGATCGCTACGGCGAGCTGAACACGATCGCCCAGCGTTGGCGCGCCGCGCTCCAGGCGCTGCCGCCGACCACAACACTCGTCGTGGATGCTGATGATCCGACACTGACGGCGATCACCGACGACTTGCCGGCTCGACGGGTCACCTTCGGGCTGCACGACGTCGCCTACCGGCTGCCGGAGCTGCCGCACGCCGCGGACGCGGTGACCTGCCGCCGCTGCGGCGCGGATCTCGCCTACGACGCACTCTACGTCTCGCATTTGGGCGACTGGCGCTGCCCGAGCTGCGGCTACGCCCGGCCGAGCTTGGACATCGCCGGGACGGAGGTGGTGCTGGAGGGCGTCGAGTCGCTGCGTGTCACTATCCGGCACGGGGAGGGCCGCTCTTTCACCGTCAGTGTCGGCGTTCCGGGGCTCTACAACGTCTACAACGTCGTCGCTGCCGCTTCCGCCGCGATCGCCGCAGGCGTGCCGGACACCACGATCTCGCGGGCGCTGGCCGCGTTCCAGGCCGCCTTCGGCCGCATTGAACGAGTGTCGCTGCGCGGCCGCACACTGACGCTCGCGCTTGTCAAGAACCCCGTCGGGTTCAACGAGGTACTACGCATGCTGACGGCGGCGACCGGTTCCCTGACCGTGCCGGTCCTGATCGCGATCAACGACCTCACGGCGGACGGACGGGATGTCTCCTGGCTCTGGGACGTTGATTTCGAGCTGCTCGCCGACGGGCAGGTCCCCGTGAGCACGACCGGCCTGCGCGCGGCGGACATGGCGAACCGGTTGAAATACGCTGGCCTCGCCGCCGATCGGATCGTCCAGCGCGGGACCGACATGCGGGCGGCGTTGGATGCCTTCGTCGCCGACCTGCCGGAGGGGGGCACGGGCTATATCCTGCCCACCTACACCGCGATGCTGGAGCTTCGCCAGATCCTGGCTGACCTCGGCGCCGTTGAGACGTTTTGGCGACAATAGGCGGCGGGACGCACCGGTGTAGAGGAGTGCAGCGCCATGGAGCTGACGATCGGCTGGCTCTACCCGACGAAGATGAACATCTACGGCGATCGCGGCAATGTGATCGCGCTGTCCCGCCGGGCGGAATGGCGCGGCATTCCCACCCGCGTCGTCCCGATCCACATCGGCGAGCCGATCCCGAACGATGTGGACATCTTCTTCTTCGGCGGCGGCCAGGACCAGGAGCAGATCGCTGTCTCTCGCGATCTCCAGGGCGCGAAGGGTGAGGCGCTGAAGGCGGCCGTGGCCGAGGGCGCGGCGCTCCTAGCCGTCTGCGGCGGGTACCAGCTCCTCGGGCACGAATACCGCCCGCACGAGGGCGAGCCGCTGCCGGGGATCGGGCTGTTCGACCTGACGACGGTTGCCGGTCCGGAGCGATTCATCGGCAATGTCGTCGTCGACAGCGAATGGGGCGAACTCGTCGGATTCGAGAACCACAGCGGGCTGACCTACCTCGGGCCAGGCGTCCGCCCGCTCGGACGAGTGCGGGTTGGGCGCGGCAACAACGGGAAGGACGGAACCGAGGGCGCCGTCTATCGCTACGCCATCGGCTGCTATCTCCATGGGGCGCTCCTACCAAAGAATCCGCGCCTCGCCGACTGGCTGATCGCGGCCGGGCTTCGCCGCCGCCACGGCGAGGTCGAGCTCCCGCCGCTCGACGACGAGACAGAGCGCGAGGCGCACGCCTCAGCGGTCGAGCGAGCCCGGAAGACCGGCTAGGGATGTCATCGCGGCGGCTCCTCTGGCGCGTCATCGGGCTGCTGGTGGTCGCCGCCGCCGTTTGGCTCCCGCGTGGGCTCGCGCTCGATCACTTCGTGACGCCTGACGAGTCGTACTGGCTGGCGCGCTCGGCCAACTTCTCGCAGGCGCTGGCGCACGGCGATTTCTCCCATACCTACCAGTTCTTCCATCCCGGCGTGACGACGATGTGGCTCGGCTCGGCGGGCTTCCTCGTCGCCGACCGGACCTACGCGCGGGACGCCGACAGCCAAGTACGCCAGGTGAGCAATGACATCGTGCCGCTCTTGCGCGAGCGGGGCATCGAGCCGCTCGACGTGCTCGCCGCCGGGCGGAAGGCCGTTGTCCTGGCGCAGACGCTCATCTTGGCCGCCGCCTGCTGGTACGCGATGCGCCTGTTCGGCGTCGCGGTGGCCATTTTCGGCTTTCTTCTCATCGCGCTCGATCCGTTCCATGTCGGGCTGTCGCGCCTGCTCCACGTCGATGGCCTGACCAGCAGCTTGACCCTGCTCACGCTCCTTGCCGCCGCGAGCTACATCTACGGCGACCACCGGCGCCGCGATCTCGTCGTCGCCGGGATCGCGGCCGGGCTCGCTTGGCTAACGCGCTCGACCGCCCTCTTCTTGCTGCCATTCGTCGGCCTGATGCTGCTCTTCGCGCCGCCGGGTATCGGGCGGGAGCCGCGCCAATGGCTCGCCGCGCTACGCCGCGCCCTGCCGCCGTACGCGCTCTGGCTCGGCGTTGGCATGGCGACCTCGGTTCTGCTCTGGCCGGCATTGTGGGTAAGCCCAATCGAGACGGTGAGCGAAGTCATCCGGGGCGCGCTCAGCTCCGCCGAAGAGGGGCACCGGCGCGAGATCTTCTTCAACGGGACGGTCTACCAGGGCGATCCTGGCTGGCATTTCTACCCGATCACCTTCCTCTGGCGGACGACGCCGACCGTGCTGCTCGGGCTCATCCCGGCACTCGCGCTCCTGCTCTGGCCAGGGATGACACCACCGCGCGTGCGGCGCCCGCTGATCGCATTGCTGTTCTTCGCCGTCGCGTTCACGGCATTCATGTCCCTCGGGGCGAAGAAGTTCGACCGGTACCTCCTGCCGGTCTACGCGCCGCTCGACCTCGTCGCCGCCTGGGGATGGGTCACGCTCCTCCAGCGCTCCCGCTCGGTGGGACGGTGGGTTGCGCCAGCGGCAGCCGCCATCGGTCTCGCGCTAATCGGCGGAAACGCCGCCATCACGGCCGCCGCCTATCCGTATTACCTCTCCGCGTACAACCCATTGCTCGGCGGCAACGCGGCCGCCCGCGATGTGATGATGATCGGTTGGGGCGAGGGGCTCGATCAGGTCGGGCGTTATCTCGCAGACTTGCAGAACTCTGAGGAGATCCGCGTCCGGACGCGAGCCTGGCCACAGCCACTCTCCTACTTCTTCCAAGGCCGCATCTGGGAAGACAACTTCTCGCCCGACCGCCGGGGTCTTCTGCGTTGGGCCACCGCCGACTACTACGTCCTGGACCTGACGTCGATCCAGCGCGGCTGGATTCCGCAGGAATTGCTCGCGTTCTTCGACGAGCAGCAGCCGGTCTTCGTCGCGCAAATCGAGGGGATCGAGTACGCGCGCGTCTATGACGTCCGCCGGCTGCCCGTCCCCGACTACTTCCTCACGCCGGCGACCGGGATGACCGATTGGGACGGCCGAGTGCGGCTCGCCGCGTCGGAGATCGACTGGGGACCGGTGCCGCGCGGCGGACGCGCGCGGATCGCGATCTTCGTCGAGGCACGGGCCCCCGGTGCGGAGGACCTGGGACTGCGCGTCCGCCTCGTAACCGCCGACGGGCAAGAGATCGCGCGGACGACTGCCGAGCTCCGGCCGCGCGGGCGAACGCTCTGGCGAGTCGGCGCGCCGATTCCGATCCCGCAGGACGCGCCGGTCGGCGTCTATCGAGTCATGGTCAGCTTCACAGATCTGACCACCGGCTCGGCGCTCGCGGCAACCGATGCCATCACGAACGAATCGCTCGGGACCGAGGTGGTGGCTGGCGTCGTGATCGTCGCCGATCCGCATCACCGCATCCCGTCCGGCTTGTCGCCCTGATCACCGAATCGCGCCGGCCGGGGAGCACCGCGAGAGGCGCCCCTGTGACCGCGTGGTACACTGGGCCCGCACCTCGCCCCGCTCTGCAGGCATCTCGCGCGGGCGCATGCGTCGAGGAGGACTGGTAGAGCCGGCGGCACACAGATGTTTCTCGCCCTGTTGATGGACGAATGGCACGGTTCCTATTCGCGCTGATCCTACTTGCGACGGCCATCGTGCAGGCGACGATCCTGCCAGCGGCGAACCTGTTGGCCATTCAGCCCGACGCGACGCTGGTACTGCTGCTCGTCTGGAGCGCCCTGCGAGGCGTACCGGAAGGGCTGGCCTGGGCGTTCGGCCTCGGGCTCGTGCTGGACGTGCTCGCGATGGATCCGCTAGGGGCGAATGGACTCGCGCTGCTGGGTGTGGTCCTGCTCGGTGGGGTGGCGCGGCGCCGATTCTTCCAGAGCACGCTCATCGTGCCGATCGTCGTCGCGGCTGTTGCGACCCTCCTGCACGCCGTGGTGCTGCTGCTCGTCCGCTCGGGCAGTGGCGAGCCGCTGCCAATCTCGTCCGTGATTCATCTCGTCGTGCTACAGGCGTTGCTGAACTCGATCTTTGTCCCGCCGCTCTACCTGGTCGCGGGCATCATGGACCGCAGGATGGTGGCGAGACATGCTATTTAGGCGCAAGAAGCGAATCCCATACGATCCGCCGGGAGCCCGGAAGAAGCGCAAGCGCAGAGAATGGAGACGCGCGGATCAGATCTTTCTGACTCGCCGCGTCTTCCTGATGAAGAGCGCGATCCTCGCTGGCTTCGCGGGGCTGACCGCGCGGCTCGGCTATCTCCAGATCATCAAGGGCGAGCACTACACCGCCCAGTCGCAGAACTACACGCGGGATTGGGTCACGATCAAGCCGCCGCGCGGCCTGATCTTCGATCGCGCGGGGCGGACGCTGGCCGAGAACCGGCGCGTCTGGGAAGTGCGGGTCGTGCCATCGCAATTGCCGGAGCGAGACACGCCGGAATACGAGCGGGTGCGCTCGGCGTTGATCACCGCCCTGCGCCTGCCGGAGGTGCTCGTCGTTGATCCAGACTCGATTCCGCTCGGCTCCGAGGAGACAATCTACCGGCGGCTCGCGCGCCTGTTCGGCGTCACGGAAGAGGAGAAGGTCCAGCAGTTCGTTGACAGCATCAAGCTGGAAGCGCGCTGGAACTTCCTTGTGCCGATCGACACCTTCGATGCCGACCAGGCCCCGATGTTCCGTGCCGTCGCCGAGGAATTGCCCGGAGTCGAGGTTATCAACCGCTTCGACTTCCTCGTCCGCAACACGGCGGTGCCGGATCTCCCCGTCGTCCTCAAGCGGGACGTCGCCCGCGATACGGCGATGATGCTGGCCGCCAACATCTTGGAGCTTCCCGGCGTGCAGCTCGACGACTCCGCGCTGGTCCGCTCCTACCCGGCCGGGGAATGCATGTCGCACATCCTCGGCTACGTTGGCGTCGTCAACGAGGACGAGCGGGAGAATCCGGACAACAAGACAGCGGGCGGATATCCGCTCTACGAGCCCGACGACATCATCGGCAAGAACGGGCTCGAGCTGACGATGGAAAAGCTCCTGCGCGGCAGCAAGGGAGGGCGTTGGGTCGAGCTCGATGGCCTGGGGTTCGAGCGGAACGTGCTCGCCGAGACCCCGGCCGTGCCCGGGCGGAACATCCGGCTCACGATTGACGTCGAGCTACAGGCGTTGGCGACGCAAGCCCTGGCAGACGGCATCCGCTTCTCCAACGAGGACCGCGCCGCCAAGGATGCGTACTACGGCCGCCCACCCCGGGAGTACCACGCCAGCGGAGGCGCGGTCGTCGTGCTCAATCCGCGTAATGGCGAGGTACTGGCCCTGGCTAGCTATCCGACTTACGACAACCAGCTCTTCGTCGACGGCATCTCCGCTCGCAAGTTCAACGAGTACAAGGACGACCCCCGCAAGCCACTGGTCAACAAGGCGGTCGCCGATCACTTCCCGCCCGGCTCGACGCTGAAGTTGTTCGTCGCCTTGGCCGGTCTCCGGGAGAAGGTCATCAAAGCTGACACCAAGTTCACCTGCACCGGCGGCATCTGGGTGCCGTTCACCTTCAACAAGGCGCAGGGCGAGCGGTATCTCTGCTGGCAGCACGACCCGGCTGGTCACGGCACGCTCGATCTGATTCAAGCGATCGAGCAGTCATGCGACGTCTACTTCTACAACGTTGGCACGCCGCGCCAGAAGCCAGAGGGCGACGTCGACTACCTGCACTACCGCGACCTCTATTGGACGTCTGGGCAGATCGGTGACATCCACTATTTCCGGGGCCTGGGCATCCAGAACCTGCATAAGCACCTGCGTCGACGCTTCTGGTTCGGAGAGCCGACCGGCATCGAGCTGCCCGTCGAGGCGCCGGGTCTCGTGCCAGACCCCGAGTGGAAAGCCGCCAACTATCAAGGCGAAGGGTGGTCCGCCGGCGACACGATCAACGCCTCGATCGGCCAAGGGTACTTCCTCTCCAGCCCGCTGCAGCTCGCGGTCAACACCGCCGCGATCGCCAACGGCGGCACGATCTGGCAGCCCCGGCTCGTGCGGGAAATCGTTGACGGCAATCAGCAGACGCTGCAGGAGTTCGAGCGGAAGATCCTGCGCCGGGTCAAGATCGACCGGGAGCATCTGAACATCATCCGGGAAGGGATGTGGCGCGTCGTCAACGCCCCAGAGGGAACCGCCCATCACCACCTGGACATCAACACCGGTCAGATGGTGAGCAAGTGGCCGCTGACGAACCCGCCGGGTGAGGAGCAGATCGTCATCGCGGGCAAGACCGGAACGGCGGAGTTCGGGCCGAAGAACGAAAAAGGCGTCGCGGAGGAGTCGCACGCCTGGTTCACCTGCTACGCGCCGTTCGACGATCCGGAGATCGTCGTCACCGTCTTCGTCGAGAACGGCGGCGAAGGCTCGAGCTACGCGGTTCCGATTGCGGACCGCGTGCTGCGCGCGTACTTCGAAATCACGGGGCGGCGCCCGCGCGGCCTCGTCCTGCGCCCGGATGGGCAGCCGATCGGCGAGCGCACGCCGCCGCCCGATCCCAGTGACGCTCCGACGTCTCAGTCTGCCGCGACGCCGGTGGCAACGCCCGCGTCGTCTCCAACCGGAGATGGGACGCAATGACCGGGGCCATCGCCGAGCGCCTCATGATCCAGCTCGATCCGAGTCTGTATGAGCTCCATCACCTTGGCGTCGTCGTCTCCGACATCGAAGCAGCGCAGGAGCGATACGCCGCGCTCGGCTTTCGCAACGGCGAGCGGTTCGAGGTTCCCGAGCAAGGCATCATCGCCGTCACCTATCGCATGGGCGCGGGCTACCTCGAGCTGATCCAGCCGACCGACCCGGAGGGCGCGATCGCGCGCTTCATGGCCAAGCGCGGCGAGGGGATGCACCACATCGCCTTCCGGGTCGAGAACTTACAGGACATCCTCGACCGCCTCGCCGCCGACGGTGTCCGCTTGATCGACACCGCGCCCCGGCGAGGCGCCCACGGCTGGCGCGTTGCCTTCCTCCATCCCGAGGCGGGCAACGGCGTCCTGATCGAGCTTCTCGAAGACGATAGCCGATAGAATCTCTCGCGTAGCCGCGCTGGCTCGCGATGGTGGCGTTCCTGACGATCATCGCGCTTCACACTCGGCTACCGGCTACCGACGTTCTGCGTACGAGGACCGATCATGACCGCGACGCATCCCCGCACCAAGAAGGAGCGCGTTGTCACCGACTCCGGCATCGAGATCCAACCCGTCTACCGGGCGCCGGAGCAGCCTATCACCCTCCCCGATCCAGGCGAATATCCCTACACCCGGGGCATCTACCCGACGATGTACCGGGGACGACGCTGGACGATGCGCCAGTACGCCGGGTTCACCTCGGCGGAGGAGAGCAACCGGCGCTACCGGCTGCTGCTCGAGCGCGGGCAGACCGGGCTGAGCGTCGCCTTTGACCTGCCGACGCAGCTCGGGCTCGACTCGGACGATGAGCGGGCGTTCGGCGAGGTCGGCCGGGTCGGCGTTCCCATCTCGACCCTCGACGATATGCGGCGGCTGTTCGAGGGGATCGATCAACAAGCCGTCACGACGTCAATGACGATCAACGCGCCGGCCGCCTTGCTCCTGCTCATGTATCAAATCGTGGCCGAGGAGCGCGGCGCCGATCCGGCGAAGCTCGGCGGCACGATTCAGAACGACATCCTAAAGGAGTACGCCGCGCGCGGGACCTACATCTTCCCGCCGCGCCCGTCCATGCGACTCGTCGTCGATACCTTCGCCTACTGTCGCGCCCACCTGCCAGCTTGGAACACGATCTCCGTCTCCGGCTACCACATCCGCGAGGCCGGCTCGTCCGCCGCCCAGGAGATCGCGTTCACCCTCGCCAACGCGATCGCGTATCTGGAGGCGGCGATCGAGGCCGGGTTGGAAGTGGACGACGTCGCGCCGCGGATGAGCTTCTTCTTCGCCGCGCATTCGAACCTCTTCGAGGAGGTCGCCAAATTCCGCGCTGCCCGCCGCCTCTGGGCGACGATCGTGCGGGAGCGGTTCGGAGCGCGCGATCCGAAGTCGGCGATGCTGCGCTTCCACACCCAGACCGGCGGCGTCACCCTGACCGCGCAGCAGCCGCTCAACAACGTCGTCCGTGTCGCCTACCAGGCGCTCGCCGCCGTGCTCGGCGGCACGCAGAGCTTGCACACCAACGGGTACGACGAGGCGTTGGCGCTGCCGACAGAGCAGGCAGCGACGCTGGCGCTACGCACGCAGCAGATTCTGGCCGAGGAGACGGGAGTCGCGGACACGGCCGATCCGCTCGGCGGCTCCTACTTCGTAGAGCGGCTGACCGACGAGCTTGAGGCGAAAGCTCGCGAATGGCTGGAGCGGGTCGAGGAGCGAGGCGGCGCCGTCGCCGCCATCGAGAGCGGCTACATCCAGGCCGCGATCGCCGAGAACGCGTACCAACGCGAGCTTGCCCGCGAGATGGGCGAAGAAGTCGTCGTCGGCGTCAACAAGTACGTCGAGGACGAGACGATCCACGTCCCGATTCAGCGCATCGACCAGGAGGCGGTCGAGCGCCAGATCGCCCGCGTCGCTGAATACAAAGCGCGTCAGGACCGAACGGCGGTCGGCGCGGCGCTCGCGCGAGTCGAGGAAGCCGCTCGCGGCACGGAGAACCTGCTGCCGGTGATGAAGGAAGCGCTCCTGGCCGGCGCGACTCTCGGGCAGATCGTGGACGCGCTCCGCCAGGTCTTCGGCGAGCACCGCCCCTGATGTCGCTCGCCGCCGCGCTGACACAGACGGATAGCGCGGCAGCGCTCAGGTCGTCGCTGTGACGATCACCTGCCCGGTCATTTCGGGATGGAACGCGCAGGCATAGTCGAAGGTCCCCGCCTCGGTGAAGGTGTAGGAGAACGTCTGCCCACTCGTCAGCGTTCCTGAGTCCCCGAACGAGCCCGTGACCGTGTGCGGCGCGACGCCGGTGTTGGTCCAGGTCACGGTCGCGCCGACCGGAACGGTGATTGTGTCCTGCGCGAACTCGAAGTCGCGGATCTCGACGTTGTAGCTCTCCGTGCCGGGAGTGCCGACCGGCGTGGCGACGACCTCGGGCAAGGGCGAGGCGGTTCCCGCTGGGATGACTCCCGACTCATCCGTGACGATGACCTGACCGGTCATCTCGCTGTGGAACACACAGACGTAGTCATAGATTCCGGGCGTGTCGAAGACGATCGTCGCCGACTCCCCTGGCTGAATGGTTCCCGTATCGAACCCGCGCCCGGTCGCCGTGTGCTCGTCGTCATCGAGGTTGGTCCAAGTGACCGACTCCCCGACGCGAATCACGATCGTTTGCGGAGTGAACGCGCGATCGACGATCTGAACGACGCCCGGCGCGGCCGGTGAGGCAACAGCGGCAGCGTCGTCATCCTGACCGCCGTCTCCGCCCCGCCCACGGCCACGACCGCGCCCACGCCCGCGCCCGGAACCGTCATCATCGTCGTCCTCACGGTCGTCGTCGTGGCCGTCGTGCGCCGCGGCGTTAGCGGCAGGACCGGATGCAACTGGGGCGGAGCCGGCATCGGAATCGACGACACTGAATACGACCAGCGCGGAGGAGGTGACGAGAATGACGACCGCGGCTGCGAGCACTCGCACCATGACGGGCTCCTCCCTTCGGGTAAGCGCACATGCGATAACTTGGCCGGTACAAGGGAATCATAGGCGAAAACGCTTTCTCTCGGATCGTGCCCGTGCATCTTGCCCGAACGGCTTGGGTGGAGCCGCTGCGCTATGCCATAATCCGCGCAGATTCGAAAGGGCTGCTGCACCGTGCTGCCCCCAACCACCGCAAAGCCACGCAGAGGAGGCACTCGCCATGACTTCGCCAATGCTCGAGTACGCATTCTTTGAAGGACAAATCGTTCCCTTCGCCGAGGCGAAAATCAGCATTGGCACGCACTGCGTACAGTACGGCACTGGCGCCTTTGCCGGCCTCCGCGGCTATCTCTCCGCCGACGGCAGCGCGATCAACATCTTTCGGCTGCCGGAGCATGCGGCGCGGTTGCTGAACTCGGCCAAGCTGCTGCGCGCCGAGCTTCCCTACGACCGGGACGCGATCGTCTCGATCATCACCTCGCTGGTCGAGAAGAACGCTCCGACCGGCGACATCTACATCCGCCCGTTCGTCTATAAGCCCGCCATCCAGCTCACGCCGAGGCTGCGCGGCATCGGCGACGAGCTGGCGATCTACATGCTGTCGCTGGGCGATTACCTCCGGCTCGACCGGGGCCAGAAGGCGATCGTCTCCTCTTGGGTGCGCATCCCGGACAACGCGATCCCGAGCCGCGGCAAGATCAGCGGCGCGTACATCAACTCCGCGTTCGCCAAGGACGAGGCAGAGGAAAAGGGCGCGGACGAAGCGATCATGCTGAACACCTCCGGCAAGATCGCCGAGGGAAGCGGCTGCAACCTGATGATCGTCCGGGACGGCGTGCTGATCACGCCGCCGATCAACAGCGACATCCTTGAAGGAATCACGCGCCGCTCGATCCTACAGATCGCTGCCGACGAGGGCATCCCGACGGAGCAGCGCGAGATCGACCGCACCGAGCTCTACTTGGCCGAGGAGGCGTTCTTCTGCGGCACCGGCGTCCAGCTCGCGTGGATCGAGTCGATTGATGGCCGCCCGGTCGGCAACGGGCAGATCGGCCCGATCACCGAGCGCCTGCGGACGATCTTCTTCGACATCGTCCGCGGCCGCAACTCGCGCTACGCCGATTGGCTCACGCCGGTCAAGATTCCCGCGACGGCGTCGCGGTAAGGGGGATGGGGGTTAGGGATCGGGGGTTGGGGATTCAGAACCCGGCCACAACCAGACTCCCTAACCCCTAACCCCTGACCCCCAACCCCTTGATCCTTATTCTTCGCTCTTCGCGAGCGCGACGTACTCCCTAATCTGCTGTTCCGACATTTCGCCGATGTGGACGGCGGCGACGGTGCCGTCCTGGCGGATAAAGAAGGTGGTCGGTAGCGTCGAGACGCCGTAGTCGCTCTGGATTGGGCCGAGCACCTCGTTGTCGCCTGCCGTATCGCGCCCGACCGGGAACGTCAGTCCGAGCTGCTCAGCCATCTGACGCGCTCCCTCGCCATAGTCGCGCTTGACTCCTACACCGACGACGCGGACCGGTTCGCCGCTGGACTCCCATTCTTCGCTGAGCGCCTGGAAGCGGGGCAACTCGTCCTCGCAGGGAGCGCACCACGAGGCCCAGAAGTTCAGCACCACGACCGAGTCGCGGAGATCGGCGAGCCGAAGGGCGCTGCCGTCGAAGAGCGTCAGCGTTGCCTCGGGCGCGGGCTTGCCGACGAGCCGGCCAGCGCCAGACGTTCCTTCGCCGGGTCGCCGCTGCCAGATGCCGATCGCGAGGAGCGTCACGACGATCAGGAGCGCGAGCGCTACCGGCGTGTAGCGGGCGTAACGACCGTACCCGATCCGGCCATATTCCTCTTCGGCCGAGTCGTCCGTGGTCTCCGTGGGTTGCTTCGTGGGAGTGGTTGTCGAGCGAGGATCAGTAGCCATCGTTCAGGGAAGCCGCGCTATCGCCGCGTCGACTCTTGCAAAGAGATCGTCCGAGCCGCCGACGAGGACGGCGAACACATTGCTTCCTTGCACCGCGCGCAGCGGACCGGCGCTCACCGGCGTGCCCTGCGTCGAGAGCAGGATCAGATCATCGTCTCCGAGCGCGCCGACCTCGCTCTCACGCGTCTCCGGGCTATCGAAGAGGAAGACATAGAGAGGCGTGCCCTCCACCGTGAGGCCTTGACCTGCCGCGCCGAGGCCGGGGATACGCACGCCTTGACGAGCGTACTCCACCTTCAACCCTTCGTCCCGCAGCGCCTCGACGACATTGACGAGCTGCGCCCGGCCCGGCTCGTGGGGCGGCGGAGGCGGTGTCGGATCGTCCTCCAGTTGGTCACGGACGTAGAGGACGGCAACGATGACGAAGAGCACCCCCGCCAGCGCGAAGAGCACCAGCGATATCCAGTTCGTTCGCCGGCGACTAGATGGTTCCCCGCGCCCTGTCGTCACGCTGCCTCCCGCCACTTCCCGAGCGCCGGGCGTCGCCTTCGGAGCGGCCTCGCCCAGCTTCTGAGATGGTACGCGCCGCCGCACGCAATCAGCAATCGGTGAGCGTGGGGCATGGGCAGGAGGGCATGACAATCACCCACATTGACGTTCGGTACGCAAGACAGCGCGAAGGGCGGCTGGATGCGGGCCGCCGCCCTTCGCGCTTCACCCCTGGGGGGAGGGGCTACCAAACGAGCCGGACCACCACCGTGCCGTAGCGATCGCGCGTGTAGGTGTTGGATCCGGGGCCGTCGATGATGTACGCGCCGAGAAGCTGACCGTTATGCGAATTGGCGTCCACTGTCGTCACGTAGAACGCTGCGAAGCCGACGACGTAGACCTGCTTACTGTTCTTTGACTCCGCGGGCGCGTTCGTCGCGATGGGCAGGATCATCACGCAGTTGTAGGGTTCCCCGGTACCGGCCTTGCAGCCATCGGCGCCGTTGACCGTCGTCCGCGTCGGTCCCGCCTTGGTGCCCGTGTCGTAGGTGAACCACCCTGGCGCGGTTTTGCCCGCGTTCGCCTCTTGATCCGCGAGTCCCTTGAAGCGACCACCAGACTTGGCTTTGCAGTCGGCATTCCCCTTCGATTCAAGCTGCGGATCGTGGATGCGGAAGGTCTTGCCGATCGCGTTCGGGTTGATCTTGAACGGCGAGGCACTCAGCAAGATGTCCGTATTCGTGCCGATGTCTTTCCCTTTGCCGGTGGGATTGCTCGTCACATCCCAGGCGCTGAAGCCGCAGACGATAAAGGGACCATCGGCCGGGTTGTTCATCGCGACCTCTACCCGCGCCTTGGCGTACCCGCTGACGGTCACCTCCTTCGGCGCTCCAGGTATGACGCGGATGAAGAATGTCGGGACCGTCGCGCGCGTCCTGACGCGGGCGCCGACGGCGTTCGACGGCACGGTCTGGCCACACGAGCCGACGACGCTCCAGTTCGTGCCGATGTACTCACACGACAGAACAGTCGGCGTGACCGACCCAAACGTGTTCTTCTGCACGATCGCCTCGACCTCCGCCGCGGCAGAAGTAGGCCGCGAAGGCGTGTAGCGCGCGATCATGCGGGCTCCGGCAAGCGCTCCGGCATCGGCCGCCGCCTGAACGGAGCGGCGAGCGGCGAGCGCATAACCGACGTCCGTCGCCAAACCGAGCATCCCCATCATCGCGACGAGAAAGCCGGCGAACATGATGATGACTTGTCCACGATGCGCGCCGCGCTCCTCGTTCGCCTCTGGAAGCTGCAGCGTTGCGTGCTTCGGCGGTGTCGTCGCTCCGCCGCCAATGAGCTGTCCGTGCATGATCGTCGCTCCCCTCCTGCTCACGGCCCAGCTACGTCAGGCACCGCATGGTGGCGTGGGCGGACATGCGGAAGGACCAGGTGCCGTCGCCCCCGACCAGCTTGAGCACATCGAGCGTGACCGGCGTCCAGGTGCGGGAGGCCGTCACGGTGATCTCGCCGTTCCCGCCCTGCGTTGTGCAAGCTCCCGTGGTCGTGACGGTGATCGTCGCGTCGGCCGGAACGCCATGCCCGACTACCACCGCCGTGATGCCGTCGATATCGGTCGGGCGGCGCGAGCCGTAGGTCGCGCCTTCCGCGGCGCCGTTGCGCATCTCGATGTAGTCGAAGAACATCCGGCCCATATCGATCGTCCCCAGGAGCAGCAGGAGCAAGAGCGGCATGGCGAACGCGAGCTCGACGAGTCCTTGGCCGCGTTCCGCGGATCTCGCGTTGTCGGTGTTCATCGCGTCCCCTCCCATCCGTCTCGCGACCCGGCGCTATTCCAAGACGACCGTGGCCGATGCGCGCAGCTTGAACGGAGAGATGCCTAGAAACTCCTGCGTGACCGCTTGGAAGGGCAACTCGGCGACGATCGTCAAGCGATCACCGGTCGTGCACGAGCCGGTGCAGGTAACCTGCACCGAGGCGTTCTCCAAGCCCGGCCGTGGCGACGTCGTCTGCGTCTCCGAGTCCCAGAAAGAGCGCACGTGGCTCTGCAGCCGAGACGCGCTCATGCCACCAGCGCCATTCGTGAAGCCGACCTTCCCTTCCCGAGCGGCGTCGCGCACCGCGTTCTCGAGCTGAGCGTGAAGGTAGATAGCGCGACCGAAATCGATCGTGCCGAAGACGATCAAGAAGAACAGGACGCTGACGAGCGCGAATTCGACGATGGCTTGCCCGTTGCTTGATTCGTCCCGGCCGGCCCGCCGGCGAAGCAGGCTCTGCATGGCTGTCCCTCTCTGTCCGGCCCCAATGACCTCGCTGACCGCGCTCAGGCGGGAGACACCCAGTCAGCCTAGCCCGATCGTAGGGGGAAACCTTGGGGCCGCATATGAGCATCAAGGGTGATCACCGCCGGGACAAATGTCCCGCTTGGGAGCGGTGTGGCAGAGACCGCGGCCCGGCGCGATGATTGGCGCCATTGGGTCGCGCCTTGCGACGCTCGTCGCAAGGCTGGGGAAGCGAGGTTCAGAGGGCAATGAGTCTGGCGGCGATCGGTCTCGTCCTGCTGTCGGCCGTGCTCCATGCGGGGTGGAACACGCTGGCGAAGCAGCGGCAGGACATTCTCGTCTTCTTCTGGGCGTTGACCGTCGCCTCCCTGGTGATCTACGCGCCCATCGTGGCGCTGCTCTTGGCGCGGGAGCTTCCGGAAAGCTCCGTCATTCCCTACTTGCTCGGCGCATCGCTGGCCCAGACCGTCTATTATGTCGCGCTGGCCCGCGCGTACACGACTAGCGATCTCTCCCTCGTCTACCCTGTCTCGCGGGGCACAGGCGTGCTCCTTGCGCCGCTGTTGGCAGTCATCACACTTGGCGAGCGCCCCGCGCCCATCGCTTGGGCTGGAATCGCGCTGGTGGTGGCAGGCATCGTCTGGATCCACGCGCCGATGCTGCGCCAATCAGCGCAACGCCGCTCATTGACTGGCATCGTCTCGTTACCGGCGCTGCTGACCGGTGTTGCAATCGCCACCTATTCGACGATAGATGGCGCCGGCGTGCAGCACGCCCACCCGATCGTCTACCTCTATTTCACCTACGCGCTGATCGCCGTCTGGATGGCGCCGCTGGCGTTGACGCGCCGGGAGTCCCTGCAAGATGAGCTGAAGCAGCGCTGGCCAGTGATCGTCGGCGGGATCGCCGTGTTCGGCACCTATGCGCTGATCCTGGCGGCGCTTCGCTTGGCTCCCGTTTCGTACGTCGTCCCGATGCGGTCGGTGAGTATCGTGATCGGCGCCTGGCTCGGCGTGCGCATGCTGGGCGAGCCATTCGGCCGCACGCGGATTGCCGCCTGCACGGTGGTGGCGGCCGGCATCGTCATCATCAGCGTCGGCGGGTAAGGGACGCGACCAGCGCGAAAGCGTTTCCTGTCTCCCCAATGCGCCTACAATCGTGATGCAGACCGAGCGCGTCGCCACCGGGAGACACGATGGCCACGCGAGATGTCTGGAGTGCTGCGATGGCAATAGGGGAATTGAGCCTGACGCGCCGGTCGCTGCCGGCGCTGATGCTAGGTCTCGGTTTAGGTCTGCGCGGTGCCGTCCGCGCGGCGACGCCCGAGGCCACGCCGGACGATGCCCCAGACCTAACGTGGAGAGAGCTGGCGCCGATACCCCTCGCGCGCTCGGAGCTCGGCGTCGCGGTGATCGGGACCGATATCTACATCGTCGGCGGATTCGGCGGCGGCGACCGCGTCGATCGCTTCGATACCGTGACCGGGACCTGGCACCACGTGGCGGACCTCCCGGTCGCGGTCCATCATCCGGGAGTGACCGCGCTGGATGGACGCATCTACGTCGCCGGTGGCTATCTCATCGAGGACTCGACGGCGATCGCCGACGTCTGGTCCTACGATCCAGAGGCGGATGCCTGGGAGCGGCGGACGTCGCTCTCGACGCCGCGCGGCGCGTTCGGACTCGTCGCGCATAATGGCGCCCTCTTCGCCGTCGGCGGCGCGTTCGAGCGACTGGGAGGCCCGGCAACCGGACTGGTGGAGCGTTACGACCCGGGAGCGGACCTCTGGGTGGAGCGAACGTCGCTGCCAACCCCGCGAGAGCACCTGGCCGTCATCGCCAGCGAGGATCGCATCTTCGCGATCGGCGGCCGCGCCAACGGTGACGAGTCCGACGCCATCGCTGGCGCGAACGAGGTCTACGACCCGGCGACCAACCGGTGGGAGACCCTGCCGCCGCTCCCGGTGCCGCGCGGCGGCCTTTCCGGCGTCTTTGCCGACGGGCAGGCGATCGTTCTCGGAGGCGAGCGCGGCGACCAACTCTTCGCCGACGTCAACGCCTTCGATCCGGACACCGGCGAGTGGCGCAGCTTGCCGCCGATGCCGACGGCCCGGCACGGCCTGGCTGCGGCCGTCGTGGGGGGGACACTCTATGCGATCACGGGAAGCACGCTGGCGGGCAGGGTGGACAACACGCCGGTCGTCGAGGCGCTAACCTTGCCGAAGGAGTCAGCCGCGACATGACGCCCCGCCGGAGGATCGGTCATCGGCTGTTCCGTGCTGGTCTGATCATGGGGCTGCTCGCCGCGACGATCGGCATCGCCAACGCGCAGGTGCAAGACGAGCGGCAAGGACCGGTGACACCGACGGCGCTCGGCCCGGCGATCCCGCCCGAGATCGTGCAGTACGCGGACGATTGGCCCATGGCCCAGGGCAACCTCAGCGCCACGCGCGCGGCCTCGGCGGCGACGATCTCGTCCGCGAACGTCGCCGATCTCGACATTGCCTGGCGCTTCCCCATCGAAGCGACCACTGGCTACGGCGGGATGACGGCGACACCCTTGATCGCCGGGGAGACAGTCTATCTGCAGGACATGCTGAGCAACGTCTTTGCCCTCGACCGCGAGACGGGCGCCGTCCGCTGGGAGCGCCGCTTCGACGTGCCGACGGCCGGCCCGAACGGCCTGGCGCTCGGCTATGGCATGGTCTTCGGCGCGATCGGCGATTCCGCTGAGGTCTTCGCGCTCGACGCCCAGACCGGCGCCCTCATCTGGCGCGTGCGGCTATCGAATCATCCCTATGAAGGGATCGACATGGCGCCGGCGGTTTACGACAACACCGTATACGTCAGCACCGTCGCCGGCACGACGCGCGGGTTCAACCGAGGAGGCACGCGCGGCATTCTCTACGCGCTGGACGCCGCCACCGGCGCGACGCTCTGGTCCTTCGATACGACGACCGATAACCTCTGGGGCAACCCGCGCATCAACAGCGGCGGCGGGCTATGGTATCCGCCCTCCTTCGATGCGGAGGGGAACCTCTACTTCGGCGTGGCGAACGCGGCGCCCTGGCCGGGAACCAGCGCGTACCCGAATGGCACGAGCCGCCCAGGTCCGAACGACTACGCGAGCAGCATGGTTTCGCTGTCGGGCGAGACGGGAGCGATACGGTGGTATCACCAAGCCGCGCCCCACAACCTCTTCGATCACGATTTCCAGAACACGCCGGTTCTGACGACGATCACCCTGGACGGCCAGGAAGTGCCGATCGCGATCGGGTCGGGTAAGACTGGCACAGTTATTGCAGTAAACCAAAAGACCGGTGAGGTCATCTGGCAAACGGCCGTCGGCCTCCGCCTCAACGATCACCTCACCGACCTACCGTTGGAAGGCGAGGTCTGGGTCGCACCAGGGGCGTGGGGGGGCGTCGTCTCACCGGTGGCCGTCGCCGATGGCCTGGTCTTCGTTCCAGTGGTTGATATGCCAACCCGCTATAGCGGCGTCGGAGTGGATCGGGAGAGCATGTTCGATTTCGCTTCCGGGCGGGGCCGACTGGTCGCGCTGAGCGCCACCGATGGCACAATCCGCTGGGAGGCCACTCTCCCGACCCCCGCGTTTGCCGGCGCGACTGTTGCCAACGATCTCGTCTTTACCGCCGGACTGGACGGCGTGCTCCGCGCCTTTGAGACGGCGACCGGGCGGGAAGTCTGGGCGTACAGCGCTCGCGCCGGGATCAATGCGACGCCGGCGGTGGCAGGCAATTTGCTGGTCGTGCCAGCGGCTGGGCCATGGATACCGCCCTCCGCGGGCGAGTCGGACGAGGGAGCGCCAGCGAGCACGAGCGAAGTCGTCGCGTTGCGGCTTGCGACAGACGGTGCGGCGTCTGGCCAAGAGCGGGAATTCGCCCAGCGAGCGCTCGCTGGCGATCGAGCGACGAGCAGGGAGTGAGACCGCAATATGGAAAATCACGAGACTCAAATCACCCCACGGATTGATGGGTTCCCGCCGAACGCGAGCGGACCTGACGCGGCGGGCACGGCTTTGACGCGACGCAGGCGAGAGGGTTCGCCTGAATGGAGCGACCGCATGACCGACGCGCGATCGCCGGACGACGTCCTAAGCGTGGCCCGGCTCCTGCTGCACGTAGTGCCCCGCCTGAATCGCTGGGTAGAAGCGCGCGCCTCGGAGGAGGATCAGCCAGCCACGCTGAGCCTCCGTCAGCTTTCGGCACTTTCTCTGATCCGTGACCAGCCGACGACGCTCGGTCAGGTCGCGCGCGAGCTGCTCGTCACGCCAGCCGTCGTGACCGGTCTCATCGATCGGCTCGAGCGACGCGGCTATGTGCGGCGGGAGAGCGGCGCGGACGATCGCCGGCGCGTGCTGCTAACGCTGACCGAGGAAGGTCGCCAGGCCTACGCGGCCATGGAAGACCGGCTCGCCGAGGAGATCGCGGACCGGCTCGCCACTTTGGAGCCGGACGAGCTACGCACGCTCGGCCGAGCGCTCATCGCGCTCAGCGATCTTCGCGCGCCGGCGGGAGACAACCAAGCCGAACACAGCGCCTGACACGAACCGGCGAGCCATCAACGCCGACTCGAGCCGCGTGGTCTGATTTGGCCCGGTAGCGCCGACCACTGCGGTGCTAGGCCACGCTCGCGCAGCGCGGCCTCTAGGGCGGCTTCGGTTGCCCCCGGCTCGCTCGGCTCGATCATGACCGACTGCCCCTCTACTCGCGCGGCGAACCCCGCCGCGCGCGCCGCCTCGCGGATCTCTTGCGCCGCTCCGGGGTCGTCCGGCGTGGCGACGATCGTCCGAGTGAGCCGCACCCGCCGGTACCCCTGCGCCCATGCCTGCACTTGCTGCTCCACGCCAGCGGGCAGCGAAGCGCCAGCCTGATTGGTTAGGAACGAGAGCACATGCCGGACCTCGAAACCGGCCGCCAATGCCCGGATCAGCGATTCCTGGCTGAGGCGGTACGTGCTGACCTCGCCCAGGCGCGCCAGATCGGCAAATGCGGACAGCGACCACACCCGCAGGGGCGACGGATCGAGCACCTCAATCTCCAGCGTTGGGAGCACACGCAGCGGCGGCCCGGCAGGAGATTGGTCCACGGGGAGCGGCTCGGCCATCGCTACCGCGCGCCCGGCTGGCGTCAGGCGCATCGCTCGCGGTTGGCGCCCCGTCCCAGTTAGCTCGATCAAGCCGAACCAAGAGACTGCCGTCTCCAGCGTCACGCTGACGACTTCGGCGATCGCGGCCCGGCGCCGAG
Source organism: uncultured Chloroflexota bacterium (assembly GCA_937901745.1). GTDB lineage: Bacteria > Chloroflexota > Chloroflexia > Thermomicrobiales > UBA6265 > CALGSZ01. The sequence goes on along the minus strand of CALGSZ010000147.1, from coordinate 23,685 downwards.
CCGCCTCATCCGTCTCCGCTGGCGAGCGCGCTGTGGCAACAGTGAGCGTGCTGCCGAGCAGCTCCGGATCGCGCGCGGCGAGCCAGGTGGCGACGGCCTCGATGGGATACCAGGCATCATCCGCCAAGCCAGTGAGATGAGCGAGCAACCGGCGGCGAAACGGCGCCCACTCCGCGCCCCAGACTTCAATCTCCTCTCGCGGCCGCCCCTCGACCCAATCGGCCAATCCGAGCCACCAGCCGAGCAGGCGCGCGGTCTGGTCGGCAAAGGAGCGATCCCGCCAGGCGCGGATTGCCGAGGTGAGCGCCACCGGCTCACCAGGCTCGAGCTCGATCAGCCCCTCGGCGTCGGCGAGGGTGACGAGGAACGAGATGTATCCAGTCGGCGGGAGATCCGGCCCGCGATTCCAGAGATCCCGGTTCAAGCGGCGCAGCCAGGATCGCGGCAGCTCATCGAGATCAGCGACCGCTGGCGCATCCGGGGCGGTCAAGGCGCGGAGCACGGTGAGCAGGTCCCACGCCAAGGCATGCGGGTGACGCCAGGCGGGAAGCTCTGCCGGCGGCTCGGCCAAGGGCTCTGGCGCTGGCGGACCATCGGTCGCCGCCGGACGTGGAGCGCGGATCTCCTCGGGGATGAAGAGCCAGCGGCTGCCATCCGGCCGATAGGTGTGCCAGACGAGAAGCGCCGTCTCGAGCTCGGCCAGCGCATCGCGCAGGCGCTGCGCGTGTCGCGGGTCATCGGGCGAAAGTCCAGCCGCGGCGGCAGCCTCGGCAAGCGGCACCGGCGCGGCCGTCGGCTCCGCGCGCACGCATTGCCAGATACTCGCCGCGTCGCGCTTGAGCTTGCGGACGACGTTGTTCAAGTGCCCGGCATCGCGCACGTGGTTGAGGATCAGGTTCGTCAGCTCGTCCCGTCCCCGCAGACCGGGAATGATCCGCACGCCCCACGTCTCCGCGGCTTCCTCGATCTCGGCATCGTCGAGGAGTGCCAGCAGGGCGCGCAGCGGTGTGCCGCTGACATCACCGGCTTCGATCTCGTCTTGCACTCGGCGGAAGAGGCTCGTCAGCTCGCGGGGGAGAAAGAGCCGGGGGAGCACGCCGACCGGCAATGGCTCATCGTCCCCTTCTCGCGCGATGATCGCCTTGTGATAGAGGCGGACGGCAATCTGGCGGGCCTCGGCCTCTGAGATGCCGAGATGAGTTGCCAGCTCGGGGAGGGTGAGCGCCGTCTCCTCACTGACCGCCAGCAGCCGGACCATCGCCCGCTCGTCCTCGGGCAGGCGGTCCCAGCAATCGCGAACGGTGCGGGGGTCGGTCAGCGCGCGGTAAAGCCGGCTGACATGACCGAGGCGATCGGCGCCGGTGAGCGGCACGCTCCACGCAGCGGCAATGCGCGCCAGCTCTTCCGGGGAGCGGGCGTTCAGGCGACCGAGTAGGTTGCGCGTCCCGATCCGTGCCAGCGCGGAGCTCCTTCCCGCCGGCGGTCATCAATTCCGGCGGGTCAGCATCGCCTGGCATTATAGGGGTCTACCCGAACAGACGGTGTAATTTCGAGAGGGATGCTGGTCGATCTTCGCGTCAGCCCACTTCAGGAGACGGCGGTAGCTCCTCCGGCAACGGCTCGGGCGGCTCGATGAGCGAGGCGGGGAGATGCGCCCAGCGCTGGTCCGGAACCTCCTTCGCCTCCACGGCAAGCTCCACGGCGTCAGGGGTGACGAGCGCGACTGCCGTCTCCGGCACGTAGGCAGCGTCGGATCCGAGTGGGCTGCCAGGAGCGTCGGGGAGAACGACGAGGAAATGTCCCAGATGCGCCTCAGCCTCCATCTCTGGCGTCGGGTAGATGATCCGCTCGACTCGGCCGATCCGCTCCCCGTCACGGGTGTAGACATCGAGGCCGACGACCTGCTCGTAGTCGACTGGGGATTGCGGTTGCCAGCGCCGTTCGTCCATCGTGGCTCCTCCTTTCGCGGGGCCGGCACCTGGCGTCACTCTTGCAGGGGAAATGCCAGGCCGCCGCAATGGGGAGGTGCGGCCTGCTCCTCTTAGAAGGATGACAGTCATCCGTCAAGCAGCACAGGATGAGGCATGGAGCGAGACACGCGAAAACAGCAGACACCGGCGGAGTGCACCTTCTGCCGCATTGTCCGAGGTGAGCTTCCGGCACATATCGTCGCCGAGGACGCGTGGACCATGGCCTTCCTCGACCACCGGCCATTGGTGCCCGGCCACTGCCTGGTGATCCCGAAAGCGCATCACGTGACGATCGCCGACCTACCCGCCGCTGTCATCACTCCCCTCTTCGCCAGCGTCCAGCGGGTGGCGCGCGCCGTCGAGGCGGGCATGGAAGCGGATGGCACCTTCGTCGCGATCAACAACCGCGTCAGCCAAAGCGTGTCGCACTTGCACGTCCATATCGTTCCGCGCCGCTTCAAGGATGGGCTGTTCACGGCGAACTTCGTCTGGAAGCGCCGGCCATATCCCGATGAGGCGGCCGCCGAGGCCACGCGGCGGGCGATACAAGAAGCGCTGGAGCGCCTGACCACAGCCAACGAGTCCGCCCCGATCAGCCGGTGACGTAGGCGGCCACGCCAGACAAGACCGCTCGAGGATTCGCCGGCGCGTGCGCGATCTTCCCCGCCGAGCGAAGCCGTGTCCCTCAGACGAACGACGCGGCAAACAGAATTCCGCGGCCATACTGGCACGACCCTGGCACGCGCTAACGGGAGAGCCAGCGGGAACCATCCGCCCGCTCTGCAAGACGCGGACGGATTCGTGAGAGGACATCTCCTATGCATACTCACCATACACACGCGGCTGGAAGCCACGAGAGCGAGCCGCTATTCAGCCGCGACGTCGCTGGTCTCCCGACGGCCGCGGAGCCGCAGAGCATCGAGCTGAGCGACGGCGAGACCTACGAGATCGTCGCCGCTCCGGTGCGGAAACGGATCGGGAACGACGAGGTACGCCTGCTGGCCTACAACGGGTCAGTGCCGGGACCGACTCTGCGCGTGCGCCAGGGCTCGACCATCACCGTCAACTTCCAGAATCAGGCGGATCTCGAGAACACCGTCCATTGGCACGGGCTGCGTGTCGAAAATCGTTACGACGGTACACACGAGACGCAGCCGCCCATCCCGGTCGGTGGGTCGTTCGCCTACCGCCTGCGTTTCCCAGATGCCGGCCTCTACTGGTACCACCCGCACATCCGGGAGGACTACGGCCAGGAGATGGGGCTCTACGGCACGATCCTCGTCGTGCCAGACGCCCCTGACTATTGGTCGCCGGTCAACCGCGAGGTCGTGCTGACTCTGGACGACATTCTCTTGGAAGACGGACAGGTCGCCCCGTTTCAACGTTCAGGGCCGACGCATGTCGCGATGGGCCGATTCGGCAACGTCTTACTGGCGAACGGCGAGCCGAACCTGTCACTGACCGCGCGGCACGGCGAGGTTGTGCGGTTCTTCCTGGTCAACACGGCCAATACTCGCGTCTTCAATCTCGGCGCGCGCTCGGCCCGGATGAAGCTCGTCGGTGGCGACAGCGGCCGGTGCGAACACGAGACGTTTGTCGAGTCGGTGATCCTCGCCCCGTCCGAGCGCATCATCGTCGATGTGTTTTTCGACGAGCCGGGGGAAGCGGCGCTGGAGCACCGTACGCCGCAACGGACTTACACGCTGGCCACGATCGAGGTCCGCGACGAGCCGACCACGCCCTCGCTCGCGGATCAATTCGAAACGCTGCGCCACGATCCGGAGCTTTCGGCTGAGCGGCGGCGCGTGACGCGATACGTGAATGCCGAGCCGGACAAGACGCTGGCGTTCGTCGCGGAGATGGACTTGGGCGAACCGGAGACGACGGAAGGACCGGTCGTCTACACTTGCCCGATGCATCCCGAAGTCATCAGTCAGGAACCTGGCCGCTGCCCAATCTGCAAGATGGCGCTGACCGCGGTCGCGGCGCCCGCCCCGACGAGCTACACCTGCCCGATGCATCCGGATGTGATCAGCGCCGAGCCCGGAATCTGCCCGAAATGCCGCATGAAGCTCGTGCCAGCACAAGACGTCGCGCAGCCGGCCTCCGGTCATCACCACGACGCGGGCGAGCACCACGCGCACCACGATGACCACGGGCACCAGGGTCACGGGGAGACGGCAGGCATCGAGTGGGAAGACGACATGGAGGCGATCAATCGAGAGACGACGCCCGCCAACATGCGCTGGAAGGTCGTCGACCGGGCGACCGGCGCCGAGAACCACGCGATCGACTGGCGGCTCCGTGTCGGCGATCGGGTCAAGCTCCGGCTCATCAACGAGCTGGAATCGGACCACCCGATGCACCACCCGTTCCACATTCACGGCGCTGGTCGCTTCCTGATCCTCAGCCGGGACGGAGTCACCGAACCCAACCTGATGTGGAAAGACACGGTGCTGGTGCGGACCGGGCAGACGGTGGACCTCCTGCTGGACGTAACCAATCCCGGCATCTGGATGGCGCACTGTCACATCGCCGAGCACCACGAGGGCGGCATGATGTTCTCCTTCCGCGTCGATCCCTAGCTCGACAAGCAGGCAGCCGCGCCGGTAAGCAAGCAAGCACTTCACCAGCGTCCGGCCTCGCCACCAGCGCTGACGAGACAAGAATCGAGGAGCGCTACAGACAATGGACGCGACGAATCATGAGCTTGACACGCTGGTAATTGGCGCCAGTCAAGCCGGACTTGCCACTGGCTATCACTTGAAGCAGCGCGGCGCCTCATTCCTGCTCGTTGATCGGCATGCGCGCGTCGGAGATAGCTGGCGCCAACGGTTCGATTCGCTAGTGCTCTTTACGCCTCGCCGTTACAGCGCTCTGCCTGGTCGGCCGGTGTCGGGCGATCCCGACGGCTACCCAACGAAGGACGAGATCGCCGACTATCTCGAAGCGTATGGCCGGCAGTTCCAGCTTCCCGTCGCACTAGGCATCGAGATTGTGCGGCTCGAACGGGCGCATGGTGGCTTCGTCGCCACGACAGCAACCGGTCAGTCCATCCTCGCGCGGACGGTCGTCCTAGCGACGGGCGCCTTCCAGGAGCCCGCCATCCCAGCCATCGCACGAGAGTTTGCCGAAGACGTGGTCCAGTTGACACCAGAATCGTATCGGAACCCGCGGCAGACGCCGGATGGGACGGTACTCGTCGCCGGCGATGGCGCAACCGGGCGCCAAATCGCCCGCGAGCTAAGCCCGTCGCGAAAGGTTTTTCTGGCAACGGGACGCCCCCGCCGCGTGAGTCCCGAACGGGTCCTCGGCAAGAGCATTTTCTGGTGGATGGACCGGCTCGGCATCATACGCGCCTCACGCGATTCCGCCATTGGGCGCATTCTGCAGCGGACCGATCCATTCCCCGGAAAGGATCTCGATCTGAGCCGGCTGCGCGAGGGCGGCGTGCAGGTGGTGGGCCGGCTCACTAGCGTCGCCGGGCGGCAGGTCTCGTTCGCCGATGGTCGCACGGCAGAGATCGACGCGGTGATCTGGGCAACTGGGTATCGCGATCGAACCGATTGGGTGGCGATCCCGGAAGTGAAGGATGAGCGAGGTCGCTTCATCGAGCGGCGTGGCCTCTCTCCCATCCCGGGTCTGGCCTTCATCGGCCGTAGCTGGCAATGGACACGCGGCTCGGCGCTCCTCGCCGGCGTCGGCGCGGACGCCGAGTACGTCGTTGAACACTTGCTAAGACGCGAGAGCCAACCTCGGCGCGCCGCCTGATGATTCCGATTAGAGTGCCGTGCATCACGAGAGTCGCGCCGAAGCGACAGAGGTGACTCCGGCGGACGAGCATTGTGGCGCCGGGGCAATCTCCGCCCCAGCGCCACCTTCTTGCCACCAGGCTGCTGACCGACCGGGCGCCGCCGGCGATGCCGCGCCGACCCATTGGGACATCGCACAGCCAGCGCGCCCAGATAGTCGTGCGTCAGCTATCCGGCGGACGCCGGCTCGCCCTCACCGATGCGGAACTGCGCCAGATCCTCGAAGAGGGTAATCAGCGCCGAGTGATCGAGGTCGCCCCGGCCGGCAACGGCCATCGCGTCGTAGAGCTGCCCGACCAGCGCCGTAACCGGCAGCGGGACCCCGTGCTCTTTCCCGGTCGCCAGCGCGATGCCGAGGTCCTTGCGGTGCAGGTTGATGCGGAAGCCGGGCTGGAATTGATGGGCGACCATCGTTGGGCCGCGCATCTCCAGCACGCGGCTGGCGGCGAGCCCTCCGCTGAGCACCTGGATGATCTTCTCCGGATCGACCCCGGCCTTCGCGCCGAGGACGAGCGCCTCGCTGACTGCCGCGTAATTGAGCGCGACGACGACTTGATTGCAGGCCTTGACGATCTGCCCCGCGCCAGGTCCACCGACGTGGACGATCGTCTTGCCCATCGCCTGGAACAGCGGCATCGCCCGCTCGACATCGGCGGCGTCGCCTCCGACCATGATGCTCAGCGTCCCGGCGATCGCTCCCTTGTCGCCGCCGCTAACCGGCGCGTCCAGGGCACGCGCGCCACGCTCGGCTAGCGCCTTGCTGACCTCGATCGCGGTCGCCGGCGCGATCGTGCTCATGTCGATCAGCAGGTGCCCCTCGCCCACCGCCTCCAGGAGGCCATTCGGGCCGAAGACGACATCGCGGACGTCCGGCGAGTCGGGCAGCATCGTGATGACGATCTTCGCCCGCTCGGCAACTTCGCGCGGCGAGGACGCTGGCTGGAACGCGTCCGACTCCCGCACCATCTCGTCTACGTCGTCGCGGCTGCGGTTATGGACGACGAGTGAATACCCCGCCTTGGCGAGGTTGCGCGCCATCGGCTTGCCCATGATGCCGAGGCCGATGAATCCGATACGTTCTGCCATCGTTGCCTCCCGAGTGATGAGTACGAAGTGCTGAGTAAAGAGTGCTGAGGGATGAGTGCTGAGTGTGAGGTGATTAGCGTGTTGTCATGACCAGTAGCCCCAGTCGCGTAGCCAGGAGAGGGACGCTTCCGTTGATCCGCTCGGCCGGTATTCGAGGCCGATCCAACCGTCGTAGCCCAGCTTGTCCAGCTCGCTGAAGACGTACTGGTAGTTGATCTCGCCGGTGCCGGGCTCGTTGCGCCCGGGGCTGTCGGCGATCTGGATATGCGCGATTCGGCCGATCTTCTCGCGAAGCGTCGCGGTCAGGTTCCCCTCCGTCCGCTGCGCGTGATAGATGTCGTACTCCAGCCAGAGGTTGGGATGCCCCACCTCATCGAGCAACTCGAAGCCACGGCTCGGCTTGTTGAGGAAGAAGCCGGGGATATCGTAGGGATTGATCGGCTCGACAAGCTGGCGGACGCCGGCCTCCTGCGCGGCCTCAGCGGCGAAGGCGAGATTGTCCCGCAGCGTCGCCCACTGATCCTCGACCGGGACATCCGGCAGCGTGATCCCGGCCAGGCAGTTGATCCGCGTCACGCCGAGCAGCGCGGCGATGTCGAGCGCCCGGCGGACGCCGTCGCGGAACTCATTGACGCGGCGCGGATCGTTGGCGATCCCACGCTCCCCCTTCGCCCAGTCGCCCGCTGGCAGGTTGAAAAGGATCTGCGTCAGGCCGTTGCGCTCCAGCGCACTCTTGATCCCCTGTACATCCTCGTCGTAGGGGAAGAGGAATTCGACCGCCTGGAACCCTGCCGCCGCCGCGCGATCGTAGCGCTCCAGGACCGGATACTCGGTGAAGAGCATCGTCAGATTCGCCGCGAACCGAGGCATCGCTCCTCCTTGATCGCTCGCAACCGTATCCCCGGCGGGCATCCTACGCCCGCCCCGGTGTCCGGTCAACCGCCGTCAGCGGCAGCGCGGTCTAGGCGGCCGGGAGGAGGCCGGTTTCGCGCAGGATCTGGCGCACGCGCCCGACCTCGTCCTCGTTGTAGCGCGCCATCGGGCGAGACATGACATTCGTCGCGATGACCCCGCGCAGCATCAGCGCCGTCTTGAAGCTTCCGATGGCGGAGGCGGTGAAGCCCATGCGGTCAGACGAGCCGGAGCTAATGATCGCGAAGAGGCGATAGAGGCGATCCTGCTCCGCTTTGGCGGCTTCCCAGTCACCCCGGCGAGCAGCCTCATAGAGCCGAACGAAGCCGGCCGGATCGACGTTCCCCATTCCCGGCACACAGCCCTTCGCCCCGAGCGCCAGCGCGGTATCGACCATCAGCTCCGAACCGGTGAAAGAGGCGAAGTTCGGCAGCCGCCGCGTCTCTAGCAAGAGCCCGCGGAAGTTGGCCTCGTCCCCGCTGCTGTCCTTGACGCCGATGATGATCTCTTCCTCGGCCATCCGGACCAGGGTCGAGCGCTCGAGCTTCGTCTGCACCGCGAAGGGGATGTCGTAGGCCAGGATCGGGAGTTGGATCGCATCGCGGACCGCCCGGAAGTGGGCGATGATCTCCTTCTGCCCTGGACGGATGTAGAACGGAGCGGTGACCACCAGGCCGTCCACGCCAGCCTTCGCGGCCACCCGCGCTTGCGCGATGACTCGTTCCGTGGAGGTGTCAATCACGCCGGCCAGGACCGGGACCTTTCCGGCGACGGTCCGCACGCCGACTGAGATCACCGTCTCCCGCTGTTCGTCGGTCAGGATCGCTCCCTCGCTCGTAGAGCCGAGGAGGAAGATCCCATGGACTCCGGCGTCGAGCATGAACGTGATCAGGCGCTCCAGCGACGGCACATCGACTTCGTACGACTCGGTGAGCGGCGTGCAGACCGGCGGCACGATGCCGTGCAGCCGGGATGCGAGCGATGTCACGGATCCTCCTCTCCTCTGACCTGATGGGCCTCAAATCTTCATGCGGGGATCGAGCGCGTCCCGCAAGCCATCGCCGATGAAGTTGACGGCGAGCACCGTCAGCACGATCGCAGCGCCAGCCGGCATCCACTGCCAGGGGTACTGCTCGAGGATGCTGACATTGCGCGCGGGATTGAGCATGTTCCCCCAGCTTGGCGTCGGTGGCTGCACGCCGAGCCCGAGGAAGCTGAGACCGGCCTCGAGCAGGATCGCCGTCGCGATTCCCAAGCTCGCGTAGACGATCAGCACGTCAATCACGTTCGGGAAGGCATGCAGGCCAATGATCCGCCGGCGCGGGGCTCCCAGAGCGCGGGCCGCGACGACGAATTCCATTTCCCGGATCGCCAAGAACTTCGCCCGCACCAGGCGGCAGGGAATCGGCCAGTTGAGCAACCCGATCACCAGCATCGTGTTCCGCACGCCGGGCCCCGCCAGCGCCGCCACGGTCAGGATGATGACGATCGGCGGGAAGGTCATGATCACGTCGGTGAAGCGCATGATCAGGCTGTCCACCCAGCCGCCGAAGAACCCGGCCACTGCCCCGAGAATCGAGCCGATCGCGACGGAGATGGCGACGGCAACGACGCCGACCGCGAGCGAGACGCGGCCCGCGTAGATGGTGCGCGCGAACGTGTCCCGGCCGGTCCGGTCGGTGCCGAACCAGTGTTCGGCCGAGGGCCCCTGGTTGCGGGCGCGCAGATCAATCGTGTTCGGGCCGTGCTCCGTCACGAGCGGCGCGAAGATGGAGAGCAGGACGATCAGCGTGGCGATGACCAGGCCGACCACCGCCAGGCGGTGGCGCAGAAAGCGCCGGATCGTCTGGCGCGCCGGGCTGACGACCCGCGCCTGCTTCTCGAAAGCAGCCGCGGCGGCACTGAGCGTCCTCGAGCCGCTGGCGGCAGTTTGCGTCGGTGTCGCGTCAGTCATACCGAATCCGTGGGTCAACGATCGCGTACGCGATATCGGTCAGCAGATTCGCGGTCAGGATGACGATCGCCAAGATCAACGTCATTCCCATGATGAGCGGATAGTCGCGCGATTCGACACCGTCGAGGAAGAGTCGGCCCATGCCAGGCCAGGAGAAGATGGACTCGATGAAGACGGCGCCGCCGAGGAGATTCGGGATATAAGCGCCGATGATGGTCACGACCGGAAGTAGCGCGTTTCGCAGCGCGTGAACGCCGATGACGAGCTTCTCATTGAGCCCTTTGGCGCGGGCGGTGCGGACGTAGTCCTGTCCGAGGACCTCCAGCATCGCCGACCGGGTGTAGCGCATCGTCGAGGCCACGTAGTTGATGGCGATGATCGAGGCGGGCAGGATGAGATGGTGCAGCCTATCCAACACGGAGAAGGGTTCGCCGGGTGTCTGGAACCCGCCTGAGGGGAACCAGCTGACCCGCAGGGAGAAGATGTACAAGCCGAGCAACCCGGCGAGGTAGACCGGCAGGGAGACACCGAGGAAGGCGAGAACCGTCAGCACGGTGTCCAAGATCGAGTACTGCTTGACGGCGGCCAGCACGCCGAGACTGACACCGACCGTGATGCCGATCACCATCGCCGTGCCCATGAGGAGCAACGTGGGGCCGATTCGGTGAGCGATCGCATCCGTCACGGGCTCGAACGTCTTGGCCCGGTACCCCAGGTTGCCCTGCACCGTCTCCCGCAGCCAATAGAGGTAGCGGATGACGAGCGGGCGATCGAGCCCAAGCTGCCGCCGCAACGCCTCCCGCTGCTCGGCTGGCAGCGGCTGATCCGGCGGGACATAGGAGTCGAGCGGATCGCCGGGCGTTAGCTGGAGCAGCAGGAAGATCAAGACCGTGATCGCGAGCAGAATCGGTATCGCGATCGCAATACGCCGCTGGATATAGCGTCCCATCGTGCGTGCCGGCCCTCTCGGCCCTCATCCCGGCCGGCCTCCCCCGCGCTTGCCCCGAATCTGGGAAGGAGGAGGCTCAGCCGGGCATCGTATCAGCAGAGCATGCGCGCTCCGCCTCTCCCTCCCCACTCCCGGCGAGGGGAGCGAGGAGGGGACGAGGCGGTAGCGTACTACTGGCTGATCGTCCAGGTCTCGGCAGCGTCATAGTAGCGACCGCCGCCGGGAGCAGGCGTCCAGATGAAGTTCTCGACGTTGTTCGTGACGCCGCCGAAGCGCGTGGTCACCCACATCGGCGCCCAGTAGACCTGCTCGTTCATGATCGTGCAGATCTGCTGGTAGATCTCAGCGCGAGCCGTCGGATCCGTCGCGCGCCGCCCCTCGATGAAGAGGCGATCCAGCTCAGCATCCTTGATGTTCGAGCGGTTGAGCGCGGTCGGGTTCTGCTCCTTCGACTCGAAGTGCGTCGCCATCACGTCCGGATCTGGGCCATTGGCCGCGCCGGCGAAGGTGACGTCCCAGTCATCCGGCCCGCTCATGATCTGGTTGTAGGTCGGGACATCGACCGCGCGCAGCTCGAGGGTGATCCCGACATCGGCCAGCATCTGCTGAATCGTCACGAGGACATCGGTCGAGAGCTGATCGGTGTAGTAGGTGACTTCCTGCACCGGCTGGCTGGTGTCGAAGCCCGCCTCCTCCAGCAGCGCCTTTGCGCGCTCCGGGTCATAAGCGTAGTCGTTCGACTCGGCCGGCAAGTACTGCTCCAAGCCATAGGCACAGGGAACGATCGTCGCCGTGCCCTGGTAGAGCTGCTCGACGATCGCCTCGCGATCGATCGCGTACATGAACGCCTGGCGGACGCGAGCATCCTGGAAGCGCGGATCGGTCAGATCGAAACCGAGATAGTTCACGACCTGCGACGGGCCGGAGAGGATCGTGATGTTCTGCTCGCCCTCGAGCGCCAGCGCCTCGTCGGTCGTCAGGTAGGTGAACTGGATGTCACCGGAGCGCAGCGCGATGACCGAGCTGCCCGCCTCCGGGAAGAAGCGGTTGATGATCTTGTCCAATTTCGGGCGACCGCGCCAGTAGCCGTCGTACGCGACCAGCTCGACGAACTCACCGGGCCGGTACTGGCTCCACTTGAACGGCCCCGTGCCAATCGGGTTCGTCCGCCACCAATCGGATTGGACCAGATCCGCCGGAGCAATGTTCTCCAGCTCGTGCTTCGGCAGCATCACGAGGAACGTCAGCGCATCGAGGATCGCCGCGTTCGGCTCGCTCAGCTTCAGCACGACCGTGAGGTCATCTGGAGTCTCGATGGATTCGACGCCGGTGAACTTCGCGCCGATATAGCTGGCGCTGTCAGGGTGCTTGGCCAGCTCGATCGTGAACTTGACGTCAGCGGAGGTGAAGGGCTGACCGTCGTGCCAGGTCACGCCGGAGCGGAGCTTGAACGTGTACTCCGTCCCGTCCTCGGAGACCTCCCACGACTCTGCCAGCTCGCCTTGCAGCTGGGAGAACGTGACATCGTAGAGGAGCAGCTTGGAGTAGTACTTCTCGAGCCAGGTGAAGCCAGCCGTTGCCTGCAACGGGTTGAAGCACTCCGGACAGCCGCCGGGTCCGACATCGAACGCGCCGACGAGTGTTCCGCCTCCCGCATCCTGGCGCGCGGCGACGCTCGACACCCCACTCAGTGCCACAGTGAGCAGCAACACCGCTGAGAGGAGGATGCGAGCGTGACGGCAGTTCGCTGACACCACGGTCTGTCTCCTTTCCGTAACCCCTGACAGTCTCCGGAACTCCCTCATCCTTGCTGCCGCTTTCCTCCTTTCTCTTGCCACGAGCGTCGCTTCCCCGTCGTACCCCGTCGTGCCGGGTCGCGGGACCTCGTTTCCTTCTCAGTTGGCGGATCGCTGCGCTCATTGTCGCCTGAAGACGGCGGCGATGCGGGATCTCGCAAGCGCCGTTGCACGCCGTCGAAGTGCGCGGTCAGCGCCGCCACGGCTCCGGCCGCGTCACCCGCCGCCAATGCCTCGACGATGCGGCGATGATTCTCCGCGGTGATGGTGGGCGGCACGTCCTCGAACTGGAGATCGTCGCGCACCAGCATGATCACGTCCCAGAACGCTTGGAGCAGCTGGACGACGAGCGTGTTGCCGATCGGCCGGTAGAGCACCTCATGGAAGGCGCGATCTTCCTCCGGGAATTCCTCCCCCTTGGCGGCGCGCGCATCCATTGCCGCGACGATCCGCCGCAGCTCGTCCAAGTGCTCGGGCTGGCACTTGCCGGCAAGCCGCGCCACCAGCGCGCTCTCCAGGATCATGCGGATCTCGAGAAGCTCCCGGACGGTCTGCACGTTTTGGCGCAGGTCGATCCGGATTCCGAAGGCCAAGCCGTCAACCAGCGGCTCGAACGAGAAGCGGCCGACGAAGGTCCCCCGGCCGTGGACCGTCGCGACGACGCCGAGCGTCTGGAGCACCTTCATCGCCTCGCGCAGGGAGGACCGGCTGACACCGAGCGCTTTCGCTAGCTCAGCCTCTCCAGGCAAGGGATCGCCCGGCCGGCAGCCGCGCTCGATGATGTAGCGCATGATCCGGCTCTGCACGATATCCGGTAGCGCTTCCCGGCGGATTGCGATTGAGGATGAAGCAACCATCCAAGTGTCGCCCTGGCACGCACAACATGTCAGACATCCGATGAGTAGACCGCAGTGTACGGTACGAGTGGCGGTCAAGCAAGTGGTTCCCGCTGAGGTGAAATTGACGCTCCCCTACATACGTGGTCCAGCGTAGGGTCACGTCGCTGCCATTCTGACGACGAATACGGCAAACAGCCGATGCCGAAGGGGGCGCCTCCGGCGAAGATTGCGACAACGAGCAACCGCTCCACGCTCGAGCGGCAACGGCTTGGCGCCGGCGCACGGCTAGGGAGGAGACATCATGGTGAGGATGCAGCGGGCGGCAATCGCTGTGCTCTTCGCTATCGGACTGTTGGCGATTGGCGGCGCAAGGGCAACCGCGCAGGAGAATGCGGGCGCCGGCGCGAGCACGATCGTGACGCGCGTCTTCGTCTGCCCCGTCGCCTATACCGGATCAGACTTTGCCGGGGATTGCGAGCCGGAGTCCGGCATCGGCATTACCGTGGCGCTCGACGAGACGGAGTTTGCCGTCTCCGATACGACCGGCGCCGATGGGACAATCGGATTCCAGGGGCTCGGCGAAGGCGCCTACACGATCACGGTGGACATTCCCGGCGACTTCGCTGACTTCGTGACCTACTGCGGCGCGCCGGGGGAGATAGAGCCTCGTCCGCTTCGAGGAGCGAACACGAATCAGATCGGTGTTGACGTACGCGCCGACGAGGAGTTGACGTGCAGCTTCTACGTCATCCCGGTCGACGCCCGCGGTGAGCCCACGGCCGAACCGGAGTTGCCGGGGACAGGCGTGCCGGGCGCGCCAGCCGACGGCCTCGCGGACGAATGGCTCATCCTCGGCCTGCTCACCGCGATCGCCTCGGTGGTGACCGGAATCCTGTTGCTCACCCGGCGCCAGCTCTCGTAAGCGGACTTCGCCACGCCTGCCATTGAGAGCCGGCGCCGGAGCCTTCTGTGATTGCGATGCTCGGGATTAGGGGCGCTATCCCTCGCCACGGACCTCGGCCAGAGCGTTGGCGGCGCCCTTCAGGATCAAGCCGACATCGCTGGAAAAGGTGATGAACCGGAAGCCCTGGGCGGCGAGCCGGCGCCCCTGCTCCGGGCTGGAACCCGCGTAGCCCGGAATCTTCCCGGTATTGCGGCAGGCAGTGAGGACCTTTTCCACGGCAGCGGCGATCTGGTCGGCCGCCGCCGGATCGCCCGGGCGGAGGCCCATGGAGAGCGCGAGATCGCTCGGCCCAATCCAGCAGCCGTCCACGCCCGGCGTGGCCAAGATCGCTTCCGCGTTCTCGACGGCCTGCGCGCTTTCGATCTGCACCGCGCAGAAGATCTCATCGTTGACCGCCTGCGCGTAGTCGCTGCCGTAGGCGGAGGCACGGCCCCAGCCATAGGAGCGGGTGCCAACCGGCGGGAAGCGACAGGCATCGGCCGCGGCCTTCGCATCCTCGGCGGTGTGCACCATCGGCACGATGATCCCGAGCGCGCCTTCATCGAGCAGGCGGCCAATCAGCGTGTAGTCGTTGCGCGCGACGCGCGCCATCGGCGTCGCGGTCCCTGCCGCCATCGCCATCAGTGTCTGGATCGTCGAGTCTGGGCCAAACGAGCCATGCTGCGTGTCCAGGAGCAGGAAATCCGCGCCGGAGTGCGACAAGATCTCCGCCGCGATCGGCGAGCCGAGCCCGAGCCCGAACCCGAACGCCGGCTTTCCCTCCAACATCAGGCGTTTGGCAGTATTGACCTTGCGCATGCTCCCCCAATCCTCCCCTTCCAGTCAGGCGTCGCGCTCGTCGAGCGCGGCTACCACCCGCGCGTGCAGCCGAGGCACCTCCGCCAGGTGCTCCGGCTTCATCAAGACACTCCGGAGCACGGTCACCGCCGCCTCGTCCCAAATCAAGTCCGTATGCGACGAGAGGAGCGGCGGCTTCGCGACGAGCTTGGCCAGGTAGCACGGCTGGTCACAGCGCATCCCCGCCGCGAAGATCCGCTGCGTGTGTCGAGAGATCGTTGAGACGCGCCGGTCGCCATCCGGCGGCAGCGGGTAGAAGGCGATGATGTCGAGCGACGGCTCGGTCACGAGTCGCAGTCGATCGCACGCGGCGATCAGCGCGGCCCACGCTCGGGCGGCTTCGCGCGTCTTGCGCAGGATGGGACCGAATCCCCGGTCCGGCAGGAGCGGGAAGCAGCGGAGCGTCGCCCAGAGCGCGGCCGCGGCCGCGCCGGCCCGCGAGCATTCGAGGCTGATCTCCCCGAGGTGAAGCTCGTTTGAGGTGAAGTAGGTGTACGGGGAGTCGTGCTGGTAGAAGCGGCCGACCGTGGCGTCGCGGAAAATGACCGAGCCGCAGCCGTAAGGTTGCAATCCGTGCTTGTGCGGATCAACGACGACGCTGTCGCACTCGGCGATCGCTTGGAAGGCAGCCGCGTCTTCGGCGGCCAGGACACCCGGCTCCGTCGCCAGAAGCCGGAAGAACCCGCCATACGCGGCATCGACGTGGACACGGCAACCGTGGGCGCGCGCGAGCGGGAGAATCTCGTGAATCGGATCCACGGCGCCGATCGCGGTCGTGCCGGCGGTGGCGACGACCGTGCCGATCCCTCCGGAGCGCAGGTGGTCCCGGAGATCATCGAGATCCATTCGTCCATGCTCGTCAGCTCGGATCTCAACCGCCCGAGCGCCGATGACTTCGCACATCCGGCGGTGCGTGTAGTGCGCCTCGCTGGAGAACGCGATCGCGCGGTCGGGATGCAGCGAGCGAGCGACCCAGAGCGCCTCCAGGTTGGCGATCGTCCCGCTGGAGGTGAGATGGCCGAGACTCGTCGCGGGGTCGTATCCAACCAGCCGCGCCAGCTCGGCGATGACCTCGCGCTCCATCGCGGCAGTAGCCGGTCCGCCATCGAGCGCGTGGTTGTTCGGGTTGATCTGCTGCGCTAGGAAATAGGCGACGGTGGCGATCGGGTGCGGCGGCTTGAGCATCTGTCCCGCGTAGCCTGGATGGAAGAAGGGATAGTTGTCGGTCAACCGCTCGGTAAGCTCGGCGATGACCGCTTCCGCGACGCCGGGCTCAATGTACAGCGTGGGATCTATCTCGAAAGCCGGCCAGCGCGCTTCCCAGCGGCGGAGCGCGGCAAGACCATCGCCAAGTAGGGCGAGTAAGGATGATTCGTCCCGCACCATACCTCACCTACCGCCGCTGGTCGCATCGGCGGGCACCGCCTGCCCGCCCGGCGCTGGGGCCTGCCGCGCCGTCAGCTCGCGAATCCGCTCCTCGGTCGGAAGAAGCCACGCGAGGATGATCGTGCCGGCGGCGACGATCGCCTGGAAGCGCATGGCGTTTTGAATGCCAGTGGCGTCGGCGATCGCGCCCATGACCGGGATGCCGATCGCACCCATGACGAAGCCGATGCCGAGGATCAGGCCAGAGGCCATTCCCGCCCGACCAGCCATCAGTTGCTGAGCGATGACGAGCAGAAGCGGCCCGGTCGAGGCGGCGAGGAAGCCGATCATCGCGGCGGAGATAAAGCCGGGCCAGCCGGGGAACTGGGCGAAGAGGAGGATGCTCGGCACGCTCAGCACCGAGGAGATGATGAGGAGCACGCGCCGACCGTGCTTGTCGGCCAGAGAGCCAGAGCCGACCGTTCCCAGCGCGCTGGTCAGGAGAAGCGTCGTGGCCAGCGGGCTGTAGAAGGAGGCGCTGTAGCCTAGCTCCTCGTACCAGGTCGGGATGAACGCCTGGATGCCGAACTGCGTCCAGGAGCGCAGCATCATCAGCCCGATCACCACCGCTATCGGACCAATCGGCACGGGTGGCAAGGCGACCGCGCCGTGCCGGGGCCGGCGCTGAATCCGCTGCGAGATCGTCCGCATCTCGAAGAGCATCCAGACGGAGAAGGCGACGCCGGGTATGACCAGCAACGCGGTGCCGGGCAGGTCAAACAGAGCGAAAGCGGCAGCGCCAACGAGGGGGCCGACAGCGACGCCGAGCGTCCCGCCCGTCACGTAGACGGACATGGCGGTGTTGCGCTGCCGCTCGGGGATGACGGCGGCGGCATTGAGCGCGCCCATCGGGTGATAGGCGCCGGAGCCGATGCCGGACAGCGCCGCGAGCAGGAGGAGCACCGGGAACGAGGGGGCAAATCCCATGACCGCGAAGGTTCCCGCCGTCCACATCAGCGCCAGGCCGATCAGGCGGGTGCCATAGCGGTCCGCGATCCAACCGAAGAGCGGTTGGGAGATCGACGACATGCCGCTGTAGGCGAGCGAAATCAAGCCAACCGTCTTGAGCGACAGATCGTACTTCTCGGTGACCAGCGGATAGAGCAGCGGCAGCACGCCGACGTACATGTCGACAGTGAAATGCCCGCCCATCAAGGTCATCAGCGGGCGATTGCGGATCACCTCGATGAGGCGTGGCGCTTGTTTCGGAGCAGGTGCGCTTTCGTGCGGCTTGGACAGCGTTGCGCTTGGCGTGGCCATCAGCGCCTCGACAGGGCGCAAGGCGCCATTCTTGATGAATTCACGAATCTTCCCTCGGTACCCAGCCGCGGAAGCTCGACCGCGGCGATTTCACTGGCGGGATGCTAGCAGTCTGGACCGCTGTCCACAACCGGGATCCGCCTAACAAGTCCGCGAGCAAACCCCGCTCAGGGTGTGCTCGGCGCCATGCGGCATCGGTTCCGGATTCCGCTCTGCTCGGGTATCCTGCCGCCTGATAGTTCTGCAGTCCCGGACACAGTCGCATTCGAATCCACAGGTTGCCAGGAGCAGTCCCATGACCCTCGGATTCCCAGTCGCAACGACGACCGATTCCTCGTCGGCGTGGTCGCGGCGCCGCGAGCATCCGGCCTTCTCCATGCGCGGCATGGTCGCGACGGCTCACCCGCTGGCGACGGCCGCCGGCCTGCGCGTCCTGCATGAAGGCGGGAACGCGGTCGACGCTGCAGTCGCCGCCGCGCTCGCCAGCACGGTCGTTCTCCCCGCGATGTGCGGCATCGGCGGCGATCTCTTCGCCGTCGTCTACCGTTCGAGCGATGGCTGCGGTCCCGGCGAGTTGCAGGCAATTCACGGCAGCGGGATCGGCCCGCGTGGCGTGACGATCGACTTCTTCCGCGAGCGCGGCGAGGCCGGTGGGCGCCTCATGCCACGGTTCGGCCCGCTCTCGGTCTCCGTGCCGGGACTCGTGGATGCCTGCTTCACGCTGCTCCAGCGGTTCGGGACGCGCTCGTTCGCCGAAGTCGCGGCGGACGCGATCGACTACGCCGAGCGCGGTTTCCCGCTCTCCGCTTACGGCGCCCGCCGCATCGCCGAGGCGGCGGATCTACTCGGGCGCTACCCGACTTCCGCCGCGATCTTCCTCCCCGACGGCAAACCGCCCGCGCCGGGAACCATCCTCCGGCAGCGCGATCTGGCCCGCACGATCCAGCAGATCGCCGAGGGTGGCCCGGATGTCTTCTATCGGGGCGACATCGCTCGGCGGATCGGTGAGTTCATGGCGGCCAACGGTGGCGCCCTCTCAGCCGACGACTTCGCCGACCACCAGACCGTCGTCTCGGCGCCGCTCTCCACGACGTATCGCGGCTATCGCATCTTCGAGACCAGCCTCCCGACGCAAGGCTTCCTCGTACTGGAAACGCTGAACATCGTCGAAGAGGATGACCTCTCCGCGATTGGCAACACCTCTGCTGACGGCGTCCATCTCCTCGCCGAGGCGATGAAGCTCGCCTTCGCCGACCGCAATCGCTACGCGGGCGATCCGGCCTTCGTCCAAACACCGCTCGCGACGCTGATCGGCAAGCCGTGGGCTCGGGAGCGCCGCCAGCAGATCGATCCACAACGCGCCGCGGATGATGTCACCGCCGGCTCGGTCCGCGCGGGCGATACAACGTACCTCTGCGCGGCGGACGCGAGCGGCACGATGGTCTCCCTCATCCTCTCCCTGTCTTCCGGCTTCGGGAGCGGCGTGGTAGCGGGCGATACGGGAATCGTCCTCAACAACCGGGCCGGCGACTGCTTCTCGCTCGAAGAGGGGCACCCGAACGCCTTCGCGCCCGGCAAGAAGCCGATGCATACCCTTAACTGCTATCTCATCGCCGCGCCCGATGGCACGCCGCTCCTCGTCGGCGGCACGCCCGGTGGCGATAGCCAGCCGCAATGGAACCTGCAGGTCATCACCGGGCTGATTGACGGCGGCTTGGATGTCCAGGCCGCGGCGGAGCAACCGCGCTGGTCGGTCTGGCCGGGGACGTACCCCCACGACCTGGGGCACCCGTTCGAGCTGCGCATCGAAGACCGGTTCGGCGAGGAAACGCTCGCCGACCTCGCGCGGCGCGGACACCGGATGGTTCGTGTCGGGCCGTGGGGGAGCGGCGGTGCGGTCCAGCTCATCGCGCGAGATCCCGAGACGGGCGCGTTAGCAGGCGGCTCCGATCCGCGCCAGGAGGGTCTCGCGGTCGGGCTGTGAGGCGCCGGCGCGCGGGAAGCCGACGGTCACAAATTTTGCCCCGATCGATTCGGGTGACCAGCACAACCTCGCCTCGCACGCGCATGACGCGCGGCGTCGCCGATCGTGATAGGATGCACCAAACCCACGGTGAGGATGTCACGCGGCAGGTTGCAGGTGAGAGGAGGCCCCATGTCACGGCATACACCGATCGACTGGAGTGTCTTGAGTGGTCCCCGCGTGTCCCGTCGCACCCTGATGAAGCTGGCCACGGCGACCGGCGCCTTTGGGTTCGCGCAGCGCTTCGCTGCGATGGACGCCCATGCGGCGCGGGGCGCGCGGTCCACGCGCACGCGCGGCAGAGCGCAGGAGCCGAAGCAAGGAGGGACCCTCCGCGTCGGCTTCCAGATCAGCCAGATCGTGACGCTGGACCCCGGCCAGGTTTCGCAAGGCTTGGTAGCCGGCTCCGTGCTGCCAGTTCTCTTCTCCAGCCTCGTACAATTCGATGAGGAGCTCGGCCTGATCCCCGATCTCGCCGAGAATTGGCAAGTCTCGCCCGATGGGCTCGAGTACACCTTCACGCTGCGCGAGGGGCTGACGTTCCACAACGGCGATCCCCTCACCTCCGCTGACCTGCGCTACACCTACGAGCGAACGACTGATCCAGCATTCGCTTCTCCTCACGCGAACAAGCTCGAGCTGATCACCTCCTTCGAGACGCCGGATGATCGCACCGTCAAGATCACGCTGGGCCAGCCGTTCGCGCCGTTCCTCGCCGTCGCCTGCAGCCGGGGACCGGGCCGCGCCCTGACACCCATTTCCCGCCGCGCCATCGAAGAGATGGGGGATCAGCAGTTCGGGATGACGCCCGTTGGCACCGGGCCGTTCATGATCGTGCCGGAAACGGCGGAGATCGGGCGAGGTTTCGATCTCGTGCCGTTCGAGGGCTGGTACGGCGGGCGGCCGTACGTCGACAAGATCGAGCTGCGCATGGTGCCGGAGCCGTCGAGCGCGGTCAGCGGTCTGGAGGCGGGCGACCTCGATGTCATCGACCCGATGCCGGCAACTGCCGCCCAGCAACTGCAGGGCAATCCCGACGTCGTCATCGTGCAAGCGCCGGGAACGAACTGGCGCGGCGTCGCGATGAACATGAATCGGCCGCCGTGGGACAACATTGAGGCCCGTATGGCGGTGGCTAAGGCGCTCGACCGTGAGGATTTCGTCAAGCGGGCATTCTTCGGCCTCGCCGATCCCGCAATCGGGCCAATCGCGCCGGCATTCGGTTGGGTCTATGTCCCGCCGGATCAAGCACCGCCGAGCCCACAAGCTTACAACCTGGAGGAAGCGAAGGCACTGGCCGAGAAGGCCGGCCTCGTTGGCCTCAAGCAGGTAATCATCTCGTCGGAGGAGATTGGGCTGCGGCCGACAGAGGTCTTGCGGTCGGTGCTTCAGGAAATCGGCATCGACGCGCAGATCGACTTCCAGCAAGGCGCGGTCTTCACCGAGCGCTGGCAGACCGGTGACTTCGATATGTTCCTCCACGGCAGCCAAGTGGATGCCGATCCGGACGACGGTCACTGGAACTTCTTCCACTCCACCGGGCCGTGGAACACCTACGGTTACAAGAGCGAGAAGGCGGACGAACTCCTCGAGGCGACGCGCAACACCGCCGATCCCGAAGAGCGGACTCGGATCTATCAGGAGCTACAAGCGCATCTCCAGACCGACGTCGCGATGGCGTTCGCCTACCACGTCTATGACCTGCTCGCGCTCCATAAGGACATCCAAGGCTATGTCCCGGTGCCGGAACAGCGGTACTGGGAAACGGTCTGGTTGGATCGCTAAGCGCGCAGACTCCCAGCCCCTCTTCCGAAAATGGGAGAGGGGCTTCGCTCAGCGATAGGGAGGAAGCGCTGTCGGCTCGGAACGACTATGACCGAGTACGTTGTTCGCCGGCTGATCCATTCCGTCTTCATCGTCTGGGGATGTGCCACGCTCGTCTTCTTCCTGCTGCGCATGGTGCCAGGTGATCCGGTCGTGCGAATGCTCGGGCCGGAGTACACGCCGGAGGCGGCCGAGGCGCTGCGGAGGAAGCTCGGGCTTGATGAGCCGATCTACGTCCAGTATGCGCGCTGGTTCGGCAACGTCCTGACAGGTGATCTCGGCGCTTCGGTCGCCTCCGGCGAGACGGTGACCGGCGCGATCAAGAGCGGCCTGCCGAAGACGCTCAGCATCACCCTGGTCGCGTTCGTCTTCGCCACCGTCATCGCCTTGCCGACCGGAATCATCGCCGCCCTCCGGCGCAATAGCTGGCTGGACTACGGCGCTAGCTTCATCGCCTTCTTCTGGGTCAGCATGCCCAGCTTCTGGTTCGGCATCGTGCTGATCCTGCTCTTCTCCGTGAAGCTGCAATGGCTGCCGGCGATTGGTTATGTCGAGCTATCCAAGGAGGGATTCTGGCCCTGGCTCCAGCGCCTGATCTTGCCTGGCCTGGCGGTCGGGGCGGGCTACGCGGCGATCTTGATGCGCTTCGTCCGGGCCGGGCTGCTCGAAGTGCTCGGCAGCGACTACATCCGCACGGCGCGAGCAAAGGGCCTGCATGAGCGCTCGGTCATCCTGCGGCATGCCCTTCGCAACGCGCTGATTCCGGTCGTGACCGTGGCCGGCATCCAGCTCGCGCTGCTCCTGAGCGGGGCAGTCGTCACGGAGACGGTGTTTTCCATCCGTGGCCTGGGCCGCATCTTGGTCGGGGCCATTTTCGATCGCGACTACCCGATGGTGCAGGGGATCATCCTGCTGATCGCGATCATCTTCGTCCTTGCGAACCTCATCGTCGACATCATCTACACGATGCTCGACCCGCGGATTCACTATGGCTAGCGTGGGCGGAAAGAAGGTGAGCGGCGAGGCGACGAGCCTGCCACACGGCAGCGGCGGGGACGCGGCGACTGCCACGCTCCCGCCTGTCTCGGGTCACACTAGCCAGCTCGCGGCCCTCCTCGCAGAGCCGCGCCGACCGAGCGAGGATCGCTTCTGGCGGCGTGTCCGGCGAGAGCGGAAGATCCTAATCGGCATCATCTTCCTAGCGGTCCTCGTCCTGTTGACAATCTTTGGGCCGCTCATCGCTCCGCACGACCCGGACAACGATGATTTCGAGCTGCTGCAATCGCCGAGCTGGTCACACCCGCTCGGCACCGACTCGTTCGGGCGCGATCTCCTGAGCCGGATGATCGTCGGCACGCGGGTCTCGTTCACCGTCGGGCTCTTGTCCGCCGTCATCGCGCTGGCGGTGGGAGGCACGCTCGGACTCCTGGCCGGGTACTACGGCGGCCGGGTGGATAGCCTCATCATGCGCTTCATTGATCTCCTCTGGGCGTTCCCGGTCATCATCCTGGCCGTGGCCATCGTCGCGGTCTTCGGCGCGGGCTTCCTCAACGTCATCGTCGCGATCGCGGTCGCCTACTTCGACGACTTCGCGCGGATCATCCGCGCCAAGGTGCTGAGCCTGCGCGAGGAGGACTTCACGACTGCGGCACGCGCGCTGGGCGCGACCGACGCCCGCGTGATGGCGCGACACCTGCTGCCGAACATGGTCGCGCCGATCGTCGTCCAGCTCACGTTCGCCGTCGGCCTCGGCATCCTCTCCGAGTCGACGCTGACGTTCCTCGGGCTCGGCGTCAATCCCTCGACGCCGACGTGGGGATTGGCGCTGAACGAAGGGCGGGATTTCATTCGTCAGGCGTGGTGGATCAGTGTCTTTCCTGGGCTCGCGATCGCGCTGACCGTCCTCGGCTTCAACCTCTTCGGCGACGGCTTGCGCGACGCGCTCGACGTCCGCTCGGTCGGGGACGCGGCATAACAGCGGCGCGTAGGTCCGCTGCTCCTACGCGCCACCCCATTCGCAATTACGGCTGCTGC
>CALGSZ010000146.1 GCA_937901745.1 uncultured Chloroflexota bacterium | reverse complement strand
AACGGCGCTTGGACGGTGCTAGCCGACCGACGAGTGGTGACGGGACACGAGCTCTGACCGATGCATGGGTTTCAGATGCTCAATCCGTGGTGCCGCCCGTGATCGCATTGCCGCGTTTCGTGCTTCACGCGACCTCATATCTTCGGACCAGTTTCCGGCAAGAGCGAAACGCCCTTACCGCGCCACGGGTTAGTTGGTGGTCAACGGTACCGCCTTCGCCCCAATGGGTCTGTCTGCATGGTTCGCAGCCCGTCGCCGCAAGCCGAACGAATCGATGAGCGAGCGCCCTGCGTCGTTCGTCGAACACCTCGGGCAGATTCAGGAGATCCTGTCCCGTCGATGGCTACGCAACGTCGCCCTGGTAGCCGGTCTGATCTTGTTCGTCGGATTGACCACGATGGCTATCGGCGATTTTCCTGGCGACCGCTCTTCGCTCGACTTCTACATGCTGGGAGCTGCTGGCCTGGTCACATGCGCCACTGCGCTTCTGCTTGCTGCAGAGCTCGGGGAAATGGCGCGACTCCTCGGAGACTATGTCCCTTTCAGGAGTTTGATCGGCGTGGCTCTCGTGGCCTCTGCAGCCAATCTGCTTCCGCTTCCCGGGTCGCTCGCCGTTCGCACCGGGTACCTCGCCGTCCGGTCCCAATCCTCAAAGCAGGCATTTCTTGCATCTGTTGTGACCACGGGGATGCGCTTCGTCATTTCCTGTGTGCTCCTTCTGGCCATCATCGAAGGCTGGTGGACGACATCAGCCTTGGGAGCAGCTGCTGTGACGATCAGCGGCGTCACGTTTGCGATTGCGCGGCGACTCAATCAATCCCAATGGGTGTCCGCTCTGGTACGGATTGCTGTCGTCGAGATCGCTCTCCTGGCGACCGCCGCAACCCAGCTCTGGTTCATCATTCGCGGCCTCGGCTCCGCGGCCTCAGCTTCCGGCGTCATCGCACTCACGGCCGTGGGCTCGCTCAGTGCGACCATCGCCGTCCTACCAGCGGGTTTGGGTGTCCGCGAGGCCTTGTTTCGTTTGGTAGCTCCGATCGTTGCAATCGGAACAACCGTTTCCGTGTTGGCCAGCGCCGTGGAAAGGCTCCTGTGGACGGCATTCCTCGCCACCGCCTCGCTCATTCGACTACTCGCCGGACTTGGACGTCAGCGCTGAACTGCGGAGCGGGCAAGAGGGTCCCAGAGGGCACGATTGTCGCGAATGTACTCCGCGATCTCCCGGCTGGGCGAGACTGCGTGCAACTTCGGGGCGCGGCGGTAGGCCTTGTATCCGCCGCGGACAAACTCTCTTGCCAGCGAAATCGAGTAGTCGCTCAGGACCACGTTCTCGTGGAGTCCATCTTCCCGTTCGGTGTGCGACCTCCACAGGAGAGTTGGTATTCCCCATTGTGCACACTCCTCTTGGATCGAACCGCCATCCGTGATGACGAAGGGAGCTGCCCAAAGGGCATCCAGGAAGTCGTCATGTGGGAGGAGTGGGCTCGTCACGATGTTGGGGTGTGAAAGGGACTCCATCAAGCCGAGCTTGGTCAGGGCCTGAACAGTTGGAGGATGTAGAACCACGTGGACCGGATGGTGAGAAGCAGCTTCGCGGACGACCTCGAGGAATCCGAGGAGCCTGGACTTCCGATGAAGGTTCTCAACGCGGTGGAGCGTCGCCACTACCGACCCATTGCCAGGAGAGCCGTCAAGCTGTTGGGCCATGCTGTCGATGGTGGTGTTTCCGGAAAGTTTGACCACCTCGCCTCTGACTTTCATCATCCGCAGATTCCTTTCGGCCTCCTCACTGGGCGCGAATAGGACATCGGCCATTCTCATGACGATGACGCGGATGAGTTCTTCGGGGAAGGGGTTCAGGATCGAGTGAGATCGCAACCCTGACTCCAAGTGCGCGATCTCAACGCCAGCGCGACGGGCGAGTATCGCCGCTAGCAACGTGCTCGGCGTGTCTCCATGCACGAGGCAAAGCCCTGGCTCTGGAAAGAGGCGTTCCACTCGCCGCCGACTGGCAGCCAGCGCAGCCAACGACATCGCCCACTTGATCGCCTGCGGAATCGTTGCGATGTCGCGTCCTCCGCCAAGTGAGGCGGCCGGTTCCGGGAGACCCATCTCCTCACGGAGTCGAGCACTGAACTCGGCATGCTGTCCCGAATCGATGATCCGATACGGAATCGAGAGCCTGTCGAGCTCGAATAGGACCGGGACGGTCTTCAGGTATTGAGCCTTAGTACCGATGAAGGCATAGATCGCCATCAGCGCTCTTCGACCACGCCGGCAGGTCCGGCGATCATTGCCGGCATGACATCGTGCCGCCGCTTGTTCAGCTGCACCAACAGGTCGGCGATCATTCCGATGAGTGCCAATGCCAGCGCCACCCCGAGGATGACGATGGTGTTGGTGGCGATCCGGAAATCCTTGTCGACGATGTCGTAGACGAGCTTGCCGACGCCGACGAGGCCCAGGAGCGCAGCGGGCGGGCCGAACACCCGCAGTGGTTCGTACATCAGCACCATCCGGACGACCTGCATCAGGTAGCGCCTCGTGTCAGCCAACCAGTGGAACTTCGACTTGCCCTGGCGTGGGAAGTAGTCGATCGGCACCCAGTTAACCGAATACCCGTTGGTGAGGAACGCCAGTGTGATGGTGGTCACGCACGAGAACCCGCGGGGCAACAGGTACAGGAACTGCAGGGCCACGTCCCGGCGGAACACCCGGAACCCGGAGTTGAGGTCGGGGATCTTCACGCCCGTCAGGTACGACGCCAGCTTGCGGATGAACCACTTCGCCGGCCGACGGAGCAGCTTCACCGTTCCCTGCTCGCTGCGGCGGGCTCCCACGACCTGGTCCCATCCGTCCATCTGGTCGACGAGCTGGGGGATCTCGTCGTTGGGATAGGTCATGTCGACGTCCGTCCACACGACGTACGTCCCCCGTGCCGCCATCGTCCCGTACTTGCGGGCTGAGCCCGCTCCCCGATTCTGACGGAACCGAATGAGGCGGATCCCGTCGATTTCGGCGAGCTTCTCGCCCGACCCGTCGGTCGAGCCGTCGTCGACCACGATGATCTCGTAGGTGTAGTCGGAGTTGTCGAGGGACTTGCGGATGCGATCGATCTCGTCTTTCAGATGCCCGGCCTCGTTGTAGACCGGCAACACCACCGAGACGTCGACTTCCGAGCCTGAGTCGATGGGGAGTGAGGGCTCGAACATTGGTGCCTCTCAAGGCTAACGGGCAGGTACTTGGCCTGATCGGCTCCTTGCGCGCCCTACTTGACGGAATCTTTCACACACCGTCTGGTGCGCAGGACCCGGGGGATGTGGCCCTGCCCTCCCGGCGAGAGACGACCACCCCATCGTCACAGGCCGACCCGCATGAGCCAGGGAAGGGTCAATCGAGCCCTCCTACAGCCAGATGCGGGGCATCCGCTCACCCCTCCCGCGCCGTCGCCTCCGCTCCCGCCACGTTTTCCAGACGTTCCATCAACGCGTGCGCCAGCCGGCGGGAGAACGTCTGCGTCAGATGGTGACTGTC
>CALGSZ010000145.1 GCA_937901745.1 uncultured Chloroflexota bacterium | reverse complement strand
CTGCCTCCCAAGCACCCCGCCACTCATCAGTTGAATGCTGAAGCCTGTCTAATGCATTGAAAAGGGCTGATGAGCTGTCACTGATCGCGAGGTGGAGTGCTTCGGGGTTGAGCTGTTGCATCTTGAGGAGGAGCCCGGATGCGTGATCGGCGAGGCGCTCAACCTCTTGATAGGCGTCAGTGAATTTTCTCGCCGCATCCGTCAGGGCCTCTCCGATGTCCTCGAGCGTGCCACTTGCCGAGCGAAACCGCTCCATGCTTTCAACGAGATCTAGTACTTGGCGTTCGTAATCTTCCAGAACGATCTGGGTGTCGCTCATGAGTTTGACTCCAGGTGGGACGCCACGAGGCGCTGAGCCTGCGCCGCGATGACTTTGAGGTATGGAAGAGCGGCTGCCCGCTTCATCGCGGGATCGACGTTGCTCTGCCTAATCCACAGGTAAGCGCTGCGAACGAGGCACTCCAAGACTGCAAATTCATCTTGATCACGCGCTTGTTGATAGCGGTGAATGAAGCGTCGTGTCACTTCCGGCCAACCCCTTGGTGAGAGCTGGACGAGATGTGACATCAACTGACGAGAGGCGTGCTGAATGTCGTCTATCCTGGTCAGCGGCGAGCGGGCGTAATTGACCATCCCTAATAAGAGCAGATCCGATGCCTCGCGGAGATCCGAGTCTGGTGTGGCTGTGAGGGCGAGTCCCTGAAGGATGAGAAGGCCGGGATGACTGGGATCGGCTTCGCGCACGCGGCGCACTTGCCCCAGCAACTGCTGTGCATCGTTGCTGCTCGTGACCTTATCGGCGATCTTCCACCAATCCGCCTGATTGCTACTCTGCAAGAGTTCAGTAACCTCGCGGGTGAAGATGTTGAAGGAGAGGAAGTTGTTGATTTCGTGGCGTAGTTGCTCGCCGTCGTGGCACTTCCGCAGGATCTCGCGCATGTTGCGGATCGCCATGCGGCGCGTCGTTTCAATCACGTCATAGACAAACCAGCAGAGTACTGCAATTGCCCGTTCTGCCGGATCGTCGCGATCGCTCTTCTCCAATCGCTCCCGAATCTCTTCAACGACGTCCTCTCGCCGGTATCGGCGGACGTATCGGAACAGATGCTTGTAGATGTCCTCCTCAGCGATGCGACGTGTGCTGATGGCGTACGTCCGAGCGTTGTAGTCGATCGTGTAATCCTCAACGATGCCAATAAGCGATAGGCGATAGAGAATCTTATCCAGAGGAGTTGTATCTCTTGACTCCCTTTTGTCCTCCTGTGTGGGATGGGTGATTCGTTGAAGGGCGAGCCGCACGTCATTCTTGCTTACTATGATCTGTGTTGGCTCGCCAACACCAATGTTCCTTTTGGTCCATGCTGAAAGAATCCAGCGCTGATAGAATTCGCAAATGTGATCGCGCTCAATCGCTTCTCCAAGATACCCCCGCTGAAACAGGTATAGCGCGATTGTGGAATCATCTCGTTGACCACTCTTGTCCTGTGCAACGCTTCTCTTCCTTGCTTCCTCATTGGAAATACCTTCCGCGAGTGGGTCCAATTGGAGCGGGATCCGAGCATCGGAAAAGATGATGGCGCAGATGGCAGGATTGCGGTCCCGGCCCGCTCGACCCGCTTGCTGAGCGAACTCTTCAACAGTTTGGGTCATGGCGAAGTGGATGGTATAGCGAATATTCGGCTTATCAATGCCCATGCCAAATGCGGATGTGGCGACTATCACAGGGATCCGATCGGACTTGAATAAGCGCTGGACGACCCGCTTGTATTCATTCCATTGCTCCTCTGTCATTTGAAGATCTCTTGGTTTGCGCCCCGCAAACATGTGAACGCGTCGCGTCGATTCCGACTCTGGCAGGTCTGGTAATGGCTTCGCAAGGCGCGGGAAGATGTCAGATAAGGCTGTGTCGACGAAATTACGAATCTCGAGTATCCCAAATCTGTTGTCAATATGCGGGCAGAAGATGATGCCGCCGTGTTTGCCCGAAGCAAATTCGCTGGTGGAATCCTGAAGCTCGCTTCGTAGCTTGTGTAACTGCCGCTTCAGTGTCGAGTGCTTGTCGAGTGTGGGAACTTTGATGAGTTGGAATCTGAGTTCGGGTCGCTCAAAGCTACTGGGACTGATGATCGCGGCCGGATCCGTGATGTCCAGCTCGCGTTGGACATCGATGAGCACCGCGCGCGAGGCTGTCGCGGTGAGAGCGAGAAGCGGAGGCTCCTGCTCTTGGTAGCGGCAGTATTCTCGAGCGTGTCGCCCGAGATTCAGATATGCCGTGCGGAAATCATGTCCCCACTCTGAGACGCAATGCGCCTCGTCCACGGCAACGAACGGGATCGGGTAGTGACTGCAGGCGATTCTGAGCGCTTGGCGGAATGCATCGATTTGTAGTCGCTCAGGCGAGATGTACACCAGCCGATGCAACCCTCGCGTTATCTCTCTTGTGGCTCGTTCTCGCTCCCCGGGAGTCAGATCGGAATTGATCATCGTGGCCCGGTTGATCCCGGCGAGCGAGAGATTGTCTACCTGATCCTGCATGAGGGATTTGATTGGGCAAACAACGATGGTGAAGCCGGGAGAGAGGAGTGTCGGCAACTGGAAGGTGAGTGACTTGCCAGCTCCCGTCGGGAGCAAGCCAATGACACTCTCCCTGCGGAGGGCGCGTTCGATGATGTCGATCTGCCCCTCGCGGAAAGATGGCTTGCGGAAAAGAAGCCGTAAGAAATACTCGAGATGCTCGAGTTTCTGACGAGGTTCGGGAATTGGTCGCGGAGCCGACCATGTTGGCCGCATTTCACCAGCCAGGCGATGCGCTGTGCGGATGATGTATCCGCCGGTCGCGCAATCGACGAGGCTCGCGAAGGGGTCATCGCCATAGGATTGCGTCCACCGCGCTCGAACAGCAATGTCGAGAATGAGGCAGGCATCGCGGCTGGTCAGCCGCTCAGGAGGCACGGCGCCCAAGTGAATACGGGTTTTCAGCGCGGGCGGGAACGACTCGTCTAGCCTTTCTACATCCATGAATTCGTGATGGGGGAGCACGGAAAGCTCGATGTGTGGATCAAACTGAACATCATAGAGACCACACAGGTGATGAATGAGCTCGACGAGATCTAGAACCGCGAGGCGGGCGCACGGAACGTCCCGCTCTATCACGGCAATTCGCCAAGTCGTGTCGCGGAGATCGAGATGGCCATGCAGCAAGCCAAGGATGATGCCGAGTTGAACGCGCGCAATAGCATGAGGGACCAATCCCAAACGAGCCGAGGTTGCCGCTAGCGGTCCGTGTCGATCCGAATGATTGAAGGAATTCGCTCGAGCAAGGAGCGGATCGGATTCAATAACGTGCCGAAGGAATTCTGACTCTGTGGGTAATGCCTCTGGGGTTAATTTCTCCGGGAGGTCTTTCGTGCGGATGCGTCGAACTTGCCATCCGTAGTTCTTCAAGAGATTATCGCGTCGTTCGTCGAGGAGCCTCTGCGGGGCCTCGTCATGCTGAGGGCCGTCAAGCTCTATGTTTAGTCGATAATGGGCGGTTTCGACGGCGAAGTCCACGCGTTGATACAGGGAAAGAACCGCCTGATCCCCGATACGTTTGGCGATTCGCTTCCATCCTGAAATCTGCTGTGGAAGCGTCGTTTCCGCGACCATCGTCGAAAGCGGGCGCTGCGGCTCGATCCAACCCCACGCATCGCCGAGCGCGGGCATGAGAAACTCGTTGAACAGTTGGAACTCCCCACCTTCAAAGGGCAGATCGGGGGCTGGCTGGAGGCGCTGATCAACGGGGAGGAGGGCGGCCAGAATCCAGTCCGTCCAGCGGGCATTAGCATTCGTCGGCCGGATATGGTAGTCAAGGTGCGGGTCGGTTCGCGTGACTCTCTTCAGCTCAGCCGATGATTCGGCCTCCTGCACGAGCGTGTTTTCGACCCAGGGCGAGCTCAGCGTCGGTTGACCACGCCTCAGCAGGCCGAGCGCAAGCTCGGCAATGAATCGTGTATCTGGACGCGGCGTACGGCGGCTACCTAGGGATCGAACCGCGACAGCGCTTAGCGTTCGCTGTAGCTGCTCAAATAGCGTCGACGTGGTATCCGGGCTAGCGCTCGCGTCTTCGAACAATGAAGCAATGCTCGCCAGCTGGCCGCCAACGCCATAAATTGCCCATGGCGACTTCATCGTATGACTGACGCTCATCTTGCTTGACCGAGTTGTTCTGTTGCTGTGATTATTGCTGCTGTCGAGTGATTACGTCCTCACCAATATGCTGGTTGTAACAATTATCAGGCCAGCGATGGTGGTATCCGTAGCACCCAGAAGTACCAGAGCGCCTAGCGGCCAAAGTATGAGACGGTTAGTGCGCTCGGTCGAGTTTGTCTTCCTTGTGTCAGGATGGCATGCGGCGACCCGGCACCGAGCCTTGTGCCTAATGCAGGTTGTGCCCTGCTCGGCGGGAGAGTGTCTCTGAGTAACAGATCAGCGTGACGTGACGGATTCGTCCCGGACCAGCGCGCGGGCGTGCCGGTTGTGCTCCGCGATCAGCGCGGGGAGATCCACG
>CALGSZ010000144.1 GCA_937901745.1 uncultured Chloroflexota bacterium | reverse complement strand
ACCTGCGGCCTACTCCTTAGGAGGGAGTCGCTCTATCCAGCTGAGCTATCGGGGCTCGCGATGAGTTTATGGCTTGGCGATGCGATCCCCGAGACTCGCGCGGTGACCGGGCGCGGCGCATGGACGGGGCGTTGACCTTCTCCAGTGCCGATTTGTGCCCAAACCAAGGCACGGTCGAACTCTTCGGCGTAGGCACCGGAGAGCTTGTCGCGGCGCTTGACGGCGCGCTGGTAGACGCGGAACGTGAACGTCGCATCTTCGTGCCCCAACTGCTCCGCGATATAGACCGGGTTGTCCCCGGCTGCCGCCCGGATGCTCGCGTAGGCACGGCGTAGCGAGTGCGGTGTGACACGCGCGCTGATCGGCTCGATGCCCAGGGCTTCAAGCCGGACGTTGGCTGCCTTGATCGTCGCTTTGAGCCGATGATCGACGTTCGAGACTGTCTGCCGCCTGCCGGTCCGGGTGACGAAGACCGGCGCGCTCGGCAATGCGGGCCGCAGTGTCTTCCACTCGCTGAGCGCGTCGATCAGGCCTCCGGGTAAATCGACCTCGCGGAAGCTCCCGGCGTCCGTCTTCGCACGCCCCACGGTCAGCGTTCCGGTAGCGAGATTGATGTCCCGCCAGTCCAGCGCTACCGCTTCTCCCACGCGCAGCCCCGCGCCGGCAAGCGTGGCAACGATGGGTCGCATGTGCTCGTCGGCGGCCTCGATCAGCGCCATGAGTTGTTCGGGCTTCCACCCAGGTCCGTCTAGGCTTGGATTCCTTGACGCGGCGGCGACGGCCACGCGCGGGGTTGGTCCGCTCCATCAACTCGTACTCGATGGCCACGTCAAAGATCATCGCCAGGATCTTCAACGTCTTGTTGATCTGCGCAGCGCCCAGCCGTCCCTCTCGGAGTTTCGCAGCCTTGTAGGCATCAACCTCCGCGACCGCAATCTCGCTAACCCGCTTGTCCGCGAAGTGCGGAAGCAAGTGGTAGCTGAGAGCCCACTGGTAGCTCTTGACCGTGCGCGGGGCTATCTCGCCCTCGCGCGAGCGCAGCCAATCAGTCGCGAACTCCCGGAAGGTTGGAACCTCTCGCGGGGCTTCGACAGGCTCGGGATCGTGCGGTTTCCAGATTCCCCGCCGAACGTCGGCCATTACGTTCGCCAACTCTGCTTCGGCACGCTGGCGGGTCCACTCATCCTCGGCTGTGCCGAGCGTCACGTAGCGCCTCTTGCCATAGGCCGAGAATCGGAGAGCGAACGTCCGGCCTGCCTTGGTCTTACGCTCAACCACCTAACCCGTGGCTGGACGTGCCATCAGTCCTGCCCCCCTTGCGGCTCGTCTTTCTCGCCCCCCTCGTCGGACTGGCCGTTCTGGTCCTGCTCCCAGGCCCACCTACGCCCGTCCGCCCGGAAGCGCCCTGCGGCTTCGCGAAGCAGCGCAGCGGGGTCACGCTGATCCACGCTGATCTGATCCGCGAGCTTTTCGAGGACGTGGGCGACATCCAAGTGCCGCATCGCCTCCTCCTCGTTTGTCACCGTGGCGGCGAGAACTGCGGCATCGATCTTGTCGGGTCGGCTCGGGAGCGTGCCTCCGGTCTCCTCCATCGTGTCGATGGCGGTTTCCAGCGCGGCACGCATCCGGTGCTCGTCGCCAATCGAATCCATGCCGACAATCAACGCGGCGGAGAAGATGGCGTCGAACTCCTCTTCACGAACGCGTGGCACGCGGCCCAACAGCAGCGTCAGCAACGCGTCCCTTCGCCTCTCGTAGAGATCGAATGAAACGCGTTCTTCAGCGGTTAGCGGCATTGCGCCTCCCTTCGGGTAGAGGGACCCACGCAAGCCGCTAGCGTTCCCGTTGCGGCGGGACTGGGATTCCTTGGCCCGTCGCCACGGGGCCGGCGTGGCAGCGCGCGGCCCCATTTCTATGGATGAGCGGACGGTACAGCGGGGGACGGTCGGAGTCAACCGATCGCCTTCCGCCGGACCGGGACGCGGCCGCGTGGCCAGCGTTTCAGCATCGTCCAGTTCCGCATGGGCGGGCTCTGTTGAGCGACCGGGATGGGCTTGCCGTTCAAACCACTGCGAAGCCAGCCGCAGTTACCGCACAAGGCGCAGCCGGCACCGTCGCATCCCCGGCAAGTGAACACGGCTGGCTCGGGCGAAGGCTGCGGGCGAGCGCGATCCTTGCGCCTGGGTTTGCGCTGGCGTTGCCGCCGAGAGTCACGCCGCCTCGACATAGCGCCCTCCCTTCAGCCTCTTGATCGGGAGCAGATCGGCGCTCCTGCCCTTGCGCTGCCTGGGTCGCTTGCGTTTCGGCTCGCTCGCAACGGGCTCGGATTGGCCGGAGTGGAACCGCTCGATCTTCGCGGGGTCGAAGCGAAGGCGGGCCTTCGGGCCGTCGCCCAACCTCGTCGCGCCGAGCTTGGCCGCGTTGCGGCGCACGTAGTCCTCGGACACGTTCAGCCTGTGCGCGACCTCCGCGACGGTGAGGGCGGCGCTCGCGGGCTTCGTCTCGGACAGCTCGGCCACGATCTCGCGCAACCGGGGTTCGAGCCTGTCAGCAATCCTGGCAGCGAGCGCGTCTACCTGCTCAGGCGGAATCACCGCGCACCCGCCTCGAACTTTTCGCGCTCGGCTTCGAGCGCTTCGTCCAGTTCTTCGGGAGCCAGGAAGACGGGCCTGTCGTCCACCAGGGCGTAGGCGCGGCCCCACGTCCGCCGCAGCGCGGCCTCGATCTGGGGCCAATCATAGGCGGGCCTGGACTCGGCCTGCGCCGGCAGGGGGCGCTCTCGCTTCAGCCAATTCTCGAATGGCTTCCAAGAGAACAGGGCACCGTTGGCCTCCTGTCTCAGCCACCAGGCCTTGAAGCGCTTGGCGCTCGCCGGTAGATCGAGGTTGTCGTAGCGGGCGACTATCGCCGCAAGCTCGCCTTGATCGAGTGAGCCGTCAGTGATTTCGGAGAGGGCTGTGGCGGCCTGTTCGACGGTCGCCGTCGCGGTGTCAGTCATTCCGACCTCCACAGTTCGGGGTTACTGCATCGGGCCGGTGTGCATCCGGTTCTCCTTTCGTGATGGGGTTCGCTGGAGTTGCCGCCTTGGAAGACGACGACGAAGATTCGGATGAAGAGGAACGGGCCTCGGATAAGCCTTCGGGGCGATAAGGGGTGCGTAATGCACCCTCTTGACTACTTCTTATTCCCCAAGGCTCACCGCGAGGAAGCAAGAGATAAGACTTGGCATGCCCAGGGCCGCGCTTCTCGGGCGGGATCACCTTCAGTCGCCCGTGGCGCTCCGCCTCCGTCTCCGCACGTCTTAGTGTGTTCTTGTCGATGTCGCCCAACGCGCGCCGAAGCCACTGGCCGCCGCGCATCCGTCCGGTGCCCAGCTTGTCCGCCAACGCTAGAACGCAAAGAAGGTGCTGCGCCACTCGACTCAGGCGCTCGTCCTGCGCGAAGCCGAGCGGGTCCAACACCCACTCGGGTACAGCGGGCCAAGCCTGAGCCTGTCTAGAAATCTTTCTCAGTTCGTCGTCGTCCAGAGGTGGTCGGCAGTAGGTGCGGTTGTACGCCGCCAACGCGGGCTGAATCGCCTCCGGTGGAGTTCCCGCCCTCACGAGCTGCCCGGCGTAGCGGACTAAGCACAGGTTGCGGCTGCCCTCGGGGATGACCGCACCGGAGTGTGTTCTGGTCTCGCGCCGCTCGGGCGTAACCGCCTCGATCAGCTCGGGCGGGGCCGCAGCGATTTCCTCCGCCCCGTCCCAGGCGTACGTGTGGCCCGCGACGTAGGACGTAGGGACGACGGTGTAGCCGGTCGCACGCCCACGAACGTTGCCCTTGATGTCCACCTTGGGCGCAAGCTCGCGCCGACAGCCGTTGGGCAGCTTGGCGCGGTAGATGAAGTGCTGGCCGCGCTTAGTCCGCACCATGAGGGTTTCGGGCAGTTCCAAGCCCAGCGCCCTCAGATTGCGCTCACCCTGCGGACCGTCTACGTCGATTACCAGGGTGTCCCGCGCAGCGGCGCCGACGTTCGCATCCTGGAACTGCGCGCCAAGCGCGATGATCTGGCGTGGCTCGGTGGTCGCTCGGCCCTGCCAGGCCTTGATCGCAGGACGCTTGTCGCCGGGGCGCAGCGGGAAGACCGCGAGACCCAGGTTCGAAGCTTCGAGCGCGGCGGTCGTGAAGTCCGTGCGCCGCCTCATCCCTCGCCCCTCCATCGGGGAGCCGTGCGTGTCTTGCGCGGCGGCACGTTCTCCGCCCTCATCAGCTCGCGGACGTGCTCGAACATGCGCGCGTCCCGGCGAGGCGCGTCCTGGTAGCGCCCGCACGCGATACAGATCCGAGTCCCGTCAGGGTCGGTGAAGCCCGCGCCTCCGCAGGCGCACTGCTCGGCGTGGTGCCGCGTCACCCGATCCGTCAAGTAGGGGTCGCGCTGCTCGCTCATGCCCGCCCCCTTGTTCGAGCGGGCGGGACGGCGACGAGAAGTTGCGTCGGATTCGCAGTGCGTGCCGTGGGTTTGCTCGGGCGCTGCCGGCGGTCGCGCTCCCCCTGACGCGAACGCTTCTCACGGGGAAGCCGGAAGCCGCAGAGAACGCAGGTTCCGAATCCGTCGTCTACCGATGCGCCACACTGGCAGCCTCGGTTGCTGCGCGCGCGGATCGCTTCGAGTTCTTCGGGTGGGATTGGGACATAGCCCGCCCTGCGGGCGTCGTGAAGCTGCTGCTCGGCCTGCCCCTCAGGGCTCGCGCGATGCCTCGCGCGGGATGCGGCGCGCCGGCACCCCTCGCAGCACCACCGGGCTCGGCGGTTCTTCCCAGCAATGCCTTGGCATGAGCCACGGTGGCAGCGGCCAGCGGTACCGCAGCCTTGGCATGCGCGGGCGCTTATCGGTGCCACCCCCTCCGGGGCGCACGGCTAACGGATTCACGCTGCACATAGCCCCGCCTAGGCGGCGAGGCAGCTAGTCCATCCGGTAAGTCTCCGTCGCCGTCGCCACTGGCCCGGCTTGTGGTTCGTCGAGTGCGGGTCGCGCAGCGACGGCGCGAGCTACGGATCGCTCGCGGTTGCGTGGCAGGCGCGCAGGTGCCGCGCCTCGGCGGGCGGGCATGTTTGGCTTTGAGCGCTTCGCGCTTCGCCACGAAAGTGGAACCGACGCGCTGCACGCGGCTGCGGTACCGCTGGCGTGTGCGCCAACGCCTCAGTTCCGCGCGGATTAGTTCCCGGCGCTCAGGCTCTCGGGGGCGTGGCGATGCCACTTAGGGATGGTGATGTCGTTTGGTTCACACTCCCGTTTGTACCACGGATTTCGTGATTTGTGGGAAACCGGAGATTCCGTCCGGCGTACGCGCGAACGCACAGCGCCGGCCCGCTGAATCGACGAGACCGGCGCTCTGCTCTGCATGAGGTTGTGAACCCAAGTACACCGCCGCGCCACCATCCAAAGAAAACGCTGCGGGACTTGTCCCAACTACGTTAAGTCATGGTCGTCACGCCTACTGGAAAACCCCGTCCCTATGGGTGCCAGCAACCTGAGTACACGTCCCTCGTTACGCGGGCCGACTCAATCTCCGCGAACGTGGGCGGATCGAACCCGTGGCCTCCACGCAGCTTGCTATCGACTCCGACATGAACCGGCGAGGCCTGTACGCATGCCGCATAGCGGACCTCCACGGCGAGCCAAGCCATTACCAAGATCGCAAGCGCGGCCAGCCCTAGTGCGAGCCACTTCATTTCTTCCCCCTTTGTCGTCACTGAACGAAATGAGAACCTACCCCGAACACCCCCCTTCAAAGCGTCCATGCCTCTCCGCTCAGCACGGGAGACTGTGAGAGTGGGGGCC
This sequence comes from uncultured Chloroflexota bacterium, assembly GCA_937901745.1. Lineage (GTDB taxonomy): Bacteria > Chloroflexota > Chloroflexia > Thermomicrobiales > UBA6265 > CALGSZ01. The sequence goes on along the minus strand of CALGSZ010000144.1, from coordinate 8,326 downwards.
TTGCGCGAGCCCTCGCGCCGAGGGCGCTAGACCCGTTCGAGGTTCCCGAACAGCTCCTCTGCTTTGGCGTCGTCGGCGTCGATCCGCATCACCGTTCCGTCCTGTTCGTAGGTGGCGGTGATCGTCTGCGGCCCCGGGCTCGCCAGGATCATGAAGAGCAGCACGGCCCAGCCGATGAGCGGCACGAGCAGGAGCACCAGCGCCCACGGCGAGAGGCCAGCGGTCTTCCACTGACCCGAAAGCTCCCCCTCTGAGACAACGCGGTAGCCGAGCGGCGCGAGCGCTCCGGTGAGGCGCGCGTTCATCTCGGCGGGCGGTGCGGTGATCTTGTATGTGGCGTGATGTCCCCTCATGGGGCCGACCGTATCCGTGTCCGCGACTGCGATCAAGTCACCAGGTACAGAGCTTCACCCTCCCCGCCCCGGCACAGTACGCGCGTATTGAGCACTCACCTTCAGGTCCGCCCCCGAGAGGGGAAAGGGGTTCCGGCGCGAGCGATAGGGTCGCACCGTTCGTCAACACCGACAGAGGGGGAATGATGACTGCTCCCGAGTCAAAGTCGGGCTCCAGTGACGCGAGCGAGCTGGAGCATGCAGCCGGTTGGTATGACCACGCGGGCGGTAAGCGGTTCTGGGACGGAGAGGAGTGGACCGAGCACTACGCCTACGTTCCGCCGCCGTCGAAGTCCTTGGACTTCTGGGAGGTTGTCGGAGCTGTTGCCCTTGGGGTGATCCTGGGCTTCGGTGCGCTCTGGCTCGGCGCTCAGATGGCGCCCGACGATATCTACCTGCCGGTCAAGTTCGTGGTTGATCCCGACAGGCTGGATCTCGACTTCTGAGCGGCCTCAGGCTGTGGCTTCCCCTGTCGCGGATTCGAAGCGGAATCCGCAATAGCGGCATACGCGGGCCTCGGTCTGGACGGACTCGGCGCACTCGGGGCAGCGCTTGCGAGCGCGCAGCAAGCTGACGGCAAGGACCACGCCGGCGACCGCGAGAACCCCGATCCCCGCAGGCCCTACGAAGCCCATTGCGTTAGCGGTGTATCTGCGGGTGAGGGTGAACCCCGTGAAGTCGCTCCCAGCGGTTCTTACCGGCGGCGAAAGCGTCGCGTCCACAAGCAGGACGAGCGCTGCTAAAGCAACAGCGACCGCGACCAGCGCCGCCCACCCCGCTCGCGCAACGAAGGCGTGGATGAGCAGAAGGACTCCCACTCCGACGAGGGCCGCGCTCACTGCCGCATGCCAGTCGAGGGCAGTCCAAGGGGAGACGGCTCCGCTGTCTGCGGTCCTCAAGGTGGATGCGTCCACGAAGTCGAAACCCGGCAACACCATCCCCGCGCCGACAGCCACGGCGCCGATCACCGAAACGATTAGTGCAACCCCCCGTAGCAACGCGCGCTGAACCCCAGGATCACTCGCGCCCGCAATGCGGACAGACACGAGCCTGCGGATGCCGCGCCCCTCGGCAATGCGGGCAGACGTGCCGGGTCCGTCGAAGCGCGATGACCGACATCACGATTGCTGTGACGAGCAGGGCGAGCAGCAGGAAGAAAGCCAACTCCAACATTGGAGTCACCTTCCGCCGCTAGCCGTTGTGGTGATCCACATTCTTCCCCCCGATTTGCGACGTTGCGCCGAGTATAGGCATGGCACCGGCCCAGGCCAACCCCTCTCAGAGCTAGGCGGTCAACTCGAAATGAAGCTTGATGTATGGGCCGGTCTCGCGCTCAGGGCCGGAGGCGACCTCGATCCGGCCCATCTCGGCCAGGGCGCGGACCAGCGAGAGCCGATAGTCCTCAGGCTCGGCATTAAGCCGATATGCGATTGCCTGCACGATCTCCTCACGCGGATAGATGCTCCAAGCGCTCCCCGACACTCTCGCCGGCACTTCTACGGGCTCCGCGTCGGTCTGGTCCTCGACACGCAAGCGCAACTCCGCCCCATCACCAGAACGATCGGACTCGTTCAGGATCTCCACGCTGAGGCGCTTCGGACTTGGGGCGAATGGATCGGTCACGGAAGTCCACGGTAGACCGAGCGCATGACGGAAGCCCCTTGGGTGGTGCGGATCTCAGAGGGGGGCAATATGTATATGTAGGAAGTTCACCGAATCGCACCCTCCCCCCTCCCCCTGGGTGCCCCCCTCGATCACTCTCTCGTCGTCCGCCGTCAGCCGCTTTCGGTATTCGCGCCCCCCATGCCTGCCAGTAAGCGGGAAAGGAAAGGCGGAGGGGTTTCGGGATTCGGCCCGCCGCGCACGTGGCATTCGGGTAGCTCGCAGACTCAAACGCCGTTGACCTCGCCGGGGATTCCCGCACGGACACTAGGCCGCAGCGCGGGAGGTACCGAACCGGGTACCGAGACACCCACTCGGGGCTACCCAACAGCACCTTGACTAGACGGGCGACGACAGGGATTTGAGGGCGTAGGAAGGGGAGGCACACCAGCTTGACCCTCACAGGCCCTCAGAATGGCTTAGAACGCGCCTGAGCGCCCTTCACGTGGCACCCTGGGCGTAGCTGGTAGTCCGGGAATGGCGTCGACGGAACCGGGATAGGCGGCGGGCACCGGGATAAGGGGTGCGTAATGCACCCTCTTGACTACTACAAGAACCAAAGGGTCGGAGAGAAGAAGCAAGCCGCAGGGATGAAGCTTGGTTCTGAGGTAGGGCGCAAACTCGCCCTCTTGCTTCCCTTCTCTTCTCCCGTCGTCGTCGTCGGATGAGCGAAGCTGTGGCGCTTGCCGGCGAGCCCCGCTGGCGCCCCATTGGAAGGGGGGTTTAGGCACTAGTGCCGAATGCGCGAGGGGTCAGCGCCGCTCAGCGTGGCTTGCCCTTGCGAGATCCGGGGGCAGAGGCAAAGGACTACGACGCCTCTGCCTGCCTCCGGGAGGGGGCGTTCAGCAGCGCTCGCGGCCTTTCCTCGGTTGGACCCGAGCGCGCGGTAGGTGCGACGCGATAGTCCCGAAACGTGCCCTCGATTCATTGGCTTCAAGACTTCGCCACGGTCGCCTACCCGACGCTCGGGGCGGTCTACTACGCCCGGAAGATTCTGCGAGAGCACCGAAGCTCAGGCGTACAGGGCAGCGGCCCAGAGCGCGGCCCCGATCAGCGATACCCCGATCACGTTTATTGCGTCGTCATCGTCGCGAAAGAGCATCCCGATTCCAATGACGAATCCGACGATGGGGAGAACCAAGCCCAGGACGTAGCCGAACGCGGTTAGCTGGGGCAGGGAGTTCCACCAAGCATGTAGCCGTCGCATTACGCGTAAGCCTAAGCCGTGAGTCCAACGGATCGGCGCCAAGGGCTCGCGTGGCTAGCGAGGGGCGTTCGGAATGGGACGACGACGAAGCGGAGATTGAACCCGGGAGGAATGGCGGGCAAGCCTCGCGCGTAGGGAGGGTTTGAATCTGCGCCTGCGGAGTACCTACGCGCCCTCCCTGGCGCTTTCCATCCGCCTTGCCTGAGCGGCACCGTACGACTAGGGTCGTTGCTCATGAGCAATCAGGTCTGCGGATACGAATGGTGCGAGAACGAGATCCCAAGCTGGGAGTACGAGTACTGCCCCGAACACATCGGATACGGGATCAAGGAGTACACGCTCCGGGTACAGCGTGCAATCGAGTCACTGATCGACGCGGTGAATGCGAGGCACGCCGAAACGCAGAAGTCGCTCAGGGCGCTGGACTCGACGCTCGGTGACATCTATCGGGAGATGCCGAGGGACTAGGCGGCTTTACCTAACCAACCTCGCTGATCACGTACTCGAAGACGAGCTTTCGGTCCTTGGGGGTCGGTTCCCTGTCGCGCGTGTAGCGGACTAGATCCAGCAGTTCTGCGTAGCGGCGCAGGAAGGGGTTGGGGGTCACTGGTTGGGGCCGGTGGCCTCGGTGCGCTTGTGTGCTTCCTTGCGGCAGTTGAAGCAGTGGATGAAGACGCCGGCCTCGTCTATGGCGGGGTGCGAGCATCCGGCGCGATCCACGTCTAGACGGTGTCGCCTTGCACGCTCATTCAGGGTGGGTAGCTCGGCTAGCTCCGAGTCCCAATCGACGGGGGCGATCTCGTACTCCTCTGGTTCCGTGGGCTCGGGGGCTATCGCTTGGACGCGCAGGACGGTCCGCCCGAGGCTTGCGACGTAGGCGCGCTCTTGGAAGGTGATTGAGGACTCGTCTTCGCTCAGCTCGCCGTCGATCGGGAAGGCGGGATGATGGATGAAGGGCGCGCCGAACTCGTGTTCCGGCTGGTCCCCGTCTAGCCACCCCCACACTGCCGGGTCGCCGGCGACGAAGGTGATCTCGGAAGGGGCGATTATCGAGAGCATGTCGCCTGCCTCGATTTCGACTTCGTAAGTCATGCGGCCTCGGATAGCTCGGGGGCGGGTACTTCCTTGGCCTCCCCTTCAATGACCACGCCGAGCCTCTTCAGCTTGGCGATGATCTCGGCCTCGTCGCGCTCAGGGACCACGGGCGCGGTAATGGGCTGACCGTCGATTACGCGGCCCTTGTCGTTCGATATGCCGCCCGCCGTCGCAAGGTTGCGGGCCGTGCGTGCGTAGAGGTCTGCTTCCTTCGGGTCGTCGGCCTGGTGGGCCCTTTCAACCATCGTCAGGGTTGCGTCAGCGGCCTCCTCCGCGACCCTGCGCCAGCGGTCGCCAATCTCGCCCCAGATGTTGTCGCGAACACGCGCCTGTAGCTCGAAGTAGAGATCGGCCTTCTCGCGCCGCCAGCGTGAGATGGTGCGCGCGGGGACAACGGTTAGCCCCTGCTCCTTCAACTCGCGCTCTGCGGACGCAGCCGAGCCATTAAAGACGGCGAGCGCGGTCAGCGCGTCGCTTATGTCGCGTTCGGTGTAGACCTTGCGCGCCACTGGCTCTTACTCCGGCTGAGGCAGCACCGAGAACGAAAGGCCGGCGAGGCAGAGCGTGAGGAGGCCGAACTCTTGGAGCGGGCCACCGTGGTTGGGATCCCAGAACCCCTGTCGCACGATCCGGCAGTGTCCGCTGACGGTCACGTCGAAGCCGGTCATGTTGCCCTGAGTCTCGTCACCGATCATGATGGTCAGATTGGTGGCGGGCCGGAAGCCCTCGGGTAGCACCGTGAACACGCCGCTCTGCGGTGGGCTCGGGGTGGTGCGGATGGTCATGTTTCCTTGAAGCTCCACCCGGTCGCCGACGCGGCGATAGCTGGGCTTGAACCACTCGGGGTGCTGCGCCCCGTATCCCTGTTCGAGTTCCATCGGAATCCAGGGTGCCGACAGCGCCGTAGCAACGCGCTGGAGAACGATGGCCTCGATAGCAGCCATGTTCGGGGAGTCGGGAATGAGCCCGACACGCCGGCCCTTGGTGCCTAGTCCGATTCGACCCATTGGGCTCACGGACTCCTGAGGGGGATGACGGTGTAGACGTTGTGGGCCATCAGTTCAGATGTGCGTCGATTGGGGGCGACTCTTCCTCGTCCGCCAGCTCCGTCGCGGTGAGGGCGAGCACCAAGCCCACGGTGAGGCCGAAGTTGAAGGCCTTGGCGCGCTCAGGGCTCTCGTCGGGCGCGACGTAAGTTCGACGGCGGCGCTCAATCACTCGGCGATGCTCATGCGCGAGCCCTGCCATCTCGGCCCACAGGGCGACGGTCTCCGCGTGCGGCTCTCCAGAGAGCGCGAGGAAGGCGTCGAAGGAATCGAAGGCCGCGTCCAGATGCTCAGGACTCATCGGCCCCTCCCCTTGCGCCTATGTCTGATCCTTCGCTGTAGGCGCTTGATGCGGCGCTTGAAGTTTGGGGCCTGGGGGGCGGAGGAGGGATCGAGGGGCTGGTTGAGCGCGCTTTCGAGACGCTGCGCATCAGCCGCAAGGAAGTCCTCGTCGTACGCCTGCTGCGCCAGCATCTCCTCGCGGGCGAGGTCTCCGAGATCGCCTTGGTACTGGCGCTGGGCGGTGTCAAGCTGGCGCTCGAAGCCCATCCGGTCGGCTGCGCGGGCGTTGGAGAGGGAGCCTGCGTAGAGCTGGCCCTGGCGGGCCATTGAGTTGAGGGTGGCTCGGCGCTGGTTGTGGAAGTTCTGCTCGAGCGTGCGAGCGACGGAGAAGGGGTTGGACTGGTCCGCGCCGAACCCGTACTGCTGCTCGGTGGCGAGCCGGCGTCCCGCGATGTCGGCCAGCGTCTGCTGGAGGTTGCGGTTCAGCATTCCCACCGTGGACTCGAACTGCGAGGAGTAGGGGATGTCCTGCGGCGTGTTGCGCTGGAGGTAGCGGTGGCGCTTCTGCTGGTTCTTGACAAGGCGGAGCCGCAGGGCGTTGTTCTGCCCCGGACGCTTGTCGATCTTCTGCTTTAGGCGCTTGATGCGCTGGTCGTACGGGGTGTTGATAGGGGGCATGGGGACCTTGGGGCTAGCCGGGTTGGATCGCGCCCTGCACGGTGCCTTCGACCTCCACGTAAACGCCGTGAGGGGCTAGTTGGGGCCGGTACGCCGCGAAGTGCTTTGAGTCGCCGGCCACGATGCTGATGCTGGCGAGAATCGGCCCGGACGCGCTGCCGTTGCGGAGGTTGACGACGGCGGGATCTTCCCCGCTGGTCTCGCGAATGTGCCACGCGATCACCGAGCCGGCGCGGGGGCTCTGGGTGAAGTCGGTTGTCTCCGTGAAGGTGAACATCAACGCGGGGTGGCGATCCAAGCGAGCGTGTCTCCGCTGGAGCCGACGACGTAGAGATCCTTGGGCTTGGGGGTCCGGCTGAGGTTCCCGAGCGCGGGGCGGACTTGGAACTCTTCGCCCGCCGACAAGGGGTAGCCGTTCGAGGGCGTCACTCCCCCGCGCCCGAAGTAAACCTCGGCCTCGTTTTCCGGGGCCGCCTTCAGGATCACGGTCTCGACTGGAAACTCATCCTGGGTAAGCGGCGCTGCGGTAGCGCTGACCGCCACCTGTCCTGTACGAACGGGAACACCCACTACGCAGCAACCTTCTCCGCTCGGGCTTCCTCCAGGTACTCCAGCGCCTCGGAGCGCTCATCGAAGCTTCGCCAGGGCTTGTTGCGTCCGGCCTTGACCTCGTAAAGCACGATTCCACTCTTGCGGCGCGACAGGTAGAGGCCGGGAACGTCGGTCCTGCGGCGCTGGAAGGGCGCGTCAGGGATTTCCTCTGGCTCGCCGTGCTCAGGCTCGGCCCGAAGGGTGTCCACTATCGCGGCAAGCTGGTCGCGCTCGGCCTTTAGCTGGCGGATCGTCTGGCGCGCAGCCTCAGCCGCATGTAGCGCCTGGGCTTCAGATTCCCGCGCGCGGCTGACCTCGGCGTCCAGCGCAGACTTGACCTGGTGCGTCACCTGCTCGCGTTCCCGTTCCAGCCCGACGCGAACCCGGTCATTGAGGCTCTTCATGGCGTCATAGATGCCGAGCGAGATCAACTCGCCCAAGAGTTCGGGGCCGGACGGATCATGAGAGGCGTTGCCGATCAGCGAGAGGAAGCCTCGCTGGCTTGTGGACGGTTGCCAGCCCCGGTCAATCGACCGCACTCCCGCCGCCTGCTGGATGCGGATCAGCGCTTGCAGGTAGCGGCTCTGGGGCGAGAGCGAATCCAGGTACGCGAAGAAGCGCTCCATTATCTCGCGGTGGCGAGTCGCGGTCGGTCCGGGAGAGATCGACTGGCTGTGAGCAAGGATCTCCTGGCACGCGCGCTTGATCGAGTTGCAGTAGTCGCCGTGGACAACGAGGGCGTGACGGTTGATGACCGAATCACTCATGGCTCGAAGCCTCCGCCGGCTGCTCTTTCAGGCGCTCGACCATGTACTCGCGCCTGCCCTCCGGGGAGTCGAGGCGATCACCGTCCCCGTAGGTCTCCCGGTAGAGCTCGTCGGCGTCGGGCTCGCCCTCTTGGACGAAGCGGTCTTCGAGGCGGTCTAGCTCGGCCTGTGTGAGCGAGCGGCCCAGCTTGCCTTCGAGCGCATGGACGCTATCGGCGTAGGTGTCGATGAGTTCGGAGAGCGCAAGGCCTTCAATCAGCTCATCTTCCGTGAGCGGATTGCCCTCCTCGTCGGTGGGGTACTCGAAGTCGGTCGGGTCGTAGGCAAGCCCGTCCTCGTCAATCTCGTATTCGATCTCTGCCATTTGTCGGCTTCGTTCCTTCGGGGGGTTGGGGTCGTGGTGCCTACACACATTTTCCCGCCCGTTTGTCCCGGTTTTTGGGGTAGAGGAGGCTTTGCGACGGTCCCTGGAAACCGCTCGGACAGACCGCGAGGCTGGCCGACGTTGGGGGTCCGCTTCCAGGACGCTGCCTTGGCTCTCTGCTCCCCGAGTCCAACGGCGGCGGCGCGACCGAGACCACCGATGCCCCTGACGTTTTGGCACTG
>CALGSZ010000143.1 GCA_937901745.1 uncultured Chloroflexota bacterium | reverse complement strand
CTGACTCTGGATCAGGTAGTTGGGGTTCGAATCCCTGCTCCCCAGCCAATGATTCTTCCCTCTCTGTATTTCCCCAATTGAACCTCAAGAAATAATGTCTGACGCGAGCCAGTATGAGTGAGTCATCGCGTGCGGCGTTCGGCTGCGTTGTTGCATATCAGTTGTGGGTTGCGGTGGCGCGAAGGACGCGGAGGCCGGACTGTAGGTGGGGAGAGGTGCCGGTAGCCGTTAATTGTGTCAACGAAATTGGCGCGGGGCTGAAGCCCCGGCGCTCAAGGCGATAAGCCTGCTCACGCAGCCTGTGGGCATCCTACTCGGGCCGCCAAAGGTGCCTCAGTCATGCCCTTGGCATATTTCAACTCAACGAGCCGGTTTCAACTGACTTGTGGAATGAGCGCCGGAGCTTTAGCCCCGAGCATCATCGCCCAAGTGGCACTTGCCCCGCACGCGATTTGCTCCCGCGTCCTGGACCCGGACCTCGTCCTGCCTGCCACGCACCACGCTCCTCACGACGCGCCATTAGACCGGACTCTGTCGGCGGGAATACGCCGATTCCCGCAAATGGCCACGTTTCCTGTTGCATTCTGGACGCGGCTGCGATGCCCTCGAATTGATGAACGCATCTAGCGAGCCAGCGGTCAATAGCTCCGTGACTCACGCGCCTACGCTGTCCGCACGATAAAGCTTTCCAGCGCGAATCTCATATCGGGTGAGATCAGCCAGAGCGGGGATGTCCAGTAGCGAGGCGTCTGTCGCGGTGATAATGATCTGCGCATCAAGCGCTCCGACGGCGGCCAAGAGCTGCTCGCGTCGCTCCGCGTCAAGCTCCGAAAGTACGTCGTCGAGAAGCACCACCGGGCGCTCGCCCGATTCCTGCGCCATCAAATCTGTTTCAGCGAGCTTGAGCGCGACGACGGCCAACCGCTGCTGCCCGCGGGAGCCGAAGGCGGCGAGGTCCCGGCCATCCAGCGTCAGGACGAGATCGTCTCGATGGGGACCGTAAAGGGTGATGCCGCGGCGCAGCTCGTCTCGGCGGTTCGCCCGCAGCTGCTCCAGGTAGCGATTGCGGATGATGGCGGAGAGATCCTCGACGAAACGGCCTTCGCTCGCGGCGAGGGCGGCTTCTTCGCCGACACTCGGGCGGTAGGCAACGCCGAGCGTTTGAGTGCTGCCGAAGGTCTCGAACCGCGCATCGGCGAAGCGGGATAACGCTTGGATTGAGACCATCCGTCGCGCAATCACGCTCGCGCCGTAGGTGACGAGCTCCTCATCCCAAAACTCGAGCTGGGATGCCACGGCTGGCGAATCCGGATCCACTCGCGATTGGCCAAGCGACTTGAGGAGGCTGTTGCGCTGCTCGTGGACGCGGTTGTAACGCGCGAGCGTGCGCATGTACCTTGTGTCCACTTGGGAAATCATGACGTCCAGGTATCGCCGGCGGCCGGAAGGCGGCCCTGACACCAACGCGACATCTTCCGGGGAGAAGAGGACGACGCGGAGCGTGCCGACGAGATCCATCGCCCGGACTGCGCGGCCATTGAGCCGGATGGATTTTGTCAGGGGCGCCACACCGGTAGGATCGGCTTGCAGCGCGATCTCGATCTCCGCGACACCATCGCTCCGGACGACCTGGCCCGAGAGGCGAGCGAACGGCGGGTAGCCTAGCTCCTGACCGCTCTCCCAGTTGATGAGGTCGCGGTCTGGAGCGGAGCGGATCGAGCGAGTGGTGGCGAGAAAGGCAATCGCCTCGATTAGGCTCGACTTGCCGGCGGCGTTGCTGCCAGAGATCGCCAGGCCGTTGCTCGGCAAGTCGAGGTGCAATCGATGAAAGACACGAAACTCTTCAAGATCGAGCGTGCGGAGATGCATCAGCTATGACGCCGCGTGCGGGCGGCGTTGGTCCGGATGGTTGCACGGGCGCAGTGCAAATTGACAGTTCCTCAGCCGAGCAAGGGCGCGGGCAAGATGCGCGGAGTCGATTGTGCGCCACTAATGCGCGCCGATGACCATCGGCATGATGACATGTGTGTACTCTTCCGCGCCAGCAGGACGCACGACGCCGGCCTGATTGGCGCCGTTCATCCCAAGGAACACTTGACCCTGCTTGAGTACGGAGAGTACGTCGGTGAGATAGCGCGCATTGAACGCGATCTGCAGCTCCGGCCCGCTGACCGAGGCATCGACGAACGATTGGCTATTTCCGCGCTCCGCCGCCGTCGCGGAGACTTCCATCGTTCCGGGCATGACGTCGTCATCGCTCGGGTGAATCATTAGGCGAACGACGTCGTTGTTGTCGCGAGCGAAGTAGGAAGCGCGGCGGACGGCGTTGAGGAAGGCGTCGCGACCGACTTCTACCCGCGTCGCGAAGTCGCGCGGAATGATCTGCCGGAAGTCCGGGAATGTGCCTTCGATCAGCCGGGATAGGAACTCAGTCTCGCCGATGCGGGCCAAGAGCTGGCTCTGGTTTGGAGTGATCGCCAGGCGGACCGGCTCGGTGCTGTCGCCGATGATCCGGGCAAGCTCACGGACGGCACGCGCGGGAACGATGACGTCCAAACGTGACGGGACCGGCTCCTCTAGCTCACCTTCGCGCACGGCGAGGCGGAAGCCGTCCGCGGCAGCGAGCGTCAACTTCTGATCTTCGAACCGCATCAGCACGCCGGCGAGGACCGGTCGGCTGTCGTCGCTCGCGGCGGCGAACTCGACCTGCCCGATCATCTCGCGGAGAAGCTGCGCATCGACCGTCGCGGAGTACGCCTCGTCGCCGACGGTGGGGATAACCGGGAAATCCTCCGCATCAATGCCGTTGATCGCCGCCTTGTCGCGCCCGCATTGGACCAGTAACGAGGCGCGGGCAGGATCGGCAACGAGCTGGACCGCGTCGTTGGGCAGCGTGTTGACGAACTCAGACAGCAGCCGCGCATCGACGGTGATCCGCCCCTCGTCTTCAACCGAGGCGCCGATCCAGGTCGTGATGCCGATTTCGAGGTTCGTGGCGGCAATCTTCAGCCGGCCCTCGTCTGTCGCCAGGAGGACGTTGCCGAGGACGGGAAGGGCCGTCTTTGTCGCGACCGCGCGCGACACCTGCGACAGCGCGCGTTGCAGGTTCTCTTGCAGGCAGGAGACTTTCAACCCGACCGTCCTTCACTAACTAGTGTACGGACACCTTGGGCGCGATTATAGCACACGGGTGAGTCCTGCCAGCCGGGACGGGGGCGCCGAATCGCGGTCGGAAACGGGCGGGCTCCTGGCCAAGGCGAAGTCGTGCGGTCCGCGCGCCGAACATCTGATTTGACTTCCTGTGACAACGAAGTGCAGGTGAGGCAATTGGAGCGGCTTGAGTCACGCTCGGAGCGAAGGCGTCTCACGTTCCGAGTCGTGTCGAGTCTCTCCTACGATTAGGGCATTAGGACGCAAGCCGTGGGGAGAAATCCGCGTCGGGATGCGACTTTCGAGGTTTGCACCATCTGAGCCGGCACGGCGCTGCAACCCCTGAAGGTACCGATGCCAGATTGACACAGAACGCATGTTCTGGTACCATGATCGCTGGAACAAATGTTCGTGGCCCCGCGAGGAGGACCAAGGCGATGGCTCAGGAACAAACCACGTTCGACCCCAGCAAGTATCTGACGAAGGTTGGCGGGGGAGACTATCTCGAGGTGAAGTGGCGACTGGTTTGGCTTCGCGAGGTCCATCCAGACGCGAAGATCGAAACCGAAATGGTCAGCCACGATGGCAACCACGCGATTTTTCGGGCTCACGTCTCCATTCCGGGTGGCGGTTCCGCGACCGGATGGGGCAGCGAGGGCTACGACGATTTCCGCGACTACATCGAGAAGGCGGAGACGAAGGCGCTGGGCCGGGCGTTGGCGGCGCTGGGCTTTGGCACGCAGTTCTGCCCGGACTTCGACTTCGGCGCCGCGGCCGGTTCGGTCGTCGATACGCCGGTTGACTTTGCCTCGACGCGAGGGCGGCGGATGGCGGAGGGGCGGTCCGCCGATGGCGATCGTCGCGTGGCGAGCCTCAATCAGCCGGTCACGCCTCGTCAGTTGAAGTTCATTCAGGCGATCGCGCGGGAGAAGGGTCTCTCCGACGACGAGGTCAACGCAGAGGTCGAGCGGATGTATGGCCGCAGCTCGGTGACTGAGCTCGACCGGCGTGATGCCTCGGCGTTCATCGATCGGCTGCAGGCGCGGCGGGCTGCGGTTGAGGCCGATCTCGCCTCATAGGTCAGGGGAGGACGCGATGACGCGGACACGCGAACGACTCGAGCCGATCCGCTCGAATCAAGGGCGCGACCCACTCGAGGCTCGGCAGCAGGCGCTCGAGCGGCGCTTGGAGGATGGCTATCGTCGGATCGAGCAGGCGTTGGCCGCCGGCGAAGATGTCGCGGAGTGGGAGCAGTTCTGGATCCGGCTGCTGCGCGAGTACGAAGCGATTTGCGACGACTTGCGGCAGGCCGCGTAGGACTTGCCCATGATTGGCCGAGGGTTGCGGCCGGGATCGCCAAGTGACGGCGACCCCGGCCGCGAGTGTCTTACTCCCCTTCGTGGATGGTGACGCTGTTGATCGTGACCGGCTCCTTGGGCACTGACTGCTCGCCGCGCTCGTTGAAGTCGGTCGGCGTTTCGGCGATCGCGTTGATCGTCTCCATGCCGCTGGTCACCTTGCCGAAAATCGTGTAGCGCTTGGGGAGCTGGGTTCCTTGCGGCCCGGTGACGATGAAGAACTGTGATCCGTTGGTGTTTGGTCCCGCGTTGGCCATCGCGAGCGTGCCGATCTCGTAATTCCGGGTGATTGGCTCATCTTCGAATTGATAGCCAGGATTGCCGCGACCGGTGCCGGTCGGGTCGCCGCCCTGAATCACGAAGTTCCGGACGATCCGGTGGATTGGCGTGTTGTCGTAGTAGCCGGCGCGGGCCAGGCAGACGAAGTTGTTGACCGTCTTGGGCGCGTCCTGCGGATAGAACTCGACCTCGAACGTGCCCTTATTCGTCTCGATCGTCGCCGTGTATCGCACGCTCGGGTTGATGACCATCTCCGGCGGTTGCTTCCACTGTTGATACGCCACGTTGTTACTCCCTTCTTCCGCTCGCAGGCGGTCAGCCGGGCTCCAGCACCCGGACTCCACGTCGGCGTCCGCCGAGATCGTTTGGAGAGGCTCCCGCTCGGCTGCCTCCTCTTCCCCAAAGTTGCCACAGGCGACCAGGAGGAGTGTGACCACGATGAGCCCGAGCGCTTGGCCTACGAATCTCACGTTGGTTTCGTCTCCTTCTGAACGTCTGGCTTCCTTGGGACCATGCCGCGCTGAGTGCGCCTCCTTCCAGCCTACACGATCAGCATCGCGTCGCCGAAGGAGTAGAAGCGATAGCCGTGCGCGATGGCTTCCCGGTACGCTGCAAGGATTCGCTCCCGGCCGGCGAACGCGCTGACCATCATCAGCAAGGTCGAGCGCGGGAGATGGAGGTTCGTCAGCATTGCGTCGACCATCAGCCAGCGGTAACCGGGCGTGATGAAGATGCCGGTCGGGCCTGCGAATCCCCGAGGATGCTCCGGATCCCAATGATGACCGAGGGTCTCCAGCGTCCGCGCCGAGGTCGTGCCTACCGCGACAACGCGATGACCGGCGGCTTTGGTCGCCGCGATTGCCCGTGCCGTCTCATCGCTGACCTCGCACCACTCGGTGTGGATCCGGTGTTCGGCCACTCGCTCGACGGTCACCGGCCGGAAGGTGTCGAGCCCGATGTGGAGCGTGACTTCAGCCCACTGGACACCCGCGGCGAGCAGTTCGGAGCGTAGGCGCGCGGTAATATGAAGACCGGCAGTCGGCGCCGCGGCGGATCCAGGCACGCGGGCGTAGATCGTTTGGTAACGCTCGGCGTCCGCCAGCGATTGGCGGATATATGGCGGCAGCGGGACCTCGCCGTAATCTTCCAAGCGCAGCGATCCATCGTCGTGGAAACGGACGTCGACGATTCCCTCTTCCCGCCGCTCCACGACTTCGAGCGTTGCAGGTGGCGCGCCGGTGCCAGCTCTGGGCGCGACGGTCAGCAGGTCGCCGGGGTGAAGTCGCCGGGCCGGTTTCGCGAGCGCCGACCAAACCCCTTGATCCCTTGGGCGGAGCAACAGCAGCTCGACTCGACCGCCGGTCTTCGCCTTCTTGGCATGCAGGCGCGCCGGTATGACGCGGCTGTTGTTCGCGACCAGCAGATCACCGGCGTTCAGCCATCTCGGGAGATCGCGCACAGTCTGATGCGTGATCTCGCCCGTCGCCCGATCGAGCACCAGCATGCGGGCCTTATCGCGCTCGGGGAGGGGTGTTTGGGCGATAAGCTCGGATGGGAGTTCGTAATCGAAGTCGTCGACGCGGAGGTCAGGATCGATCGTCATACGATCTCGTCGAGGAAGGTCTGCTGGCGGGCTTCCAGCGAGGGTGGTGGTGTCGCGTTGAGATGTTCGTAGGCTCGTCGCGTCGCGATCCGGCCGCGTGGCGTCCGCTGCAAGAAACCGAGCTGGATTAGGTATGGCTCGTAGACGTCCATGATCGTGTCGGTTTCCTCGCTCGTCGCCGCCGCCAGCGTCTCGATCCCGACAGGTCCTCCGTCGAACTTTTCAATAATGGCGCGCAGGATGCGCCGGTCAATGTCATCGAGACCGAGCTCATCCACTTCGAGCAGGGCCAGCGCCTCGGCGGCCACCTCTTCGGTAATCTCGCCGCCGGCATTGACCTCGGCGTAGTCGCGCACGCGCTTCAAGAGACGATTAGCGACTCGCGGCGTACCGCGAGAGCGGAGCGCGATGGCGCGGGCACCTCCCTGGTCGATCGGCACGCCGAGAATCGAGGCGGAGCGGGTGATGATCTCCTCCATTGCCGGCAGCTCGTAGAAATCCAGGCGGAGCACGGCGCCGAAACGGTCGCGCAGTGGTCCGGTGAGCAGCGCCAGGCGAGTCGTCGCGCCGACGAGGGTGAAGCGCGGCAGGTTGATCCGCATCGTCCGCGCCGCGGGCCCCTTGCCGATCACGATGTCGACCGCGTAGTCCTCCATTGCCGGGTAAAGGACCTCCTCGACGACGCGGTTGAGCCGGTGGATCTCGTCGATGAAGAGCACGTCTCCGGGCTTCAGGTTGGTAAGGATGGAGACGAGGTCGCCCGCGCGCTCGATTGCCGGTCCAGAGGTGACGCGGAGGTTGACGCCCATCTCGGCAGCGACGATCTGGGCGAGTGTCGTCTTGCCGAGGCCCGGGGGCCCATAGAAGAGCATGTGGTCGAGCGCTTCGCCCCGTTGCTTCGCCGCCTCGAGAAGAATGGCAAGGTAGGACTTGACGCGCTCTTGCCCGATGTATTCGGAGAGCCGCCGCGGGCGAAGGCTCCGCTCGACGTGGGAGTCCTCGGGACGCGTGCGTGGCGTCACGACGCGCTCGCGGTCGCGTTGTTGGGGAGTAGCGTTGGTGGCTCGCGCGTCGGTCATGCCCGAATTATACCCTGTACTCGAACGTCTGTTCGCTACGACTGCTCGTCAACGAGCATGATCGGGATGCCGTTCTCGATCCGATAGACGCGGCCGCAAGAGGTGCAGACGAGCGTCTGGCCCTCGAGCCGAACTTCGGCTTTGTCGACTGGGCAGACCAGGATCTCGAGCAGTTCCGGGCTGATCACCTGAGACGTGTCTGTCTTCTCGGCGGTCATGGCGTTGCCTCCATCTCAGCCGCTGGCGTTCCGGCGACGGGTGTCGCGTAGCCGAGCTCCTTGAGCGCCTGGGCGGCAAGTTCGGCGACGAGGGTATCGGGACCTGTTTCGATGGTCAGCTGATACTCGAGTGCTGCCTCGTCAGTCCGGGGCGGCGCCCAGTAGCGATAGAGCTCGGCGAGATAGTAGTGCGCTTCCGCATTGTCCGGCTGGGCCTCGAGCACCTTTTCGAATTGGAGCTCGGCGTCGGCGCGCTTGTTGCCCTCGGACAGCGAGATCGCAAAGTCGAGACGGAAATCCATGTTGTCTGGTTCGAGCTGAAGTGCTCGCTCGTACCAGTCGATCGCCTCGGTGAGGTTTCCGATATTGGCAAGATAGTTGGCGAGCGCCGCGGCGGCTGACGCGTCTTGCGGGTTCTCCTCGACGTCTCGCCGGAGCTCGGCTTCGACCGGGTCCGGCTCGGACTCGTTCAAGGTAAACGTGTCGTCGGTCGAGGGCGAGGTGAGCTGATCGACGATGATGGTGCCGACCGCGCCAGCCAGGAGCGAGCAGACAACCAAAATGCCGAGAACGGCGAATATTAATTGGGTCCGGTTTGCTCGGGCGAGCCGACGCCGGAACGACGGCGCGGTCCGTGCCGGCCTCGCGGATGCGGTTCGGCTAAGGTGCCGCTGGCTCATGCTTGTGGCGAGTTCGCCTCCTGGCGCATGCAATTCCGGCGAGGGGCGAGCTTCCTTGGATGGGGCGCACCGCCCGTGCGTTCGCGGAATGCAACCATACCACAGGCCCACCGCGATCGCGCTTCGCATCTGCGAGAAAGGGTGCGGCGACACGGGATTCTGGTAGACATGGCGTTGCAGGCAGATGGGGGTGCGTGGTATACTCCCCAGTGCTTCGGGCCGTTGGTCATCGGCAGGCCGGCCTAGCTCAGTTGGTAGAGCAGCTGTTTCGTAAACAGCAGGTCCGGGGTTCGAGTCCCCGGGTCGGCTCCGCTGAGATGCCAGGGCACGAGGCGACAGGCCGAAGTGGCGGAACCGGCAGACGCGCTACGTTCAGGGCGTAGTGGGTGAAAACCCGTGGGAGTTCAAATCTCCCCTTCGGCACCGGGTGAAAGACCCGACGTTCCCAACCGAGTGATCACGGGAACGGGCCCGTCCACGGACGGGCCTGTACATTGACAACCGAGAGCGCTGGCGGAAGGATGGTCGCTGGCCCCCAGGCGGGGCCAGAGGAAAGTCCGAGCTGCACAGAGCGAGGGTGCCCGGCGAAAGCCGGGGCAGCGCCCGTTCCCAGGTGCTGACAGTCCAGATTGGCACGCGGGAAACCGCGTGAGAGCAACAGAGACCATTCCGGGCGTGCGGCTCTGCCGTGCGCCACGGGTGAAAAGGGCAATCCTCCCCGCAGCAATCTCCGACCCGGCCGTTATCAGGTTGCTCGCCGAGGCCGAAGGTGAGAGCAGTCGTCGTCGTGAGGCGGCGACCGGTCGTTTTCGACCGAGAGAGATGACCATCACGAACAGAACTCGGCTTACTCTCCGTCAGTGCTCTCCCTCTTACATGGTGCCTTTAGCTCAATCGGCAGAGCGCTGGTCTGTGGAACCAGAGGTCACGGGTTCGAACCCCGTAAGGCACCCCCACGAGACCGATCTACTCGATAGATCGGTCTCATTGTTTCTCCGGGCCCCAGGATCATACGAGGCGCGGGAGCGCGCTCGATCACTCTTCCCACAAGGCGCGGCTTTGCTATAATGAGTGGTGACACGGTCTGCCGAATGGCGGCCTTGCCCTCGTAGCTCAATGGATAGAGCGTCTGGCTTCGAACCAGAAGGTTGGGGGTTCGATCCCCTCCGAGGGTACCACTGGCACATCAGCAACTCCTCTTAGCGCCACCACGTGGTGGGTTGGCGCGGGACTGCGTCATGCGCGCGCATATCCTCTCGATCGGCAGCGAGCTCATCCTCGGGCATCTCGTTGACACGAATGCGACGTTCCTCGCTCAAGAGCTCGCCGCGCTCGGGATCGAGCTGCTTGGCGTTACGCAAGTTGGCGACGACCGTCGCCGGATCGCCAACGCGATTCGCGCCGGGCTCGCGGAAGCCGAACTCGTCGTCTGCACCGGCGGCGTGGGCCCGACGGACGACGACTTGACGCGCGAGGCAATTGCCGACGTGGCCGGCGAAACGCCGACGATCGATCCGGACCTCCTGGCGACGATCGAGGCATTCTTCGCCGCCCGCGGCATGACGATGCCGGAGCGCAATCGGAAGCAGGCGTGGCTCATCCCATCGGCTGAGGCGCTGCCGAATCCCATCGGGACCGCGCCAGGCTGGTTCACCCGGCTCGGGAACAAGATCGTCGTGGCGATGCCGGGCGTGCCGCGCGAGATGACGCGGATGTGGCGCGAGCAGGTCGTTCCTCGCCTCCAGCCGTATCTCCCGCAACGCGCGGTTTCTTCGATCACCTTCCGGACGGTCGGCATCGGCGAATCGGCGGCTGAGCAGCTGCTGAGCGACCTGGTGGGCGCCCAGAATCCAGTGGTGGCGACCTACGCGAAGGACGATGGCGTCCAGGTCCGCGTCACCGCCGTGGCTCCGTCCGCTGGAGAGGCGGAAGCGCTGCGCGACGCGGCGGCGGCCGAGGTTCGCCGGCGGCTGGAGCGCTACATCTACGGCGTGAACGACACGCCACTCTCGGCCGCGCTGCTCAATATCCTGCGGGAACGCGGGCTAACGCTCGCCATCGACGATCGCGGCGCTGGAGGTCGCTTTGCGTCGCTCCTGCTAGCCGATCCGGTTGCCGAACAGGTCGTGCGTCACGCGCTGATCGCCGGACCAACGCATGAGCCCGCGCTGGAGATCGCCCGGAGAGCGCGGGAGCAGTTCGCCGCTGACGTCGGCGTTGGCATCACAATGACCGCGCAGTACGTCAATCCCGTCTGGGAAGGGATTGTGCGCGTCTCCGTGGTCGGACCTCGCGAGGTAGAGGAGCACTTCCCGATGCGCTCGGCGTTCGACGAGATTCAGCGCCGGAGCGCATTGATGGCGGCGGACGTGCTGCGGCGGTCTATGCTCGGTATCGACTAGCCGATCAGCGCAAGCCCTGGCCGCCCGGCTCTCGAGCGCATTCCTATTTCCGTGAGTGCGATCGCTTGAAGTCAGCTAGCAGCTCCGCCTGCCGAGCGTGCATCGCTTCGCGCTCAGGGTCAGTCGCATCGTCCCAGCCGCATAGATGCAGTAGGCCGTGCGCGGCGAGGAAGCGAATCTCGCTGTCCGTGTCGTGACCGGCTTCCGTGGCTTGCTCGGCGGCGCGATCAACAGAGATGACGATGTCGCCGCCGCGCGGATCCGACCGTTCGTCACCGGCCGGGAACGTCATGACGTCGGTCTCTTCATCAATACCCATGAAGTCCCGGTGAAGCTCACGGAGGTGGGCATCTGTCGTCAATACGAACGCGATCGCCCAATCGCCGCGCTGGTCCTCGGCTGTCAGAATGTGCGTCGCTAGCGCCGGGAGTTCGGAGTTGAGCGCCTGCGAGTCGTAGTCGGCCAGGTCGACGACCTCCGCTTCGACGGTGAGATTGGACACATTGGCCGGCTCGGACGAGGGCGAAGCCGGAGTTTCCGTCGACATCTGGCCGGTCCTTATCCTGCTTGCGCCAGCGCCTCGCGGACGGCTGTGCTGACCCGCTTGCCGTCGGCCCGGCCAGCGACTCGCTCCATCGCGACGGGCATCACCTTGCCCATGTCCTTCGGGCTCGATGCGCCCGTCTCGGCGATGACCTGCCGGACCAAAGCAGCGAGCTCTTCGTCGCTGAGTGGTTGCGGCAGGTACCGCTGCAGCACGCTCAGCTGCGCGCTTTCCCGCTCGACGAGGTCCTGGCGGTTGCCGGCTCGGAACTGCTCAATCGAGTCGGATCGGCGCTTGGCCTCCCGCTGCAAGAGCGCGATCTCTTCCGACGGGTTGAGCGGTCCGCCTTTCTCGATCTCCGCGTTCTTCAGCGCGGCGAGCGTGTATCGGATCGTGTCCCGCGCGGTGCTGTCACCGGCGCGCATCGCTTCCTTCAGATCGGCTTCCAGCCGCTGTCTCAGCGTCCCTTCCATGCCGTTCGAACCTTTGTCTCGTGCGCCGACTCGCGGTCTTGCAGTTAGGCAAGACCTGGCCGCAGAGGTCGTCCACCGAGTACGTGGAAATGGAGATGATGAACCGTTTGGCCGGCGTCCGGCCCGGTATTCGTCAAGACACGGAAGCCGGAATCGGTGATGCCCTCCTGTTCCGCTACCTTGACCGCCAGGCGAAGCAGCTCCCCGGTAAGGGCGTCATCGTCCGAGCCAAGCTCACGCAGCGAGCTGATATGACGCCGCGGGACAACGAGCACGTGAGTGGGCGCCTGGGGTTGAATGTCTCGGAAGGCGACGGCATTTGGCGATTCCGCGACAAGCTCCGTGCCGAGCTCGCCGCGGACGATCTTGCAGAACACGCACTCCGCGCTCGCATCCTGATTCGGCATATCGGCCCTCTCCGTATTACTTCCCGTGGTACGATCGCCGCCGGGTGCGCGTGACCCGGCAGGAACCATTGCCAGTATGCCAGAGTTACCAGAAGTCGAGACAGTCAGGACGACGCTCGAGCCGGCGGTGCGCGGCAGGACGATTCAAGGTCTGCGCGTCGGCGCCTTCGAAGGCGTGCTCGACGGCGAGCGAGTCGAAGATGTGGCGCGCCGCGTTATTGGAAGGCGCATTGTGCAGCTACGGCGCCGCGGCAAGTACCTCATCCTCGTCCTCGACGATGACAGCGCGCTCGTGGTCCACCTGCGAATGACGGGGCGACTGGTGCG
Organism: uncultured Chloroflexota bacterium; assembly: GCA_937901745.1. Taxonomy (GTDB): domain Bacteria; phylum Chloroflexota; class Chloroflexia; order Thermomicrobiales; family UBA6265; genus CALGSZ01. The sequence continues at coordinate 28,393 of CALGSZ010000143.1, read as the reverse complement.
GCGAGACCGTTCGGCGCCGCCCGAGCGATTCGAACACATGGCGATCGAGCTCGACGACGGCACAGACCTGCGTTTTGCAGACCAGCGGAAATTCGGGCGCGTGAAGCATGTCGGACCGGACGAGCTGCGCCAGCTCGATGCGTCGCTCGGGGTAGAGCCGCTCGATCCGTCCTTCACCACGGACACGCTGGCCGCGTTGCTTCAACGTCGGACCGGCAGGCTCAAGAGCGTACTACTCGATCAGGCGCTGATGGCAGGACTCGGAAACATCTACGCCGACGAGGCCCTGTTCCGCGCTCGCCTGCACCCGCTTCGGACCGCCAATCGCCTCACAGCGGACGAGGTGAGCCGCTTGCACGCCGCGATCCAAGACGTACTGCGAGAGGGACTCGTCAACCGAGGCACCACCTTTTCGAGCTACCGAGACGGGAGAGGCGAGCCCGGGGAAAACCAGCGGAATCTCCGCGTCTATGGGAAGGGCGGCACGGGCGAGCCGTGCCCCACATGCAGCACCCCGCTGGTCCGCATCGTTGTCGGCGGTCGCGGCAGCCACATCTGCCCGACGTGCCAGCCCCTCGAGTCCCTGGACACCCAGCGGTAGATCCCCTATTTCGACCACAGCCGGCGCGTAGCGAACGACTTGCGCGACCGGCCGGCAATTGACCCTTCCTCGCACTTGACGCCGACTCCGCCATCGAGTACAGTGCGCGAATAGTTCGCTATCGTACTTTCCGATATCGAACTATTCGATAATGAAGGGAGGAGTAAGCGCGTGCATCGTATAACCGGCCTATCGCTGAGGCAGCGCTCGGTCGTCTTGCTGGCGACGATACTTATCGCTTCGCTGGGCTTGTTCGGCCTGACCCGCCTTAAGACGGAACTCATTCCGGACCTGGAACTCCCGTATCTGACTGTCATCACGACCTACCCTGGAGCCTCTCCTGAGGTCGTCGACGCGGACGTCTCTCTGCCGATCGAGACGGCGATCCGGAGCTTGCCCGGCATCGTGGCGACGCAGAGTACGTCCTCGGAGAATTTCTCTGTTGTCGCCGCGGAGTTCGAATACGGCACCGACATGAAGGATCGGGAGCAGGAGGCGCTCTCCGCGGTCAGCAGCTTGTCGTTACCGGACGGAGTGGGGCAGCCGACGGTCGAACGGATCGATTTCAACCAGTTCCCCGTCGTCTCGCTCGCGTTGACGGGCGCGGACGGCGATCTCGCGACGCTGCGTTCGATCGCGGTCAATCGGTATGTGCCCGCCCTGTCGAGCCTCGACGGCGTGGGCCGCGTGGAAGTTACCGGCGGCGCCGACGACATTCTCCTCGTCGCGCTGGATACCTCGCGGATGGCGGAGACCGGGCTGACCGTTGAAGGAATCGCCGGGATCATCCAAGCGAACAACTTGAGCATCCCGGCCGGCTCCGTTCAGGCTGATGGCGTCACCTTCCCGGTGCGGGTTGGCAGCTCATTCCAGTCGGTCGAGGATCTCGCGGGGCTGGTGGTCGGATTCCAGCAGTCCGAGGACGGCAGCGCGCCGACCCCGGTCACACTCGGCGAAGTCGCGCAGATCCAGATCACGCCCGGCGGTTCTCCCGGTGTCGCTCGCACGAATGGCCAGCTCAGCGTCGCGATTGACGTCTATCTCAGCCAAGGAGCGAACACCGTCGAAGTGGCCAGCGCCGTTCGTGACGCGCTCGATGAAATCAACGCCGAGGCGCAGGCGGCTGGCGAGAACGTCGATACCGCGATCATCTTCGATCAATCCGAGTTTATTCAGGAATCGATTGACGGCCTGGTGCGCGAGGCGTCGCTCGGAGCGCTGTTCGCCGTCGTGGTGATCTTCGCCTTCCTTCTGAGCGTCCGCTCGACGCTCGTCACCGCGATCTCGATTCCGCTCTCCTTCCTCCTCACCTTCATCGTGCTCTGGTCGCAGGGCGTCACGCTGAACATCATGACCCTTGGCGCGCTGGCTGTGGCGGTCGGGCGCGTGGTAGACGACTCGATCGTCGTGCTGGAAAGCATCTATCGCCATGCGCAGCGCGGTGAGGACGCCCGCACGGCCGCGTTCACCGGCACGAAAGAGGTCGGGATGGCGATCACGGCCTCGACGATCACGACCGTCGCCGTGTTCCTGCCGCTCGGCTTCGTTGGCGGGTTGGTTGGCGAAGTGTTTCGGCCGTTCGCGCTGACGGTCAGCTTCTCCCTGCTCGCGTCGCTGCTCGTCGCGTTGACGGTCGTGCCGGTCGTTGCCTCCTTCCTTATTCGGCGCGATAAGCTGCGACCAATTGGTACGCGCCCCTCCATCCTCCAGCGAGCTTATGAGCCGATTCTGCGATGGACTCTGCGGCGACCGTGGCGGACGCTTGGTATCGCCGCCGCGATCTTCATTGCGTCCTTCGGTCTGACGCCGTTCATTGGCACGTCGTTTCTGCCGACGAGTGGTGAGAAGATCGCTTCGATCGTCGTTGAGATGCCGCCCGGCACTTCTCAAGACAGCACGCTAGCCCGTGCGACCGAGCTGGAGCAGGTCATCCGCGATACGGCTCCTGTCGAGCTCATCCAGACGCAAATAGGTGGAGAGGGATTGCAGGCGGCGTTCCTCGGCTCGACCAATAACCGCGCCACGATCTACGCGGAGTTCGAAAAAGACGTCGATTTGAAAGAGACGCTTGCCGAGCTGCGCACAAAGCTGAGCGAAGCCGCGCCGGAGGCGCAGATTACAGTCTCAGAGATGTCCTCCGGTTTCAGTTCGGGTAACGAGATCGCCGTGATCGTCCGAGGTGAGGACTACGCGGCGGTGAGCCAAGCGGCTCAGGAGCTCACCGAGCGGATCGCTCAAGTCGAGAACCTTATCAATGTCGAGAATGATGTCGTCGAGGCGAAGCCGGAAATCGTTGTCAACGTCGATCCGACCGCGGCGCTGAGCGTTGGCTCGACGACGGCGCAGATTGCCGGACAGGTTCGCCAGGCGCTGGCAGGGACCCAGGCTGGCCAGGTGACGCTCGACGGCGTGACCTATCCCGTTACGCTCGTCTTGGCCGACGCCGGCTCGGATGTCGAGAGCCTGCGCCAGCTGCCAGTAGGCACGACGGCGACGCGACCACTCGGCGAAGTGGCGACGGTCACGGAGGGGACTGGAGCGGTTCAAGTTATCCGCGTCGACGGTGACCGCGCGGCGACGATCACTGGGACGATCGTGACTGACGAGACCGGTGGGGTGACCCGCGAGGTCCAGAAGATCATTGACGAGTATGAGGCTCCGGAGGGCGTCGAGGTCTCGCTCGGCGGCGTCGCCGAGGATCAGAGCGAGGCGTTTGCCAGCATGGGCGTGGCGATGCTCGTGGCGGTCGCCTTGGTCTACCTCGTCATGGTCGCCAGCTTTGGATCGCTAACGACGCCGTTTGTGATCCTCTTCAGCCTGCCGCTGGCCCTAATCGGTGTCATCCTGGCGCTCTTCCTGACCGGGAAGTCGCTCGGCTTGCCGGCTCTGATTGGGCTGCTTATGCTAATTGGCATCGTCGTCACGAACGCGATCGTGTTGCTCGAGTACGTGCTGGACCTTCGCCGTCACGGGCTCTCGCTCGAGGAGGCGCTGGTCGAAGGTGGCAAGGTGCGCGTCCGCCCGATCTTGATGACGGCGCTCGCGACGATTCTCGCGCTGATCCCGCTCGCGCTGTCGCAGACGAGCGGCGCGATCATCGCCTCGGATCTCGCGGTCGTGGTGATCGGCGGACTGCTGACCTCGACGCTGCTGACCTTGATCGTCGTGCCGGTGATCTTCTCTCGAATCGCGGGGTGGCAAGAGCGACGCGCTGCGCGCGCGGCCGAACGCCACTCCGCGGAGGCGACGGGTTCCGAGTCGCCGGCGATTGCGGATTAGTCCAGTGAGCAAGAATGAGGACCATCGCGAAATTTCGGGCGCTCATCGCGACGGAGAGGGCGAAGTCGTGGAGAGTGGCGCCGAGTGCGAAGTGTCGGAGCGCGAGAAGCTGGTTAGTGAGCTCCTGCATCTAACAGAAGAGCTCCTCATTAGCGCGCGTGCCGATTTCGCTCGCCGGCTGGAGCACCGCGGGTTGACGCTGCCGCAGTACTTTGCCCTCATGGAGATCGCGAGACTGGGTCCAAGCGTGACGATGAGCCGGGTCGCGGAAGCAACCCAGCTCCCTGCCAGCTCACTGACAGGCATCACGGACAAGTTGGTCGAGCGTGGGTATGTGAAGCGAGCGCCGCATCCGACCGATCGGCGGGCGGTTGTGGCCTCGCTCACCCCGGCGGGCCAGCAACTCCTCGAGGACGTCCAAGAGGCCGGGCGTCGCGAGACGTTGGATGCGCTCGTCGGAATCCCTGACGAGGATCTCCGGCACTTCGTGCGCACGTTCCGCCTCATCTACGAGCACCAGCAGCAACGGGCCAAGCACCACAGCGATTCCAAGCCCGCTTCGGGCGCGCCGTCGTCTTCCTCACCGCCAGATCGTTCCACCTGATCCGCGACAGTTTCCGAGATTGAGCGCCTAACGAAAGCGACGCCCCCGAGGTCCGAACCCCGGGGGCGGTTGCTACCAGAGATCTACGTTGAGCTCAAGGCGCGCACCGTCGAATCGTGTTGCCGTTTGCGTCCTTGCCAGCTCTCCGACAGCTCAAGTCGCCGCAACACTGAGTGGATTCCGAGCAGATCTCGCCCTCGGGACGGCAGCTGCACTGCCCATTGGCGCAGTATCCCGTGCAGCACTGCGAGCCGCTGGCGCACGACGCACCCGAATCGAGGCAGCGGTCGGCGCACTTGCGGAGAACCCCGCCGCTCCCGTCTGAGCCGGCACGCTGGCAGAAGCCCGAGCAACATTGGCTGCTTCTCTCGCAGATCTGACCGTTCTGGATGCAGGTGGAGGTGCCCGCGTCGCTGACGGCCGCTACCCGGCTCGCGCTGACTTTCATGGTTGCAGCAACGATTGGCGCGGCATAGGCGAGCTTGACGCCTTTCGCCACGATGTAGCGGCGCGTCTGCCGCCTGGACAAGACAGTGCGGTCGTATTGCTCCATTGGCGCGTTCCCCCACGAAAAATGGCGAGTTGCGCCCACGAGGGGCGTACTGGAGATCTCCGTCGCACTCTATGACTCGAGGAGTATGGTGTCAACCGTACGTACACCGCACTGAAGATGATTCGCTCATTTTGGGGAGGCCGCGAACGACGACTCGAGAAGAGCGGCCGTGATGAACCGGGAGCGGTAGGCTGAGGTGCTGCCCGATGGACTTCGGCCCCCGGCTTGATTGCAGCCGAACAATGCTGACCGGGCATGAATCGATCTCGCGGCGAAGTGAATCAGCTGTTCAGTACTTCTGGGTGCCTGAAGGAGCAGATATCTGGGCGTTCGGTTGGCACAATGGGTGACGATTGATTGAGAGATGGCGGAAAGCGGACGGTGAGGTGCGAGATGCGACTGGCCAGTGTCATCTTGGGGATCATGCTCGCTATCACGGCGTCATTTCAAACCGTGGCGCTGGTCGGAGTGTCCGCCTTCTCGGATCGATTCGACACAGAAGCTTTGGCCGGAACTCTCTTCCTCTTGGCAGTGCTGGTGGGAGCTGCCTTTGCATATGGCGTGCCAATCGTCGGAGCGAAGGCATTCGCTGTCGCCGCGGTGATTGGGATTGCGGGTGCTTCGACGACCGAGTTCGATGATCTTTACATCTGGGGTAGCGCGGCGCTTCTGGTATGCGCTGTAACGGTTGGTGGCGCCTACGAAAAGGGGAAAGTGCAAGACCGATCACGAATGCGGGACGACCTCTTGATCGCATTGGTGAACGAAGTGCGATCGCTGAGGCTAGTGCTCTCGGAAGAGCGGACTCAGGAGAACACCTCACTTTCCCGCGAGCATGGGAGCGTCGCGACCACTCAGCAGAACGAGGCGGGCGGAAATGCCGCGCATCCAGCCGCTGCCTCCGGCACTACCGGCGATACGAGGGCTTCGCAACGTGGTTGGGCGCGACCTGAATCAGACGGTTCAGGCACCGCTGTGAACGAGAAACCACGGCCGGTTATCACTGTTCTCCCGGAGAACGCTTCGGCGGGTGCCGAGGTCACCGCAATCGCGCAAGGCTATCGCCCAGATACGCGGCTCTATCTCGCCTGGGTCGATCAGCTCAATGGCGCCCGCGTCGTTGGGCAGCGGGCGACGGATGTCTCTGGCGCCGCGCGGTTCACGTTCCAGATCCCGGCGGTGCCGCCCGGAACATATCGAGTCGTGTCAGGAGCGCCAGGAGAGCCACAGGCGTCCGCGTTGGTGACCGTGCAGGCGTCGCCCGCGACCGGAGTCGGTGCGTCGGCCGCGCCGGCAACCGGCTAGCCTTGTGTATAGCAGGAAATATTCGGATTCAATGCCACACTGCTATGGGGATAGACGCGCACTACGCGCTGCACGACATAAACTTCGCAGCCTGCCCTTTCGACTGCATCGTTGCGATGAAGAACGGGAAGATCATGATCCAGGACTCGCCCGGCGCGTGATGACGCCGGCAATGCTGTGCGAGTTCTACGACATCGACGTTCGAGTGGAGGATAATGACGGGCGCCCGTACGGTCTCGATTATCTCTAACGTGTCCCGATCCTAAGCGGTATCGGGAGATCCAGCCGATTGGTGCCCGCTTTCGTGCGCCTAGACCCGTGAAAGGCGAGTGAGCTATCGAGTTCCTGGCCGGTAGGGAACTGTACCCGCGTCACGGTATCGGGCATGCCGCCGCCCGTAGTTGCTGGCAGCGCTGATGCCCAGAGAACAAAAAAAGGCTAGCAAGTCGCCGCTAGCCTGAGGTGTCATTTGCGCTTGCGTTACTCGGAGCGGGTGATGGGACTCGAACCCACGACATTCTGCTTGGGAAGCAGACACTCTACCAACTGAGTTACACCCGCATTCCGTTTGTCGCCGTCGATTATAGCATCGGGGTAGGTGTCCGTCCAGAGGGAACGACCCTGATTGGGGCGCTCAACTCGTGATGCGACCAGGCCCAAGGGCACGAGTTGACGACCGTGGGAGCGGGCCGGTAGGCTGACCACGGACAAGCGAAGAATGCCGCAACGGGAGCTCGGGGAGCCGGGCTGAGAGGGTGGGATCGCCACCGACCGTGGAACCTGATCGGGGTAATGCCCGCGCAGGGATCGCTGCATGAGCTGCTGCTCCTCCCGTTGCTCCCGCCAAGACTCGGAGGAGCCGCCAAGATGTCCAATCCTCAATCTTCTCCACTCACTCGTCGACGATTCTTGCAGCGCGTCGGAGTAATCGGCGCCGCCGCCATGACCTCCGGCATTGGGCCGCGGGTGAGGAGCGCCGGCGCGGCTGAGTCGATCAACCTCGCGCTCGATTGGTATCCGAACGCGAATCACGCCGGCCTGTTCATCGCCCGCGAGCGCGGCTTCTTCGAGCGAGAAGGGCTCGAGATCAATATCTACACTCCTTCTGACCCGACGACGGTCCTCCAGACGGTCGGCGCGGGACAGGACGACTTCGGCATCTCATACCAAACCGATGTCCTCCTGGCGCGAGCGCAAGGAGTGCCGGTCGTCTCCATTGCCGCGCTGGTGCAGCATCCACTGCTTGGCGTGATGACGCTGAAAGAGCGGAACATTACGCGGCCGCGCGATCTCGCTGGCAAGACCGTAGGCTACCCTGGCATCCCCAGCCAAGAAGCGTTTCTCGCGACGATGCTCGAGCAGGACGGCTCCGGCCTCGACAATGTCCGGCTCATCAATGTCGATTTCAACCTCGTCCCGTCAGTCATTTCGGGGCGTGTCGACGCCGTGATGGGCGCTTACCGGACGCACGAGACGATCCTCGCGGAGCGCGAAGGGTACGAAGTGTCCTTCATGCCGGTCGAAGAGTGGGGAGTGCCCGACTACTACGAGTTGGTGCTCGTCACGAACGAGCAGTTTCTGCGGGATAGGATCGAGGTGGCCCGCTCCCTGCTGCGCGCGATCAGCGACGGATACGCCGCGGCGATTGCCGATCCGGCAGCGGCGATCGAAACTTTGGCGGATGCCTATGAAGGTATTGACCGCGAAGTGGAGACCGAAGGGATCGACATCCTGATCCCGCTGTGGCAAGACGGTGAGGTTGCGTTCGGCGTTCAGGCGCCCGAGCGTTGGGACGCGTTCGGCGCCTGGATGAAGGAGCGCGGACTCATCCCCGGCGACCTGGATGTCAGCAAGGCTTACGCGGCCGACGTCCTAACTCCGCTGCCGGAGAGTACGCCGATTGCTTAGCCGAGGTGGCGAATTGCGCTCACTCCCCTTGAAGGGACTCGAGTTTCTGGTATTGTGTTTGCGCCGGATATCTCAATGCGACGTGTGGGAGTCGCCTGCGGATTACCGGCAGAACCGTTCGGGAACTCGGAAGAGGGAGGAGCCATGGGTGGCATGCTGCGTGAGTTCCGACAGTTCTTGCTGCGTGGTAACGTCATCGATCTCGCGGTCGCGGTCGTCATCGGCGCCGCGTTTGGCGCGGTCGTCACGTCGCTCGTGGAGGACATCATCACGCCGCTGATCTCGGCAATCATCAGCGCGCCGAACTTCTCCAATCTCGATTTCACCATCAACGAAGCGGTCTTTACCTACGGCAACTTCCTCAATGCGATCATCAACTTCGTGCTGGTCGCGGCGGCAATCTTCTTCTTCGTCGTCAAGCCGGTGAACGCGGTCATGTCCCGAATGCGACGAGGTGAGGCACCTCCCGATCCAACCACGCGCGAGTGTCCCGAATGCCTCAGCATGGTTCCGATCGCAGCCCGTCGCTGCATGTACTGCGCGCAACCCTTGCCGCCGCTCGAGTCAACCCCCGGACAGGCAACAGCTGCAACCTCATAGCCTCTCACAGTGACATGAAGCGGGAGTTCGGGCGCTGAGGCCGAAAGGAGCGCAGCGCCCGTTCTCCTGAGCGGAATGTCTCTAGTCGCGCTTCCTTGAGAGCTCAGCCGCCTGGCTGACCGTGACGTTCAATTCGTCGAGGATGGCGATCACGTCGGCGTCCGAGAGATGCCGACCGTTCAGCCACTCCTGATCGAAGCGCGGTTCACCTAGACCGGCTGACGTTGCCTGCACCCACTCGTTGAAGAACGGGCGGAGTCGCGGAGGGAATGGCACATCGAGCTCGGAGTACATCCGCTCAGCCGCGCCAAAGAATTGGGCTGCTCGCGTCCAATCGCGCAGGCCTACACTCACGCCGGCGAACCCGATGAGAGCGTCGGCGGCGAGCCATCGGTCGCCGTGTTCGAGGCTGGCATCGAAAACTTCGCGGTGGCAGGCGACGGCCATGGGGAAGGTCCGGCAGGCGGCCGAGTAATCGCCGGCGATTAGCTTCGCTACGAGCTTGTAATGCTGGTCGCCAATGGACTCCGCGCGCTGCTTCAGCTCTTCAAGGTGCGCTGACGCGGCAGGGAAATCGCCCAACGCAAGCGAGCACCATGCCAGATTGCACAGGGAGGTCATCTCCCAGCTTGGAGACCCCATTTCTCGAAACGTCTCGAGCGCCTCTCGATGTAGCCGGTAACCATGAGAATGGCGCCCGCGTCGCTGTGCGATCGAGCCCAGCAGCTCGGTGGCGCAGGAGGCATTTAGGCGGTCGCCAAGCCGGCTGGCGAGCTCGAGCGCCTCGTTCGCGGTCGCTTCAGCCTCGTCAATGTTTCCTTGAAGCATCGTCACCAGCGCGGCCCCAACGAGCGCCTTGGCGCGGGCCGGACTACCCGTGGGGCTGATGCCGAGCGCCTGCCGCAGGCGATCCGCCGCTTCCGCGATCCGCCCGCGAAAATACCAGTAATCGGAAAGTGCGCCGGCGAGGCGGAGCGCGAGCTCCGATTCGCGCCTCGTTTCCGCCCAGGCGAGGACGGAGCGGACGTTGGTTTGCTCCATATCGAAGCGCTCGAGCCAAGAATCGTCCTCGCTCGAGAAGAGGGCTCGCTCGGCCTCTTCCGCCAACTCAGTCAGCCACCTCGCCAGGCGATAGCGGAGATGCTCGGCTTCGCCGCTTTCCTCGAGCTTTTCCAGCGCATAGGCGCGAATCGTCTGGAGCATGGTGAACCGAATCTCGTCGTTGGGCATGTATTCCCGGCGGACGAGACTGGCATCAACGAGAGCTTCCAGCGCATCCCACAGCTCGGACAGCGACAACGGGGCCAGCCCTGATGACGGCGCATTTGGCTCCGTCGCGCAAATGGCCTCGATTGCGCCGAGCGACGCGCCGCCGGCAAAGACGCCGAGTCTGGCGAACAGTGTCTGCGCCTTCTTCGGCAACAAGTCGACGCTCCAGGCGACCGCGACGCGCAACGAGCGTTGACGATCTGGGAGATCGGTGTCACCGTCGCCGAGAAAGTCGAGTAAGGGCGTCAACCGGTCGACCATCTGGCGCGGCGAGAAGATCTTCGCTCGGGAAGCCGCGAGCTCGATCGCCAAGGGCAAGCCATCGAGCCGATGACAAATGGTGGCGATGTCCTGGGCGTTGCTCGCGGTGAGGCGGAAGCGGGGTTGGTGGGCGTTGACGCGCTGCACGAAGAGCTTGATTGCCGAAACTCTGGCAAGCTCCTCAACCGGCGGCAGCTGGTCGAGGTTCGGCAGCTCCAACGGGTTGACCGTGAACTCTTGCTCCTGCCGGATGCGTAAGGCGCGACGGCTTGTCGCAACGATCTTGAGCGCCGTTGTCTGCTGGAGCAGGCGGGCGATCGGCGGACCGGCATCGAGCTGCTCGAGATTGTCCAAGACCAGCAGGACGCATTTGTCGCGCAGGTGCGAGGCGATGACTTCGATGAGACGCTGGCGCCCGTGGAGCTGTACACCAAGCCGCTGAGCGATGACCACCGGGAGATCGGCGGTGCGCTCCACGGCGGAAAGATCGACGAAGTAGACACCGTCTTGGAAGCTGCCCTGGACCGCGTGGGCGATGGCGAGCGCCAGACGCGTCTTACCGACACCGACTGGACCGATCAAGCTCAACAAACGGATATCGGGCCGGCTCAAGAGCTCTATGGCAGCGGCGAGGTCGTACTCGCGCCCGACCAGCGGCGACGGAGGCGACGGAATTCCGGCGCGAGGATTCAACCTCGACTTGCGCCGGCCTGGGCGCCGGGGCACAAGCCTCATGAACTGCCGTCGCTCATTGCCCTCCAAACCCAACGCCTCGGCGAGGTCCTTGAGCGTTTCTCGCTGCGGATACCGGGTCACGCGGCGCTCAATATCGGAGATCGTCCTAAGCGCGACCCCGGAGCGTTGCGCCAGCTCCTCTTGCGTAAGACCGGCCGCCTCCCGGCGCCGGCGCAGATATGCGCCGAAATCGTCGGTACTCACGAAGACCAACGCTCCCGGTTCATAACCAACCGTGGCGAGGGAATCGTCTGGGCTGAAGGAGCCCCTTTGTATCTGGGGAGTTCTGAGGCGAGGGAGTTAGATCGACGGGCATTCCCGTATCGCGCCCCTCCTGATATCGTCAAGTAGACCTGGACAATAATACGAAACTTCGACGCGATTTTACAGTAGGTGAAACGCGTGGGGACTCTCCCGCGGCTGCCGGGCGCGGGAGAGCATGGAGTGCGAACGGAGAATCTCGCTGGTCAGTCCCCGACTTCGAAGCGGCGTCGTGGCCAGCCCGTTGCACCGTCGGGTAGCGGTGGACGCTCCTCCTGCATCATGACCGCCCCGGTGCCGTCGGTGACGCGGATCCGCATCGTGTACTTGCCTTCGACCGCCTCGAAGGGGAACGCCCACCGCACCCAGGTGAACGGCGGATTGAGTGAGGGCTCGAGGGTCGCATCGGCCCAGGTCTTACCGTCGTCCAAACTGACCTCGACGCGCGCTACGTCGCGGTCGCCGGCCGATGCCACGCCGGCCGCGACTTGTGGACCTGGCGCCAGCTTCTCTCCGTCGCGCGGGGTATCGATCCGTCCCCAGATCTGCATGATCGCGAGGTCGCTCCACTGCCGCGTTTGCCAATATCCCTTGAAGTCCTCGTCGACGACCTCGATTCGGTCGATCCACTTGACGTTCTTCATCCCGTAGATGTTCGGGATAATGAGGCGAGCCGGATAGCCGTGCTCGTCGGTGAGAGGCTCCCCATTCATCGCGACGACGATTAGATTGTCCGGGTCGAGGCCAATTTCGACCGAGACGGAGTCCTCGTAGTCGTCCGCGGCATGGAACTTGAGGTCGACCGCACCTTCCTTGATCCCAGCCTCCTGAAGCAGCTCCGCGAGTGGCAGGCCCGTCCATTCGGCCGTTCCGATCAGGTCGCCATTGAGCTCGTTGGAGACACAACACAGCGTCGTGATCTTCTTCGTCGTGGCGCGGGCAAGGAGATCGTCGTAGGTCAGCTCAAGCTCGCGCTCGACGAGGCCCGTCACCTTCAGGCGCCAGCCGGACACATCCACCTGGGGATCGATGAGGTTCTTTGACACCCGATAGAAATCAGGCGTCGGGGTCAGGACGGTCGTCAGTTTTTCCTGACCCTCGAGGTCGAGGAAGAGCGCGAAGGGATCGTCTGCTTCCTGCACGAGGTCGGTCGCAAGTGCCGCGGATTCTTGCGCCTCGGAAGCGGGGGTCGGCGTCTGCGTCGGCAACGGATGGCCTTGCCGCGCTCGCTGCGTCGCGACGATGTCCTGGGCGCGCTGCTCGGTTGCGCTCGCGTCCATTCGCGGCCGGCGCGGACTCAAAATGCGCCAGGTAGAGATGCCAACGGCCGCGAGTGATGTCACCGTTGCGATGTTGCCGAGGGCGCTGCCGAGCACCGCGCGCCGACTGACCGTACCTTCCGCAGCCCGGGAGTCGTCGCCAATTGGATGAGTCAAGGCTGCCCAGGCCGCCGCCCACAGGGCGAATGTCACGCCAAGTTGCGTGAGGATGTCGCCCGTATAGGAGGAGTCGCGAGCGAAGACACCGAGATTCGCGATCGGCAAGATCACGACGAGCGTGATCAGGAGCAGGGCGCCGGAGACCAGTAAAGCCGCCAGCGTCCGGCTCGCGGCGCCGCGACCCCAGCGGTTGCTCAGCCCGCCGGCGATCCGCCCGGACTGATAGCCGACGGCGACGATCCCCAAGAGGACAGCGACGAAGAGGCTCTTCTTCGCCAAGCTCCCGTAGTTCTCGGTTGCCGCTCCGAAGATGGAGAGCGGGGTTAGGCGAGCGATCGCCGCGACGATGAATTCGGGGAACGCTTGAACCGCGCCGTCCCGAGACCCGCCGAGCCGCCAGATCAGCTGGACGGCGAGCATGATGAATGTCGCCACCACACCGGCCTGACCGGCATGGAGCGCACTCGACGCGCGGCGGGATTCCATCGGCTGAGACTGGAACATAACGATACCCTCGCTGCGTCTCGGGACGTCCGCCCAGGATGCCCCGCGTATTCGGCGTGGAGCGTGGAGCGGCGAAAGGCAGTGCCGGCAGTCACTCGATCTTCAGCGTGAAATTGGCAACTGCGTTCCGCGCGGCGTCACACATATCTTACGACGCCGGACCCGCGGCGGTTGTCGACGGAGCGGAGCGGGTTGACGCGCTCGCTACATCATGCAAAAATCGTAATATCGTGATAAAATGATTATTGGCTTGATTGACGAGAGTGTGTCGTGTCGATGAGGAGGATCTTATGAAGGCGTTGCGTGACTTGATTCGGCCGTTTCGGCAGGTGACGTCCCAGTTCGACCGGTATTACGGTCGAGTGGTCGGCGCCGGGCCCGGTTACCCGACCGCGGATGAAGCTCGGCGGGACCTTCGCAACTTCGATCAGACGGTCAACATTTGGCGGTGGACGATCTAATCCATCGCTCCGGTCGTCCCGCGGACCTCGCGGGCACCCGAGCGCCAACCACGAAACGCCCTTCGGCTCGAGCGACCGAGGGGCGTTTGCATTTCCTCACGAAGTCCCTACCGGCTGACGAGCGATTCTCCAAGCAAGTGATACCGAGTAGGCCGTTCGCCGGTTCGGCGACAGAACGACGCGCGTTCAGTGGCGTTCTAACCTGTTCCGTGTACAATGCTCGGCAATTTGCCGAAGCCCAAGACTGCGCGAAAGCGGCGCTGTGTCACGGGAGCCGGAGCGCCTGTTGACCGGTAAGGGCGGCAACGGTCGTGGCGTGATTGCCACGTCGTATCGCTGATATCCCGGAGACCGCCGCGTCGCTTTTCGTTGCGGAAACCGGGGCGGCGCTGGCATGTGTACCTCACTGAGGAAAGCCGACGATGAAGCGCTGCTCCGGATACGTCCCGCTAATCGGGTTCCCGAGTCGACATGCTCGTCGCGTCGCGAATGCGCTGATCCTCACGCTCTTGGCGTTGCTCCTCACCAGGGCGCCTGGCGTCGGAGCGCACCCGCTCGGCTACCTCACGGTCAACCAGTACGCGCGGATCGAAGTCGAATCTCACGTCCTCCGTATCGTCTACGTGCTCGATCTGGCGGAGATTCCGGCGTTTCAAGAGGTCAATGAGCGGCTGGATGCTGACGGCGGTGGCGACATCTCCGACGCGGAGCGCGCGGCATACGTGCAGGAAAAGCTCGAGGAAATTCGAGCGGATCTGCATTTGACGGTTGACGGACGCGAGATCGAGCTCGTGCCGCGAGAGAGCGAGCTGTCCCTGCCAGAGGGGCAGGCGCGGATGACGCTCCTTTACCTACGGGCAGTGTTCGTGCCGAGCAAGCCGGTGACGCTGTCGGCGAGACCGCAACAGATCGCTTTCACCAACAACTACGAGCCCGCGGCGGTCGGCTGGCGCGAGATCCTGGTGACGCACGGTCCGGATGTCGCGCTAGAAGGCGTGACGATCACCCCGGCGGATCTCAGCGATGAACTGCGGAGCTATCCGGAGGATCCGGGGGTTCAGCCGCCCGATCAGCGAGAGGTAAGCCTTTCCGTGGCCCTTCGGCCGGGCACTCCGGCAGCGGCTGGATTCGATCGGTTCGCCGGTGAGCCACGGGTTGCGACCGAGCCATCCCGACGGCCGGGCATTGACGGCGCTGAGGCTCGTCTTGCTTCCCTCGTCAACGGCGGAGACCTCACCACGCGGGGAATTGTCCTTGCTCTGTGCCTAGCGGCCTTCTGGGGCGCGGCCCACGCCCTCTCACCTGGACATGGCAAGACACTGGTCGGCGCCTACCTCGTCGGGTCTCGCGGCACGCCGCGCCATGCCGCGTTTCTCGGCCTGACTGTCACGATCACCCACACGATCGGAGTCATCGCTCTCGGCTTGGTCACCGTGCTTGCCTCAGCGTATGTCGTCCCCGCCGATCTGATGCCCTGGTTGGGTGTTGCCTCTGGCGCGCTCGTTGTCGCGCTCGGGCTCCATACCCTGCGGCAACGCTTGAGCGGCCTGAAACAAGGCCACACCCATGCGCACACTGGCGTGGAACACGATCAAGGCCACCACCATCACCACGACGATTCCCACGGGCATAGCCACCTGCCTCCGGGCGCCGAAGGTGGTCCCATCACTTGGCGCGGCTTGCTCGCGCTCGGCGTCTCCGGCGGGCTCGTGCCGTGTCCCTCGGCGCTGGTGGTTCTACTCGGCGCGATTGCTCTCGGACGCGCCGCGTTCGGGCTCGCGCTCGTCGTCGCGTTTAGCCTTGGCTTGGCAGCGACGCTGACGGTCTTGGGACTCCTCTTCCTTTATGCCGGCCGAATCTTCGAGCGGCGGCTGCAATCGCCCGGCCTGGTTGGAGCTCTGTTGCGGGTTGCGCCCGCGGCGGGCGCTGTCGTCCTGACGATCGCGGGACTCGCAATTGCCCTCCGCGCCTTGGGTGAGACGGGCGCGTGGTGACGGTGTGCCGCCGAACGCCCGTCCGGCGGGTTAGGGTTTGCGGGCCCGCACAAAGGCGCTGACAATGCGGCCTCCCGAGGCGGCGAATCGGGCGTAGGCCGACTCCTCCCACTTGGCCGGGGCAGCGCCGCAGCAACCTTGGCCCTCGCTTCCGGATTCAGCGAGCTCGCGTGGATCATAAACTCGCGTCACTTCGACCTCGATGTCGGTGAAACCCGCCTCTCCGAGATACTGCCGGTACTGCTCCTCCTCGAGCGCGCCAGCCACACAGCCGACCCACGCCTCCATGTCGGAGCGGAGATCGGCGGGAAGCTCGCCTTGGACGACGACGTCAGAGACGGCGAATCGGCCGCCTGGCTTCAGAACGCGGTATGCCTCACGCAGCGCCTTCGGCTTGTCCGCCGAAAGGTTGATGACGCAATTGGAGATGACGACGTCGACAGCGTTGTCGGGCAAGGGGATCGCCTCGATCTGACCCTTCAGGAAGCGGACGTTCTCGATGCCTGCCTGCCGGCGATTCGCTTCGGCCAGCTCGAGCATCTCGTCTGTCATGTCAAGACCGTAAACAAATCCAGTCGGGCCAACTCGGCGAGCGGACAGGAGAACATCAATACCGCCGCCGGAGCCGAGATCGAGGACGATCTCGCCAGGCGAGAGATTGGCGAGTGCGGTCGGGTTACCGCAGCCGAGCGATGCCTGAACGGCAGCGGCCGGGAGTTCCGCGACCTCGGATGGTGCGTAGAGATTGCCGGAAATCGGATGACAGGATCTACTGGTCGAAGAGCAGCATCCACCGCTGGGGGTCATGACGATGGCGCGGCGTGCCTGCTCGGCATATCGAGAGCGGACGGACTCGCGAATTGCCTCCGGCGTCGAAGCTGGTTGGATCGTCATCTCCGTAACTCCTTTCATCGAACATTGACGATTTTCGATTCAGTTGGCTCGCTTGATCCGGCACCCTTCTCCTTTCGCTGGTCTCAGGTGGCTATTCCCGCGTTCCGTGGGTTCAGCCGGTGGTCCGGCAAGTGGCTGCCTCGTTGATAGGAGACGACTCCAGGCCGAGGATGCGGCGCGCGGCCTCAGGAAACTCCGCCAGGCAGGCGCGATTGACGCGGTAGTACATGAACGTGCCGCGCCGCTCGGCGAAGACGAACCGCGCGTCGCGCAGGATCTTGAGGTGATGAGAGATCGTCGGTTGGCCGAGCGGGAAATGCTCGACGATGTCGCAGACGCAAACCGGTTCTTCGTGCTGCGCTAAGAGATTCAGGATGCGGATCCGAGTGGGATCGGCGAGTGCCTTGAACCAGCTAGCGTACTCCGCTGCCTGGGACTCAGAGATTCGCGGCGGCAAGACCGGAGCGCAGCATCCCCGTACTGCGAGGCGCTTGCTCTTGGATCTCTCGGCTGCGGCGATTGCACTCAACTCCAAGACTCCTGATGTCGGGATCAGCGTATCGCCTGCATCGAAGATTGTCAATGAATTGTGAGCCGGCCGAACCGGATAGGAGGGGAGCGGCACGCTGGCAGGAGTGGCAAGGATGCCCGACGGGGATGGTAATCGCCTGATCGTGAGGGGGTGAGCGTGGCTTAATCTCCTGTCGAGCGCGAGTGGGCGCTGCATCTTGAGTCGCGTTCAGTTTGGGGAAGAGGCCGCAATGACCATCGCCGGGGCAACGACGCTGAATGCGCCGCGTTTCGACGACCAAGCTCGGTCGTACGATGCGATCTTAGTGCTCTCCTTCGGTGGTCCCGAGGGACCGGACGATGTCATGCCTTTCCTGGAGAACGTCACTCGCGGGCGCAATACGCCTCGCGCTCGGTTGGAGGAGGTCGCGGAACACTACCTCCACTTCGGCGGTGTCAGCCCGATCAACGCGCAGAATCGAGCCTTGATCGCCGCGCTACAGGCCGAACTGGACGCGCACGGCCCGCGCCTGCCGATCTATTTCGGCAACCGCAACTGGCACCCGTTCGTAACGGACACCGTGCGGCAGATGCGAGACGACGGCATCCGCCGGGCGCTCGTCTTCGTGACCTCGGCGTTCAGTTCGTACTCCGGCTGCCGGCAGTATCGAGAAGATGTGCTCCGGGCCGTTGCCGAGGTTGGGGAAGGGGCGCCGGAATTCGACAAGCTGCGCGGCTTCTACAACCATCCCGGCTTCATTGAACCGATGATCGCCCGGACGAGGGCCGCGCTGGAACAAATCCCGGAGAACCGCAGGGAATCTGCCGCGCTGCTGTTCTCCGCGCACAGCATCCCGCTGAGCATGGCGCGGGGCTGCGCGTACGAAGTTCAGCTGCGCGAGGCGAGCCAACTCATCTCAGAGGGACTCGGCCGGCGGAGCTGGCAAATCGTCTATCAGAGCCGGAGCGGTCCGCCGCAGGTGCCTTGGCTCGAGCCGGACATTTGCGAGGTCCTGCCGGAGTTGGCAAGGCAAGGAGTGACCGACATCGTCTGTGTCCCTGTCGGGTTCATCTCAGACCACATGGAGGTTTTGTTTGATCTCGACACGGAAGCCAAGGCCGTCGCGGACGATCTCGGGATCAATTTCATCCGTGCTGCCACCGTCGGGACCGACCCCCAATTCATCCGAATGATCAGGGAGCTGATCCTCGAGCGGATGACGGCCAATCCTGAGCGGCGGGCTCTCGGTCGACGCGGTCCTACCCACGATATCTGCCCACTCAACTGCTGCCTGAGTGGCGCCGAGCGCCGTCCAGACAAGGCAGTGGTGGCGTAACCACCAACTTCTCCACATCGGTGCTGGGCGGCCCAGACTGTGGCACGAGCGCCATAGTCGCGGCCGCGTAAGGGCCCTCAAACCTGCCTTCTTGCTCCTCAACGTGGTAGCATTGAACAGCAACGAGAGATTTACACAAATGAGATAGATTTGTGTAGATTTTCTCGCTGGATTCCTGTTTCGCCCGAGTTTGAGGAGCTTCGACGGCGCTCATGACCGTTGTCCCCACGGCCATCCGCATCGGCGCGCGAGGCTCGGCGCTATCTCGTCGGCAAGCTGAGCAGGTGGCACGGCTGATCGGCCTGCGCTACCCGCAAGCGACGGTCACCATTGAACCGATCGTCACGAAGGGTGACCGCGTGCTGGAGACGCCGTTGCCCCTCCTGGGTGGCAAGGGCGCGTTCACGGAGGAGATCGAGGCCGCGCTTCTCGATGGGCGCATCGAGCTGGCAGTCCACAGTCTGAAGGATCTACCCACGCGGATGGCACCCGGTCTCGTCATCGGCGCCGTCCTGCCGCGCAGCGACCCGTCTGACGTCTTGATCAGCCGAAGCGGCCGACTTCTGCGCGAACTGCCCGAAGGGGCGGTCGTCGGCACCAGCAGCTTGCGTCGCTCCGCCCAGCTCAAGCGGGAGCGACCGGAGTTGGAAACCCGTTCGATTCGTGGCAATGTCGATACGCGCCTGCGCAAGCTCCACGATCCAGACGGTCCCTATGACGCCATTTTGCTGGCGCGCGCGGGCTTGGAGCGGCTAGGGCTGCTGGATTCTCAGGCCGAAGTTCTGCCACTTGATGTGATGCTCCCGGCACCAGGACAGGGCGCATTGGCGGTCCAGTGCCGCGATGACCCCGCAATTCGCGACATCGCCTCGTCGCTCAACGATGAGGCGACTGCGCTAGTCGTCACCGCAGAGCGAGCCTTCCTGTCCGGACTCGGCGGCGGGTGCTCCGCGCCGGTCGCGGCCTACGGCTGGCTGGAGGGTGGCGAGCTGCGGCTGCACGGCAGGGTGGTGTCGCTGGACGGCGGCAAATGTGTCGATGTCCAACTCTCTTCGGCCGCGCGGGACGTGGCCGACGCCGATCAGGTGGGACGCCGGGCTGCCGATCAGGCCCTGGCCGAAGGAGCCGCGACGATCCTCGAGGCGGTGAAATGAGCAGGGGGCTGGCTCGCAAACGGGTAGTCAATACGCGTGCCGTTCATCAGGCCGCGGAGCTCGACCGGCTCCTGCGCGAGAGAGGCGCGATTCCCGTCTCCTACCCGTGCATTGCCATCGCTCCGCCGCCAGATGCAGAGCCGCTCGACCGCGAGCTGTGCGGACTCCTCGCGGGGGAGTACGACTGGCTGATCCTGACGAGCGCGAACGCGGTCGAGGCGTTGGCGCAGCGACTTCCGTTGCTCGGACATGTCGGCGGCCAAGCATTGCCCGCACATGTGGCCACCGTAGGGCCGGCGACGGCTGAGGCCGTGCGGAGCCGGTTGGGCGCTCGCGTCGAGTTCATGCCCGAGTCTTTCAACGCTGAGGCGCTGGCCGCGAAGCTACCGGTCTCTCCCGGCCAGCGCGTGCTGATTCCGGCCTCTGCCATCGCGAGGTCGGAGCTGAGCGAGCGTCTCTCCTCGCGGGGTGCAAACGTCACCACGGTGACCGCCTACCGGACGATCCGCGGCCGCGGCGGCGAGGACGTGCCTGGGCAGATCGCTGGTGGGGCAATCGCTGCTGTTTCGTTCTGCAGCCCCTCCGCGGTCGAAGGCTTCTGCGAGCGATACCGAAAAGAAGGAGGCGAGCCTGATGCTCTCCAGTGTGTCGGCTTCGCATGCATTGGCGGGACGACGCTGACCGCCTGTCGTCGGCAAGGACTGCCGGAGCCAGTCGTTGCGTCGGAGTCGACGCTCCCAGGGTTGGTTGAGGCGTTGGAGCGAGCCATCGAGCGTCAACGAGCTGTCGAGGGAGGACGATGTTGATTCAGACCGAGCGTGAACGAACCAGAATGCGCGCCGTGCCCGGGTTCCCGACGGTGCGTCCGCGACGGCTGCGGCGCACGGCGGTGCTGCGGAGGATGGTGCAAGAGGCGTCGCTGTCGCCATCGGATCTCATCTATCCGCTGTTCGTGCGGCCGGGCAACAACCTCAGCATTCCGATCCGCTCGATGCCGGGTCAGTGCCAGCTGTCCGTTGATCGGCTCGTTGACGAGGTGCGGGAGGTCGCCAAGCTCGGCATCCCGGCGGTGATGCTGTTTGGAATCCCGGAGCAGAAGGACCCGCTCGGGAGCGAGAACTACGATCCGAACGGGATCGTTCCCCGAGCGATCCGCGCGATCAAGGACGCGGTGCCGGATCTCATCGTCATCTCCGATATGTGCTTCTGCGAGTACACCGACCACGGGCACTGCGGCGTCATTAACGATCCCGACTGCGGCCACTTCCAGCCCGCGCTTCCGCAGGGGTACCTGCTGAACGACCCGACCCTGGAATTGCTGGCGCGTGCGTCCGTCGTTCACGCCGAGGCGGGTGCCGACGTGATCGCGCCGTCCGGCATGCTGGACGGCATGGTCGGGGCCATTCGATCCGCTCTTGATGCGAGCGGCTACGACCACGTCCTCGTCATGAGCTACGCGGCAAAGTATGCCAGCGGCTTCTATGGCCCGTTCCGCGAGGCGGCCGAGAGTCCGCCGCGCTTCGGCGACCGGAGCCAATACCAGATGGATCCCGCGAATCGCCGCGAGGCGCTGCGAGAGACGGGGCTAGACGTCGCCGAGGGCGCCGACGTGGTGATGGTGAAGCCGGCGTTGCCGTACCTCGACGTGCTGAGTGACGTCCGGCGAGCGTTCGACGTCCCTGTCGCGGCTTATCAGGTCAGCGGCGAGTACGCGATGCTGCACGCGGCGGCGGCGAACGGGTGGATCGACCTCAAGCGCTGCGCATTGGAGTCGTTGATCGGCATCAAGCGCGCCGGCGCCGACATGATCTTGACCTACTTCGCCAAAGATGTGGTGCGCTGGTTGGACGAGTGATGGCGAGTCCGGATCCCACCGCCGAGAGTCGATTCCTGCGCGCTTGCCGGCGGTTGCCGACTGACGCGACGCCGATCTGGCTCATGCGTCAGGCGGGTCGCTATATGCCCGAGTACCGTCGCCTGCGCGAGCGGTTCGGGATCCTGGAAATCATCAAGCAGCCGGAGCTCGCCTGCGAGGTCACGCTCCAGCCGATCCAAGCGTTCGATCTCGACGCGGCGATCATCTTCGCGGACATCTTGCCGCCGCTCGAGGCGATGGGGTTGGAGCTCACCTACGTCCGTGGCGAGGGGCCGGTCATCAATCCGCCTATCCGGACCGCGGAAGATGTCGCTCGGCTGCGGACGCCGGCTCCCGAAGAGGCGCTTTGGTTCACCCTCGAGGCAATCCGGCTAGTCCGGCCAGAGCTCGACCGGCGAGGCATCCCGCTGATTGGGTTCAGCGGTGCGCCATTCACCCTCGTGGCGTACGCGGTCGAGGGGGGACCAAGCCGTCACTTCGATCGCGTCAAGCGACTGATGATGGAGGCTCCCGACATCTGGGCCGACCTGATGACGAAGCTGGCCGATCTGTCCGGCCGATATCTTCTCGCGCAAGCGCGGGCAGGCGCGCAGGCGCTCCAGCTCTTCGACACCTGGGCGGGAGAGCTCAGTCCGGCTGATTACCGCCGCTTCGTGCTGCCGTATAGTCGCCGGGCTATTGCGGTGGCCAAGGAGAGCGGCGTACCGATCATCCATTTCGGCGTCAATACCGGCGGTTTGCTGGAGATGCTGCGCGAGGCGGGCGCCGATGTCGTCGGCGTCGATTGGCGGATCAGTCTCTCGGATGCCCGGCGGCGGCTCGGACCAGATGTCGCGGTGCAGGGGAACCTTGACCCGGTTGCGCTCCTCGCTCCCTGGGAAGCGACGCGAGACCGGGCGCGGCTCGTCATCGAGGACGCGGGCCGGGAGCCAGGGCACATCTTCAATCTCGGACACGGGATCTTGCCCCAGACGCCCGTGGACAACGTTCGCCGTCTCGTCGATTACGTCCACGAGGCGACCTCGCGGTGAATCTGCGATGTGCCGCCTGACCGAACTGCCTTTCCCGCCTCATGGTCGTGGGTGAGTCGATCATGGACACATCAGCGATGCAGGCGCTCTCACGAGTCGATGTCGCGATCATTGGCGGGGGAATCGCCGGCTTGGTTTGTGCCTACCGCCTGCGCCAGTGCGCGCCCGACCTCTCGATCGCTCTCTTCGAGGCATCCGAGAGGCTCGGCGGAAAGGCGCTGACTGAGCGAATCGAGACTGACGCTGGGACGTTCATCGTCGAGGCAGGACCGGACTCGCTCCTGACTCAGAAGCCGTGGGGACTCGAGCTGGTCAAGGAGCTTGGTCTCAGCGACGAGGTAGTGCCGATCAATTCAATCTCGCCCGGGGTTAGCGTGCTCAAGGGCGGGCGATTGTTCCC
Organism: uncultured Chloroflexota bacterium; assembly: GCA_937901745.1. Taxonomy (GTDB): domain Bacteria; phylum Chloroflexota; class Chloroflexia; order Thermomicrobiales; family UBA6265; genus CALGSZ01. Next base: position 5,417 of record CALGSZ010000143.1, on the reverse strand, counting down.
GCTGCCACATGGGTTGGTCCTTCTCGCTCCGACCGCCATTGGACCGTTTGTTCGTTCGAGACTCCTGTCCGTGTTGGGAAAGGGCCGCGTCGCGCTCGAGATGGTATTGCCGGCCGCGAAAAAAGACGGTGATGAGTCGCTCGCGGCGTTCGTGGCTCGCCGGTTCGGGCGGGAGACGCTGGATTGGCTGGCCGAGCCGTTGATGGCGGGAATCTACAACGCCGAGCCGGAGCGGCTCAGCCTCCTGGCTACATTCCCTCAATTTCGACAACTCGAGCGGATGCACGGGAGCGTGATTCGAGGCTTGCGCAAGACTCGCCGGCCGTCCGGTAATGGGAGGCGCGGTCCGGCCTTTGTCTCGCTCCGGGGCGGCATGGGGAGGATCGCCGAGGCGCTAGCTCTTGAAGTCAGCGGCATTGCCCATTGCCGAGCCGCTGTCGCGGCGTTGGATGCGGGCGCGGAAAGAGGCGCGCGTCTCCGGCTGTCGAATGGCCGGACAGTGAGCGCGAGCGTGCTCGTGGTCGCGACACCCGCCGCCCAAGCAGCGGACCTCCTCAGTGAGCTCTCGCCGCGGACTTCCGATGCGCTTCGAGCGCTACGGACCGTCAACGCCGGCAATCTCTCGTTCGCTGTCCGGTCAGATGCCGTACAGAAACCTCCGCCGGGCTACGGTGTCGTCATTCCGCGTCGGGAGGGCCGGCCGATCAATGCCGTGACGTTCGCCTCTTCGAAGTTCCCCGGTCGCGCGCCCGGTGGCTGGACACTCATTCGCGCCTTCTTCGGCGGCGCGCGCAGCCCTCAAACCATGGAGCTGGACGACGCCGAGGTGACTCGGCTCATTCTCGATGAATTGCGGCACCTGTTTGGAATCTCAGGCGAGCCGGCGTTCGTGCGCATCCATCGCTGGCCGGCAGGCAGCCCGCAGTACGACGTTGGGCACCTGGAGCGGATTGCGGCGATCGAGCAGTCGCTTCCGCCAGGGGTATATCTGACCGGGAGCGCCTATCGCGGCGTCGGTATCCCGGACCTCGTTCGGGAGGCGGGGCGCGCGGCCGAACTGGCGCTTAGGTATCTTCGGACGCGCGCCCCGATTGCGTGAGGCTCAGGCTGGGACGGCAGCCTCTGCACGACGACCGGCGGCGGCCCGCAGCATTTCCTCTGCCGAGACGGAGATGCACGTAAAGATCGGGATGTCCTTCTCGGTGTAGGCGCTGGCCATCGAAGAGCGCAGCTCCTGCACGAGATCGAGGAAATCGGCCGGCTCGTCCGACTCGAACGCCAACACGAATTCCTGGTCATCCAGCCCGAACGAGTAGGTCGTGTTCAGCTTGACCGACGGGAAGGTATGACCGATGGCGATGTGTTGATTCATCGCTTCCTGGCGCTCTTCCTTCGGCAGGCCGTACCACTCGCGCACCTTCGTCAGCGGATAGACGAAGAGGTACTTGAAACCTCCGGGGGCGAGGCTCAGGCGGGTCGCCTTGTCGCGGCCCGGACCCGAGTACTTCTCGACGTACTGCGAATGCTTGGTCATCGAGAGGTACGAGTACGGCGTCGTCAGCCAGCCGGCCAGGTCCGTGCCAAGCAGCTCGCTCGACATCGCGTGGAGGTCCGACAGCTCGTAGGAGACTTGCCAAATCATGAAGTCGACATCGCCGCGTGTGCCGACCGTGGAGTAGCAGCGGACGAGGTTGCGCTCTGCCCAGCGCTCGACGACCGAGCGGAACTCATCGAGGTGACGCTCGCGCTCGATCCGATCGAGGCGCCGCCATTCAGGCATTAGCTTGAAAAAGGTGAACCGCACGAACTGACGGCGGCCCGGCTGGTACTCCAGCCCCATGGTCATCCTCCTTGACTCCGATGCATCACGGCTCGGCATCAGCAGCGCTCGACGAAAGGCATCCGGCGTCTCGCCACGGCGCTGCAGAGGACTGTACCGCTCAGCGCGTGGCAGGAACAATCAGATGACCGGCAATGATGCACAGATTAGGGAGAAATACCAAATTTTGACATAACACAATTGTCGTATGGGGCAGCTGAGCGGACCGGCAGGTGACGGGAGGTCCGCTCAGCCATCCCACCTCAGCGAGGTCACGGGAGGAAGTAAATCCACTCCGGGGTGCCGAAGCGTGACTTGACGAGCGCCTCGGCTTCGGCAAGCTCGTCCTCGGCAATGGCGTCATTCATTAGGCCGAACCGAGAGCGGAAGAAGCCAACGAGGTGCTCAATGATCGTGTCCCGTGGGAGATCAGTCTGCTGGCGCAGCGGGCCGACGCGCTTCTCCGCGGAGGCGATCCCTTTGTCGCTCAGCTTCTCCTTGCCAATCCGGAGCACCTCGAGCATCAGCGGGATGTTCATCTGATATGCCATGGTGGTGTGGTGCAGGACCGCGCCGCCGCGACGCGCTTGGGCTGCCCCACCGATCTTACCGCCGCTCGACGTGATGTCGTTCAAGGGGGCGTACCAGGCGTCCACGCCGAGGTCGCGTAGGGCTTTCACGACCCACGCGTCGAAGAATGCGTACGACTCGGGAAAATCCATGCCGCGCACCATTTCTTCAGGCGCGTAGATCGAATAGGTGATCGCTCCTTCCGGCTCAATGAACATTGCGCCGCCACCGCTGATGCGGCGAACGATTTGGACTCCATGCCGGCGAGCTGCTTCCTCATCGACCTCATTGCGCACGGACTGAAACCGGCCGAGGACGACGCAGCGGCTGTCCCAGCCCCAGATGCGCAACGTCGGCGGTCGCTCACCGCGTCCAACGCGGAGGGTCAGCACTTCATCGAGCGCCATGTTGAGCAGCGGCGGTGTCGGAGCGGCAGGAATCAACCGCCACTCGTATCCGAGCCACCGATCCTCGTGCGGCAGTGAATGCTCCGCGGCATCGGCCTGAGCAGCCGCACCGGCGCTTGGTTTCGACGTAGCTTCAGTGGTCATCCGATCAACTCCGATTCAGGTGTCGAGGCGAGGGCGCGCCGGACGGCAATCGCGAGGGCAGCGGGAGAGGTCCCGAGCCATTCGGTCCCCGGCGGAATTGCGCCTTCGATTCGCGTCGCGATTTGCTCCTCCGTGAGATCGGCCGGGGCGCCCTCGAGCGCCGCGGTAATGTCGCTCAGCGCGTCTTCGGGGTAGAGGAAGAAATCGCCCGACACGCGAACGTCGCGCAGCTGGTTGTCTTGGACGGCAAAGTCTACGACGACGAGTTTGCCGCCAGGGGTCTTGTACTCACCATGCATCGTTTCGATCCTTGACCGAATCTCGTTCGCTTCCGGCGGCCTTGTTGGCCACCTATCTCAATTGTGCACCGCGCTGTCTACCCGAGCTGTACGCTTCCGCTGTACGCCGAAATTCTTCGAACCGGCTGATCCGGACCGACCTCCGAGCAGGACTGGGTGTCAGTGCGGACGACACATCCCGTTGGCCGCACGCTCGCTGTCCGGATCAGCGATGACATTGCGGAGGCGGCCGAGCCTCTCGACTTCGAACTCGACCTCATCGCCCGGCTCCAACCAGGGATGTACTTCAGTCCCAAGCTCGAGGAGGCAGCCGCCGCCGACCGTTCCGCTGGCAATCACGTCCCCGGGGCATAGCCAGACGTTTGTCGAGGCGCGCTCGATCAGCTGCGGCCAGGTCCAATACATCTCCCTCGCATTCGACCGGCAGACCTCCTCTCCGTTGACGCGGGCGACCATCGTTAGGTTCAGCCGGTCGTTCTCGATGCGATCCCTCAGCTCGTCGGTCGTGACGAGATACGGTCCGAGTGAGGTGGCGAAGTCCTTCGCCTTCGCTGGTCCCAAACCGACACTCATTTCCTGACGCTGAATATCGCGCGCGCTCCAGTCGTTGAGAATCGTGAAGCCCGCGATATGCTCCCAGGCTCGTGACGCGGGGATATCCCGTCCTGGCGTGCCGATGACGCAGGCGATCTCGAATTCGAAGTCGAGCTCCTTCGTCTCGCGTGGCTTCGGAACTACAGCGTCCGGTCCGACCATCGAGCCGGCGTGCAGGAAGAAGAAAACCGGAACCTCGTACCACGCTGGGGGCACGTCTCGACCGCGCTTTCGGTACGCCGATTTCACGTGCTGCTCAAAGGCGTAGAAGTCGCGCAGCGATCGGGGCCGGGGTACGGGGGGGAGGAGCCGCGCTTCCCAGATGGGAACTGCGACCTCTCGTGGGATGAGCAGCGCGTCTCGATGGCGCGCGGCGAACTCCTCCGCGGCCACTTGGAGGCTCCTCAGCGCCGCCGGACCGCGGTCGAGCAGCGTGAGCATGTCGAGCGGCCCGGACTCGTTCAGGAGGGCTGAAGCGCGGAGGAGCCGATCGCCTTGGGCCACGCCGACTTGCGGTGCTTCTCCGTGCAAGCGGTGTTGATACGTCGCCAGACGCATTCCTCTCTCTCGTCATCACCCTGGACTGATCCGCGTAGCTCAGTTGCCGGCGACCGGAGTCGCTTCGTCTTCGGGCGCAACGTGCGCGTTGAAGATGAGCGCGCCGCCGTCGGCCATTAGCTCGAGGTAGAGCTTGCCGCCGTTGAAGAGATACGCGCGCACATCCGGCAGGAGCTCGACGAACCGATCTGAAAGTGAGCCCTCGGGACAGCCGATCTCGGTCATCGCGATGTCGCTGAGCTCGATCTGATGCGGCTCTTGCACGGTGTACTGACCGCTGCCTTGGTTGCAGTCGGCAACGACGAGGATAGTGCCGTCAGGCAAGAACTCCAGCGTGTAGGCAGCGGGATCTTCGGGAGTCATGCCGCCGCGCTGGGTCATGAAGCGCTCCCACTGCCACACGACGCCGGTCAGCGTCGGTGTGAACACCATCTGACGGCCGTCGCTCAGCTCAAGGATGAGCGTCTCCTGCTCCAGCTGGAAGCTGGTCGCGGACTCGAGTTGTGAGATGTATTCATCGAAGAGAGAGCCTTCTGGGCAGGCGACTTTCGTGGTGGCAATTTCGCGGAGCTCGATTTGCGGCGGCTCGGCCGTGTACTGGCCGTTCCCCTGATTGCAATCTGCCCGGACGTGGAACCTGCCGTCTGGCAAGTACTGAATCGTGTAATCGGAGGGATTGTCGGGAGTAGTGGGCGTGCCTTCAATGTCAATCTCGGCGAGCTCCCAGACGACGGGCGGGATAGGCGCTTCCTCAGCTGGCGGCGTTCCGGAGTCAGCGGCGAGCGCGCTGGAGCCGATCACGAGGGCCACGGCAGCGGCAAGACATATCCCAAGGCGGATCATTCTCGTCTCCTTTCACGCCCAGCGCCGTTCGGATCCCCCCGATTCCAGAAAATACGAGGCATGCGTGCTATTGGCGACGCTCGCGGTTTGACCGGGAGGACTCAAGCCGCGTATACTTATTGCTGCCAGTGGGGGCATAGCTCAGCTGGGAGAGCGCTACAATCGCACTGTAGAGGTCGGGGG
>CALGSZ010000142.1 GCA_937901745.1 uncultured Chloroflexota bacterium | reverse complement strand
GGTCGCTGACGAGGCGGTTCAGAAACGGCTACGAGGCTGGAAGAGGCCGCTCCGACTCCGCAGCGCGAGTAGTATCTTGACCTTCGCACATAGAGGGCGCCCTCGACGTGGACCGTCGGCGTTCGGATGCTGTTTCGTCGAGGCTCAAGTCCCGGGTGGTCGCCGCGGTGGTCGGGCAGCTAGAACGGGAGTGACGCGAGAGTCTGCATGATGTGGTTGGCGTTCGCGACTCTGGCGTACTTGGCATCTACGTCGCGCAGCGACACCGCGTGGCTCAGCTGAGATCGATCGAAGCATGCGTCGTCGGCGACGAACACTTCGTACCCGTAGGAGGATCCATCGACGGCGGTCGCCCGCACACATCCAGAGGTTGTGCCTCCGCTCAAGACGAGGGTGTCGACCCGACGTTGGTTCAGGGCCGCTACCAGTGGGGTACCGAAGAAGGCGCTCGACTTCGTCTTGGCGAGGACCAACTCGTTCTCTGTGGGCTGGACTTCGGGGGCGACCTTTTGGGTTGGTTCGCTCGCATAGACGAAACCAGCCGAGGCTGCTCCGACCCACTTCTGGTTCGGGTCGGGTGTCGTGAATATTGTTGGCCAGCTGCGCTTGCGGAAGAACCGGAGCAGCTTCTGGATGTTGGGCAGCGCCGTCCAAGCGGCCTCCCCACATGCCTGTCGGGACACCTTCTGCGCTTCTGTGACCGGCAGGTTGGGTCCGACGAATGATTCGGTGACGTCGATCACCAGAAGCGCCGGCTGGCGGCCATCGAAGGGTGGCCTTCGCCGCGCATAGGCCCGCAGAGCTGCTTCGTCGGTGGCGTCGAGTACGTTCCGCCAAGTCATACATGCCTCAAAGAAATCGGAGAGCCCACCGGCGTTCCGCACCGGCTGCCGGTGAGCTCTCCGGCCCTTTAGATGAGCCCTTCCTCCGCGAGTTGCGGAACCAGCTCACGCATCGTATCGATCTGGTTCTCCATCGCGTCTCGGGTTGAGGCCGCGTCACGAGGAACGATCGGTCGCTCCGCCGACTCGGCCCATTCGGCGAACTCCTCCGAGAACAGCACCTCCGCGACGGCCTGCTCCAGCCACTCACGCTGTTCGTCGGGAATGTCAGCGGGTGCGACGATCACTCGCATCTCTGACACGGCTCCGGCGAGCTCGGGGAAGCCGACGTCCGCGGCGCCTGGCACGTTGGCGAGCCAGTCGTAATCCGCGGGCCGCTGATCTTCGGTGCCGAGGAACAGAAGCGGCCGGATGTCGCCCGATTCGATGAATCCGATCATGTCGGAGGTGCCGTAGACGATGAAGTCGACGTCGCCCCGGATGAGCGCCGTCGCGACTTCCTGTGATCCCTCCGCGCCAAAAGTGAGGTTCGCGTCCAGGCCGAGCGAGCGGATGGCGACCGCGGTCGCCAGCCCAGACGAAGAGCCTCGTTCAACGGTTAGAGCCTTGAGCCCTGGTGTGTTGGCCAGGTCCTCCCAGGTCTGATAGGGGCTGTCTCCGGCGACGTAGACCACGTATGCGTTCTCCTCCATCGATCCGAGGATCGTGAAGTTCTCGGTTTCCCATTTCGCCACGTCCGGGAATTGGATCTCCTGCGCCGCCGCTGCAGGCATAGGCAGGATCGCCAGCGTGTAGCCCGACTCCGCCGCGTAAACTTGGCTCAGCGCCTGGGCAATGGGCGTGATGTTCTCAACGGCGATGTTGATCCCATCCGGAAGAACGGTCTGGGACATTACTTCGGCGAAACCCCGCGAGTAGACGTCGAAGCCGCCCCCAGGGCTGTAGGGCACCACCCAGGTGAAGTTCTCCGACGGGTACTCGGATGCAGATCCTCCGCACGCCCCTAGTGTCAGGGCTGCTGACACTACGGCCGCGGCAAGCGTTACGGACCGCTTGCGCCTTCTAGTTCCTCTCATATGCCTCTCCTTTCTCTGGCAGCTCTGGTACCGCGGCTGTGCTTTCCCTGACTTCGTGCACGAATCCGCCACCTCACAACAGACCCCCGAGCAGGCCGAGGTGAGGCGGAAGTCGGAGGATCATGACGAACACGAGGTGGATAAACGCGGCGGTTGCGATCGTGACGATCGCGGCCTGCCTCCAGTCCGCCCGGGCGTATCCGACCATCGCCGCGAAGAGGAACACGGGTGTGGCGACGGTGAGCCCTACAAGCCAGCCCAGGAAAACGAAGCCGCCCAAGTAGGCGAACAGGATTCGCTCCCGAGCTCCCCGCTCCCCGTCGCCCCCGTATTGCCGATGCGCGACCTCGGAGGCCTCTTCGGCTTCTTCTTCCGGCAATGCGTCGGCGGCGGCTGCGATCTTCATGAAGATGTCGTCTTCGATGAACGGCGCAAGCCGCTGCCTCAGCGCCGGGACATTGACGATGACGAAATAGCCGACGATCAGCACCGTCGTGACCGCGCCGACGATCAACGGGAACAGGCGCGCCTCGCGGTGTTGGAATCCGAGCGAAAGCAGCGTGGCTCCCGCGGACAGCACGAGGAATAGCAGCATGACGTTCCGCTCACCGAGCTTCATCCATCCACTCCTGTTTCGACCAGGGCTTTCTGACGTCGGTGCGTCGAGACGAATGGCGCGACAAAGATGACGACTGTGAGCACGACCAGCACCAGAGAGATGGGCCGTGTGAAGTAGACCCAAATGCCGGCGTCGAAGACCTCGAGCGACTGGAAGAACGAACGCTCCACTGTCGCCCCCAACAGCAGGCCAAGAATCAATGGGACCACAGGTATGTGGTGCCGGCGCATGTAGTAGCCGAGGATCCCGAACAGGACCGCGAAGATGACGTCGACGAACTGACGTTGCAGGGCGTAGGCGCCGATGACCGCCAACACTCCGACAATCGGAGCCAGAACCGATGGCGGCACCCGAGTCACTTTGACGAGCAGCGGTGTCGCATAGATGCCGATAAGGGAGTCGACGAAGCTGGCGAAGAAGAGCACCCAAATGGCCACCCAGACCACGACGGGCTCCTCGCGAATCAGATTTGGCCCGGGGTTCACACCGTGTAGGACCAGGGCTCCGAGGATTATTGCCCAGTCGGAGCTCCCCGGAAGACCGAAGGCAAGCGATGGCAAGGCCGAGCCGGAATCTTTTGCATCATTTGCAGCCTCCGGGGCTAGCACTCCGCGTGGGTCGCCCTTTCCGAACTTCTCCGGATCCTTGGAAGTGTGCACTGCCTGGAAATAGGCGAGGAATGAGGCAACAGTTCCGCCGACACCAGGCACCGCTCCGATGCCCGTGCCGATGAGGGCACTCCGTAACAGCAGCCAGGGGTGGCGGAAAACAAACCGGACGCCCTCCCAGACTTCTTTCCGAGAGAAGCCAGTGTCCAAAGGAACCGCCGACACGGTTTCCCGGACCACCAAGAGGCGGATGACTTCGGAGATGGCGAAGAGCCCAATCAGCGCCGCGATGAGGTCGATGCCTTCCCACAGCTGGGGAACCCCGAAGACATAGCGCAACTCTCCTGCCACGGGTGAGAACCCGACAAAAGACAGTATCAGTCCTATTCCGCCGGATATGAGGCCCTTCGCCAACGATCCGGAGGAGGCGGCGGCGATCGCGGCCAAACCCAGGACCGCCAACATGGTCAGCTCGGGGAAGCTGAAGGACAGAATGATCGCCCGGACGAACGGCAAAAGCGCGACAAGTACCGCGAGTCCGATGATTGCCCCCATGGCTGACGCCGTGGTGGATATCCCGATGGCGAAGCCGCCTTTCCCTTGGCGAGCCAGCGGGTAACCGTCGAGTGTGGAGGCGGCGTTGGGAGCGGTGCCGGGCGTGTTGAGCAAGATCGCGGTAATCGAGCCCGAGAACGTCTGCCCGCCGAAGGCGCCGACAAAAAGCGTCATTGCCTCGGCAGTCGAAAGCCCGAAGGTCAATGGGATCATCAAGGCGATTCCCACTGATCCAGAGAGACCGGGGAGGAGGCCGAAGATCATCCCG
>CALGSZ010000141.1 GCA_937901745.1 uncultured Chloroflexota bacterium | reverse complement strand
CCGCGAGTATCTGGCAGCCGGCGCCTGTGGCATCGTCCAGGTCGATGTCGCGCGCATCGGCGGCATAACCCCGTGGCTCAAGACCGCGCATCTCGCCGAAGCGTTCAACGTCAAAGTGGCGCCGCATTTCCTGATGGAGCTTCACGTCAGTCTCGCCTGCGCCGTGCCGAACGCGCTCTACGTCGAGCACATCCCACAGCTACGCAGACTTACGATGAAAGAACTGGAGATTGTGGATGGCTACGCGGTAGCCCCGATGGAGCCTGGACTAGGTATTGCCTGGAATCGCGACGCGATCGAAAACCTGCGAGCCGCCTAGCTCTCCAACGCGCCTTTGAGATACGGCCGCTGGCTACTCGCCGCCGCGGCAGGACGGCGCTTCGTCCGGCGCGTTGGCGCGAAGGTCGATTGCTTCGGCGATTGCCTGGCTGAACTCCTCGGGCACGATGATGCCGTAGGCGAGCTCGCCGTCCTCCGGCCAGAAAGCGCGGGGAGCGGTGGTGGTCGCGTCGTTGAGGTAGAAGACGATCCAGTAGCGCGGATCGGCGCGGCTCGGATCGCCGACGAGCTCGGGATCGAACGCGATCGGCGCGTCGAGCACCAAATCAACCAGTCGCTCGATCTCAGCCTCGTCACGGATCGCACCGAGCTCTGGCAGGCTCCGCTCTGGCGCGTGCGCGCCGATGCAGAGCACTCTGCCTTGCAGGTCGAGGATGTCGCTCGCTTGCTGAGCGGAGAAGCTGCAGGTCGCCTCGTAGAGAACGATCCGGCCGTCATCGCTGACGACGGCGAGGCGGAAAGATGGATCGTAGCCGTTGACCTCGTAGACGGTCGTGCCGGGCGCCAGTTCGCCAGCGTTGTTGTCGAAGGAGCGATAGCACGGGTCGATGCCGCTATCGTCCAGCGCCTCGACCTGGGCCACCTCTGGGCCGAGGTCGTCCTCGTTCAGCTCGCGCCCGATTGGTCGGTCCACGACGGCGTAGACCGTGCCGTCGAAGCGGATGTAGTCATACGAGGCATCGGATGCCCCTCGCGCGACGGGGGAGGCCACCAGCGGCGCCACGAGGAGCCAGCCCAGCAGTATTGCCACGCTCCCCCGCGCCAGCCGGGGCCACGCGCTGATCCATCTCATCATTGTGTAGGTCTCCTCCACGCGCGCCCGGGCCGATACGGTGACAGATCGCCGGTTGCCCCCCGGGCCACATCGCGTGGTCGCAGGTATTGTCGTCTCTTGATACGCGCGACGTAGCGTGCTCGTTGCGCGCGGTCGTGTATCAACTCGCGCATTGTGGCCACGTTGTAGCGCAGCCGACAAGCGCGCCATCGCAAAGTCCCGTCGCCTGCATCACATCCGGCTCGGTCGCCGCCGGAGGGCGTGGCCCTTCAAGCCACCCTCCTCGGGTCAATCACAAGGCATGCCCGCGTTGGCCGCACATGGCCTCAATCCGTAGGGGCGGGACCCGTGCCCGCCCCTATGATGCTGGTGGCACCGGAGACGAATTGTGTCGTCGATGCTGTTGGACGCCGGCCAGGAAATGCCCGGTACATGCCCTCGGGGGCGTTGTCCAGGGAGCGCCCAAAGGATGCCCTTGATGTGTTGGCCGGGATGTGCGCGGGGATAGTCTCCACCGCGCTGGTCAAGGCCGAGACGGAGTCATGTCCGGCGGCGGGTGAGGACGTGACGCTCGCGGCTTCAACTGGGTCGAGATCCGGATTCGCTTCAGCGCCGACGAGGACGATGTTGTACGGGGGCTTCAATTCAATAACGGTTGGGTTCGGCGCGGGCCAGCTAGTTTCGGCTTGCTGGTCCATGTCGTCGAGGACGAGAACCGTGGGCTGCCCGGCGGCATCGGTCACGGGCGCGTAGACCGTGAAGCGGCCGTGATCGCTCGTCACGAAGGTTTCGCCGCCGGCGGCATAGTTCGGGATCGTGCGCGGCGTTCCGTAGAAGGAATCGCTGACCGTGTATTGATCGCCAGCGGGGGAGGGCCGGCAGCCAGGCGGAAACTCTCCGGCAAAGACCGCCTCGGGGTCGAGCTGTCCCGGATCGTCGCTGCACACGAGCTTGATCACATCGATTGGCCGCTCGGAAACATTGAGGAAGGTGAGGAGCGCGCCATCGTCATTGACGGCGGGGATGCTCACCGACGGATGCAGCGGGAGATAGAGGAGATTGCTGGCGGGCCGAATGGTCGCGGTCACTTGGTGACCAACCGCGACGTCGAGCGCGAGCAAGCCCGCCGCGTTCGTCATCGCCACCAAATGCGTCTTTGCGTCGTTCCCCAAGATTTCGACATCGAAGACGACGCCGGGCGGCGCGCTTCGGCAAGATCGGGGGAGATCACCGGCCACAGCCCGGCCGGCATCAATGGTGCCGCTGTCGGGCGTCATCGTGCAGTTGACGACAGCGATGACCACCGGCGCCGTGGGGCCTTCAGGCGGGGTTGGCGTCGGCGTCGGCGAGGGCGCCGGGGTCAGCGCCGGCTGCGGTGTCGCCGCGCCGAGCTCGGCGCAGCGCGGACCGCCCCAGAGGTGGCAGAGATTGGCGATATCGTGGTCTTGCGGAGCGGTGAAGCCGGAATTGACGTGGAACATCAGCGCCGTGCGCAGATCCTCGTCCATGAGATCGGCCAATCCGAGGGCATGGCCGGTCTCGTGGACCGCGACGCCGAAGCGCGCCGGATCGCCATCCGGGCGGGCGTTCATATAGCTGGTGGAGAAGGTGATCGTGTCGGGCGCGTCCGGATGATGGGTCCAGTAACCCGCGAAATAGGCGCCGGGCGCGAACGCGTCGCGGTAGATCAGGTCGAGAGGTTCGTCCGGCGCTTGCGCCTGGTTCACGAAGTCAATCGGCCCGACCGCTTCCCAGGCGGCGATAGCGGCCTCGATCTCCGGCAGGTAGCGGGAGTAGCTGGTCCAGACGATCCGATTGTTGCGGACAGAGGAGATGTCCAGGACTTGCGGTGCCTGTTGGGCCCCGGTCGCCGCCGGCGACTGGCCAGTCGCCACGCTGACCACGAGGAGAAGCCCCACCAGAGCGAGTCGAGTCCACCGTGAGCGCCGGCCCATAGCACCCCGCCAGGAATTGGGTTTTCGTGCCCCCCGCGCGCTGTCCGCGATTCTCAAGAGTATAGGCTGTCGCTCTTTTCTGCCGGGCGTGGGCGGTTAGCACTCGCGCTTGATGAGTGCTAATAGCCTCGCTATAATGCAATTCCGCAAGAGATTTTGATGGTGTGCCGCTCCGTAAACGGGGAATACGGAGGCGGCAGCGAGTTCGTCTGTCCAAGACGCAAGGAGGTGCGTTGACAATGGCGACGCAGACGAATGGTGCGAGTGCGGTTGCGACCAAGCTGCGGCCGCTGGGCGACCGGGTGGTGGTCAAGCCGCTGAGCCGGGAGGAG
>CALGSZ010000140.1 GCA_937901745.1 uncultured Chloroflexota bacterium | reverse complement strand
AGGTGGCAGCATGAAACAGACACGAACGCTGTCCAACGAACCGGGTGCTGTTCAGCGGGTGCCTTCGTATCGCACTTGGACTGTGCCGATCGAGCCAACCTGGGAGCAGAACGAGGCAGGCACCCTCCTCCAGATCTTGGAGGAGGTGGCATGGGAGGCATATTCGACCGAGGGCCCAGCCAAGGTACTCCAGAACATCGCGCGGTCGGTCACCAAGAAAGGCCCATGGAAGATCTGCTGGGCTGCTCTGTACAACAAGGAAGGGACCGCGATCGAGTTCGAGGTCTACCACGGACTCGACGACGAGCAGCCTTGGAACCACTTGGATTGGCCGGTGGAGGGGTCCCCGTCGATGTTGTCTTGTCAACTGGGCTCGATCCTGACTTTCACCGACATCCGGAAGGCAACCGAGTTCCCACGCGTCGTTGACGACGCCCACACACGCGGCTTCGCCGGTGTAGCCATCGTGCCGCTACGCGCAGAAGACCGTCTCGGAGCACTCTGGCTGTGCACACGAGAGCCGCATGAGTTCTCCGAGGCGGAAGTTCTTTTCGCCACCGTCGTGGGCGCATTGGCGGCCACTTCCCTCGGTGCATCACTGCATTTCGAGACGGAACGGCAGCTGCGCCTGGAACGGCAACGACAACTTACCGAGCTTGAGGCCCTGCACGGCCTAGTGGCGGCACAGAACCAGCGGCTGAAACACCAGGCCGAGATCCACGAGGCCCTCCTTCGAGAGATCCTCGCCGATCAGGACACACCGAAACTGATTGAGAGAATGAGCAAGCTGATCTCCAGACCGGTGATGCTTGCCGGCCACGACCTGGTCCCGATCGCCTTCAGTGGCATAGAACCTGACGGTGCGGATGAGATCCTACGTCTCATTGATAGTGATCGGCCACGACTTGCGACCCTTAGGGCGTTCACGCCACATCGGTTATGCGAGATACCCACTGGCGGAAGCATCATCTCGGTTCCCCTTCGAGTCCTTGGACGCACCCTGGCGTTTCTCCTCGTGGTAGACCGGAACGCCGAAGAGGACCCGGAAGAACTCTACGCCGTCCTAGAGCACTGCAGTCTTCTCATCTCGTTGGACAGGCTCAAGGACTGGTTTCGCCTCAATGCTGAACTGCGGGCTTCACGGGATCTCGTCGAGGCGCTCGGCTCAGCTGAGACTGACCCCCTTACAATCATGCGGCGGGCGTCGGCCCTGGGGTTAGACCTTACCCGCAGCGCGGTCGTCTTGAAGGTACGTCTAGAGGATTCGGAACTCCCTCTCAACCTCGAGGAGGTGTTCGCCAGTTCGATCCGCATGAAGCTGCAACCTTTGGGCGTGGACTCGATCGCCGTGCCGGTAGGCGCCGGAGAATTCACAGTCATCACCACCCTGCGGGATACCAATGTGGCTCGCTCCCAAATCGCGGAGACGATCCGTGCGTCGGTGGAGCAGACGTCCCGCCTACACGATCCCTCGATGTTGCCGGCCATCACCATCGCTGTAGGCACCGCTGCATCTGGGGTACAGGGAATGCGCCGCTCCTACCGGGAAGCGGAAAGAGCGATGATGGTCGCCATTACTCAAGGAGCGGTAGGTTCCACCGTCGATGCGTCGCAGCTCGGGGTGTACGGATTGCTTGTTGAGCTCGGTTCGGACGTCAGTCTCACATTCGCTCAATCCCAGCTAGCTGAGCTCCTCGCCTATGACAGCAAGCACGGGTCGGACCTATTGGCCACCCTGGAGGCTTACCTCGACAGCATGGGCAACGTCAACCAGACGGCACGACGAATGTTCCTTCACCCGTCAACGGTCCGTTACCGAATCTCACGGATCGAAGAGGTGACGAGCCTGAACCTCGACAACCCAGAACGGCGCCTGATGGTCCACTTGGCGATCAGGATCCTGCGCCTGTACGGCGGATACCCCACCCCTCCACCATCTGGACGAATCGTCCGCTAACACTTCCACGATTACCACAGGTATCGGGGGCAAGTCGGAACCCTATTGTCGCTGCATGATCTCAGAAGTGGAGTTCCGCAGATGCGCGAGCATGTTCGTCACTGGGGTAACCATTGTCACCACAGTCGGGCGTGAGGGTGGCTTCGCCGGGCTCACAGCCAATTCCTTCACAACCGTTTCGCTCAACCCCCCGCTGATCTTGTTCTGCTTGGGCAAAGCATCCACGCAATACGCTGCTTTTGTCGACTGCGAAGGCTTCGCCGTGCATGTCGCCAGTGCTGGCCAGCGCGACCTAGCAGCACGGTTCGCCACAAGAGGTGAAGACCGATTCGCAGGTCTTGAGGTCGAGATGGGAGCGTTCGGTGCCCCAATCATCCCGGGAGCGCTCGCCGTGTTCGAATGCGAGCGGTACAAGACCTATGACTCCGGCGACCACACCGTATTTGTCGGGTTAGTGCACAAGACGCGCCTAGGAGACTCAAAACCCCGCGTCGCACTCGGCTACTTCCAAAGCCACTTTATAGAGATCGCTCTCGATGACATGGCAGCGGACACGATCACCGACACGCCGGTTTCCCGGCTGGCGGCGGAGTCCGCGCCCTGAAGACACAGCAAGTCGGCCCCATCCCTAGCTGTCTACTGTGGTTCATCCATCGACCACGTGCCATCTGCGTTCGACTCCGGGCGGTCGACCACGAAGAGTTGGAGTCGAGAGGGCTTTCACACGACCTGAACAGCGTCCGGCATGATGGGTTCTTTCCCTGTGTACGCCTCGTAATGCATCCGCGCGTTACTAGTACAAGATGCGCAAGTACCGACCCTTCTGTCGGGACCCGAGTCAATCTGACCGGTTGGCTACAAGCCGGAATCGGGTACCGGATCTTCAACCGGAATGGATCGATACCCGGATGTGGCCGGAACTTGCTTCTTCAGGCCGCGCGTAGTGCTGGCGTAGGTCCTCATCAGATTTGAAGCGAATGCCCCATCTGCTTGGCGACCGTGCGAGGCGCCACACCTTTCGTCACGAGCACCGACGCCACGTGATGGCGAGTTTCGTCGGCCGTGCAGCCATCGAATCCGGCCGGTGCCTTCCCCCGACGAGGAGACGGAACACGGCGACAGCCAGCCACGACAGCTTGATGATCCGATCCGACCGTGAGGTTCGAAACATCCTTCGCATCATCCAGGCGTGAATCCTCTGGGTGGCATAGGTCATACATTCGCGTGTCGCCGGCCCCAGCCGCCCCACTTCTGGTCCCGCCTGCGCTGGACGCAGTATTGAAGGGATACGGGTGGCTTCTCAATGCCGGGTATCTCCAAGCACTCGAGGCGCAGCTTGGCGGCACACGCCTCGGCTTGGGCTTTAGTAACACCCCGCAGGGTCTTTGAGCCTTCCTTTCCATCGATCTTCCAGCGGATCTTCCATCCATGGCCCCTCTCGCTTGTTGGGCTTCGCCTTCTCAACGACGATCATCATCAGGCGATTTCCCCCAGCAACCGCGCGCGCTCGATCCTGAACTCCATATAGGCGTCGATATCGGCACGACGGAAACGGAGTCGGCGGCCGATCCGAGCAAAGGAGATGGATGCTCGCACTGCGACCAAGAGGCGGACCTCACGGACCGAGATCCGATGTAGTCAGCTACCTCCTCCACGGGCGTCAGACCCGATGGGTTGTTGTTCTGTGCGTCATCGGCGGGGACCGTCCTCACCCGGCCACTCCCGTCAGTCGATCGGAGAGCAACCCCCGAACCCCGCAACCAAGGTGTCCCGTCGTGTCCCTGGCTGTGGGACACAGGGACAGCCAAGAGATGCCCAGAAACGCCGAGAACCCAAGCAGCGCTTGGGTTTTCGGTTGGGAGAGGCGAGTGCGGCAGGGGTGACCGCGGGGAGGTGACTCAGCTCTTCCATGTTTGTATTCCCCTCCAGCGTGTCCCGGCGGTTGTCACGGCGGTAGGTTCACACTGAGCTCCATTGGGGAAACAGACCAACTCTTCCCGGTCTTCCTCACTCAGCATCACGGTCCGTCGAGGAAATGCAGGTAGTCGGCTATCGCCTTCTCGTATTCGGCGGTGTAGCCTGCGAGCCGTTCGGCGTTCTCTTCGATGAACTCGGCTTCGAGCTCCCACTGCACCTGCCGACGTGTCTTCTCCAACTCGGCGGCGCATTCGAAGTCGGCGTGGGCCACCTCCAACTCGATCTGTTGGATCCGATCCAACTCGGCGGTGGTCTCCTCGTCCAACTCGACGCCCGGCATGGGTTGGCGGAAGGGCTCAGCCATCTCCGCCACATAGGCGTGGGCGTCTTGAGGGTGCGCGAAGTCGTAGCCGGCCTCAGCCATGCAGCGGGACCAGCCGTCGATGGCGGCCTGCACCCGCGGGTCCTCCCACGCTTCTTCCCGGATCCGCAGCGCCTGTGTCGCCAGCCAGTTGGCGGCGGCCGTGTCCTGCGCGAATGGGTCGGGAACTCTCTCGAACGCCTCGTCGACACATACACCTAACGCCTGGCCGTAGGCGCGGCTCTCTGCCTCGCTGAGGCTCTCCTGTATGGCGACGTTCGGGTCGTCGATCTCGAAGCTCACCGGCTGGTAGGAGAGCCGCACGTTCAACACCACCCCGTAGCCGTACTGTTGCCGCATCTCCTCTTCCGTGGCGGGCCAGCCTTCGATGCCGATGGGGCCTACCAGCCCCGGCTGGTCCGGGTCGACCGGGATGTATTTGGAACCCTTCCTGTGCCATGCAGGCGGCAACCGCTTCTTCGTGACGGCGGCTGTATTCGATGATGATCGCGCGCCTCTGGTGTTCGGTCAGCTCGAGATATGGCGCGGTCTGGTCGAGCGGCGACCCGGCAACCGTCGTCGTTGTCGCGCCAGCTGCCGGGGTGGTGTCGGTCACTGTCGACGCGGTGGCGGTGGACGTGGGGAAGCTGCCGTCACCTGCGGTGGGGCCGTCCGGGACGGCGTCCACTGCCGGTGAACACGCAGCCAACAGAACAGCGGCTGCCGCGAATGGCAGCCCCTTTCGGGAGGTCACATTCAGAACCCGCATCATCGTGCCCGAAGGCATCAACCGCAACGCTCGCCTCTACCCGAACATCGACACTTTGCTAGGCACCTAGGTCAACGACGAGGACTAGCGAGGGCTGCCGGACTTTGTCTACGGGCCGCACCCTCGGCGGACGTCGCCAACGATCGGCTCACCGTCCGCCTCGGCATGAGCGGCATGGCCGGCTCCAGCGCCAACCTCATGAATGCTGCGAGCCACGAAGGCCTGCGAGACGTCATCAGGCGCAGGTGGTTGCGGATCTGTGTCGCCCACTGGTCGCCGACGCTTGCGGCGTCCTCCGGGCCGGCTTCTGGTGCTCTGCCGGCGAGCCAGGCGTAGGAGACGGCACCGACCAGGAGCCCAAAGTGAGTGCACCGACCAGCAACCCTGAGGTTCGGCCTGGCGGACGCGCCGACGTGACTTCCCGCCCGGTGGCGTCGACCAGGTCA
>CALGSZ010000139.1 GCA_937901745.1 uncultured Chloroflexota bacterium | reverse complement strand
CGGTCGATGCCGTCGACCACCGCCCGAAGGAGGCCCGGGTGGGCGCCGTCGATGTCGTAGCGCTCGGTGACTAGCTTGGGCTCCGGAAATCGCACCGGGGTGCCGTCGGGAAAGGTCGCGTCAGGGTACGAGCGCGCAATGAAGGCTCGATCGCGTCTGACGCTGACGGCGTCAGCGATCGGGTAAAGGATCTCGGGTGCAAGGTTTTCCGGATCGCGTTCGTTCGCTCCCGCCGCAAGAAACAGCTCCCGGATCGAGTCAATCCCTGCCCTTGCGAGACCCCTGTCATGCCGAGCGAACAGCATCACAAGGTTGTAGAGATCCCAGAGGCCGTTATTGATCGGCGTTGCTGTGAGCAGGACCACTTGTTTCTCGGTGCCACCGAGGAGCCGCTCCATTGCCCGATACCAAGTGGTGTCGTGATTTCGCAGCGCGTGCGCTTCGTCGACGACCACCAGCCTGTAGTAGTCCCGGTCGACCGATAGCACGCGCCGCGTCTGTCTACCGGCCGGGGCGAGCTGCTCATCCGCCGCGAGCTCGTTGAATGAGACCACCTGAGCCGAGAGCTTGGCCTGGGTGATTCGCTCCTGCCAGCGCATCTTGAGCTGGGCCGGGCAGACGACGAGGGCATACACCCCGTCTTCCTTGATCCGCTCTTCGATGAACGCCAAGCCGATCTCCGTCTTTCCCGTTCCGACTCCGTCCGCGAAGATCACGCCGCCATGAGCCTTGGCGATGGCGCGAGCTCGCTCATAGCCGTCGCGCTGGAAGTCGGCAAGTCGGACGCCGCTGGGCTGTGTCGGTCGCGTCCGATCCTCCTCGAGGGGACCGTGTAGTTCGAGCAGCGCACGTAGGTAGACGTCGTATGGGTCCACCTCGAGATGGGACGGAAAGAGAAGCTCCCGAAGTTCATCCTCAAACGGAACCGCCTCCGCCCAAAGCGCCTCGAACCACTCCATGGCTTCGGAGGCCGCCGGCGGCCCATACGAAGTCAGACCGAGCTCCATGTTTCGGTGCAGACCTGCGCCCGTCAGGTTGGCCGACGTCACCAACGCCGCTCGGGCCACATCCACGGTGCCTATCAAGTAGGCCTTGCCGTGCAGAAAGCTATGGGTGTAGCGACGCACCTCGACTTCGGGCCGCCGCAGCCATGACTCGATGGCTTCTAGGCGCTCCTTCGCTCTCGAAGGAGGGAATCGCGAGAAGTCCCGCTCCCCGCCCAGGCTGCGCAGCTGGGACTCGAAGAGATCGCGTGGCGGCGGCGGCGCGCCAAGACCGGGATCAGGTTGGGCGCCGAGCAGAAGACGCGTGGGCCGCCCCTCAGACAGCTCCGCGAGGATGCTCAACCCCTCCAGGTTCACGTAGCCGGTCGCAACGGCTAATGGATCAGCCGGATGGTGCTCAATCAGCGCCCGCAAGCCCCTGGCGTGGCGCGTGTCATCACTGCGGTTGTCGAGTATGTACGGGAGCGGCACCGCGACACTCAGGTCAGCTCTGAAAACCTCTTCCTGACCGCGTCACGGTAGTAGTCGGGCACCGCGTCGCGCGTGAAATCCGAGAAGACCAGCTCAAGTTCATCGGGCGTGAGGCCCCACGCAACCGCAACCCGCGCATCGATCTCTGCGCGCAGGCGCATGCGCTCGGCGTCATCGAGCGGCCCACAGTCGACGCCAGCCATGGCCGCAAACTCGGCGAAGCGCTCGTCGAGGCACGAGAGACGGGCGGCGGCATCGGCGAGCGTCTCGTAGGTTTCGTCGTTGAGCTCCGGAAGGCAGAGCCCCTCAAGAATGAAGAAGTTGAGGTTGGTCTCGACGACCCGTCGCGCTTGCCAGTCGAACGGGATGCTATTCATCAACGCCAAGCACGCTGCTTCCGCTCGCCAATCATCCTCGATGAATGCAAGGTACGGTGCCTTGTTTGTGAGGAAGTGACAGGGTGGCACCAGACAGGCGATAACCGTCCGGGAGTTGGTCCGATTCGTTACATCACGGAAAGCGACTCGCGCCCGCCCGACGGCGCGAACCACCGCTTCTCGCCGCTTCTGAGGATGGATCTCGCCAGCCAGTAGCGATCCCGCTCCGGGGCGAGGCTTCAGAGCTTTGCGCATCGCCTCCTGGGTGGACGGGCACACGCGTGCTTCAGTTCCATGTGGATCGAAGATGTCGAAACTCTCTCCCTTCCAGAGGGGCCATCCTTCCTCAGCACCCTCCCAGAGCCGCCTGTCATGTGTTTCATCGAACTCTCTGACCGGAAAGCATCTCCACCGTCCAGTGCCATACGGAAACGGGATGCCTTCGCGGAGCTTTGCGAGCAGATCTGCGTGCGCCTGACTCGGAAGAAGGGGAACCTCCCGATTCGGACCGAGAGCCGTGCGGGCGATCCGTATGCCAGGACCTGTGATCTGGACCGCGAACTCTCGGGCTGACGATGCAACGCCCGCAGCCACGATTGGTTCATCTGGTATCGGGGCGCGCCGAACTGCTGCCAACAGCGCCACTGTGTACTGGGGATGAATGTCGAATGCCCAGTTGCGGTTATTCAGCAAGAAGTCAATGCGCTGTGGAGCCGTTTCAGTGAACAGCCAATCGCGAAAGTCGCTCGAACCCTTAGCCACAAACGCCGATCGAGGGAGTACTACTCCTAACCGTCCCCCGTCACGCAGCAAGTCGCGATAGCGTTGACAGAAGAACTTGTAGAGGTCCGGATCACCCGCTCCCTTCCGATAGCCAGCGTCCGGCCCTAGGTACTTGCGCAGGGTTTCCCGCTCCGATCGCTCCCGCTCAAGGAGTTTTTCCAGCTCCGGCCTTTCTTCCTTGAGTCGAGCGAGGGCTTCCACGCGGGGGTCAGCTGACATCGCTCGTAATCCGGGCCGATACCGCGCGTAGAAGGCGAGCTCCTCCACATCCACCTCATCCCACGGAGGATTGCCCACGACCACATCAAAGCCCGGACGTTCTCGTGCGAATGCCTCAGGGAACTCGAGCGGCCAATGGAATGCTCCATGCTCCTTGACGAGCTCCGAAGCTTTTTCCGCCAGCAGGGATGGCTCGCCAGCGACTATCTGCTCGCCTCGCTCGTTGAGTTCGGCACGAGCGCCCGGCAAACCCAAGGGCTCCGCAGTCCAAAGGTCGAGCGCCCGCCGAGCGCCTTCCGAGATCTCACTGATGCGCTTGGCGGCCTGGGCGCTCGCCTGAACCTCCTCAGGGGTTCGATCCGAGATAGCACGCAATTTCGCCGCCTGGTCGGCCGCTGCATTCACCGCATCCACGATCGGGTCTCCGAAGAGCGGTTCAGCATTTTCCCCGCCGCCTTCGATCTTGCGCTCGACCACCTCGGGCCGTGCAACGCCGATCAGGGAATTTCCGATCTGGATGTTGTGATCAAGGTAAGCGAGTGAGAGGCCCGGAACGAATGTTGCAAGCCAGAGGGAGACCTTCGCGATCTCCGCCCCCATCGGCGATGCATCGACGCCGAAAACGCAGCGCTTCAGCACAAGCCGTTTCAGCAAAGCTGCGTCGTCGATCTCTGCGACAAGCGCTGAGCGAGCGCTAGAGCGGAGCGCCTCAAGTTCGTCCCGTACCGCCGGCAGCGAGACCTCACCGAGGAGCGCTGCGATCTGGTCGGCGAGCTCTTCCGTCACGGCGACCAGGAAGTGAGCTGAACCACAGGCTGGGTCCAGTACGTAGAAGTCAAAGAGCTTTTCGGCAGCCGCTTTCGGATCTCGGTCCGCAAGCTCGCGGACTTGGTCCAAGTGCTCCTCGAATGCCGGACGCACCGCACCACGCACGAGGTGTCGAACCAGCTCGGAGCGTGTGTAGTAGACGCCTCCTCCCTTGCGACCCCCTTCATTGGTCTGCCAGAAAAGCTCGCCTGCGCGTACGTCGACCCTGCCGTCCCCGTCGTCCGGGACGTAGCGATCTTCCCGCTCGTCGTAATCGAAGTCTTGGTCGGCTACAGCGAGCCTCAGTGACAGTAGGCCCTCGTAGATGTGACCGAGATGCCCGATTTCGAGGCCTGAGAAGTCGATGCCTACGTCCTCACCATCCGGACCGGTCTCACGAGCAAATGCAACAAGCGCCCTACCGAGCGGCTCATCGGTGATCACGGCTCCCTCAAGCAACTCGGCCCCTTCAAACCCGTCGGCCGCGAACAGGGCTCCGTTGTACGCCGGCACGCCCCACGCGCGCTGACCGTTCCGCATTGCCTTCACCAGGCTCTGAATGTCGTCCCAAAGCGAGGTGGAACGGGAGTCCGCGGCCCCCAACTCCTCGGCCGCGCGTTGCGCGATCCTGGTCATGCTGCGCTGCCGGTACGTGTGGTTCGCCATCGGCAGATGCCCGGCGCTCTCTGCATAGAGCAGGAACAGCACGCGGAAAACAAACGTCAGCGCAGCAGCCTCCAGCTTGCTGCGAACCGCATCGTCGGCCAGATCCAATCCGCGGTCCGATGCCCAGCGTCCGAGTTCGCGCGCGAGAATTGGCAGAACATGCTGCCGAAGAGCCCGATCCAGGCGGAGACGCAAGTCGCTCCCGTAATCGCGTCCCTCCTGAATCAAGCTGGCGAGTTCACCCTCAGCGAGGTAACGCGGAGACAAAAGCCCCAGCAGCGGACGGCGATCGGGATCGAGCAGGTCCGCATCGAGCTCGAGGAACCGAGTCGCTCGCCCACCCTCATCATCATCGCGTCGCAGGAGTCGCATCCGCGAACCCGCGGTCATCAACCCGAAGGGCGCACCGTGACGGTCGCACGCCGTCAGGAGCGCACCTTCCGGGAGCCGTGCATCCCGGTCCAGACGCGCAAACTCGCTCGGCGAGTCCTTTGGGTGAACCACCAGCACCGCCCGACCCTCGTGTCTAGCGAGCCAACCCCGGTCCGGTAGGCGCTCAAGGTGGTAACCGAGTCCCTTGAGGACGTCGCGCCATTCATTCGCGGTGACCCGTTTGACAATCTCGCTCATGTCTCGCCAGCGGGGCGACCGCGGCAAACGTGTTGCAAGAAGGTGCTCCGTTCCGAGACCGCGAACCACCACGCCGGCGATTCGCTCGGAGTCCATGCGTTCGATCTCGGCAGCAAAGAAGCGTTGCGCTTCCAGCTGCGCCATCTCGGTGGTTCGTCGGACCAGCTCAGCCAGGCGATCCGCGTTCACGGTTCGAAGGGCTCCATCGCCGCTGGGCCCGAGCACGCGCAGACCGGCATCGCCTTCGCTGATCAGCATCAGGGGTGTTACGCCTCCGCGGTGTCGGGCCTTCCAAACCGATCGAAGGCGACGTTCGTCACCATCCTCGGCGAGGGCGTACTCGATTCCGTTCAGC
>CALGSZ010000138.1 GCA_937901745.1 uncultured Chloroflexota bacterium | reverse complement strand
GATGATGTCGTAGACCAGCCCCTCCTCGATCGCCGAATCAGCTTCGATCAGGATTGTGTCCTCGCCCGCCCCGCGAGCCTGCAACGTCACCGCGCCCTCATTAACGATCTTGTAGGGCGGCCGGTCCTTGAAGGCGACGTCCTCGAACAGCGTCTCGCCCTGCGCGAAGCCCACGTCAACGTTGCCCGAGTCCGTTGAAGCGTGAACCACGCGGACTCGCGCCTGTCCGGCTGGCACCGGCGTCAGATCGAGCCGCATCACTTCCGCGCTCACGTCGCCCGGATCGCCCATCGCGACGATCTGGTACGCGGTGCCGCCAGTCAGGTCGACTTCCTGGTCGACGATATCCTCGTCGCCCGGCGGCGTTCCGGTCGTGGTGATTTCGAGCGTCCGGTCGTCACCGCCAGGAACAGTCGCAAACTCTGTCGCCATACCGAACGTCAGGTTCTCGACCACTGGCGACCCGTTCACATACACATCCACGGCCGGCCCGCCCGGAATGGCATGGACGACGCGGAGGCAGGCATCTGCCGCCGTCGCCTCGAGCCCGAGCACCGAAGCACACGGCTCAGCGACGCGGGTGACGAGCGGCAGCAGCGCGAGGCTTTGATCCTCCTGCAATCCCAGCGTGATGATGTCGTAGGCGTTGCCCGCGTCAATCAGCACGTCAGCGGCGGTGACGAGCACTCGCCCGTCCTGGTCCTTCACGTCCAAGCTGTACGTGCCGGTATCGAGATCGGTGTAATCGCTCGTATCGCTGAAGCCGACGTCGTCAGCCACCGTATCGCCGCCGGAAATCGCGACGTCGATATCACCAGCGTCGGCCGAGGCGTTGATGACACGAACGCGCGCCTTCCCCTCGTCGAGGTCGTCCAGGTTCACCTCGTAGACGTTGCCTTCGATATCGTTCAGGCGTCCCATCGCGACGAAGATGTACGCACCGCCGCTGTCGACATTGAGATCCGTGTCGATGACGGCCCCTTCCGTGGTCTGCCCCGTTGGCACGACCTGCACCGTATGGTCGCCACCCGGCACGGCCACGAAGTTGGTCACGTCGCCGTACGCCAGATCCTCGGCGACCGGCTGCCCATTGACGAGGATGTCCACGTTCGGCGTGCCTGGAGAGGCGTGGACGAAGCGCACGGTTGCGTCCGCCTCCGCCTCTTCTTGCGCCACCGCCTGCCCGGCTCCAAACACCGTCGCCAGCATCGCGCCGAGCATCAGAAGGAAGGCCGCGCCTACGCGCAGCCACCCATATCCTGATCCATGTCCTTGCTTTCCGCTCATAATTTGCCCTCCCGCGCTCGCTCATGGATCTAACCGAATAGACCGTCCATCGGCGTCTCCGGTCGATCGGAGTACCCGTGAGCCGCTGGGAGGGCAAACGCAAGTCGCGTACCAAGCTGAAAGCGCCGCTCAGCCGCGATACGGCTATGCGCGGAGATTAGTGTGCGGTCCGCTTCTGGTAGAGCGTGACGGCAAGCGGGAAGAAGACGACGAGAATCCCGATGGACCACGCCAGCGCCTGCCACGCCGCCGAACCCGGCGACTGGCCCAGCACATACGCCCGCAGGGCATCCACCGTCTGTGTCATCGGCTGGTTCTCGGCAAAGGCCCGCAGCCAGCTCGGCATCGTCTCCGTCGGGACGAAGGCGCTGCTCGCGAAGGTCAGCGGGAAGATCGCGACGAACATGAATGCCTGAACGGCCTCCGGCGTCCGCGCCAGCATCCCAACCGTGACACCAACCCATGAGAAGGCGAAGCCGAACAACAGCAGCAGTCCGAATCCGGCTAGCCAGCCGCCAACATCTCCATCCGGCCGGAATCCAACCGCGAGACCGACGCCCAGCATCACCAACGACGCCAGAATGCCACGCAGAAGATCCGTCAGCGTTCGCCCGGTGACGACCGCCGCCCGCGACATCGGCAACGAGCGGAAGCGGTCGATAATCCCCTTCGAGAGATCGAACGCCAGGCCGATCCCGCTCGTCATCGCGGCAAACATGATCGTCTGGACGAAGATGCCGGCCATCAAATAGTTGATGTAGGACGTCCCCTCGACGGCGATCGCCCCGCCGAAGACATAGCGGAACAAGACGACGAAGATGATCGGCTGCACCGTGACGTCGAGCAGCAGCTCCGGCGTCCGCGGGATGTGGCGGAGATTACGCCCCATCATCGTCAGGGCGTCGCTCACGCCCCACTTCAGTCGATCACCGAAGCTCGGTCCCGCCGCGGTTTCTCTGCCTAGGACATTGACCTGCGTGCTCATCCTTATGCAGCCTCCATCCGATTGGGATTGTCCTCAGTCCGCTCGCCGTTCTCGGTCTCGACCGTCGCCGTGCGACCGGTAAGCGCGAGGAACACGTCATCCAGCGTCGGCCGATTCAGGATCGCCTCATCGACTTGCACGCCTTCCTCGTCCAGCGCGCGTACCACACGGGTCAAGAGCCCCTGCGTCGCGGTGACCGGCACGCTGATTCGACGCGACTCGGTGTCCATCCTGACCGCGCCGACACCGAATCCGGACAGCACCCGCGCCGCGACCGGCAGCTCGCTCCCAACGCTGACGATCACCTCGAGGTGCTCACCGCCGACCCGCGCCTTCAGCTCGGCCGCAGTTCCTCGCGCAATGACGCGCCCGTGGTCAATCACCACGATGTCATCCGCGAGGCGGTCTGCTTCTTCGAGATACTGCGTGGTGAGCAAAAGGGTGGTCCCGCCAGCGACCAGCTCCGCGATCAGGTCCCACATGCTCAGGCGGCTGCGCGGATCGAGCCCGGTCGTCGGCTCATCGAGGAAGAGGATCGGCGGCGCGGCTACCAAGCTTGCCGCCAAGTCGAGTCGCCGCCGCATTCCGCCGGAGTAACCCTTGACGATGCGCGAGCCAGCTTCGACCAGATCGAACCGCTCCAGGAGTTCCTGCGCCCGGCGCCGCGCGACCTGCCTCGGCAAGTGGTAGAGGCGGCCGATCATCTCCAGGTTTTCTTGCCCGGTCAACAGCTCGTCCAGCGCCGCGTACTGGCCAGCCAGCCCCACGCGCTGCCGAACCTCCTCCGGGTAGCGGACGACGTCGTACCCGGCCACCACGGCCTGACCGGCATCCGGCTTCGTCAGTGTCGTCAGGATGCGCACCGCCGTCGTTTTCCCCGCGCCGTTCGGCCCGAGCACCGCCACAATCGTTCCTTCCGGCACGGTGAAATCGAGTCCGCGCAGCGCCTGGGTTGCCCCGAATCGCTTTTCCAGACCCTCCGCGACGATGGCGCTTGTTGCCGTCATGTCTTTCTCCCTCCCTGCTCCGGCAACCGATCGAATCCCCGCCCCGATTTTCAGAGCGCCGACCGCGCCACACATCCCACGCGAGGCGAAAAAACGTGGGGCGATGCCCGATGCGGGGAATCGCCCCACGTGTGGGGTGGGGATATGGGGTGCGGTTCAGGCGCTACCACCAGTTGGGACGCCCGTCCCGCGGTCGAGAATCAACACCGAAGCGCAATGCCAACAGATCGAACACAATCAGTACGGCGATGATGACTCCAAGAATAAGCGCCGGTGAGTCCATCGCGCATCCTTTCTCACCCGCGGCCGGAGCCCCTCAGCGGAACCGCGGCCGCATCGTCACGACTATCAGCGAGGGCGGAACCCGCCATAGAGGATGGCTGTCACTTCCCATCGCCGACGGTCGTCGACGCTCACCGAGCGCGTACCGAGCCGTGCCAATTCTGCATCGGTTGCGCTTTCAGCCTCCGGGAACGCCACCCGTTTCGGCTCGGGAGGCGTGCTGACGAGGGTGAGAATGAGCCGGCGACGTCCGAAGACGATCGTCATGACTAACCTCCGATGGATCAGCGCTCCGCCCTGGCTTCGCGGCCTCGAGCGAGACGCTTCTTAGGTCGTCTCTTGCCCCCCAGTCCTCTTTCCAGCACGAGGCCGTCGATCCTCTGCGGGAGAGCCGGCGCCGGCGTCCCGGCCTCTCGCCGCATTCGTCTATAGAACGCGCGTGCGGCCGTCATGTGAGATGCCGCGCCACCGAGTCACAGCCAAATGAACGGCTCTCCTCCAGCCGTGTGAAATGCCCGCCAGCGGCTCCCTGGACACCGCCACGCCGACCGCGCAGCCCTGCCGAACCGCTTTCCGCTCGCTGGTGTATTACCTTCCGCCGAGATCGCCCGAGACAGGGAGGAAGCTCGTGACCCGAACGCTCCGACAACGCATCGCGATCCTGGCGACACTCGCCGCCACGCTCTTGCTCAGCGCATGCGGCAACGACGGCACGCCCCCGTCAACGCCTACACCGGAGACCTCCCCGACTTCCGTGGCCTCGCCCGCCCCATCCGGCACGCCGACTGTTGGGGACATCGCCGACCGGATCGCCGCCGCCTGGGCCAACGTCCAGTCGTATCGGAGCGTCTTCACCACAACCGCCCGCCAGGCTCCCGGAACGCCTGGCGCGTCGCCCGCCACGGTCGAGGTCATTGATGAGGTCGTGCCTCCGGACCGGAAACGTCGGCTGAGCCTCGCCGACGGAGCCGTTGTTTCCGAGATCATCAGCATCGCGGGACGTGTCTACGCGCGCGGCCAGGAGGTACCCGGTCTCGCCACACCACCGGCAGACCCGGACACCTGGGTTCGCATCGATCCCGCCGCGCTCGACTCCGAGAGCCCGATCGGCCGCCTGTACGCCGGGATGGCCGCGGAAGCGGCTCCGCCGTACTCCGCCCTCTCGCGGGAGCAGCGGATGCACGATGCCGTGCTAATTGGCGAGGTGGAAATCGAGGGACGAACCTGCCAGCGCTACCGCACCGCCGACACGACGATGACCGGCGAGCGGATCGAGATCGTGATTTCGCTCGGCGACGACGACCTCCCCTGCGCCATCGAAACAATCGCCGGCGGCACCGTCAGCCGCTCGACATTCACCTACAACATCCCGCTGACGATCGAGGAGCCCACGGCGGCAACCCCCATCGCCCTCTCCCCCGTCCCGTGAGCCATTGTCTCTCCGCGCCCAAATGAAACAGCGCCGGGCATCAAACCGGCGCCGCCTCACCATTGAACTCAGCACTCAGCACCCAGCACTCAGCACTCCTCCTCCCTCTTTCTCCCAGCCCTGCCGTCTGTTAGATTGGCGTCAATATTTCGCTGACAGTGAGGAAACGACCCGGATCATGAGCGATGCCCAGGAACCAACGGCTCGCTATGACGTCTTTCTGTCCCACAACTCCAAGGACAAGCCTGCCGTCGAGCGGATCGCGGTCAAGCTGCGCCAGGCCGGCATCGAGCCGTGGCTGGACTCCTGGCATCTGACACCGGGCGGTCGCTGGCAAGAGGAAATCGCCGAGGCTGTCCTCGAGAAGACCGCGACCTGCGCCGTCTTCATCGGGCCGCACGGCATCGGCAACTGGTCGCGCGAGGAGCTGGAGCTCGCCAAGGACCGGTCCGCCAAGGATCGCGCCTACCGCCTCTTCCTTGTTCTCTTGCCCGGCCTGCCAGAGCCGTTCGACCCGACCGATCTGCCACCCGTTCTCTCTTCTCACACCTGGGTCGATCTCCGCGCGGGCGACGAGGATTGACGCGACTTCCAGCCACTCATCAATGCCGTCAAAGGCATACCGCACGGCCCGCCAACGCAGATCGAGTCCTCGTCCGATGTCTGCCCTTACCGGGGCCTGCAGACCTTCGACGAGGACGACGCGGAGTTCTTCTTCGGGAGCGACGCCGACATCCAGCGCTTGCTGGAAAAGCTCATCCACCCGGTTCCTGGCCGTCGTCGGCGCTTCCGGCTCCGGCAAATCGTCGCTCGTCCGCGCCGGGCTGATCCCCGCGCTCAAGAACGGCCGCCTACCCGGCAGCGAAACCTGGCGCACGGCAACGCTCACACCCGGCGCGCATCCCCTGACCGCCCTCGCCGCGCAGCTGACCCGCCTCGCGCCGGAAACGCCGATGACGGCGACGCTCGACGCGCTCTCCCGCGATCCCCGCGCCCTGCATCTGGCCGCGACGCTCGCACTCGATAACGGCAAGGTATCGGACGCCGGAACGCGCCTCGTCCTCTGCGTCTTTCAATTCGAGGAGGTCTTCACCCTCTGCCGCGACGAGGCCGAGCGAGCCAGTTTCATCGAGAACCTCCTCTACGCGGCGTCAGTCCCGGACGGGCGCGTCGTCGTCGTGCTGACGATGCGCGCCGACTTCTACTCCCGCTGCGCCGCGTACCCGGACCTCGCCGCGCGCGTCGCCAGTCACCAATATCTGGTCAGCCCAATGGACGAAGCCGGGCTGCGAGCCGCGATCGCCGAGCCGGCGTGGAAAGTCGGCCTCGATTTCGAGGATGGCCTGATCGAAACGATTCTGGAGGACGTCGAGAACCAGCCTGGCTCGCTGCCGCTGCTGGAGCATGCCCTCTTGGAGCTTTGGCGGCGGCGACGCGGCCGGCTCCTGACTCTGGAAGGGTATCAAGCAACCGGTGGCGTCTCGGGCGCGATCGCACAGCGCGCTGACGAGCTCTACTCCGGCTTCTCCCCCGAGCAACAGGCAATCGCGCGCCGCGTCATGCTCCGCCTCACCCAGCCCGGCGAAGTCACCGAGGAAACCCGCCGCCGGGCGACGCTTGCCGAGCTGGTGACGAGCGAAGCGGAACGACCCACGCTGGAGGCGGTGATCGCGGAGCTGGTCGAAGCGCGCCTCCTGACGACGAGCACCGACGACAGCGGAGCCACCTGGGTGGACGTTGCCCACGAGGCGCTGATCCGCGGCTGGCCGCGCCTGCGCGGCTGGATTGATGAGGATCGAGAAGGGTTGCTGGTCCACCGCCGCATCACGGAGGCAGCACAAGAGTGGGCGAGGCTAGACCGCGATGAGGGTGTCCTCTTCCCCGGGGCGCGCCTGGCGGAGGCGGTCGAATTCGCCGACGCACGCCGCGACGGGCTGAACGATGTAGAGCGGGCGTTTCTGCAAGCGGGCGTCGAGCTCCGCCAACGGGAGGAGGTAGAGCGAGAGCGCCAGCGGGCTGCCCGGGAACGCCTACAGCGTCGCGCCGCAGCGGTACTGCTCGTCGCGTTCCTCAGCGCCTCCGTCTTGGCGCTGTTCGCCTGGGATCAGCGCGGCGATGCCCGATCCGGCCGCCGGGAGGCAGCCGCCGGTCGCGCCGCCGAGGCCACCCGCGCCGCTGAAGCGGAAGCGGCCCGGCAAACGGCGGAGTCCCGCCGCGCGGAGGCAGAGGCCGCCCAGGCCGTTGCGGCGACTCAGCAGGCGGCCGCACAAGCCGCCCAGGCGACCGCTCGGTGCGGCTCGACGGCACGGACTGGGAAGAGCGGTTCCACGCCCTCCTAGCTCACGAACGAGTCGTCGTCCGCATGCTGGCGTGGCCACCGGATGGCGATCCGCGCGCGGCGCTCGCGGCCAACAACGCGGCGATGCTGGAGCTTGCGCGGGAAGCTGCCGACGACGCCGGGTTCCGCGCGCTCCTGCTCTGGAACGGCTCGTCCACCGGCGCGACTGGTGACACGGCGGGCTTCGCCCCTCTCCTTCAGCAGTCTGCAAGGAGGATCGCGATCGTCAATCCGCTCTCACCATGACGAAGCTGGATCCGCCGGCGAGACCACGCCGAGAGACGGACTGAACCTGCTACACTCGCTGGCGGCCGGCCCGGCGCCGGCCGTCGTGTCATCCGAAGAGGGAGCGATGAGCGAGCACCCCACACCAACGACTTCTCGCTGGCCAGTCACCTTCGGCGTCGTCACCGGGCAGCACCAGCTCACCTGGCCGCAGCTCGTCGAGCAGTGGCAGATGGCCGAAGCGCTCGGCTTCGACTCGGTGTGGCTCTTCGACCACTTCCTCGCCCTCTACGCCGATCCAGATGGACCGTGCTTGGAGGCGAGCACGCTCCTCGCCGCGCTCGCCCTCAAGACCGACCGTGTCCGCGTCGGCGTCCTCGTTTACGGAAATACGCACCGCAACCCGGCCATCCTCGCCAAGGAGATCGTGACCGTCGATCACATCAGCGGCGGGCGCGCCATCCTCGGCATCGGCACTGGCTGGCACGAGCGGGAGCACCGCGCCTACAGCATTCCCTTCCCCTCGCCCGGCGACCGGGTCGCGATGCTCGATGAGGCGCTGACAGTCATCCATTCCCTCTTCACCGAGCGTCGCACGACGTTCCACGGCCGCTTCTATCGCCTGGAGGACGCGCCCTTCTCGCCCAAGCCCGTCCAGGAGCGCCTGCCGATCCTTGTCGGCGGCAAGCGGCCGAAAATGCTCGAGCTGATCGCCCGGCACGCCGATCTTTGGGACAGCTCCGGGACACCGGACGACATCCGGCGCGGCTTGGCGACGGTGACGGCCAATTGCCAAGCGATCGGCCGCGACCCAGCGGAGATCGGCGTCTCCGTCTCACTCGGAGCTGACCGACTCGCCGACGAGCGCGGCTTCGCCGATCTCATCCGCGCCTACTATGCCGCTGGAGCCCGCCAGTTCCTCTTCGACTTCCCGCTCGGCGGCCACGAGCTCGACGCCGCTGAGCGCGTTGCCCGGACCATTATTCCCAATCTGCGAGAGGAGCTCGCATGACCGACAACACGCCGGCCGCCGGCCGCATCCAGGCCGTCACCTTCGATCTCTACGACACGCTGATCGAGCTGCATCCCCGGCGGTGGGAGCGCCTCTCCGCCGCCTTGGATCGGCTCGGCATCCCGAATGACGTCAAGGTTCTGCGCGATGCGGACCTCGTCGCGGAAGACTTCTACACGCAGGAGAACGGGCGCGTGCCGATCCGGGACAGGCCCCGAGCCGAGCGCGAGACGTTCCGCCTCCATTACATGTCTGTCTGGCTGGAGGCCGCTGGTATCCCCCACGATCCGCCGCTGCTGCACGCGGTCCGCGAAGCGTACATGGCGGAATTCGAGACGCCCGCTGTCGAGAGCAATGCGACCGGCGGCTATCGCGTCTTTTCCGACGTGCTACCGGCACTCCGGCGCCTGCGAGAAGCCGGCATCAAGCGCGCCGTCATCTCAAATGCCGACGCCGACGTGACGAATCTCTGCACGCACCTCGCCTTTGCTCACGAGATGAACGCCATCATCACTTCGGCGGTCGTCGGCTGGGAGAAGCCGGACCCGCGCACCTTCCGCGCGGCACTCGACGCGCTCGGTATCGAGCCGGGAGCCGCCATTCACATCGGCGACCAGCCGAAATCGGATGTCGTCGGGGCGCTCGGCGTCGGCATGCGCGCCGCCTTGCTGGACCGCTACGGCCGCCACGACCCGAGCCAGCACCAGGTGCCGGTCTACCGGAGCCTGACGGAATTCGTCGACGCGGTGCTGGCGGAACAAGGCGAGGCAGTTCAACGCCAGGAACCCGAAAAGGTGTCTCGGTCATGACCGTCTCGCCACCGATCCCGGACCAAGTCACGTCCGGCACGCGCCCGGCTGCGCACCCGGTGCTCATCTCGGTCAACGTCGGCTTGCCGGCGGTCCTCGGATACCGTCGCGGCCAGCCAGTCGTGAGCGGCATCCGCAAGCGGCCGGTCACGACGGCCCGCCTCGTTCTCGACCGGCTCAACCTCGAAGGAGATGGTCAGGCGGATCTACGCGCCCACGGCGGCGTCGACAAAGCGGTCTTCGCCTACCCGGCCGAGCATCTCGCCGCGTGGAGCGAAGAGTTCGGGATCGATCCTCCATTCGCGCCCGGCAGCTTCGGCGAGAATCTGACCGTCGCCGGCCTGCGCGAAGATCAGGTCTGTATCGGCGATATCTGGGAATGGGGCGAGGCGCGGCTCCAAGTAGCCCAGCCGCGTTGGCCCTGCTTCAAGCTCGCCATGGCGACCGGCGTCCGGGCGATTGTCGCTCGGTTCATCGAGACTGGTCGCTGCGGCTGGTATCTCCGCGTTCTCCAACCGGGGCAGGTACCCATCCCGGCGAACGGGGCCGGCACCGACTTGATCCGCGTCATCGAGCGCCACCCCGCCGGCGTCACCGTCCTCGATGCGCAGCGCGCGTTTCTGGATGGCGCCACCCGTGACCAGATTGAGCGCGTGCTCGCCGTCGAGGCGCTGGCCCCGGCCTGGCGCAAGATGCTGCTGAGCCAGCTCGAGAAGTACACGGAGCAAGACTGCAATGGAGCGCCCGACGCTTGAGGAGCTTCCTCCGATCAGCCGGGAAGAGGTGCGATCCCGCCAGGAGCGAGCGCGGGAACTGGCTGAGCGGGAGGGATATCAGGCGCTGCTCGTCATCGGCCGTTCCTTCTACGACCGGCCGGGCGATCTGGCGTATCTAACGAACCATTTTCCGCCCTTCCCGAGCACCGTCTTCTCCAACGTCAACCGGGGGATGGGTCATGCCATCTTCCTCCTCCCGGTCACCGGCACGCCCGTCCTCCTGACCGATCCGCGCCGGCACCGGCCGGACCTGGTCGCCGTCGAGGACGTCCGCCCGGCGGCGGATCTCGGCACCGCGACGGTCCAGCTCTTGCGGGAGAAGGGTCTCGAACGCGCCCGCATCGGTCTGGTCGGCGATGACATTCTGCCGGCCGCCTTCGATCGCCAGTTCCGCACGGAGCTCCCCTCGCTCCGCCTGGAGCCGGAAACATCGCTCGTCGCCGGGCTGCGGATGATCAAGAGCCCAGCCGAGCAGGCATTGCTCCGCCGCGCCGCACTCTGCGCCGACGCCGCGCTGACCACCGCCGTGGAGACGATCCAAGCGGGCGGCGCGACGGAGCGCGAGGTTTGCGCCGCCGCCTTCGCCGCGGGTCTGCGCGCCGGAGCGGACTTCCTGCGCTATGTGCGTGTCCACTCCGGCCCGTGGTCCTCCTACGGCTCGCGCTGGCCGCAGGCGATGGACCGCCGGATCGAGCCGGGAGATGTAGTCGCGCTCGACGCCATCGGCGCCTACCAGGGCTATCAATTCGATGTCAATCGCACGACCGTCGCCGGTACGGCTGACGATGAAGCACGGCAACTGCTGGAGACGACGCTCGAAGCGACCGAAGCGGCCGTTGCGACCTGTGTCGCGGGCGCTCGCATTTCCGACGTTGTCGCCGCCGCAGAGCGGGTCTTCGCGCGCAGCCCTTACGCCGACGTCTTTACCGGATCAATGGGCCACGGCATCGGCTTGGAGACGGTCGAACTGCCGTACGTCGCCCGTGGCGATGACACGGAGCTGCTGCCGGGGATGGCCCTCTGCATCGAGCCCAGTCTCTTCCTTCCCGGCAAGATGGGCGCCGCCATTGAACAGGAAGTCATCATCCAGGAGAGCGGCCCGCCAGAAGTCATCACGCCGACGCCAGGCCGTCTCTGGTAAGGACTCGGCTCGCCGGATCGTTCGCGTGCCGCTTCAAGTAGTCCGCCTGAATGCGTTGCGTGAGGTGGTACGGGGATGACGGATCGCCCGGTTGGCAAGACGAAGGATCAGGGATGGGAGATCGGCGTGCGCCGAACCTTCCCGATCTCGCCCGCAACGGCCTGGGAGATCATGGTCGTCGATCCCGGGCTCGCCTGGTGGTTCGGCGACGATCCAGATCTCACGCTCGAAAAAGGCGCGACCTTCCACACGACCGACGGCACCGAGGGCAAGATCGTCGGCTACAACGAGGGCTCGCTGCTGCGTGCCCGCTGGCAACCGAAGGACTGGCCCGAGCCCTCCACGTTGCAGCTGCGGATCATCCCGGCTGGCGAAAAGGCCACCATCGCCATTCACCACGAGCGATTGGCCGATGCCGCGCACCGGGAGGCGATGAGGCGGCATTGGACTGAGATCCTTGAGCGCGTTCCGTCGTTGATCAGCGCCAAGGGGCTGGCGAAGGTCTAGCGCTCAGCCGTGCACCGGACTTCGAGATGATCCTGACTCAGCCGCGCGATCCTCGCTTGATCACCATTCGCCGTGGCGGCACCCTGACCGACGAGCATCACCGTCTCTTGGCACTCTGGGCGGCCGAGTGCGCGGAGCACGTGCTGCACCTGTTCGAGGCCCACTGCCCCGACGATCCGCGGCCGCGCCGAGCCATCGAATGCATCCGGGCGTGGACCGAAAACGGCGCAACAATGACGGCGTGCCGCACCGCCGGCGGGCATGCTAACGCGGCCGCCCGCCCGCTGAAGGGCGCTCCCCGCTTCGCCGCCTACGCCGCCGCCCAAGCAGCGTTAGTCGCGCACGTCGCTGCCCACGAGCTTGGCGCTGCCGCGTACGCCATCAAGGCGGTGAAAGCCCACGCCGCTGCCGCCGGCGAAGATGCCGACTTGGCAGGTCGTCTCGAGTGCCAGTGGCAACGGCAACGCTTGCCGGAGGCGATCCGGGAGCTGGTGCTGGACGACCAGCGCCTACGCAACCACGCCTGCTGGTTCGTCTTCGACTGCTAATGCCGTAGCGATAACCGCAGCAGACACCCCTCGCGGTTGCGTCCGAGTCCTCCGAAGTGCCGCTCTGCATCGCAACAGAGGGCGCAACTCGGCCTGCCGGTGGCACAATGCACGCACAGTGCAAGCGACGGAGGCACGGACACCGATGGGAGAAATTCGCATCAATGCGCAACGCCTGCACGAGAGCCTCGCTCGGCTCGCTGAGATCGGAGCGACTCCCGGCGGCGGTGTGACGCGTCTCGCGCTCAGCGACGAGGACAAGCAGGCGCGCGACCTCTTCTGCCAATGGCTCACCGAGGCACGGCTCGACGTCGGCATTGATGACTTCGGCAACATCGTCGGGACGCGACCGGGAACGGAGCCGGGACCGCCCGTGCTCCTCGGCTCCCACCTCGACAGCGTCATTCGGGGCGGTCGCTACGACGGCGCGCTCGGCGTCATGGGCGCGCTCGAAGTCGTGCGGACGCTCAACGACCACGGGGTGCAGACCCGCCGGCCGATCGCCATCGTCAATTGGACGAACGAAGAAGGCGTACGCTTCGAGCCGGCGATGACCTGCTCCGGCGCGGTCGCGGGCCGCTTCAGCCGCGAATACGTCTACGACCGGACCGACCGCCACGGCGCGCGCTTCGAAGACGAGCTGCGGCGCATCGGCTACCTCGGTGAGGAGCAGCATCGCCCACTCCCAGCAGCCGCCTATCTGGAGCTGCACATCGAGCAGGGCCCGGTGTTGGAAAGCGAAGGGCTTCCGGTCGGCGTCGTCGGCGGCATCGTCGGCATCACCTGGTCGGAGGTGACGATCACCGGCCAGTCGGATCACGCCGGCCCGACGCCAATGCACCTCCGGCGCGATGCGCTCGCCGCCGCCGCGCCGATCGTCAGCGGCGTGGAGCGCCTAGCCCGAGAGTGTGACGCGACAGCGGTGGCGACGGTCGGCCGGTTCGCGGTCGAGCCGAACGTGATCAACACGATCCCCGGCCGTGTGACGTTCAGCGTCGACTTCCGCCATCGCGATGCGGCGGTCCTCGACCGGCAGGTCGAGCGGCTGGAGACACTGGTCGCCTCGATCTGCGCCGAGCGAGGCGTGGAGGGCACAGTCAACCGGTTCTGGACGAGCGAGCCGACGCCCTTCGACCCTGGCGTGATTTCCGCGATCGAGACCGCCTGCCGGGATCTCGGCGTGACCGCCGGCCAGCTTTGGTCTGGCGCCGGCCACGACGCCAAGTATCTTGCAGACGTCTGCCCGACGGGGATGATCTTCGTGCGCAGTCGCGGCGGCGTCAGCCACTGCGAGAGCGAGTACAGCTCGCCGGAGGACATCGAGGCTGGCGCGAACGTCCTGCTCCACGCGGCGCTGCGCCTCGCGTCATGATTGAGAAGTTGAAAGGAATCGGTGCAATGAAAGCTGTCAGCCAGGGCGAGCGGATCGTTCACGAGCCAGCATCGCTCGAGGCGATTCAAGAAGCCCGGCAGCGGCTAGCCGGGATCGCGCTCCGCACGCCGCTCATCCGCTTGGATGTGGACGACGCGCCCGCGGAGATCTATCTGAAACTTGAGTGCCTCCAGCCGATCCGCTCCTTCAAGCTGCGCGGCGCCGCGAACGCGATGCTGAAGGCCGGCCGGGAGGCGCTGGCCGAGGGCGTTTGGACGGCGAGCGCCGGGAACATGGCGCAGGGCGTCGCCTGGGCCGCGCGGCATCTCGGCATCCCGTGCACGGTCGTCGTGCCGGAGACGGCTCCGCAAACGAAGATCGCGGCCGTCAAGCGCTACGGCGGCGAGGTTGTCCGGGTGCCGGTCGATGAATGGGTGACCATTTTCCGCACCCGCCAACGCGAGGGGATGCGCGGCGTCTTCGTCCATCCGTACAGCGATCCGGACGTGATGGCCGGCAACGGGACGATCGGGCTGGAGATCATCGAGGACCTACCGGACGTTGACGCGGTCATCGTCCCGTGGGGCGGCGGTGGGCTCTGCTGCGGAATCGCCTCCGCCATGCGGGCGCTGAAGCCAGATTGCCGCGTCTATGCCTGCGAGGTTGACACCGGCGCGCCGCTCGCTCCATCGCTCGCGGCCGGGAAACCGGTCGAGGTGCCGTTCACACCGAACTTCGTGGACGGGATCGGCGCGCCGTTCGTCAATATCGAGATGTTCGCGCTCGCCCAGCAGCTCGTCGCTGGCTCGCTCGTCATCAATCCGGCGCAGACCGCCGACGCCCTGCGGCTGATCCTCGATCGCGTCCGCGTCGTGCCGGAGGGAGCCGGGGCCGTCGCGACAGCTGCCGCGTTGGCGGGGATGGCCGGCGGCGGCAAAGTGGTCTGCATCGTCTCCGGCGGCAATATTGACACCGCCACGCTAGTGACGATCCTCCAAGGTGGCGTGCCGTAACCCTTCGCGGGGATCGCGATGGTCAGTCTGCGGTGACGGGGGATTGCGCGATGCGGATGCGATGGATGTGGCGATGCGCCTTTGCGCTGATCCTGACGCTGTCCGCCGGCGGCATCAGCTGGCAGCCCGCGGCGGCCCAGGACGACGCCGACGACGAGTGGTGGCGGCCGTGGCCTGGAACCTCGTGGCAGATCCAGTACACCGGCCGGCTCAATCTCCGCTTCAACGTCGAGGCGTACAACCTCGATCTCTTCACCATCACGCCGGAGATCATCGAACAGCTTCACGATGACGGCCGCAAGGTCATCTGCGCCTTCAACGCCGGCGCGTACGAGGAAGGCCGGCCCGACGCGGATGAGTTCCCGCGCTCGGCGATCGGCGAGCCGGTCGGCGACTGGGAAGGAGAATACTGGGTAGACATTCGCAAGCCGGCGGTCCGCGAGATCATGCTCAGGCGGCTCGACCTGGCGGCCGAGATGGGCTGCGACGCGGTCGATCCGGACAATCTCGATGGCTACGAGCACGACACCGGCTTCCCGCTGACCGAGCGAGGGCAACGCAACTATAACCGGCTGCTTGCCGAGGAGGCGCACCGGCGCGGTCTGGCGATCGGGTTGCACAACGCGGTCAACCTCGTCGAAGACCTGGAGCCATACTTCGACTTCGCGGTCAACGAGGAGTGCTTCCGCCTCGGCCAGTGCGACTTGTTAATGCCATTCATCGAGCGCGGCAAGCCGGTCTTTCAGATCGAGTACGGCCCGCCGGAGATGCGCTTCCGCATCTGCCCGCGCGCCAATGAGCGCGACTTCGACACGCTCATCAAGAACTGGGAGCTCGACGCCCAGCGCACCGCCTGCCGGTGAGCTCTGACAGTCCCCTCGCGCAAGCGAGGCGCCGCCAGGGCGAGCCTTAGGCGCCGAGCAAACGCTTCACGACGTCGGCGACGGCCTCCTGCAAGATCGCGACATCGCGCTCGGTCGTCGCCCAGTTGTCGAACGCCGCGCGGAGGGCGGCGCGCCCCTCCCAGACCGTGCCAGACACAAACGCGCGGCCGTCCGCGCGGATCGCGGCTACGGCGTCCCGATTGAGCGCGTCAGTCTGCTCCGGGCTCATCCCCGCCGGCGCGAGCCGGAACAAGACGATGTTCAGGCGCGCCGGCGCCAGCAACTCCAGGCCCGGATACGCAGCGATCCAATCAGCGAACGCCTTCGCGTTCGCGCAGCACCGCTCGACGATCTCACGGTATCCCTCTCGCCCCAGCGACTTCAGCGCGCACCAAGCCGACAGCGCGCGGAACCGGCGCGACATCTCCGGCACATGGGTGTGCGGGTCCCAACCGGCGCCGGCCGGGGGCGCCAAATACGCGCCGGTGGCGGCGAACGCCTCCCGCAGCATCCGCGCGTCGCGGACGAAGGCGAAGCCGCAGTCGTACGGGACGTTCAGCCACTTGTGCGCGTCGGCGGCGACCGAGTCGGCGCGCTCGATGCCCGAGATCAGCGAGGCAAAGCGCGGCGAGACCGTGGCGAAGAGCCCAAACGCGCCATCAACATGCAGCCACGCACCGCCCGGATGCTTGGCGCAGAGATCGGCCAAGCCGTTCAGGTCGTCGAAGGCGCCGGTGTTGACCTCTCCCGCGTTGCCGACCACGATCGCCGGCCCGTCCACACGCTCCAACTCCGCGGCCATGGCTCCGAGATCGACCGCGCCGCCCGGCGCCGGAACGGTCCGCACGCTGCCGCGACCGAGCCCAAGAATGCCGAGCGCCTTGATCGCGCTGGCGTGGATCGCGGCGGAAGAGAGGACAGGGATCGGCGGGTGGCCGCCTAGCCCGTCTTGAGCGGGATCGAAGCCGAGCTGGCGACCTGCCCACTGCCTGGCCGCTGCCAAGCCGGTCAGGTTCGCCATCGTCGCGCCAGTCGTCAGTCCACCCGCCCAATCGGCCGGCATCCCGAAAAGTGCCTTCAGCCAGCGGAGCACGACTTCCTCGGTCTGCGCCGCCGCCGGGCTCCCGAGCCAAACACCCGCGTTCTGATCGATCGCGGAGGCGAGCCAATCTCCAGCCAACGCCGCCGGCGT
The DNA here is from genome assembly GCA_937901745.1 of uncultured Chloroflexota bacterium. Lineage (GTDB taxonomy): Bacteria > Chloroflexota > Chloroflexia > Thermomicrobiales > UBA6265 > CALGSZ01. Next base: position 26,065 of record CALGSZ010000138.1, on the reverse strand, counting down.
CGAGCCACCATTGACGAAGCCGAAAAAGCGCGGTCCGGGGGAGGCGACGATACCCACCTCCGCCCGGCTAAACCACTCCGCCACCACCTCCGCCGGATCGCTCCCCCGCTCCGGCAGTGGCTCATCGAGCGCCTTCGCCAGCGTCTCCGCCGTGATGTCACGCGCAACCGGGCGCGAGGGCAGCGTGGAGAGATACTCCTTCGCCAAGGCGATCGCCTGGTCAAGCGCGGGAAACGCCGCAACGAACGGGTGCTCGTCCGGCCGGGCGGATTCATCTCGCGTATCGGCGCTCATGGCTCGTCCCTCCGCCATTCCTTATGCCGGAGCGATTGCAATCGGACGGACTGGCGAACCGGTCGCGCCGACGAACTTGAGTGGCGTGCAAACGAAGGTGAACTGACTCACGCCGGCAGTGGCCAACTCCTCCAAATTGAGGTTCTCGATGATGAGGATGCCGCGCCGCGCCAGCAACTCCAGGTGTCCCGGCAGCTCGCAGCCCGCCTCCGGATCGTGCAGCCCGATCACGTCCCAGGCCATGTTGTCCGCGCCGACAGCCCGCACATCGAGACCGGCGAGCCAGCGCGACGCATCGCCGGCAATGCCCGGTCCCGCCAGGTATCGCTCCTCATTGTCCCAGTGCTTGGCGTTGCCGGTCCGCACGAGAACGACCATCCCCGGCTCGATGGTGACCCCCTGCGCGGCGGCACACGCTTGCAGCTCCTCGGCGGTCACCGCTTCACCAGCAGGCAGCTCTTCAACGCCCCGGTGCCGCGGCACGTCGAGCAGCACGCCCGGCGCGACGATCGGCGCGACCTCTTCGATGCCATACCGGGTGAAACCGCGCGACGTCGTGACCTCCTCGACCGGGATGCCCCCGCAAAGCTTCAGGCTCTCCGCCTGGTGGCAGACGGCGTCGATATGGGTGCCGCTGTGCTCCATCGCGACGATCAGGCCAGAAGCTCCGGAGCGCGGACCAGCCTGTTCCGGCCGGTACGTATCCTGATGCCGCCGGTGGAGGGCGTAGAGATACCCTGGCTGATGCGACTCGTGGATCGGCATCCCTTGAAAGCGCGGCTGCTCCAGATCAAACACCCGCACATCCTGTCCGAGCCAGCTTCCCACCGTCGTGCTCATCACTCCCTCCTGCAGTCAGAATCCCGCGGTTCGATTTGTGCGGCAGCTTACCCCGAAGGCGAGGCATCCGCGCGAGCGCATATTCGCCGTCGCGCAGAAGGCCAGTACACTATGGTCAGACTCCGCATCACTGCCCTGTCAACGGCTCGTTCAGGAGGTACTCCATGCGGCGAACCGCTCTCAGCCTCCTCTTGCTGAGCCTTGCGCTTCCCCTCGCCGCGTTCGCCTCCGTGGCGGCGGCCCAAGAATCGAGACCGATCACCGAGGCTGACGTGGCCAGCCGGCAAATCCTCTCCGTCGAGTTCGCGATCGCTCCCCCCGCTCCCGCCTTCATTGCGCTCGTCCGCTTCACGCTCCCACCCGGCGCGGCCGTTGATAGCGGGCCCATCGCTGGTCCGCGTCTCTTTCTCGTCGAGTCCGGCGAGGTAGCGGTCGGCGCCGTCGACCCGCCGGATCTTGGATTCCTGCGCGCGGCCGACGCTCCACCCGGAGCCGTGGCCGGTTTCGGCCCAGCCGTCATCCTTCGCCCAGGCGACCACTTCGTCGCCACCGGGCCCGAGCCGGTCGAGCTACGCAACGACGGCGCGCAAGCTGCCGTCTTCCTCGACACCGTCATCGTCAGCGGCAGTTCTTCCGCCGTCAGCCCGCACACCAGCGCGAACGGAGTCGTCGTCGATCCGCTCGTCGCGGGCGTCGCCAATGCCCTTCCCGCGGCGCCGATCGAGCTTCGCTTCGAGCGACTCGGCATCGCTACGGGAAGCGAGATCGCTCTCCCCGCCGCGCCTGGCCCCCGTCTGTTCGTCGTTGAATCGGGCACGCTCGGCCTCGCGGCCGTGTCCGGCGAAATCACCTACAGCAGTGCCGCCGGGAACAATCCCGGCTCCGTCGCCGGTCGCGCCAGGACGTTATCTCCCGGGAAGGAAACCCTCCTCACGGCTCGCGGCTCCGTCTTCGCTCAGCCCGACGCGGTCGGCATTGCGCGCAACATCGGCCGCACCCACCTCGTTCTCCTTGCCATCACGATCCTGCCCGCCGGACATGCCAAACCCGCGGGCAATGATTCGGCCGCGACTCCGGATGCATTGGATGCATAGGAATACATGGATAGCCATTTGGGCGCTTGACATCAATCATTCCCGAATGTTTCAATGCTCGGCACCCACACGGTAGGCGGAGCATATCTCTCGTTAGCGAAGGAGGGAGCTAACAGACACGTCCACGGCGCATTGTTGCGCCTAGCGAAACGCGACGAGCGGCTAAGCGTTCGCGTTTGGCTCCGGTGTTCGGGACACGGGTCATTGGGCACGGCTCACAGGGGAGCCTGGAACCTCGGGAGGTGCAAGGATGACCTCGCAGAACGACCGCCGTATCCTGTCTCAGCAGCTCACCCGCCGTCAGGTTCTCGGTCTCGGCGCTGCCGCCGGACTGGCAGCCGCCGGAGTAGCCCCCACCAACGCACTAGCCCAAAGCGATAAGACCGGCGTCGATCCGGAGCAGTGGAACCCTGAGACAATCCGCCAGATGGCGGGTACGCTCGAGGTCAACACCGCCGAAGAAGTCGCCGAGGTCGTGCCGCTCGACTACAAGGGGAAGGTCAGCTACTGGTACGTCGGCCCCAACGAGGCCTCCTCTGAGATCGAGAAGCAAGTCGATGCCGAGTTCTGGGCCGCGTTCAAGGAGACCTACCCGAACATCGAAGTCAATGTTCAGAACCTCGACTACAACCAGATGCTCGACAAGCTGCGGACAGCCGCCCTCGGCAAGGCAGCACCGGTCGTCGCCCGCATGCCGATCCTTTGGGGCGTCGAGTTCGCCGCCAAGGGCCAGCTCTCCGAGATCTCGCTCGATGAGTTCAACTTCTCCGAGGAGGAGTTCTGGCCGGGCGCGCTGAAGTCGGTAACCTGGGAAGGCAAACGCTACGGCGTCCCGACGAACAACGAGACGATGGGGTTCATCTGGAACCGCGCCATCTTCGCCGAGGCCGGTCTCGACCCGGAGTCTCCGCCGGCAACGTGGGCGGACGTTGTCGAATACTCCAAGATCATCAAGGAAAAGACCGGTAAAGCCGGCTACGGCCTGGTCGCTCGCGTCAATGCTGGCAATACGCCATTCCGCTTCATGCCGGTCCTTTGGGCCTATGGTGGCGGTGCCCTCGATGAGGCCGAGCCGAACCCGACCTACGACAAGATCTACATCGACAATGAGGGGTCACAAGCGGCGCTGCAGACCCACTACGACATGTATGTCCGCGACAAGTCGGTCCCGGTCGGCGCTTTGACCAACACGCAGACCGAGAACCGCGATCCCTTCGTCGCCGGGCAGCTGGCGATGATGATCTCGCACCCGAGCGAGTACGCCGCGATCATCGATGCCGCAAACAAAGCCACCGGCGAAGACAAGGTGATTGCCGATCAGGTCGTGGAGAGCATGGCGTACGGCCTCATCCCAGAGGGGCCGACTCGCCGGGCGGTCGTCTTCGGCGGCTCCAACATCCACATCTTCAATCCGGACCTGGTCGAGGGCGATTTCGACCGCGATGCCGCGCGGGCGCTGATCGCTTTCATGTGCGGGCCGGAATGGTCGACGAAGCTTGCCTGGGTCAGCTCGAACCCCGGCAATATCCGCGGTTTCCGGACCACCTGGATGAAGGAGCGGCTCGAGACGATTCGGTTCCTCGACGTCACGACCTCGATGCTCCCCTACGGCATCCCGTTCCCGGTCATTCCGGAATCGCCGGAGATCATGAACATCATCGTGCCGGAGATGATGCAGAACGCCTTGACGGAGAGCATGTCCGTCGAGGAAGCGTGCCAAACCGCGCGCGAGCAAATCGAAGAACTCCTGACCGGACTGTAGTGCAGCGCTTCGCTGCCCGCCGGGGATGAAGTCATGGCGTTGACGACGACGCGCGCCCGCCCAGTGGTGGGCGCGCGCCCAGCGCGTCGCCGCGAAAGCGTTCTCGCTCGCATCGTGCGCCACTGGGCCGACTATCTCTACATCGCGCCGGCCCTCATCGTCATGCTGCTCGTCATCGGCTACCCGATCTACTACACGGTCTATCTCTCCTTCTTCGCCACTCCGCCGTCCCTCTCGATGGACGAGAAGATCTGGGTCGGGCTCGATAACTACCGGCGCATCCTGCGGAGCGAGTCGTTCCGCGACGTCACCTGGAACACGTTCATCTGGACGATCTTCTCGACCTTCTTCGCGTTCGTGCTCGGCTTTGCCGCGGCACTCGTCGTTCACCGGGAGTTCATCGGCCGCGGAATCGTCCGCGGCCTGCTGCTGATCCCGTACGTCATCTCCGCCGTCGCCGCCTCCTATATCTGGCGATGGCTCTACCACTCCGACTCGGGGCTCATCAGCGGTGTGTTGATGGATCTCGGTCTGATTGATCGGCCGATCAACTTCCTGGACGACATCGACCGCGTCATGCCATCCCTCATCGTCGCCAACGTTTGGAAAGAGTTTCCATTCGCGATGATCATGCTCCTGGCCGGATTGCAGACCGTCCCCGAGCAGCTTCACCGGGCGGCGATGGTCGACGGCGCCGGAACGTGGCACCGCTTCATCCACGTCACGATTCCGCATCTCAAAGGCGTGATCATCATCACGACGCTCCTACTGCTCGTGACGAATCTCAACTCATTCACGATCGTCTGGATCATGACGGGCGGCGGACCGGCCGGAGCCTCAGAGATTTGGATCACCGAGGTCTATCAGCTTGCCTTCGGACGGCTCCGTTTCGGTCTCGCCTCAGCGTACTCGGTAATTCTCTTCATCGTGATGATGACGCTCGGCTACTTCTACGTAAAGGCATTGACGCGCGGCGATCGTCGGAGGAGACCGGCATGAGCACCGCTCAGCAGACGCTGCCCGCTGCCCGCGCCGCGACCAAGGCGGCAGCGCGACGGACCCGCCGCCGACGCGGCATTTGGGACATCCTCGGCTGGATCTACCTGGTTCTCCTGCTGATCTTCACCGTCGTCCCGATGCTTTGGATGCTTTCGACCTCGCTCAAGAGCGAGTGGGCGGCGCTCCAGCAGCCGCCGCAGTGGCTCCCCAGCAACCCGACGCTGCGCCACTACGAGCGGCTCCTCTCTCCATACAGCGAGGTCGGCCCCACCTTCCTCCGCTATCTTTTCAATAGCTTCTGGGTCTCATCGGCGACGACGGTGCTCGGCGTGATGATCGCCATCCCCGCCGCCTACGCGTTCTCTCGCTTCCGCTTTCCCGGCCGGGAAGCGCTCTTCTTCTCCGTCCTCTTACGCAATATGTTCCCGGCCGTCGTCTTTCTCATGCCGCTATTCATCATGATGCGCTGGCTGCACCTGGTGAACACGCACGGCTCGCTGATCCTGACGTATCTGACGTTCGGCTTGCCGCTCTCGATCTGGCTCCTGAAAGGCTTCTACGACAACATCCCGCCGGAGCTCGAAATGGCCGCGCGGATAGATGGCGCCTCTCGCTTCCAGGCCTTCTGGCGAGTGGTGATGCCCCTCTCAGCGCCGGGGATCATCGCGACCGCGATCTATTCCTTCATCCTCGCTTGGAACGAATATGTCTACGCGTTGACATTTCTCAACAATGAGGAACGCCTGACGCTGCCGGTCGGGCTGCAGCGCTTCTTCACGGAATACGCCAGCAATTGGCCCGGGTTGATGGCTGCCGCCTTCATCATGAGTGTTCCTGTCGTCGCTCTCTTCTTGATCTTGCAGAAGTATTTCGTTCGGGCTCTGACAGAAGGCGCGGTCAAGACATGAGCCGAGAGCCGCTCGCCGCGAGCCGATAGGCAAGGATGCGCGGACCATCTCCGCTGGAAATCGCCGCGCACCGCGCCGCGTCGGGACCGATCCGAGCGGCGAGCGACTCCAAGCGAGGAGCGCTATGGCAGAGGTCATTCTGGAAGAGATCGTCAAGACGTATGGCGATGTCGTCGCGGTCGATCACGTGTCGTTGACCGTCGGCGACGGCGAGTTCGTCGCCCTCGTCGGACCCTCGGGCTGTGGCAAGACGACGACGCTCAACCTGATCGCCGGCCTGATCGAGCTGAGCGACGGCAACATCTATATCGGCGACCAGCTGGTCAATGACCTCGATCCCAAAGATCGCGACATCGCGATGGTGTTCCAGAACTACGCGCTCTACCCGAACAAGAGCGTCTACGCCAACCTGGAATTCCCCTTGAAGATGCGCGGCGTGCCCAAATCGGAGCGCGAGAAGCGCATCCGCGACACGGCCGCGCTCCTTGGAATCGAGCCGCTCCTCAACCGGCGGCCACGGGAGCTCTCCGGCGGCCAGCAGCAGCGCGTCGCCCTCGGCCGAGCGCTCGTCCGGAACCCGAAAGCCTTCTTGATGGACGAGCCCCTTTCCAACCTCGACGCCAAGCTCCGCGTCCAGATGCGAGCCGAGCTGAAGCGGTTCCACCAGGAGTTGCGCGCCACCGTCATTTATGTCACGCACGACCAGCTCGAAGCGATGACGATGGCGGACAAGATCGCGGTCATGAACGGCGGCGTCCTGCAGCAATACGGCTCACCGGACGAGATTTACAGCCGGCCGGTCAACGTCTTCGTGGCCGGCTTCATCGGCAGTCCCTCGATGAACTTTCTCCGTGGCCGCGTCACCAGCGAGAACGGCGTGACCTCGCTCGTGGGTGACGGCTGGCAGATTCCGCTCTCGGCGGCCAACGCCCATCGCGCCCACGCGAGCAGTGGCGATCTGATCGTCGGCGCGCGTCACAATCAGATCCACCTCTCGCACCAGCCCGCTCCGGGAGCGCTGCCGGCCCAGGTCTACACGAGCGAGCCGACGGGCGATCTGACCTTCGTCCACGTTCAAGTCGGTCCGCATCTCGTCGTCGCCAGCGTGGACCCGTCCTTCCACGTCTCACCGGACGACCGGATCTGGGTGTCGTTCGATCAAGACTCCCTCCACCTGTTCGATGCCCAGACCGAAACCGCGCTGCCGCCCGCCGAGGCGGTCTCCAGCGTCACACCGCGAGCGGCCGCGCGAGTCTGAGCACACCTATCCCTACGTACGGAGACCACGCGCGGACCATCGCCAGCCGGACGCGTCACGTCGGGGCGGCGCGGTCGCGCCGTGTGACATACGGTGATTAGCGCCTTTGTCAGGGAAGGGAGAGACACGGGTGAAGATCACGAACGTCAGCACCGCGGTGATCGAGGGGAACTTCGATTGGGTGCTCGTCCGCGTCGATACCGACGAAGGTATCAGCGGACTCGGCGAAGCCTATTGGGGCGCGGGTGTCGCCGAGCTGATTCACAAGGCCAAGCCCCTGCTCATCGGTGAGAACCCATTCAACATCGGCAAGCTCTACGAGATGATGATCCGTTGCCTCTCCGGGGAAGGCTCCCTCGCTGGAACGACGGTGACGGCGATCAGCGGGATCGAGCTGGCGCTCTGGGATCTCGTCGGCCGGGCGCTGAATACCCCCATCTACAACCTGTTCGGCGGCCGCTTCCGCGACAAGATCCGCGTCTACGCCGACTGCCACGCCGGGCGCGACCACCGGCCGGAGTCGTACGCGGAGCGGGCGAAGGAGGTCTGCGCCGCCGGATTCACCGCGATCAAATTCGATCTCGACGCCAAGAATCCTTTCACCCTCGACATCTCCGACGATCCCCATCCTCGGCGGCATTGGTTCGAGCCGTTCAATCGGACGATCTGCACGCGTGAGCGGGAGTGGATGGTCGAGGTCGCGACGGCGGTCCGGGAGGCGATCGGGCCAGATGTCATGCTCGCGCTGGACTGTCACTGGAAGTTCGCGGTCGCGGATGCGATCAAGCTCGCCCAGGCGCTGGAGCCGCTCGACCTCCTCTGGCTGGAGGACCCGGTGCCGCCGGAGAACATTGATGCCCAGGCGAAGGTGACGGCGGCGACGCGGACGCCGATCTGCACCGGGGAGAACCTCTACCGCAAGCACGGCTTCCGAGAATTGATCGAGAAGCAGGCGGCGGAGATCATCGCGCCGGACATCCCGAAAATGGGCGGCTTGCTGGAGGCGAAGAAGGTCGCCGATCACGCCGATACCTACTACATCCCAGTCGCGCCGCATAACGTCGCTAGCCCGGTCGGGACCGTCGCGGCGGCGCACGTCTGCGCGGCGATGAACAATTTCCTGGTGATCGAATTCCACGCCCACGATGTCTCGTGGTGGGGCGATTTGGTGGACGGGGAGCCGCCCATCGTGGATGGGTTCATTCACCTGACCGAAGCGCCCGGCCACGGGCTGACCCTCAACGAGGATGTGGCCCGCGCACACCTGAAGCCGGGCTACTCCTTCTTCGGCGATCGTCCCTGGGAATAACCGCCGGGGACACACTACTCCATGAGAGCGGGGCTCGGCCTCATAACCCGAGCCCGCGACGCCAGGCACTCTCCGTGGCCTGGCTGCCTCACCATGCCTCACGCCAGGCGCGTGCCGATCGACTAGAGGCACGTCGTTGGCCGAAACCGCCCGAATTGACTACTCCCCTTCGCTCACTCGCCCGCCGGGGATGCTACCGTCGAGGTGAGCCGCGCGACGGCGCCTGTGTCGCGAGCGCGGGCGACTTGACGAAGAAATCCGTCTGCCGATTGTGCTGAGGAGAGCAATGCCGTCCCTGGCGAACGCGATCTTTTGGGCCGTGATGGGCGCGTTCGGAGTGATCGTCATGCTGGCGCTCGCAGCCGGACTTTGGGTGTATGCCGCGGTTGGGATCGTTCTGGCCGCTGCCTTCGCGGTCGCCGGTCCCTTCGTGCTCCAGCGACGCTGGCGTCCACTCCCGCCGCCACCAACGCGACGGCCAGTGCGTCGCCGCCGGCGATGAGCGTCATCGCCAGACGCGAGAGACGAAGATCACCGAGTCAGCTACGGAGCGGGGAGTACGGCGACGAATCGCGGTGGGAGGAGCCGGAATCCTCGTTACGGCGCTCGCTCCATCGCAAGCGGGGTGGCGCCCACCGCTCGCCCAGCCAGTCACGGAACCGCCGAGCGCAGAGGTCAATGAGCGCGTTGACCAGGAGCCAGCCGCCGATCAAGAGCATGAAGAGCCAGGCAATCACCAGCATGTTGAATTGCTCGGCCATGGATCCCTCCAGCTCGTTACCTTCGCCAGCGATGTCGGAGGGTAATCAAGCGACAATCGCGGCTCAGCTCCGACGACACACGCACAGCGGCGCACTCCCAACACTACACCCCATACCCCACGCTGATTCTAACGGTGAAACGTCCTAATTCAGGATACCCATTCGGATAGACGAATTGGTCCGTACGTACATAGAAAGGCTGGCACCACAACGATGCCAGCCTTTCTTCTCTTCACCCTAGCGCGCTATATGTTGTCGGGTCGCTCCGCCAGCGTGACTTCGACCTCGATCTCGTCGCCGTCCCGGTTCACCGTCGCGATCACGGTCTCTCCCGGCTCATGCTCGAACAGCACCTCGCTGAACGAGTTCTCCTGATCGATCGGCTGGCCGTCGATCGCGACGATGATATCCCCTGGCTGAATTCCAGCGTCGTCCGCGGGGCTGTTGCTCACCACATCGGTGACGAGCACGCCGTTGTCGACCGGTAGCTCGAGTTGTGCAGCGAGGTTCCACGTCACGGTTTGGAAGCCGATCCCGAAGTACGGATAGATGACCCGGCCCTCGTTGATCAGGGTTTCAGCGATCTCCCGCACGAGATTCGACGGAATCGCGAAGAACAACCCCTGCACCGGCTGACCGTTCTGCGACGGAATGCCAAGCGTATTGACGCCGATCACCTCGCCATTGAAGTTGAAGAGCGGGCCGCCGGAATTGCCGGGGTTGATTGCCGCGTCGTGCTGAATGAGATCGGTGTAGGTGCTCGCTCCCGGGAAGTCGCGGCCCGTGGCGCTGACGATCCCTTGCGTAACCGTGTTGGTGAACGAGCCCAGCGGCGATCCGATCGCGAGGACCGGCTGACCCGGCTTCGCCAGATCCGAGTCGCCGAGCGGCACCGTCGCGGGCACCTCACCCTCGATCCGCACCACCGCCAGGTCGCTTAGCGGATCGGAGCCGACCAGCGTCGCCGGCCGCCGATCGCCGTTGGCGAGGATGACGAGGAACTCTTGTCCGCCGGTTACGACGTGCCAATTCGTAACGACGTGGCCCTCCTCATCGATAATGAACCCGGTGCCCGAGCCGACAGGCTGAAGCTGGCCGAAGCCACTCACGGTCTGCTCGTTGACGACCGTGACCACCGCTTCCCGGACGCGCTCAACGATCTCCACGGCGGGATACTCGGCCGCGCTCTCGGGCGTCGCTTCGTCCTCCTGGGCATGCACACCAGATCCAATGCTGGCAACGAGCCCCCCTCCGAGGAGTGTTCCGAGCACGAATGCAACGGCAATGAGCCATCGTGATTGTTTCATGGTTGCCTCCTAGAGTGTTGCACTCGGCGCGCGCGCCGCCTCATCGCTCAGGCATCCGGTCGCGGTCGGCCATCGCGATCCCCACAGAATCGTCCTGATAATCGCACACCACGTGCCGCGCGCCATGTCGCCGGCGCGTCACAAGTCGCTTCGATCACGTGCGGATCGGACGTGGCCATGCCGAATGGTCCGTGAGGCGCTCCGCGAAGATGGCGGGATTAAAGGAGGATCGGCCGCGCGAGTGGCTGGGCCCGCGCGGCCGACTACCCGAGGGAGGGAAGGGGTACAACTGAGCGATGTGGCTGGCATCGCCCAGTAGGTGCTCCGTTAGAGGGAGCTGGTTCGGCGGCTTCTCGCTGCGGGAAGCTCACCGAACTCTAATTGGATGATAGAACCCCGCTAGGGCCCCTGTGTCGTGCCGAACGGATAGCAAACGCGGTACGTTGGAGCCGACTCGGTGTCACAGGCGCTACAGCATCCACAGGGGAGTACTGGTCGTTAGATCAGCCCGCGGCGGATCGCCTCGGCGACCGCGTGGGCACGATCGACGGCGCCCAGCTTGGAGAAGATGACTTGCAGTCGCTTCTTGATGGCGATCTCGCTCCGGCCAAGCGCGAGGCCGATCTCCCGATTCGTCGCTCCCTCCGCCGCGCGACGCAGAATCTCGCGATCCTCTTCGGAGAGGTCGGATTCCCGCCGCGTCTGCTCGCGCGCCAGCCCGCTGAAATCGGCCAGCACGCCATCGAGCAGCTCAGGGCTGAGCTGTCGCCGCCCGCGCGCCGCATTGCGGATCGCGGTGATCAGTTGGTCCGGCGGCGTGGTCTTCAGCAGATAGCTATCTGCCCCCGCCTCGAGCGCCTGCCGGACGTACGCCTGATCGCCGTACGACGTGAGGATGATGACCGCCGAGCGGATGTCCTGCTCGCGCAGCCGGCGCGTCGCCTGCACGCCGCTGGCGCCCGGCATGCGCAGGTCGAGCAGAATCACATCCGGCTTCAGCGCCTTTGCCTGCTCAATCGCGCCGGCGGCATCGTGGGCTTCGCCGGCGATGGTGATATCGCCCGCGGTCGCCAGCACCTTGCGCAGACCTTCGATAACGACTGGATGATCATCAACGAGAAGAACCGAGATCACCGCTAATCGACTCCCCACCCAGAGCGCAATCGTCCCCGTGTGGTGGATGGGAAACGACGGAGCCTTCCTGATCTCCGCTCAGGACCGTTCCTGTGAAAAACATTGTACTCCTATGCAGTCCTATCGTGGGGTACTGGCTGGGCCCGGCTCGACGACGGTCACCACGGTCGTCGTTTCGTTCACGGACGCCTGATCCTCGGCCTGCCCATCGGCAGTGGCAGCGTCCTCCGGTACCAGCTCTTCGGCCAGCGGCTGCTCGAGGATGATCGCGGTCCCCGAGCCCGGCCGAGAGGCAATCTCTAGCGTCGCGCCGATCGCCGCCGCGCGCTCACGCATGCTCAGCAAGCCCAGCGAGGTCGGCTGCGCGGCCTGCTCCGGATCGAAGCCCGATCCGTTGTCGCGGATCGTGACGCGGAGCCGATCCTCCAGCCACTCCATCTTGACTACGGCCTCGTCCGCGTGCGCGTGGCGCAGGGCGTTGTGCAGCGCCTCCTGCACGATGCGGTAGACGCCGAGCCGGGCCTCCGGCGAAAGCCGCTCCGGCTCCCCAATGACTTCCAATTGGCAAGGCAGACCGCTGCGGTTGATCTGTTGGACGTAGCGCTCGATCGCGGCAACGACGCCCAAGTCGTCGAGGTCGGGCGGCCGCAAGGCGAAGACGACGTCGTGCAGCTCCGCCATCGCCCGCTCCAGGAGGTCACTGACCGTGGCGAGCCCGTCGTCGGCGTGTGCGCCATTCCCGTTGCCGTTCCCGCCATTTTGCCCGTGACTCGTCAGCGACAGAGCGCGCACCTGATAGAGCGCACCGGTGATTAGGGGAGAGACCGCATCGTGGATGTCGCTCGCGATGCGCCGGCGCTCGTCCTCCTGCAAGCGAACCGTGCGGCGCAGCAACTCCCGAAGCAGCTCCGCCTGATGCACCACCTCTTCGCGCGTCGCTTCCGTATCGCGCACTTGCCGCGTGAGGCGCGCTGCCATGTCTTGGATCGCGGAGCTGAGAGCAGCGACCTCGCCACGCCCGACCGATTGCAGCGGCCGGTCGAGCTCGCCTTCGGCGACGGCGTGCGCCTGCTCCGTCAGCTGGCGCAGCGGGCGAGCCGTCAGCTCACCGAAAATGACCGCCAGGATCAGGGTCAGCGTCACCGCACCGGCGAGCGCAATCAGTCCACGCTCGAGCAGATCCTGATTCGGCGAATACGCCGTCGGCGAGGGGCTGCTGACCACGACGGCCCACTTTGCGCCCTCGTAGGAGACTGGAGAGAGGACCGCCAGGCGCTCCACCCCCTCGGCATCGCGATACGTCTGCGTCGTCCGCTTACCGGCGATCGCCTCATTGATCTTCGCTGCCAGCTTCTCGTTCAGATCGCGCCCGATAATCTCGACACCCGGCTGGTTCACGACGATCTGACCGCCCTCCGCGACGACGGCGATCATCGTTTGCCCGCCGAACTCGGTCGCCGCGGCCAACGCCCGGTTCAGGCGCTCGGCATCGAGGAACGCACCGATGGCCGCCATCGGCTTCCCCTCGACCGGCTGGTTGTCGGAGGTTTCTTCCGCGCTCGGCAGCACCGGCGCAACCAGCGCGACGACCGCGGCGCCGTCGGTTCCTGGCAAGCCGATCTTGCCCGAGACGCCGGGGGCTCCAGCCCGCAATGCATTGTCGGTCAGGGGCTTGATGGTGCTGAGGAGAGAGGCGCTTGGCTCGATGCCGAAGTACGTGACAGTCTTTCCGTCCGGTCCGATCAGGAAGAGCCCCTTCAAGCTCGGGCGCAGCGTCAACGTCTGGTTGAGCACGGGCTGCGCCGCGGACTCATTGAGCTGCTGGATCTCCTCCCGCTTCGCGAGATCCTGCAAGACCGCGTGGTTCTCTTCAAGTGTCTGCGAGAGCAGGGTGGAGACCACCCCACTCACTGCCACCTCGGTATCGAAGATCTGGTCGCGGCTGTTCTCGAGGCTCTGATCGAGGATGAACAGAATGACGGCCAGCAACGGCAACAGACACGCCGACGCGGCGGCGACGAACCGGGTGCGCAGTGACCAGCGCCGCGTCATGCTATTCCTCCGGCCCTCGCGACCGCCCATACTTCTGCCAAGACGGCACAGCCCCAGTGATCACCACGGCATCGAGGAATACTCTCTCACTATGTCGAGCAGCGCCATATACAGAGGTGCCATTCACCATATCCTTACGTATCGTTTTCCCCAGTAACTGTCTCAAAATCCCGGGGCGTCAAGATTTTTCACACTGAGTTTACGCCAGTAAGACGTCGCATGTCGCGTGCCGCCAGCGCGTCAATTAGTACTACGTTGCAGCGCGGGTAACGGCGCTGTCCGCTTGTTGCCGGACTGCCCGGAGATCCGCGTTGCCAAAAGGGCGGCTCTTGCCTATGCCATGGTGTCAAGCACGTGCTCGATATCGGCGATCGTCGTGCGGGGATTGACGATGCAGAGCCGCGCTACCGGCTCCTCATGGAAGCGGGTTGGGACCACGAACGCGATCTGCTCGCGCAGCAACCGGTCAGACCACGCTTCGTAGTCTGCCTCACCCCAGCCGAGGCGACGGAACAACAGCACCGTCAGCTCCGGCTCCAGCAGCAGCTCGAGGTAGGGTCGAGAACGTATCGCCGCCGCCGCCTTTCGGGTCGTCTCCAGCGTCGCCTCGATCGCTTCCGTGTACGCTCGCGTCCCGTGCGCCACCAGCGAGAACCAGAACGGCAGCCCACGCGGCCGCCGTGATAGGTGCACGGCATAGTCCGCGGGGTTCCATTCGTCCCGCTCGCTGACCGCTTCCAGATACGCCGCGTGCTGGGAATGGGCGGCCGCCGCGATCGCCGGCTCTCGGTAGAGCAAGGCGCAGCAGTCGTACGGCCCGTAGAACCACTTGTGCGGATCGACGATGAAGCTGTCCGCCCGCTCGATCCCGGCGAAGGCGGCGCGCCGGCTCGGCGCGGCGAGCGCGGCCAACCCATAGGCTCCGTCCACATGGAGCCACCACCCACGCTCCTGACAGAGCTCCGCGATCCCCGCGAGATCATCGATCGCGCCGGCATTCGTCGCTCCGGCCGAGGCGACGACGGCGAAGATCGCGTCATCGCCCTCATCTCCAACCACCCGGCGAATCCCCTCCGCCGTCAAGCGGTCGCGATCGTCCACGGGCGCGACGAGCACTTCGACATCGAGGACACGAGCGGCGGCGTGGACTGACGAATGCGCCGCGGCCGATGTGATCATGCGCCAGCGAGGCGGACGAGCGCCGTCGCGCCGTCGCTGCGCGGCGTCGCGAGCAGCATGCAGCGCCGCGAGGTTCCCGAGAGTGCCGCTGGGGACGAAAGTGCCGCCCGCGCCGGACGGGAACCCGGCGAGATCGGCCAGCCAGCGCAGCGCCTGATTTTCGGCGTGGATCGCGCCGGCTGCCTCCAGCCACGCTCCACCATAGACCGCTGACGCGCTGACCAGGAGATCAAAGAAGATGGACGCCTCGGTTGGCGCCTGACCCACGAAGGCAAGATACCGCGGGTGATCGACCGCGATGTTCGCCGGAGCAAGCACGTCCAGCCAAAGGTGGAGCGCGCGCTCCCAGCCCAGGCCGTCGGGCGTGATCGGCTGACCGGCCGCGCGCTCCAGCTCATCGGACGGGCGGGGAGCGCCTAACCGGCGCTCGCGCCGCATCTCCAGCACCACGTCCAGCATCCGCCGGGCTAACGCCTCCGCCTCTTCCGATATTCCGTGCATGCCGCCCGCGCTCCCAGGCCCGACCGTCATCGCGCTCAGTCCCTAGGCGCCGCTTGTCGCCGCCTGCTCGGTGACACCGGCGAGCCCGAGCCGGTCCGCTTCCGCTTGCAGCGCCGCGATGACCTCAGCGATCACCTCCTCCAGCGGCATGCCGAGCAACTCCGCCCCGTGGACGATCTCCTCCCGGCTCACCTTCGCGGCAAACGCCTTGTCCTTCATCTTCTTCCGGACGGAGGAGACCTGAACGCTGTGGATGCTCTTGTCTGGCCGGACGAGCGCAACCGCGGTCACGAATCCGCTCAGCTCGTCTACGGCGCGCAGCGTCTTCTCCATCAGGGATACCGGCTCGACGCCGCTGTAGTCCGCGTGGCTGAGAATCGCCCGGCAGATCTCCTCGCTCCAGCCATGCTCGCGCAGATATGCGACCCCGACGAATGGATGGCCATCCTCGCTTAGCTCCAGATTGGGATGCTTCTCGTAGTCGAGGTCATGCAGCAACCCGACAGCGCCCCAAAGATCCTCATCCTCTCCCGCTCGCCGTGCAAAGTGACGCATGCAGGCGGAAACCGCCTCGCAGTGCTTGCGCAGGCTCTCGCTCTCCACCCACTCGTGCAGCAGCGCGCGGGCACGTTCAGTCAACACGGTGTCGACTCACTCCTTGCTTCAACGATCGGCAGCCTCTTGGCCGCTCATTGTACGGTGCCGGCGTGGTACGGTTGGCGGCCGATGGGCGAGAGGAACACGCCTCCAAGCGATGCCTCCTGCCGAGAGGGACGATGCATGATCCATTTAGAAGCCGTGGAATTCCGGGAGGCGCCGCCCGCGCTGGCCGAGCGCTTCCCCTTCAGCGTGCCGGTCATCGCCTCCCTCATCGGTCAGCGGCTCGAATTCCGCACTCCTGTGACTTTCCTCGTCGGGGAGAACGGCTCCGGTAAATCTACGCTCCTCGAGGGGATTGCCTGCGCCGCACGCGCGATCACGGTTGGGACGGTGGACGCCGAGCGCGACCGCACGCTGGCGGCCGGGCAGGCGCTCGCCCGCGCCATGCGCCTCACCTGGTCGCGCAGGACTCGACGCGGCTTCTACCTGCGAGCGGAGGATTTCTTCGGATATGCAACGCGGATGGAGCGATTGCGCGAGGAGTTAGAGGCGGACGCCCGCGCGATCGCGGAAGATACGTCGCGGTCCGCTCTCGCCCGCAGCCTCGGTCAGATGCCCTACGCCCGCGAGCTTGCCGCCATGCGCGAGCGCTACGGCGAAGGGCTTGACGCGCGGTCGCACGGCGAGAGCTTCTTGGAGCTCTTCCGCGCCCGCTTTCAGCCTAACGGGCTCTACCTGCTCGACGAGCCGGAGGCGCCGCTCTCTCCTACCCGCCAGCTGACGCTACTGTCGCTCCTGAAGACCATGGCCGAGGAGCAGGGCGCGCAGTTCATCATCGCCACCCACTCACCGATCCTGATGTCTCTCCCCGGTGCAACCATCCTCGGCTTCGACGACGGCGCCCCACGCGAGATCCCCTACGACGCCGTCGAGCACGTTACCGTCACGCGCGAGTTTCTCAACCATCCGGACGCGTTCTTGCGGCACCTCTAACCGGGATTCGTTGCGGCAAGGGCGGTATCCGGCGAACTGTAAACTCACAAGCAAGGATGAGCTAATTCTGTCACGGCTGGCGCCACATTGTCCTCAGGCGCCGCGCCCAACTCCGCGTAACCTTTCTCGGCCCATTTGGCCTATTGCACGGGCTGGACGATCCTCCTACACTGCTCCGGGTCACGTGAGCTGGACCGCCGTGACGGAACTGCGACTCAGCGCCCGGCGGGGGGCATTTGACGATGGGCGCTACGCGAGTGACCGGCCTGCCGGAGCCGATCACGAGCCTCATCGGACGCGAGCCCGAGCTGGCAGAACTCGCACGCCTCCTGGCGGCCCCGGCTGTACGACTGTTGACGTTAGTCGGACCTGGAGGCGTCGGCAAGACTCGACTCGCGCTTCGCGCCGCCTCAATGGCGGAAAGACATTTCGATGACGGGGTCTGTTTCGTCGATCTTTCCCCGGTCAATGACCCTGCCTCGATTGCGGCCGCGGTTGCCCAGGCGCTCGACTGTGAGATCGACCCTCACCGGCCGCTCATTGACAGTCTGATTGACGAGATCGCGCCGCAGCACTTGCTCCTCGTGCTCGACAACTTCGAGCACCTCTTGCCAGCCGCTCCGTTCGTCTCCTTCCTGCTCGTCTCCTGCCCGACCCTCGTCGTCTTGGCCACGAGCCGGGAGCGGCTGGGACTTTACGGCGAGCAGCTCTTCCCGGTAGAGCCGCTGCTCCTGCCGGATCTGACGGGGCCGCTCACCGTTGAACAGATTGGCAGCAGCCCGGCCGTTCGCCTCTTCGTCGAGCGGGCGCGCGCGGTCCGGCCGACATTCGCCCTCTCGGAAGCGAACGCCGGCGATGTTGCCGCGGTCTGCGCGTTGCTGGACGGCCTCCCGCTGGCAATCGAGCTGGCCGCGGCGCGGTCCGCCGTCCTCTCCCCGAAGGCGCTCCGGGCTCGCCTCGCCGCGGCTACTCCGGGCACGCGAGACCTGCTGCGCGTGGGCGGCCACGGTCTCCCCGAGCGTCACCAGACGATTGACGGCACCATCGCGTGGAGCTACACACAGCTCACGCCAGACGAGCAGTTCCTGCTTTGCCGCCTCTCGGTCTTCGCAGGCAGTTTCAGTCTGGAAGCCGCCGAGGCCGTGGCGAGGCCGCGAGACGAGGTGCGCAACGGCTCCGCCCCACCCTTCCCGAGCGTGCTGGACATGCTCACCTCGCTCCTGGACAAGCACCTCATTCGCATCGTGAGCGGGCCGGACGACGAGCCACGATTCGGGATGCTCGAGACCATCCGGCAGTTCTGCCAGGAGCAGCTCCAGCAGCACGGCGAAGAGGCCGCCGCGAGATGGGCGCAGGCCCGCTACGTCCTCTCCCTGGTCGAGCGGGCGGAGCCGGACCTAGCGGCCGGTCGCTTCTCCACCTGGATGCCGCTCCTCGATGCCGAGGCCGCAAACATCCGCGCCGCGCTGATCTGGTGCCTCGAACAAGGCGCGATCGGCTGCGAGATGGCGCTGCGGATCTGCAAGGGGGCGTGGAACTATTGGAAGGCGTCGGGCGCGTGGGTCGAGCACCGCGACCGGCTCCAACGATTGATCGCGCTCGGCTGCGACACGAACCCCGCGCTCCTGGCGGAAATGCTGCTCCTCTATGGCCACATACTCTTGCAGGGGAACCCCATCGAGGCGCAGCGGCATTACGAACGAGGCCTGGAGCTCTACCGGCTGCTCGGCGACCGGCGTGGCGAGGCGCGGGCGCTCTCCGGCCTGGGCATCGCCTCCAGCGACATGGGCGCGCACGAGCAAGCGCTAGAGTCTCTCCGAGCCGCGCGGGAGCTCTTTGAATCGCTGAACGACTCGGCCGGAATCGCGCTCGTCGAGCACTACCTCGGCTTCGTCGCGATGAAGCAGGGCGAGCTGGCGACGGCGGCGAAGCGCATTGGCGCGGCGCTCAGCCAGTGGCGCGCGCTCGGCCGGGGGGACAGTGCAATCTTCGCACTCATTGACCTCGCTCGGATCGGGCGGATGCAAGGCCATCTCAAGCCGGCGCAGGTGCTCCTCGAGCGAGCCCAAGAAGAGAACGCGACAGTCGGCAGCAAGGAAGTGGCCGGCTACATTGTTCTCGAGCTCGGGCAGATCGCGCTGCTCAGCAACGACCGCGCCGGGGCGCTGAGTCACTTCATCGAGGCACTGCGACTCCTCCGCCAGGGTGGGTTCCAGGACTACTTCACCGCCGCGGCGATCGAAGGGATCGCCCACGTCGCCTGCCTGGAGGGAGACGCCGCCTCTGCCATCCGCCTCATCGCGGCGGCGACGGCCTGGCGGCAGAGCACGCGGATCGTCGCGACCGAGGCCGACCAGCAACAGATTCAAGGCATCCTCGAGAGCGCGAAGCGCAGCGTGGGAGAGGAAGCGTTCAACAGCCACTGGCTAATCGGCGAGACGCTATCGCTCGACGATGCCATCGCCATCGCCTTCTCGATCGTTGTCGCCCCGCCGGCAGAGCAGAAGGCCGCTGAGCCGACGACCTTGCCCGAGGATCTGCGGCGGCTGTCGCCACGCGAGCGCGAGGTCCTTTGCCTGATCGCCAGCGGGCTCAAGGACCGCGAGATCGCGGCCGAGCTCGGCATCTCCGTGCGCACCGTCACCACGATCGTCGGGCACATCCTCAACAAGCTGGTCAATCACGGGCAGAACCGCGCCGCCGCGGCCGCCTACGCCACGGCCCACCGGCTCTGCCCGCCGCCTTCCTTGGGGTGAGAGCGGCAGTCCGAGCGCCGCAGTCTTATGGACAGGGGCGCCCGATGCAGTCGCCGCCCAGGTCGATACCGGACATCAGCACCGTGATTCCCTGCGGATCGCCGCAGCCCAGCCGGTACTCCAAGTTGCAGACGAAGAGGACATCGCCCGGATAGAGGTAGAAGGTCTCATCCGGCTTGAGTTCGTCGTTGCTGAGATCTTGCTCCTGATTCGTGCTGGCCCGGTAGATCGTGCAATAGCCGCCTTCCTTGCGCTCGAAATCGAGATTGACGCGCGCACCTCCGGTCGGGTGATCGACGATGTAGAGCATGGCTCCCTCGCGCTTCCGCATCTCGATGATGTTGGTCGCATTGATAAGGCGTCGCTCGAGGAAGATGTACTTCGTCTTGTGCTCACCGCCGATCTCAGTGAAACTCTTCCAGACCTCCGGCGGGAACGCGAAGTTGGCGATCTTGTTCTGCTGATACGTCGAGGCGCTCACTGCAGACTCCCTTCGTTCACCCTGCCAATCCGCGAGGGACCACGAATTTTGCCCATTTCCAGATGAGCTTGCACTCATTCCGCCACCCCATGGTGACTCTATCACGCCGGCAAACCGCAACAGCTGGGGCATCCCGAAGACGGGGTGCCCTCCTTCTTGCTCTGCCCCGTAGCAGCCGGGCTCCGGCGTCCACCCGGGCGCGAGGCGCAGGTACGAATGTGGATCGGCCGCCAGCAACCCGAGGAGTACCTCCGCCACGATCCGGCCACCGACCGGCCCCAATCGCTCCCCCTGCTGATGGACTTTGGCTTCGGCCAGGACGTAGTACCAGAGGGGCGTCTCCGCGCCGAACCAGTCCGCCAGCTCGCCAGTCAGCCCCATCGCGTCTGCATCGAGGATGAGATCGCGCGGGAGGCCCATCGCCCGCGCGACCGCCTGCCCCGACGGCAGGCCGAGCGCCCTCCCCCGCTTCAGGTTTCGCTCCGCCAGCGATCGTGGACTATCCGCCTCGACCGTCGGCAAATGGCTCAGCCCCTCCGCCAGCGTCGGGTCAATGCGGCGCGCCCACTGGAGCGGCCGCGCCGAGTCGGCTACGCCGATCTCGAAGAAGCGCTCCCACTCGATCGTCCAGCCGGGCGGGCGCTCACGGAACCCGCGCAAGTCGAGGGCTTCCCCACCTGTCCCGTCGTCCGGCGCGAAGACCGGGACCGGTCTGCCCATGAGCTGGAGGAGCTGGCCGTTGAGGACATAGGCCGGGCGGACCATGCTGTGGCCGAAGCGAAACGCGGCGCCGGCAAACTCGACCGGCATGAACGGCTGGTTGCGCCACCCGAAGAAGCAGAGGTGCGGCGAGAGTCGCGTGACCGCCCGCGCTGGCTCGCTGCTGGTCGAGACGATGAATCGCTCCTCGCGGAGGATGTCGTGGACCACATCCTCTCCCACCACCCGCGCTAGGAAGTCGTGCACCACGAGCCACTGGTAATGCCAGCGGACGATCCGCTGGGCACGCGCGAAGCGCTCCGCTGGCGGACCGTCGATCGTCTCGGCGACGGCGTTGTGGAAGCGGAGGAACGCGAGGTGGAGCTGCGAGACGATGACATTCTCGTCGTTACGCGGATCGCCGATCAGCGCGCGACGCCGCGCCGGGTCGGGGTCCGGGACGCGCGGCAGATCGAGCTCCCCATCGTAGATCGGCTGCACGCGAAAGCGGACGCCGTCCGCTTCGTAGAGAAAGGGCTCGTCAATCGGACCGCCGCCGTAGAGGGAGTCGAGATCGAAGCGCGGCGTGCGGAAGTTGTGCAGCGCATCGGGGTCGTTGCGCCGCTGCAAACTCGAGGTCGGATCGAAGGTCAGGTCGTGATCGATGAACTGGCCGAGGTAGGTATAGCCCGCCGGAATCCGCGAGTCACCGGCTGTATCGCCGGTATCGACCATCGTTTCGGCTAGGCGCTCCAGCTGCTCGTCGCTCGGCTCCAACGGCGGGAGATGGCGAAACATCCGGCCGAAGAAGCCGTCATAGAGTGCCGAGCGTGCCACCGCGCCCAAGCCGCGCGGCTCATCCACGCCATGGAACCGCCCATCGGCGCTCCACTCACCCACACCGGTCTCCTTCACTACCATTCCTCGATTGTCATAGACGGCTGACACGTCCTTGTCCTCAATTTGCAGTACACGAGTACAAAGAACTATGGACAAAGAGCCTTGTCACCGCCCCTAGCGCCATCAGTTTCCTGTCAGTCCGCCCCCTCCGCCCGGCGCCGGTAGAATGGGATCGTTCGACAGTCTATCCGCCCATCGCCGGGCACCCCTTGCTGGAAAGGGCTACATGGATCGTACCAGCGACACCTCCGCCAACCTGACGACCGAGGCGATCAATCCCGCCACAAGGGATCTCGATTGCCTCGATGCGCTCGGCATCGTGACCGCGATGAACGCGGAGGATGCCCGCGTCGCCGAGGCGGTCCGGAACGAGCTCCCGCGCATCGCGGAAGCGGTCGAGGCGATCGCGGAGCGGCTGCGCGCGGGCGGACGCCTCATCTACGTCGGGGCTGGCACCTCCGGGCGGCTCGGTGCGTTGGACGCCGCCGAGTGCATCCCCACCTTCAGCGTCCCGCCGGGAACGGTCGTCGCCCTGATCGCGGGCGGTCCGGCGGCGCTGACCGAGCCGGTCGAAGGCGCGGAAGACGACGACGAAGCGGGCCGCGTTGACCTCCTTCGTCTCGGGGTCAGCGAGGCCGATGCCGTCGTCGGGATTGCCGCCAGCGGCCGCACGCCCTACGTCCTCGGCGCGATGCGACACGCCGCCGCGATCGGGGCGCTCACGATTGGCATCGCCTGCAACACGGGGACACCGCTGGAGAAGCTCGTCGAGATCATGATCGCGCCGGTCGTCGGCCCGGAGGTCATCGCCGGCTCGACGCGGCTCAAGGCCGGGACGGCACAGAAGATGGTCCTCAACATGCTCAGCACCGGCGCGATGGTCCGGCTCGGCAAGACATTCGGCAACCTGATGGTCGACCTGCAAGCGACGAACTCGAAGCTGCGCGCGCGGGCCGTCCGGATCGTCCAGGCGGCGACTGGATTGGACCATGACGAAGCGGCAGCGGCGCTCTCCCTGGCAGGCGGCGAAGTCAAGACAGCGATCGTCGCGGTCCGCGCTGGCGTCTCGCCAGAGGAAGCGCGGCAACGATTGAGCGCGGCCGGCGGCTCGGTGCGGGCGGCGCTCGGCGAGGCGGCTCCATGTCCGAACTGAGATGCTTCGCGGGGGTTGACGGCGGCGGCAGCAAGACCATCGCCGTCGTGGTCGACGCGACGGGCCGCGAGCTTGGCCGGGCGTCCGCCGGCAGCTCGAACACGACCGCCGTCGGCTTCGACCCGGCCGTCGCGAACCTGCGCCAGGCAATCGAAGCCGCCGCGCGCGAGGCCGGCAGCCCCACCCCGCTCGACGCGATGTGGCTCGGGTTGGCGGGCATTGACCGACCCGGCGCGCGCGATGCGCTCCTGCCGCACCTGACTAATCTCGCGCGCGAGGTCCGCATCACCAATGACGCCGAGCTGCTGCTGACCGCGCTCGACGGTGCCGTCGGCATCGCATTGATCGCGGGGACCGGCTCGATCGCGCTCGGCCGCGATCCAGACGGCGGCACCGCGCGCGCCGGCGGTTGGGGCCACCTCTTCGGTGACGAAGGGAGCGGCTGGGACCTGGGCCAGCGCGCGCTGCGAGCGGCCGCCCGCGCCGCCGACGGACGCGGCCCGGAGACGACGCTCCTCCCCGCCATCCTCGAGCGCTGGGGCATCACCGATCCGCTCGACATCATCGGCAAGGTCTATGTCGAGCACCGCGACGACACGAAACCGGCCGTCGCCGAGCTAGCG
The DNA here is from genome assembly GCA_937901745.1 of uncultured Chloroflexota bacterium. GTDB lineage: Bacteria > Chloroflexota > Chloroflexia > Thermomicrobiales > UBA6265 > CALGSZ01. The sequence goes on along the minus strand of CALGSZ010000138.1, from coordinate 2,462 downwards.
GGGCTCGTCTTCGCCGCCGCGCGCGCCGGTGACGCGGTCGCCCGCCGCATCCTGCGCGACGGCGCGGACGGCCTGGCCGAGACCGCCATCGCCGCTGGCCGCCGCCTGAGCTTCCCCGGCGGCGCGCTGCCGATCGCCCTCTCCGGCGGGCTGCTGACCGGCGAGCCGGGCTACCGCGCGATGGTCGTGCGACGCCTCCGCCGCCGGACGACGGTTGGGCAGGTCGAGGTCGTGACGGATCCCGCGCTCAGCGCCGCCCGCGCTCTGGCCCGCATCGCGGCGCAAGGGACGGGGACGGGGCTCGATGCGCGTCTCCAACCTGCCGTCCTCCGCATCAGCGGCTCGGGAGGCGCGTGAGATGCCGGGGGAGACTTTCGCCGTCGTTGGCGACCTGCTGCTCGGCAGTAGCCTCGTGCCGGGCGCGGCGATCGTGCGCGACGGCCGCATCGCCGAGGTGCTCCGCGATCCCCGCCCCGAATCTCTGCCGAGCGACGTCCTGAAGGCAGAGATCGTCTCGCCGGGCCTGATCGACCTCCAGGTCAACGGCGGCTTCGGCGTGGATGTCGGAGAGGATCCGGAGGCGCTGCGCCAGCTGGCCGCTCACCTGCCGGAGACCGGCGTCACCGCATTCCTGCCGACGATCATCTCCTCCCCGGCTGAGCATTACCCGCGCGTCTTCGCCGCCTTCGCCGCCGCGCAGGACGCGTCCGGCGCACGCATGCTGGGGCTGCACCTGGAGGGGCCATTCCTCGCGCCGGCGCGGAAAGGCGCGCACCCGCTCGCCTGCATCGAAGCGGCCAGCGACGACCTCTTCGCCACCCTGATCGCCGAGCCATCGGTGCGCCTGATGACCCTCGCGCCGGAGCGCCCTGGTGGATTGGAGCGCATCCGCCAGCTGCGCGAGCGCGGCATCCTCGCCAGCCTCGGCCACACTGACGCCGATCTGGAGACGTTCGTCGCGGGCGTGGATGCCGGCGCCGCGATGGCGACGCACCTCTACAACGCGATGTCTCCGTTCGGTCACCGCGCGCCCGGCGCGATCGGCGCGGCGCTGGTTGACGACCGCATCACGATCGGCCTGATCGCCGACGGGGTACATTCCCACCCGGCGAGCCTCCAGCTCGCGGTCCGCGCCAAGGGACCGGAGCGCATCGCCCTCGTCACCGACATGATGGCCGCGGCGGGGATGCCCCCTGGCCGGTACACGCTCGGCGGGCAAGAGGTCATCACCGACGGCGTCGCCGCCCGCTTGCCAAACGGCACCCTGGCGGGAGCGGTGCTGACCATGGACGCGGCGATCCGGAACATCATCCGCTGGACGGAGGCGACACCGGCCGAGGCCCTGCGGATGGCGACCGAGATCCCGGCCCGGCTGCTCGGCATGAGCGACCTCGGCCGAATCGCGGCCGGTGCGGAAGCCGACTTGACACTCTTCGACCGAGAGCTGCGCGTCGTCGCGACGATCGTCGGCGGGCGCGTCGTCTATCAACGGAAGGAGGAAGAGCGCGGTGGGCGGTGAGCTGATGGCGGCGGAGATTCGCGAGCAGCCGGAGGTGCTGGCGCGGATCCAGAGCGCGGGACGGCCGGAGATCGAGGCGGTCGCGCGAGAGATCCGGGCTCGGCGGCCGCGCTTCGCGTATTTCGTCGCGCGCGGCACCTCCGACCACGCGACGCTCTACGGGAAATACCTGGTCGAGACCCGCCTGGGGATGGCGGCTGGGTCGGCGTCCCCCTCGACGATGACCGTCTATGACGCGCACCCCGACCTGCGCGACGTCCTAGTGATCGGCGTCAGCCAATCCGGCGCCTCACCGGACATCGTGACGCCGCTCGAGCGCGCCCGCGCCTCCGGAGCGATCACCGTCGCGGTGACGAACTCGCCGGGCTCTCCCCTCGCTAACACCGCCGAGTATCACCTCGATGTCCTGGCGGGCCCAGAGAAAGCGGTCGCCGCGACGAAGAGCTACACCGCCGAGCTGCTGACCCTCTTCTACCTGATCGAGGCGATCGCCGGCCGCACCGGCGACGAGGCGGCCGACCTCCCCGAGCGCGCGGCGGCGCTGATTAGCCGCGAGGAGGAGGTTGCGCACCTGGCGATCCGCTACCGGTTCGCCGATCAGCTCGTCGTCACCGCGCGCGGCTACAACTACCCAACGGCGCGCGAGGCGGCGCTGAAGCTGATGGAGACGACCTACGTCGTCGCGCACTCCTTCTCCAGCGCCGACCTGCTGCACGGCCCAATGGCGATGATCGACCGGGGTTTTCCCGTGATCGCCGTGGCGCCCTCCGGCCCGGGCGCGACCGCGCTGCAGCCGGTCTTAGAGCGCCTCCGCACCCTCGGCGCCGATACGTTCGTCGTCGGCGATCCGGCGCTCTCCGCCCTCGGCACGGTCAGCCTGCCGCTCCCCGACCTCGGCGCCGAGTGCGTCAGCCCGATCCTGGCGATCCTGCCGCTCCAGCAC
>CALGSZ010000137.1 GCA_937901745.1 uncultured Chloroflexota bacterium | reverse complement strand
GTGGGGGCATAGCTCAGCTGGGAGAGCGCTACAATCGCACTGTAGAGGTCGGGGGTTCGAATCCCCCTGCCTCCACCACTGAAACGAAGCCCGGCTCAAACGGCCGGGCTTCTTGCTTAACTTCAATCTCGCTTGCCAACCACCAGCACCCATCAATCGGCCGGCTGCGGGCGGAGTAGACCCGGAGCGGGCGGCGTATCGCGTTCCTGCCGATCATCCGGGCGCTGCTCGACCGCGGCGGCGAGACCTTCCCGGATCCGGACGGCCGGCCGGCTGACCGGCGGGCCGACGAGCTGCGGTTGCGGCCGTGGCGTGTCGAAGAGAGCTTCCAGCTCGTCGCCTTCGATCGTCTCCTTCTCGATCAGCAGCTTCGCAATCGCCTCCAGCTTGTCGAAGTACTGGGTGATGACTTCCTTGGCTCGCGTGTGGGCGGTCTCGATCAGCTCGCGGATCTCCTGATCGATCTGATAGGCGACCTCTTCGCTGTAGTTACGCTGCTCGCTGATCTCGCGACCGAGGAAGACCAGCTCGTCCTTCTTGCCGAACGCCAGCGGTCCGAGTGTCCGGCTCATGCCGAACTCCGTCACCATCCGCCGCGCGATCGCGGTCGCTCGCTCGATGTCGTTCGCGGCGCCGGTCGACTGCTCGTCGAAGACCATCATCTCGGCGACATGCCCGGCCATCAGGACCGCCAGCTCATCCTCGAACTGCTTCTTCGTCTTGAAGAGGCGGTCTTCGTCGGGAACGACTCGCGTGTAGCCACCCATCATGCCGCGTGCGACTATCGAGACCTTGCGAACGGGGTCGGCGTTGGGCAGCATCCGCGCGACGAGGGCATGTCCAGCCTCGTGGTAGGCGGTCATCGCCCGCTCGCGCTCGGAGATCACCCGGCTCTTCCGCTGCGGACCGGCGATGACGCGGTCGATCGCCTCCGTCAGCTCCTCGCGGCCGATTGTCTTCTTGTTACGACGTGCCGCCAGGATCGCGGCTTCATTGACTAGGTTTTCCAGATCAGCGCCGGAGAAGCCGGGTGTCTGGCGAGCCAGGTTCTCGATGCTGACATCCTCTTCGAGCGGCTTACCTCGAGCGTGCACCTCGAGGATCGCCTTCCGACCCTGGATATCTGGCCGATCGAGAATGACCTGGCGGTCGAAGCGGCCCGGCCGCAGCAGCGCCGGATCGAGGACATCGGGCCGGTTCGTCGCCGCGATGACGATCACGTTGGTGCTGCTGTCGAAGCCGTCCATCTCGACGAGGATCTGGTTCAGGGTTTGCTCACGCTCATCGTGGCTGCCGCCGAGACCCGCGCCGCGCTGCCGGCCAACCGCGTCGATCTCGTCGACGAAGACGATGCACGGCGCGCTCTTCTTCGCCTGATCGAAGAGGTCGCGGACGCGGCTGGCGCCGACGCCGACGAACATTTCGACGAACTCAGAACCAGAGATGCTGAAGAACGGCACGCCCGCCTCACCGGCCACCGCGCGGGAAAGGAGCGTTTTGCCGGTGCCTGGTGGGCCGACGAGCAAGACGCCGCGCGGGATGCGCGCGCCAAGCGCCTGGAACTTGTCCGGGTACTTGAGGAACTCGACGACCTCGACCAGCTCTTCTTTCGCCTCATCAACGCCGGCGACGTCGGCAAAGGTTACCGTCGGCTTGTTCCCCATGAACAGGCGCGCCCGGCTCTTACCGAAGGAGATCGCCTGGTTATTGCTCCCCTGCGCCTGGCGCATCATGAAGACGAAGATGGCGATTAGGAAGAGCGTTGGTAAGAGGAAGCCGACGGCGCTCAGCCAGTTGCCCCACCGGCTCGCCGGCTTGACATCGACGGGCACGACCGAGGGATCTATGCCGAAGTTGCTGAGCGTTTCGAAGATGTCCGTCCGGTCGGACGGGAGGATCGTCTTCGCCTTCGGCGTGTCGTCCTTGTAGTAGACCCAGACGGTGCTGCTGCCCTGGCGCTGCTCGAGGCGGGAGACCTTCCCATCCTTGATCTCGGCGGCGACGGCGCTGAAATCCTTGCGCGGCGCAGAGCTGTCGTTATTGACGACGATGAACCAAAGAGCGATGACTGCGATGATCAGGACGACCCAGACGACGCTGCTGCGCAGTCGTTTGATTTCACCCATCGATTGACCTCCCGCCAGCCCCGATGCCAGGAATTGTCACGTCGTTGCCCGGACCGGGGGACGCGCCTTGGAGTATACCATCGCCTATATGCTCTCCGGGATTTCCGACCCATCCAGCACGGCAACATAGGGAAGATTGCGGTACTTGCCAGCAAAATCGAGTCCATATCCGACGACGAACTCATCTGGGATGCGGAAGCCGACTTGATCGACTTGGACATCAATGGCGTCGGCCTTCTCCTTCTTTAACAGCGCGACGACTCGAATGTCGGCCGGGTTACGCCGCCGCAAGATGTCGAGCAAGTACTGCAATGTCAGGCCGCTATCGACGATGTCCTCGACGACGAGAACTCGCCGCCCCTCGACGTCTTCGTTGAGGTCCTTCAGGATGCGCACAACGCCGGAAGACTTTGTGCTCGCTCCGTAGCTCGACACTGCCATGAAGTCGACCGAGACCGGCACCGTCATTGCCCGCATTAGATCGGCCATGAAGGTGATGGCGCCGGTCAGGACGCCGATCATCAGCGGCGGCGTGTCGGCGTATTCGGCATCCAACTGCGCGGCGAGCTCGCGCACACGCGCTTGTATCGTCTCCTCCTCTATCAGAATCTTGGCGATGCCCGCCGCCTTTTTCTCCGCCAGCGCACTCATGTGGCCTCCCATCCTGCACGGTGATGGCACCCGTGCTGTCCGCTCGCCCGCCGTCGCTTGGCTCCCTGTTGAGGTTAGGGAGAATGAAGCGACATATTCCGTGTCACGATAGTTAGGCTCCGGCCGATAAGTAAAGGAAGCGACGGGCGCTTCTGCCGCATCGCTGTCCCGCTGTCTCGCGGCTCGCGGGTGTGGATCGTGTGCGCTGGGTACGCGCTCGGGCATGTCACTCATTTGCCCGTGATCCCGAGAGCCGGCGCTGCTGACACCGCCCCGTTGTCGTCTGGTTGCCGCCCGCGGCGGTGGTACGAGGCAGAGCCGTTGACCTTGCGACCTGAGGACCCAGCCGCGACCAAGCTGGATCGTCCTCGGCTCGCCGGGCGATGCAGCCTCCATGACCGCTTCCACCCGCTCAAATGAGAGATCGGACGCTAAGCCATGGTCCTCGAGCCAGAGACGGACCATCCGCCGTCGTAGGGCGAGCGGAGCCGCGAGGAGCCCAGCGCCATCGAGGCATCCGTCCTCTCGAATCATGTCCGCGAGCCTCTCTCTGGCCAGGCCTTCCAAGAGGGCGTCTTCCTCGCTCGCAATCGCCGCGTAGCGGGCCAGCGCGTGGCGTGCCCCGGGGCTGATCTCTTCTAGGAGCGGGAGGACGGAGTGGCGGATCGCGTTGCGACGCAGCGAGCGGTCCTCGTTCGTCTCATCCAGGACGGGCTGGAGACCGCGCATGTTGAGGTAGTCGTAGACAACATCACGCGGCTCGAGAAGTAGTGGACGCCAGACTGACACCCGCGAGCGAGGCAAGTCGATCGGGTCGTCCCACCAGGGGATGGCGACCTCGGTGAGCTCCGCCATGCCGGCTGCGCCGCGCAGGCCAGCGCCGCGCAGCAGGTGGAGCAGGACGGTCTCCGCTTGATCGTCTTCCTGGTGGGCGAGCGACAGCAGCCGCGCGCCGTTCTCCTTGACGATCCGGCTCAAGGCGACATATCGCTCACGACGCGCCGCTTCCTCGATGCCGACGCCCGGATGGCGGGCCTGGAGCCCGGGGGCGAGCGTCTCAACGACGATCGGCGCGTCGAGGGCGGAGGCGAGCCGGACGCACGCCTCGGCGTCCGCTGTCGACGAGGGGCGAAGCTGATGATCAATGTGAGCGAGGAGAACGCGGATCCGCGCCGGCTTGCGAAGGCGAGTCAGCACGGCGGCCAGCGCCAGAGAGTCAGGGCCGCCGGAGAAGCCAACGACGATCAAGGCATCCGATGGAAGCCTGAGCGCCGTGAGTCTTCGCAGTACACGCTGTTCTAAACCGCGGTGAGTAGTTGAGGAGGTGGATGATGGGGTGCGGGTCGCCTTCACAGGATTGCGCGGACCGGTGTGGTGCCGACGGGTGGACTCGAACCACCGACCAAGGGCTTATGAGTCCCCTGCTCTGCCGCTGAGCTACGTCGGCGCGGCCCGTTGACGATGAGAAGAATACCACCGATCCGCGGGCGCTGTCCAATTCTACCAGGCAATACGTGCCGTCGTGCCGATCAGAGGCACGGGAGATCGCGAAGGGCGGTCTCAACGTGGTCGAGGCTGCCCGCGAGCGCCGCGAAGCCTGCCGCCACTGTGTTCCTCGCCAGCACGAGGGCGGTCACCGGTCCGGTGCCGCCGGGCACGGGCGTGATCGCCCCGGCGCGTCCCAGGAGCGCTTCGTAATCGGCATCGCCGACGATGCGATCCCCGATGACGTTGACGCCGAAGTCCACGACGACGGCGCCCGGCTTGACCATGTCGCGGGTAATCAGTCCGGCATGACCGGCGGCGATACCGACTAAGTCAGCCTCCCGCACGACGCTCGCCAGGTCGACGGTTCGCCGGTGGCAGATGGTGACTGTGGCGTGCCGTTGGAGGAGCAGCGCGGCGAAGGGACGACCGACGACATTACTTCGTCCTACTACGACGGCTCGCTTCCCCTCGATCGGGATGCCGTAATGGTCGAGCAACTCGATTCCTCCCTGCGGCGTGCTCGGCCGGAGCGACGGCAGACCGAGGTGAAGCCGGCCCGCGTTCGTCGGGGTGATTCCGTCGACGTCTTTGAGTGGCGAGAGGTGCTCGTAGACAACCGTCATCGGCACTTGCGGCGGTAGCGGCATCAACACGAGGACGCCGGTCACCTCAGGGTCACTGCTCAGGACGTGGAGCTCCCGCACCATCGCCCTCTCAGTGATGTCCTCCGGCAGGTCGAGCGGGACGTGCTCGATGCCGACGCGGGCCATCGTCCGCGCGATCGATGACCGGTAGGCGAGAGCCGAGGGGTGCTCGCCGGCGAGGACTGTGACAAGCCGGGGTGGCCGTCCCCCCCGCGCGATCAGCTGATCGATGGCGGCGGTGATCTCCTCCCGCATGCGCGCGGCGAGCGCCGCGCCCTTCAGGATAGTCGTCGTTCCTTCTGCCAAAGAGACTGTCTCGCGACTGGGAACCGTCGACGTGCTGATGGTCTGTCCTCCAAGCGACTGTCGAAACCGAGACCAGCCCGCGTTTGGGCCGTCGCCAGTATAGCAATCGTTGCGGGCTCAAGAGAGGCAGTATCGCAGCTCGCCGCGTTCCAAGACCCCATGGATTTCCCTGGTTTCGCCACCAAACTGCAGCATTTCGTCAGCTAATGCCACCGCCACTGACAATACACTGGCGCCGCGGATAGCCGCTGTCGTTATGCGGTCGTACAACCACTCCGGGATCCTGGTCTTGGGGATAATGTGGATAAGGTATTGACGTACGGACACGTGCATGCTACGATCGTGTCACCGAGTCACGAACGGGCGTGACGAGGCGGCACGGCGAGATTGGGGATGACTCGCTGGCATGTCAGAGTGGGGGTGTGTCGTGGTACAGCCGTATGGATCGCAGTTCGGCGCACTGCTCAAGGGATTCCGCGAGCGCCGGGGTGTTTCGCAGAGCAAGCTGGCTGAGCGAGCCAACTTCGATCACAGCTACGTGAGCCGGTTGGAGAGCGGTTCGCGGATGCCCACGCGCGATGCCGTCGATCGGCTCGGCATGGCGCTCGGGCTCAGCCAGGCGGAGTTGGATGCGCTTCGCGCCGCGGCCGGGTTCCTGCCTCGGGATGTGACGAACCTGCTGTCGAACGAGCCGGTGATCGGTGAGGTGCTCGACCTACTGCAGGACGAGGCGGTTCCGTCGGAGTACCGCGAGAGCATGCGCCAGGTGCTGCGGCTTCTCGCTCAACAGGCTCGCTACCTGGTTCGCCGCCGTGAGGGAAATGGCTTCTCTGGCGTTGCCGCCTAGAGGTTGCCAAACGCCCCGCTCCCTCCTCTTTCATGCCCGCCGAGGCTGAATCGGCAAAGTTCTGTCACCCCCGCCGTTCCCCCGCACGAAACAGAAGTCAACGCCCCATCAAACCACATAACTGGCGCTGCCGTTTGGGCACGACCGGCGACCGGAAGCTTGACTCGTCGCTCCGAGCCGCGCGCTGCACGCGGGCTTGGATGTGATACGATCTGCATCCCCGCATACGAACGCGATAATTTCTAGCCGAGCCACGGAGGTGTGAGGCATTTGGCGGAGTTCGCGCATCTGCACTTGCACACCGAGTATTCATTGCTCGATGGCATGGGCAGGATCGAAGAGTACGTCGCCCGTGCCAAGGAGGTTGGCATTCATCACATGGCCGTGACGGATCACGGCGTGATGTATGCCGCGATGGACTGGTACAAGGCGGCGACGAAGGCCGGCCTCCACCCGATCATCGGGATGGAGGCGTATCTCGCCGAGGGGCGGGCAACCGAGCGTGAGCGCAAGTCCTATCACCTGCTCCTTCTCGCCGAGAATGACACCGGCTATCGCAACCTCCTCAAGCTCGCGTCCTGGGCGAGCCTCAAGGGGTATTACTACCGGCCGCGCATCGACCTCGAATGGCTCCAGGAGTGCCACGAGGGGCTGATCGCGACCTCTGCCTGCCTTGGTGGCCCCGTCGCGAACAACTTCCTCCACGGGCAGCCGGAGAAGGCGGTCGAGTACGCCGGCACCCTGGCCGAAATCTTCGGGCCGGATCGCTTCTACATCGAGATTCAAGACCACGGCCTGAAGGAGCAGCGCGACACCAACCGCGACCTGATCGAGCTCGCTCGCCGGCTCAACCTCCCGCTCGTCGCAACGAACGATGTCCATTACTGCAGCGCGGAAGATGCTCCCTATCAGGATCTCCTGGTCTGTATTCAGACGAATACGACGGTCAAGGATCCGAAGCGGCTGAAGTCGGAATCGAATCAGCTCTATTTCAAGAGCCCGGAGGAGATGGCCCAGGTCTTCGGCGAAATTCCGGAGGCGCTCAGCAACACGATCCGGATCGCCGAGATGTGCACCCTCGATCTGGGCTTCAAGGGGTATCACCTTCCTCACTTTGAAGTTCCGGAAGGGTTCACGCCCGAGAGCTACCTCGAGCATCTCTGTCGAGAGGGGGTCAAGCAGCGGTACGGGCATGACGATGGGGAAGTGGGTGCCCGGCTCAACTATGAGCTGGAAGTCATCCGCAATATGGGCTTCACGAACTACTTCCTCGTCGTTTGGGACTTCGTGAAGTTCGCGAAGGACAACGGCATCCTCGTCGGACCGGGACGCGGTTCCGCGGCCGGCAGCATCGTTACCTACGCGCTCGGCATCACCGCGCTCGATCCTTTGAAGTACGGCCTGATCTTCGAGCGGTTCCTCAACCCGTCGCGCATCACGATGCCGGACATCGATATCGACTTCGCGGACGACCGGCGCGGCGAGGTGATCGACTACGTCGTTCGCAAGTACGGCGACGACCGGGTGGCTCAGATCGCGACCTTCGGAACGATGGCGGCCAAGGCGTCCGTGCGCGACGTGGGGCGGGCGATGGGGCTCTCCTTCGCGGAGACGGACCGGGTCGCCAAGCTCATCCCCGCCGGGCCGGGCGTGACGATCGACAGCGCGCTGGAGAAGGTACCTGAGCTGCGCAAGCTCTACGAGTCGGATCCAACGGTGCGCGAGCTGATCGACTCGGCGAAGCGGGTCGAAGGCATTGCTCGGCACTCTTCGACGCATGCGGCTGGCGTGGTCATCTCGCGCGACCCGCTGGTCGAGCATGTTCCGCTGCAGCGTGCCGGAGGCAAGAGCGAGGGCGAAGTCACCACCCAGTATCCGATGACGCGGCTCGAGGAGATCGGGCTGCTCAAGATGGACTTCCTCGGCCTGAGCACGCTAACGATCCTCGGGAAGGCCGTGGAGCTGGCGCGCCGGAAGAAGCCGGATCTCACACTGGAGAACATCCCGCTCGACGATCCGAAAGCCTACGAGCTGCTGCGGCGCGGTGAGACCGTCGGCATCTTCCAGCTTGAAGGTGGGATGACGACGCGGATGACGATCGACGTCGCGCCGACGTGCTTCGAGGACTTGATCGCGTTGATGGCGCTGATCCGGCCGGGGCCGATGGAGATGGCGCCGGACTATATCGCCCGGAAGCACGGTCGCACGCCGATCGAATACATGCACCCGGACCTGGAGCCGATCCTCAAAGAGACGTATGGAATCGCGCTCTACCAAGAGCAGATCATGCAGATCGCGAACGTGCTGGCCGGCTTCTCGATGGCCGAGGGCGACGGTCTGCGCAAGGCGATGGGCAAGAAACTGCCCGAGGAGATGGCGAAGTACCGCGGGCGCTTCATCGAAGGATGCACCGCTCGAGGCGTTTCGAAAGAGCTGGCCGGCGAGATCTGGGACATGATCGAGCGCTTCGCCGGCTACGGCTTCAACAAGGCCCACTCGGCCGCTTACGCGGTCATCGCCGCGCAAACCGCGTACCTCAAGGCGAACTTCCCGGTCGAGTTCATGGCCGCCATCCTCTCGACCGAAATTGGCAACAGCGACAAGATCGTCGTCAACGTGCTCGAGTGCCGGCGCGCCGGGATCGAGGTGCTTCCGCCGGATATCAACTTGAGCGATCTCGAGTTCACGGTCGAAGTCACGCCGGAAGGGAAGGAGGCGGTCCGGTTCGGGCTGGCGGCGGTTAAGAACGTTGGCCATGGCGCCGTCCGCGCGATCCTGGATGCGCGTGCGAAGCAGCCCGGCGGCCGCTTCCCCGACTTGGAAACATTCTGCGAGGCGATTGATTGGTCGGCGGTGTCAAAGCGCGCGGTGGAGTGCTTAGCGAAATGCGGCGCTCTCGATTGCTTCGGGCAGCCGCCGTCGCCGCGAGCGTGGGTGCTCAGCGCGCTTGAGCCGGCCATTGCGGCTGGCCAGCAGCGGCAGAAGGCGGTCGCGCGCGGTCAGATGGGCCTCTTCGACTTCGGCGGCGCGGTCGCTGTTGCCGCTCCGCCGCGGCTTGTCGTTGATGTCAAGGAGATCCCGCGCAAGCAGTTGCTGGCGTGGGAGAAGGAGTTGGTCGGTCTTTACCTGAGCGATCACCCGCTGACGGAGATCCTCGAAGGCGGGATGGAGGGGATCGCCCCGATCGTGTCGATATCGGAGCGTCCTTCCGGCGAGAAGGTCAAGGTGGTCGCCATGATCACCGGCGTCCGTCGCGTGCCGACGAAGACGAACCGGACGATGGCGATCATGGAGCTCGAGGATCTGACCGGCACTATCGAGCTGGTCGCGTTCCCCGATTGCTACGAGCAGTACGCCGAGCTTTGGGAAGAGGACCAGATCCTGGAAATCGTCGCCAAGGTCGACCGGCGCGGCGAACAGGTGCAGCTCATCTGCGAGACGGCGACTACCGAATTGACCGTTGGCAAGCGCCGGCCGCGAAAGCGCCGGGTGGTCCACCTGCAGTTGCCGACCGCGCCCGACGTCGAGCAAGAGCGTCGGCTAATGCACGACCTCTACGAGCTGCTGTTGCATTACGAGGGCGACGATGAGGTGGTCTTACACGTCCCAACCTCTAAGGGCCCGGTCAAGCTGCGGAGTCGGTCGCGCCGCGTCGAGTGGAGTAATGAGCTCGCGGCCGCGTTGACGCAGGTCTTAGGGCCGGAGCGGTTCGAGGTGCGTGAGGAGTTGCTGGCCTCATAGTTTCCCGCGGCGTGGGGGCTGTCACGGCCAGTTGGCTCCCTCGACAGGAGTGGTCGGCGCCGACCTTACATAGGGTGGATTATGACGGCTTCCGCTACTTCGGGGAGCCGTCATTCTTTCACCTGTTGCTCGGAGATACCTGTCCGGGAACGGGTTCGAGACGGCGCTTCACTGCTTCGATGAGCCGCGTGAGCGCAGCCACGCCTCGATGCGATCGATCGGCCAGCAGTTAATGACGCGGTCTGGAGTGGCGCCAGCCCGCCGAGCGATCGCGACGCCGTACTCCAACAGCGCCCAGTGGTCTGGATGATGAGCGTCGCAGTTGATGGTCAGGAGGCAGCCGGCGGCGAGCGCTTGGCGGGCGTGTGCCGCGTCGAGGTCGAGCCTGGCGGGGTCGGAGTTGATCTCGAGGATAGTCCCCGTCCGGGCGGCGGTGGCGAAAACCTTCTCCCAGTCGAAGTCGCCGCCCTCCCGCTGCTCGATGAGGCGCCCGCTGGGATGGGCGATGATGTCGATGTTCGGGTTCTCGAGGACGCCGATTAGCCGCTGAGTCAGCACCTCTCGCGGCTGCCTTAAGCCGACGTGCGTCGAGGCGATCGCGAAGTCGAGCTCGGCCAATACCTCGTCCTCGAAATCGAGCCGTCCGTCCCGCGCGACTTCCACTTCCGCGCCAGCGAAGACTCGGATACCAACTTCCTGATTGGCCGCGTCGATTTCCACCCGCTGCTGGCGGAGCCGCTCGACATCGAGGCCACGGGCCACGCCAAGGCTGTGCGTGTGATCCGAGATACCGAGAAATTGGTAGCCGTGAATCTCCGCCGCCTGAGCCATTTCGAGGACACTGAGGGCGCCGTCGCTCCACGTCGTGTGGGAGTGGAATTCGCCGCGGATGTCCTGGATGGTGATGAGCGAATCCAGATTACCGGCTCTTGCAAGCTCGATTTCGTCGAGCCCTTGCCGGAGTTCGGGTGGAATCCAAGGGAGTCCGAGGCGCTCGTAGAGGTCTTCTTCTGACGGGCTCTCTGGAAGGGCGCCGAGGAGCGCCAGGTGCGCATCGGAACCGGTGCCGCGGACGAGGTTGGTGCCATAGGTCGCGGTCGGGGAGAGGTAGATATCGGCTCGCACGCCGTTGGTGGTCTCCACGGTCAGCGAGTCGCCTTGGAGCTCGCGCACGCGTGCGACCGACGGGTGCTGCTTGATCGCGTTGACCACGCGCTCGGGCTCGTCCGTGCCGATGACGATATCGAGGTCGCCTACCGTCTCAAGCATGCGCCGCACGCTGCCCGCGAGACTCACCCGCGTACCTGGCGGCAGCTCTTTCTCCAATTCGGCGACGAGCTGCCGCCCCAGCGGGAGCACAGTGCCGAGACGGTGCCGGCCCGTCCGGCGGCGGAGCGCGGCGATTCCTTCGGCGATCTTCGTCTCCGTCCGCTCAGACATACCAGGCAGCGTCCGCAGCCGCTGCCCAGCCACTGCCGCTTCAAGCCCAGCAAGATCCACGATCCCCAGCTCGGTGTAGAGGCGATACGCGGTCTTGGCTCCAAGCCCAGGGATGGCTGTCAGCTCGAGAAGCGTCGGCGGAACCTTCCTTTCGATTTCTTCCAGGGATTGGACGGTGCCGGTGTCTAGATACTCCCTGATGATGCCGGCGATGCCTTCACCGATCCCAGGGATTGTCCGCAGCTTGCCGGCCCGCGCCAGCTCGGCGACAGGCGTCGCGTGCGTGCGAATCGTCTCCGCGGCGCGAAGGTAAGCGCGGAATCGAAACGCGCTCTCGCCGCCGATCTCCAGGAGACGCCCCATGCGCTCCAAGAGGTCGGCAATCTCGGCATTCGTCGGGTTGGCCATACTGACTCTCGATTGCCTCGCGCTCAGTCCGCGGTAAGCTCGCGCTTCGCCGCAATTTCGGCGTGTCGAAGCAGCGCGCGCAGGACCGGGATGGGGTGATCGGCGAGCACGAGGATACCGTCTCGGGGCCGCGCGAGCGAGAGCGCGCGGGTGACAGCGCGCCGCTCCGTCGTCGTGTGAACAATCGGCGGCGGCACCTCGTTCAGCGCGATTCCGTTGCGCAGCGCCTCGGAGCGCTCTGGTCGCTCTTCCTCCGAGTGGATCACGACGGCCGCGCTCGATCGGCCCAGGAGCCTACCCACCTCCGGCAGGTCCACCTCAGGCACTCCATCGAGTGTGCCGGCAACGGTGATCAGGCGCTTCCGGTCGCGCATGGCGCGCAGGACGGGCCGGAGAAACCACGAAGGTTCCGGCCGGCCGACGACGGCCAGGATCTCGCCAATCTCGATGCAGTTGAACGAGCCGGGCGACCGCAGCGGAGCGGGACGGTAGGAGCGCAGGGCCTTGCCGACGAGCTCGACGGGCAGCCCACAGAGGATTGCCGCCGCGGCAGCCGATAGCGCGTTGTGGACGTGGAACCCGGCGGCGCCGTGGAGCGCGAAGTTCAACTCAGACGCCTGGCAGATCACTTCTTGTGCGTCTTGGCTGCCGAAGACGAGTTGACCTTCGTCCAACCACGCTCCGATCTCCCCGGACTGGAGACGAACTCGGAGGAGCGGCACATCTTTGCTGAGAGCGGTCAAGATCTCCGGCCGCTCGCGCGGCACCTCCTCGCCGGCGACCGCGAAATCCTCGCCGTTGAGCACCACCACGCCGTCGCGGGTTGCGGAAGCGAGCACGGTCGGGAGGAGTTGCGTCGCCAGCTTGGCCTCACCGTGGATCAAGCACGCCTCGCGGTTCGCGCAGACATTGGTGACGATCACGAGCGGAAACGCTTCCTCGCGCAGCCCTTGCGTCGGGATCGTGAGCCAATCGACCTCTTGGATGGCGACGTCGAGCTTGCCTTGGTCGAGCAGCATCGCAACCCGCGACCACGGAACCAGCTCACCGCGCTGGCGGACGGCATCGATCTCGACGCCGAGATCTGTCCAGGTCGCGGTGCGCAGACCCGCGGCGCGAAAGATGGAATCGAGCACACGAACGACGGTCGTCTTGCCGCGCGATCCGGCGACAAGAATAATCGGCCGCGCACCGCTGGCCACCACGCGAGCGCGCCAATCCGCGAACGATGGCGCAACTTGAGGTGTCTGCGTCCGATGCTCGATTGCTCGCAGTGCCATCGCGTTTCCTCACATTCCGTCAGACTCAGCCAGGCCCAGCGCGCGCTTCAGCGTCGGCAGGATCGCCGCGTACGCGCGAGCACGATGGCTGATCGCATCTTTCTCATGAGGCAGGAGTTGGGCCATGGTGCGACCGTCGGGCAGGAGGAAGAGCGGGTCGTACCCGAATCCGTGGGTGCCTGCTTCTGCCTCTGAGATTGCGCCTTCGCACGTCCCCTCTGCCTCACCGATGAGTCCAGTCGGCGCTGCCAGCGCCACGACGCAGCGGAACCGCGCTGTCCGCTGCTCAGGGGGAACACCTTGCAATTCGGCAAGCAACCGCGCGCGATTCGCCGCCTCGTTAGCCGGCTCGCCCGCGTAACGAGCGGAGCGCACGCCAGGCGCGCCGCCGAGGGCGTCGACTTCGAGCCCGGAATCGTCCGCGATCGCCAAGCGGCCGGACTGTTGAGCGGCCGCGATTGCTTTCAACCGCGCGTTCTCGGCGAACGTCTCGCCTGTCTCTGGAGGCGATTCGATGCCGAGGTCCGTCAGCGAAAGGAGCATGACGGACGCGGGGAGGAGCCGCCGAAATTCCGCGAGCTTGCCTGGATTGCTCGTCGCGACGACAAGCTCCCGCGTCTTGCCTGTCATCCGACTGCCTCCGGTGTCGCCTCCAGCAGCACGGCGGGCAAGCCGAAAAAGCGGACCGCGTTCGCGGTCGTCGCCGCGGCGACCTGCTCGAGCGGCGCCGATTTCAGCTCCGCGAGCGACCGCGCGATGACCGGGATGTTCACGGGCGAATTGCGGCGGTCCCGGACGCCGGCCGGGGCCAGGTAAGGGCTATCCGTTTCGAGAACGATCCGGTCCAGCGGAAGTCGAGCGACGATCTCTCGCAGGCGCGTCGATGACGGTCGCGTTGCCAATCCGCCCACGCCGAAGATATCACCGCGTTCGAGCGCGAAGTCCGCCAAATCGGCCGAGCCGTCGAAGCTGTGGAAAACGGCCGGGACCGGCGGAGCGTCCCGCAGGATCGCGAGGAGATCGCTCTCGACGTCGCCGCGCAGGTGGAAGACGACCGGCAGGCCGAGGCGGGACGCAAGCTCGAGTTGTGCGGCGAGCGCACGGCGCTGCACTTCTCGATCGGAGAAGTCGCGAAAGTAGTCGAGGCCGATTTCGCCGATCGCGACCGGAGTGTGCTCGGTGGCCACCGCTTGCAGCCGGCGTCCCGTTTCGTCGGACCATTCGTCGGCGTGGTGCGGGTGGACGCCGAGCGTGAAGGAGACCATTGCCGACCGCGCGGCTAGTGCGATCGTGGTCTCCCATCGCTCCGGGCGATAGCCAATGTTGATGACGTGACGGACGCCGACGGCCCGCGCGCTGGTCAGGACGGCATCGAGATCTCGCTCGAACTGCCCGTCGTCGAGATGCGCATGGGTATCAATGAACGTCGGCGATCCGTCTGCGTCAGTCACTTCACGGTCACGCTCTTGGCAAGATTGCGCGGCTTGTCCGGATCGTTACCTCGGAGCAGCGCCGCGTGGTACCCCAGCATTTGTGCCGGGAGTGCCTGGACGAGCGGGGCCGCATCGCCGACGTCTGGCGTCGGCAGGTGGACGTCGAAGACGGGATCGAAGGTAGGACCGATGCCGATGATGTAGCCGCCGCGGCTCTTGAGCTCCATTGCTCCGGACAAGATATCGGCGCGTGTCTCATCATTCGGGGCGTAGACGACGCAAGGCGTTCCTGGGGAGATGAGCGCGATGACGCCGTGCTTCAACTCGCCGCCCGCAAACCCCTCGGCATGAATATAACTCACTTCCTTGATCTTGAGCGCCGCCTCGAGCGCCGTGGGGTAGGACAGGCCACGGCCGATGATATAGAGATGCTCCGCGCGGTGAATCGTTCGCGCTACCTCTCGCAGCCGCGAGAGCCACGATTCGCTGAGCATCTCGCGGAGACCCGCGGCCGCGCTGCGAACCAGCTCCGCTCCCTCGTCGTAGGTGCCGCGCAGCGCGTGCGCCGCTAGCAGGAGCACCGCGACTTTCGCCGTGTATGCCTTCGTCGAGAGGACGCACTGCTCCGGACCGGCGTTGAGGTGGACACGCAGGTCAACCATCCGGTCGAGCGTGGACTGCGGGACGTTGACCAGCGCGCCGAGCCGCGAGCCGCGCTTTCTAGCCGCGATCATCGCCTCAATGACATCGGCCGTCTCGCCGCTCTGGGAGAGGGCGACGACAAGGCTGCGCGGCGTCAGGAAATGCTCGTGGTATTTGAATTCCGAGCCGACGACGAAGTTCACGTGATGCGAAGCAATTCGGCTGAAGAGATACGCGCCGCTGAGGGCCGCGTAGGAGGCCGTGCCGCAGCCGACAAAGAAAGTGCCGTTCGACTCCTTGATCGCCTCGGCGAGTGCGTGGATCGCCGGCTTGCCCTGTGTGACGAGGCGCTCGAGGACGTCAGGCTGCTCGGCCATTTCCTTTGACATGTAGTGCGGGTGACCGTTCAGCTCGACATCGCGGCTGTCGAGCTGCAGCGGGACGAACTCCGGTTCGATCCGCTCCATCGTGCGCCGGTCGTAGAGCGTGAGGCCCGAGCGGTGAAGATGGACGAGGTGATGGTCCTCCAGGTAGAGGATCTGATCCGCGTGGCCGCGAAGGGCAAGCGCATCAGAAGCAATCGAGAGTCCGCGCGGGCCGGTGCCGACTACCAGCGGCGAGACGTTCTTGGCCGCGACGAGCGAGCGCGTGCGGAGATCGAGCGCGATGATGGCACTCAGCCCTTCGAGCCGCGCGAAGACGCTGGCAAGGGCCGCTGGCAGGTCAGTCGTTCCGTCGGCGGTCGCCTCCTCGAGAAGGTGGGCGACGACTTCGGTGTCCGTCTCGGAGCGGAAGGTGTGCCCGCGAGCGGTCAGCTCATCGCGGAGCTCCCGGTAATTCTCGATGATGCCGTTGTGGATGACCGCGATGCACCCAGTGCAATCGAGGTGCGGGTGTGCATTCGCTCGCGTCACGCCGCCGTGCGTCGCCCAGCGCGTGTGACCGAAGCCGATATCGGACGGTGGAAACGAGACCGTGGCGTTGGCGATTTTGCCCGGCTGTTTCTCGACGCTGATATGGCCGTTGACCCCGACCGCGATGCCCCAAGAATCGTATCCGCGGTACTCGAGACGCTTGAGCGCGTCGAGAATCATCCCCCCAAGTTGCGCCTGCTCACCGACGTAACCAAAGATGCCGCACATCTCGCCGTACCTCTTTGATGAAGGTGGCGAAGCAGCAGCGGGGCGGCAGAGCAGAACGAAGCCACGCCGCGCCCGGTGCGCGATTCGCTCACCCGAACGTGCCAACTCAAGACGCTTCCGTGAACCAACAACCATCAGCCGCGCGAAAACGCGACCCGGCTCACAGCCCGCGTCCGAAGCTTCTTAGGTTCAGAATGGCACGGATTGTAGGAAAAGTGGGGGGAGACTAATGGCACATTGGTCGGATTTTGGGGACCGGTCACCCGGTTCGTTTGTACCGACCATCACGACCGTGCCCGGCCGGGGAGCTATCCGCCGAAAATTTCGATCGGCTCCCACCTCGTCAACTCGCGTCCTCCCCGCGAGTCCTGGCGCTACGAAAACCGATACCGATACTCGTCTCCCACCGAATCCCGATCCGTGACCTTCAGCCCGATTGTAGCGAGAGCGTTCGCCGGGCGCAATTGGCTCGGGTATACTTTTCGTACAGGGACCGAATTGTGAGGTCCATCCATCGGGAGGGCTGAGTCGCGTGATCGGTCGCTACACCAGGCCCGCCATGGGCGCGGTCTGGAGCGACGAGCGAAAAGTTCAAGCCTGGCTGGCGGTCGAGCAAGCTGTCTGTGAGGCGTGGCACCGGCGAGGAAGAATTCCAGACTGGGCGATTGAGGCTATCCGCCGGGCGCGCTGCGATCTCCAGCGAATGCGCGAGATCGAGCGCGAGACAGACCACGATGTAATCGCCTTCCTGCGGGCAGTCGGCGAGACAGTCGGCGAGGCGGCCCGCTACATCCACCTCGGTCTTACCAGCTCTGATGTCGTTGACACCGGTCTTGCCCTGCAGGTGAAGGAGGCGGGTGAGCTGCTCGACCAGGAGCTTGCCCGGTTGATCACCGCGGTCGGCGAGCAAGCCATTGCCCACAAGCACACCGTCACGATCGGCCGAACGCATGGCGTCCACGCCGAGCCAACCACCTTCGGGCTGAAGCTCGCGGTTTGGTACGACGAGCTGCGGCGGCACCGAAGGCGGCTGGAGCTGGCCCGCGTGGACATGGCGGTGGGCAAGCTCTCCGGCGCTGTGGGCACGCACGCGCATGTCCCGCTCGACCTGGAAGAGGAAGTTTGCGAGGCACTCGGTTTGCGGCCGGCGCCGGTCTCGACGCAGATCGTCCAGCGAGATCGGCACGCCTTCTTCATCACGACGCTCGCCGGAATCGCTGCCACGCTAGAGAAGATGGCGCTGGAGATCCGCCTGCTGCAGCGGACTGAGGTGCGGGAAGTTGAGGAGCCGTTCGGCGCTGGCAACCAGGGCTCCTCGGCGATGCCGCACAAGCGGAATCCGCACGAATCGGAGCGCATCTGCGGTCTCGCCCGGCTCATGCGTGGCTACGCGACGACCGCCCTCGAAAACGTCGCGCTTTGGCACGAGCGGGACATCAGCCACAGCTCTACCGAGCGGGTTATCTTCCCCGATGCCTGCATCGTGCTCGACTTCATGCTCGACTCGATGACTGAGCTCGTCACTGGTTTGACCATCTACGCCGAGCGCATGCGGGCGAACGTGGACCTGACGGGTGGCTTGATCTACTCGCAGCGAGTGCTGCTTGCGCTCGTCGATGCTGGCATGGACCGGCAAGAGGCCTACAAGCTCGTCCAGCGCCACGCGATGGCCGCGTGGGACAACGGCGGTTCGTTCAGAGAGTCGCTGCTTCAGGATCCCGAGGTGACCAGTCGCATTCCACCGGAGACGTTCGAGTCGCTCTTCGACCCGCGGGAACAGCTTGCCGCGGTCGACGAGATCTTCGCTCGCCTGGGTCTCGACGGCGCTGGCTCCGGTATTCGCCCCATGGAGGCGGTCACTGCGTGAACACGGTGGTCATCGAGACGGCGCTGCGCGACCTTCCTCTGTACCGGCGAGGAAAGGTTCGGGATACCTATGACCTCGGCGATCAGCTGCTGATCGTCGCGACGGATCGGATCTCCGCGTTCGACGTGGTGTTGCCTACGCCGATTCCCGAGAAGGGCGCGGTTCTCACGCAACTATCCCGATTCTGGTTCAACGAGACTCGACACATCGCGCCGAACCACCTCATTTCAGCTTCGATCTCCACATTCCCTGAGCCGCTGAAGTCGTGCTGCGCCGACCTGGCTGGCCGGGCGATGATCGTGAAGAAGGCGGAGCGCATCGACGTCGAGTGCGTGGTGCGTGGCTACCTGGCGGGTTCGGCTTGGGCGGAGTACCGGGAGAGTGGCACCGTGGCCGGCGAGAAGTTCCCGCCCGGCCTGCGCCAAGCCGACCGCTTGCCGGAGCCGGTCTTCACGCCCGCGATCAAGAACGACCACGGTCACGACGTCAATATCTCGCTTGCGCAGCTGCGAGATCGCGTCGGCTCTGAGCTCGCCTCGCGGCTGGAAGACCTGAGTCTCCAGATCTATGCCTTCGCGGCCAGTCTCGCCCTGCGCCGCGGAATTATCCTCGCCGACACGAAGTTCGAGTTCGGCTGGATCGGCGGGGAGTTGGCCGTGATCGATGAGCTGCTGACACCGGATAGCTCTCGGTTCTGGGACGCGGACACGTATGACCCCGGACATGATCAGCCGAGCTTCGACAAGCAATACGTCCGCGATTGGCTCATCCAATCTGGATGGAACAAGGAGCCGCCCGCGCCCGCGCTGCCGCGGGATGTCGTCGCGGGCACGGCCGCGCGGTATCACGAGGCGTTCAAGCGCCTGACCGGAGCGCCGCTCTGGCTGCTCAGGGAGGATGGCAAGCGATGAAGGCGACGACGGCCAACGGCGCCGAGCCGAGCGCGGTCGTCTGGAGAGTGGACGTCGTCGTGATGCCGAAGCCAGGCGTCAACGACCCGGAAGGGGAAGCGATCCTCGGCGGATTGCACAGCCTCGGCTACGGAGAGGCGCACCGAGTCCGCGCCGGCCGCATATACGCGCTCGAGATCGAAGCCGAGGACGAAGCGAGCGCCCGGCGCCGGGCTGAAGAAATGGCCGACCGGCTCCTGGCCAACCCGGTGATTCAGGTCTTTCACATCCAAGCCGTGACGGCGGTGGAGGGGGCCCGCATCTCATGAGCGACCTCATCGGCGTCATCACCTTCCCAGGCAGCAACGGCGACCACGACGCCCTCCACGCTATCTCCAACGATATTGGCGCTCCGGCGCGACTCGTAGACTACCGAGAAACGGATCTTTCTCCCTTCGCCGCGCTGATCGTGCCTGGCGGCTTCTCCTACGGCGACTATCTGCGCTGCGGGGCGATCGCCCGATTTGCGCCGATCGTCGAGCCGCTGCGAGAGTTCGCCGCGCGCGGCGGTCCAGTGCTCGGGATCTGCAACGGATTCCAGGTTCTGACCGAGGCGCATCTCTTGCCCGGAGCGCTCCTCCGCAACAAGACGCTCCGGTTCCATTGCCATTGGACCTGGCTGCGCATCGAGCAAACTGATACGGCCTGGACCGGCGGCTATACGCGAGGTGAGATCATCCGGCTGCCCGTCGCGCATGGCGACGGATCGTATTACGCCGACCCGGAGACGCTCGCCCGGCTGGAGGACACCGGCCGGGTGGTTGCTCGTTACTGCACGGCGGAGGGTGAGATCACGGACGAGTCGAACCCCAATGGCTCGTTGAACGCCATTGCCGGCGTGGCGAACGAGCGAGGGAATGTCGTCGGACTGATGCCGCATCCCGAGCGCGCAACCGACCCCCTTATCGGCGGAGATGATGGGCTCCGCATGCTGCGTTCGGTCCTCGCGTTTCTCCCCGCTGGCGTAACCCGGTGAACAAACGCGTCGTGAACGGTTGAGGGAACACGGAGTGGCAATCGCGGCGGGAGCCTGGCGTGAAGTCGCCCTCAGCGACGCTGAATACGAGCGGATCGTCGAGCTGCTCGGTCGCGAGCCCACACCCGTCGAGCTCGGAATGTTCGGCGCGATGTGGAGCGAGCATTGCGGCTACAAACACTCGCGTCCACACCTGAAGCGCCTGCCGACCGAAGCGCCGTGGGTGCTCCAGGGGCCGGGAGAAAACGCCGGCGCCGTGGACATCGGCGACGGGCTGGCCGCGGTCTTCAAGGTCGAGTCGCACAACCACCCGAGCGCGGTCGAGCCATACCAGGGGGCGGCGACCGGCGTCGGCGGGATCGTCCGCGACATCTTCACGATGGGCGCGCGGCCGATTGCCCTCCTCGATGCGCTCCGGTTTGGGCCGCTCGATCAGCCGCGCAATCGCTATCTGTTCGACAACGTCGTCGGCGGGATCGGCGGTTACGGCAACTGCCTCGGCATCCCAACCGTCGGCGGCGAGGTCTTCTTCGACGAGACGTTCTCCGCGAACCCGCTCGTCAACGCCATGTGCGTCGGCATCGCTCCCCATGATGGCATCGTCCGAGCGCGAGCGAGCGGTATCGGCAACATCATCATGCTCATCGGGGCGGAGACTGGCCGCGATGGGCTCCATGGAGCGACGTTCGCCTCGGTTGAGGATCCGGAGGGCTCGCATCGTGGCGTCATCCAGGTCGGCAACCCGTTCCTCGAGAAGCTGCTGCTTGAGGCGTGTCTCGAGCTTCTCCAGGGTGACGACGTCGTGGCGATGCAGGACCTCGGCGCGGCCGGCCTGACCAGCTCGACGGTCGAATGCGCAAGTCGAGGCGGAGTCGGCGTGGAGATCGATGTCGCGCTGGTGCCGCGGCGCGAGACGGGCATGACGCCATACGAGGTGATGCTCAGCGAGAGCCAGGAGCGCATGCTGCTGGTCGTGAAGCCCGAAGGGGTCGAGCGGGTCCAGCGCGTAGTGGAGAAGTGGTCGCTGCAGGCGGCGGCGATCGGCAAGATTACCGGCGACGGCATGGTCCGAGTGCGCGATGGCGAGCAAGTCGTCGCTGAGGTGCCTGCCCGCTTCTTCACCGACGAATGCCCGACCTACCTCCGGCCAGCTGCGGAATCACCCGCGATCCGTGCGGCGCGGGAGCGGGACCTTAGCGGGTTGCCTGACGTGCAACCGGATCAGGTGCCGGACGTGCTGCTCCGTCTATTGCGCTCGCCGAACATCGGCAGCCGGCGTCCGGTCTATGAGCGATACGACCACACGATCCTGACGAACACCGTCGTGCCGCCCGGCGCGGCCGATGCGGCGGTGCTTCGGATCAAAGGGACGCAACGCGGCATCGCGGTCGCGATCGACTGCAACTCACGCTACTGCTATCTGGATCCCGAGCTGGGGGCGATGCACGCTGTCGCCGAGGCGACGCGGAATGTGGCGTGTGTCGGCGGCCGGCCGCTCGCCATCACCAACTGCCTGAACTTCGGCAACCCGGAGAAGCCAGCCGGGGCCTACCAGCTAGAGCGGGCAGTCACCGGGATGGCATCCGCTTGCCGGGCTCTGGGCATCCCGGTCGTGAGCGGCAATGTCAGCCTTTACAACGAGACCGGCGAAGTCGCGGTCATGCCGACGCCGATGGTTGGCGCCGTCGGCGTGCTTGACGACGTGCGACGGCATGTGACGCAGCGCTGGCAATCGGGACAGGTCGTCTATCTCTTGGGCGATGGCGCTCCATCGCTCGGCGGTAGCGAGTACCTTGCCGTCGTCCACGGTTTGACGGCTGGGCGGCCGCCAGCGCTCGATCTCGACGCGGAGCGCTCGCTGCAAGAGACGGTACGGCGCGGGATCGAAGAGGGTGTGATCGCCGCCGCTCACGATTGCTCCGCGGGCGGACTGGCCGTGATGCTGGCGGAGATGGCGATCGCTTCCGGCATCGGATTCGTTCTGCTCGAAGAGGGAGAACCTGCGGAGAGCGGGCGCCTCGATGTCGCTTGGTTCGGCGAAGCTGGCTCTCGCATCGTCGTCGCCTGTGCCGCTGAAAACGCGGGACGACTTGAATCGCTGTGTGCCGAGGCGGGCATCGCTTGCCGGCGGCTTGGCCGAGCGGACGGTGAAACGATCGACTTGCGGAGATTCGGCTCTGTGACGGTCGCTGACGCGCGGGACGCGTACGAATCGGCGCTGCTCAACTTGTCATAAAATATCTATGCCGACGGTGTGCAATCCGGCGGGTCGTAGTGAGTGAGCCGAGGTGGCCAGTATGGACGACAAGCCGCGCGAGGAATGTGGAGTCTTTGGGATCTATGCACCCGGTGAGGATGTGGCGCGGCTGACATTCTTCGGCCTCTACGCCCTTCAGCACCGCGGCCAGGAGAGCGCCGGGATCGCGACATCGGACGGGACCGAGATCTACGTCCGCACGAGGCTTGGGCTCGTCAATCAGGCGTTCGACGAATCAGACCTGAGAGACTTGCCGGGGCACATCGCGATCGGCCACACGCGCTACTCGACGACCGGTCGCAGCAGCGCGGTCAACGCGGGCCCGATGGTCTCTGACAGTCCGATCGGCCGGATCGCCGTCGCCCACAACGGTAACCTCGTCAATGCTTACGCGCTGCGGCGAGAGCTGGAGGAGTGGGGCGAGCGGTTCGTCACCTCGACGGACAGCGAGGTGCTGACGCGTCTCATCGCGCTGACGCCGGGAGAGGACATCGTCGAGAAGGTGCGGCGAGCGACGCCGCGGATGATCGGCGCCTTCAGCCTGGCGATTCTGACTCGCGACCGCATGTTGGCGGTGCGGGATCCGCGCGGTGTTCGTCCGCTCTGCATCGGGCAGCTGGATGGTCACTGGGTCGTCGCGTCCGAAAGTTGCGCGTTGACGACCATTGGTGCGGAGCTGGTGCGCGAGGTCGAGCCGGGCGAGATCATCGAGATCGGCGAATTCGGCATGCGGTCGTATCCGCCCGAGACGCAGATGCGACACGCGATGTGCCTCTTCGAGCTGATCTACTTCGCGCGGCCCGATAGCAAGGTACATGGCCAGCGGCTCCACCTCGTGCGGCAGCGCATGGGTGAGGAGCTGGCGCGGGAGCAACCTGCGGACGCGGATATCGTGGTCGGGTTGCCCGACTCAGCGACGCCTGCCGCGATTGGCTATGCCCGCGCGTCCGGCTTGCCGTACACCGAGGCGCTCATCAAGAATCGCTACATCGGCCGCACGTTCATCCAACCCGACCAACGATTGCGGGAAGTTGGCGTGGCGCTGAAGTTCAACGCGCTGCCGGAGGTACTCGAGGGCAAGCGCGTCGTCCTCGTTGACGACACGATCGTGCGGGGGACGACGAGCAAACCCATCGTGCAGCTGCTCCGGCAGGCAGGCGCTCGCGAGGTCCACATGCGTGTTCACGCGCCGCCGATGATGTGGCCTTGCTACCTCGGCGTCGACTTGGCCAAGCGAGAGGAACTCATCGCGGCTCGCCTGTCGGTGCCGGAGATTGGCCGCTTCATCGGGGCTGATAGCATCGGCTATCTCTCGCTGGAAGGCCTGATGCGGGCGATCGGACGGCCGAATGCTGGTTTCTGCACGGGCTGCTTGACGGGCCAGTATCCCGTGCCGGTTCAACTCTCGATGGAGATCGATAAGCAAATTCTGGAACGACTGCCCGCTGGCGCTTGACGAGCGATGGGAACCCCCCTAAGAATTGCCGCGTTTTTTGGGAGGCAGTGGGGGAAGGAACGACTATGGCCGCTGATCAGGCACAAACGGAAGGACGGCGAACTCCGCTCTACGAGCGTCACCTCGCGCTCGGCGCGCGGATGATCCCCTTCGCCGGCTGGATCATGCCGGTCCAATACAGCGGCATCATCAATGAGCACACATCCGTGCGGACGCGGGCCGGTCTGTTCGACCTGGGGCACATGGGCCAGCTCGACGTCCGTGGGCCGGATGCCGTCGCCTTCCTTCAGCACGTGACGACGAACGACGTCTCCGCGCTTGAGCCAGGCAAAGCTCAGTATTCGCTCTTGCCAAACGAGCGCGGCGGCGTCGTTGATGACATCATCGTCTATCGTCGGCCGGCCGGTGATGGTTATATGGTTGTGGTGAACGCGGCTAACCACGCGAAGGACGTAGCGTGGCTGGAGCAGCACCGCGCTGCCCGGTCTGATCTCGATGTCGATATCCGTGATATCTCCGACCAGACCGGCATGATCGCGATCCAAGGCCCGGAGGCCCAGGCCATTACTCAGCGGCTTACGTCCATTGACCTGACCACCATTGGCGACTTTTCCTGGGCGGAAGGGGACATCGCTCAGGTGCCGGCGATGATTGCTCGCACCGGCTACACCGGCGAGGACGGCTTCGAGATTTACACCGCCATCGAAGAGATCGGCCGTGTCTGGGACGCCCTGATGGAGGCGGGCAAGGACAATGGGCTGGTCCCGGCCGGCCTGGGAGCCCGCGATACGCTCAGGCTTGAGGCTCGAATGCCACTATACGGGCAGGAGCTGGCGGATGATATCTGTCCGCTCGAAGCGGGTCTCGGCTGGGCTGTCAAGCTCGAAAAGGGGGACTTTATCGGCCGCGACGCAATCGCGGCGATGAAGGCGGCGGGGCCACCGCGAAAGCTCGTCGGATTCCGGCTGACCGAACGGAGTGGCGCGCCGCGAACGCACTATCCGGTGCAGGTCGACGGTCGGGAGGTCGGTCATGTGACGAGTGGGGCGTACTCGCCGACACTTGGAGAGAATATCGGGCTGGCTTTGATAGCCAGCGAACAGGCTGGTGTGGGCAAACCGCTGGACGTTGTCATACGTGGGCGAGCCGTGAAAGGGGTTCAGGTGCGGACGCCCTTCTATCGTCGAGCGAAGTAGCGCCGCACAGCGGCAGGATGGGGAGATACGGGGCATGAGCTCACCGCAAGATCTTCGCTACACACGCACTCATGAATGGGTGCGGGTCGAGGGCGAGCTGGCAACAATTGGAATCACCGACTACGCCCAGAATGAGCTAGGGGATATCACCTACCTCGAGCTGCCTGAGGTAGGCAGCGAGATCACGCAGAACGAGCCACTCGGCGTGGTCGAGTCGGTCAAGGCCGCGTCGGATATCTATGCACCCATCTCTGGCCAGGTGGTCGAGCGGAATGAGACGGTGATCGATTCGCCTGACTTGCTCAATCGGTCGCCATACGAGGAAGCCTGGCTGCTGCGCATCCGGCCCACCGACCCGAGCCAGATCGAGGCGTTGATGAGCGCCGAGGAGTACGACGCTTTCGCCACTCAGGCGGCGCACTGAGCCGAAGCTCGCTCCTGACAAACAGAAGGGAACAACCCGCGCATGGTATTCAACCCTCACACGGCCGAAGACCGGCGGGCGATGCTCGATGCCATCGGCGTCGCCGAAATGGACGACCTGTTCGAGGCCATCCCTGCCGACGTGCGGTATCCCAAGTTGGATCTGCCGCCGGCATTGACGGAAATGGAGGCCGCGGCTCGACTCGCGGAGCTTGCCGCGCGGAACATCGCCCCAGCTGATGGCGACATTTATCTCGGAGCCGGCTCCTATCGGCACTACGTTCCGGCAACCGTCGGGCAGATCATCTCTCGAGGCGAGTTCTACACGGCGTACACCCCGTACCAGCCGGAGGTGGCCCAGGGGACGCTCCAAGTCATCTACGAGTTCCAGTCCATGGTCGCGGAGCTCTTCGGCATGGAGGTCGCCAACGCCTCGCTGTACGACGGGGCGACGGCGCTCGCCGAAGGGGTCTTGATGACGGTTTCGCTGCCGAAGAAGCGGCGCCGGATCGTCATGTCCGGGACCATCCACCCGCACTACCGGGCCGTTGTCCGCACCTACACCAGCGGGTTGCCGGTCGAGCTGGTCGAATTGCCCGTTCCGACGTCTGGATTCGTGAACGAGGTTGACGCGTTCCGTCCTTACCTGGACGACGAGCTCGCGTGTCTCGTCGTGCAATATCCGAACTTCTTCGGCGCGATCGAGGATGTGGCGGCGGTGGCGGAACTCGCGCACGGCGCCGGCGGCATGCTGGTGGTAAGCACCTACCCCGTGGCGCTCGGGCTGCTCAAGCCGCCCGGTGAGCTTGGAGCCGATGTCGTCACCGCTGAGGGACAGTCGCTCGGCGTCGCGCAGAGCTACGGCGGACCGTATGTCGGGTTACTCGCGAGCAAGCAGGCATTCGTCCGGCAAATGCCCGGTCGCCTCGCCGGCGTGACGACTGACGCGGAGGGAAAGCGCGGGTTCGTTCTGACCCTGCAGACGCGCGAACAGCACATCCGGCGCGAGAAGGCGACGAGCAACATCTGCACCAACCAGGGACTTATGGCGACGGCAGCGACGGTCTACATGGCCAGCGTCGGCCCAGAAGGGTTCCGCGAGGTCGCGCGCCGCTGCTATCAGAACGCGCACTATCTAGCGCAGCGGATCACGGAGCTGCCCGGCTACGAGCTGGCGCTGGATGCGCCGTTCTTCCATGAGTTCGTCGTGCGCGCGCCGGAGCCGGCCGCGCAAGTGAACCGGCGGTTGGCCGAGCACGGGATTGTTGGCGGTCTCGATCTCGGAATCGTGGATCCGTCGCTTGATCATCACCTCTTGCTCTGCGCGACGGAGCTGAACAACCGGGCTGGCATCGACCGCTTCGTCGCCGTGCTGGCGCGGTCGTAACCGGCAATCCCGCAACTTTTCTTTGGTATACTGAGGCGCCGGCAAGTTTCGCGCCGGCGTTTGGTGTGTCCGTCCCTTCTGAAATTGTGAGGCCCCGTCGTCAGCAGGGGCCGAGTTGAGTAAGAATCTGTGCCGAAGCCTATCGTTGCCATCGTCGGTCGGCCGAACGTCGGCAAGTCGACGCTTTTCAACCGCTTGATCGGCGAGCGGCGGGCGATCGTCGAAGACCTCCCCGGCACGACTCGCGACCGCGTCTATGGCACCGCGGAATGGGCGGGCGTCGAGTTCACCGTCGTTGACACCGCTGGTCTCCAGGACGAGCGCGAGATCGAGGCGTCGTCGCTGGCGGAGATTCTCAAGCACACTCGGGAGCAGGCCCAGAGCGCCATCGAGGAAGCGGACGTCATCGTCCTGATGGTCGACGCGAAAGAGGGGATCACCGCGGGCGACTATGAGGTCGCCGATCTCCTTCGCCGCACGGACAAGCCCACCATCGTTGCCGCGAATAAAGCCGACAATCTCGCCCGGCGCGAAAACGCCGTCGAGTTCTACAACCTCGGCCTCGGTGAGCCCATTCCGATCTCGGCATTCCACGGGTCAGGGACCGGAGATCTCCTCGACAGGATCGTCGAGGCCTTGCCCGAGTTCGAGGAAGAGCCGGAGACCGAGGGGCCCAAGATCGCGATCGTCGGCCGGCCGAACGTTGGCAAGAGCCGCCTACTCAACGCCTTGCTCGGGCAGGAGCGGGCGATCGTCAGCGATGTGCCGGGGACGACGCGAGACACACTCGACACGCAGCTCGTCTGGGCCGGCCAGCCGTTGACGCTCATCGACACCGCTGGGATTCGACGCAAGGGCCGCATCGAGCGGGGGATCGAGCACTTCAGCGTGCTGCGCTCGATGCGCGCGATCGATCGCGCCGATGTGGTGCTCCTCGTCATTGACGCCACGGAGAGCTTTACCGCCCAGGACCTGCACATCGCCGGCTACGTCGAAGAGCAGAAGAAGGGGATGGTCGTCGTCGTCAATAAATGGGACCTCGTCGAGAAGGGGCCCACGACGATGGACGAGTACCGCGAGAAGGCCCGCGAGGCGCTCGACTTCATGCCGTACGTGCCGCTGACGTTCATCTCCGCGAAGTACGGCCAGCGCGTTCACCAGGTGCTAGAGGTCGCGCTGCATGTCGTGGAGGAACGGAACAAGCGAGTCCCCACGGCGCAGCTCAACAAGATGCTGCGGGAGGCGGTGGCGAAGCATCAACCGCCGAGCAAGCCTGGCAAGTGGCTCAAGTTCTATTACGTGACGCAAGTTGACGTGGCGCCGCCGACGTTCGTCTTTTTCTGCAACGACCCGCAGGCCGTTCACTTCTCGTACCGGCGTTACCTCGAGAACCAGCTCCGGGAGAATTTCGGGTTCGTCGGTACGCCGATCCGCATGAGCTTCCGCGGCCGCGAGGAGTAAGACCGGGGAGATTTCCGATCCACCGCGGCCATGGACTTTCGCTCCTCGCGTCCTCGTTAGGCAGCACTGACCGGGTTTGTTGACCGGCTCGCCGCGCCTTGACCGCGAACCGGTCCCTCTCCCTCACGCGGTGTCCTGCTTGTAGCCCTCTGGGTGCTTGAGGAACCATTCCCAGGCGCTGCGAATCATCTCGTCAAGCGTCGAGCGCTTCGGCTCCCAGCCAAGGAGCGTGCGCGCCTTCGTGCTGTCGGCGATGAGGATCGGCGCGTCGCCTTCCCGCCGTGGACCGACGACGACCGGTAGCGATTTCCCAGTGACGCGCTCGACCGCCTGGACCACTTCCCGAACGGTGAAGCCGTCTCGCGTGCCGAGGTTGACAGCGCCGAGGCTTTCGTCCCGCGCGGCCAGGGCATCCAGAGCGAGGAGATGCGCTTCGGCAAGGTCAACGACGTGGACATAATCGCGGATGGCGGTTCCGTCCCGCGTGGGATAGTCAGTGCCGAAGATCGTGAAGTGATCACGCTTGCCAAGGAGCGCGTACAGCGCCAGCGGAATGATGTGCGTCTCCGGCTCGTGGTGCTCGCCGCAGCGCTCGGTGGCGCCCGCGACGTTGAAGTAGCGGAACGCGACGTAGCGGAGCCCGTAGGCCCGATCGTGCCACTCCAGCATCTGCTCGATCATGAGTTTTGATCGGCCGTACGGATTGATCGGGTCGGTCGGCGAGTCCTCGGTGAGCGGAAGCTGGGTCGGGTTGCCGTAGACCGCCGCGGTGGAGGAGAAGACGATCTTGCGCACGTCCGCCGCGCGCATCGCCTCGAGCAGGTTGTAGGTGCCGACCGTGTTGATGCCGAAGTAGAGCGCCGGATCTTTCACCGACTCCGGGACGATGATCGCGCCGCCGAAGTGCAAGACAGCATCTGGCCGCGCGTCGGCGACAGCCTCACGTACCGCATCCGCGTCGCGCAGGTCGACGCAGTACAGCTTGACGCCCGGTGGAACGGCGGCGGCATGCCCCCGCCACAAATTGTCGAGAATCGCGACGTCGTCTCCGCGCCGCAGGAGCAGCTCAACGGCGACGCTGCCGATGTAGCCGGCGCCGCCGGTCACGAGTACGCGCATTGATTCCTTCTTTCCACACTACCCCACAACGTCCACGTATTGGACCCGAGGCTGCATGGTACACTAGCCGGCGCATGGTGCCCCGAATCGCCTACCGAGTAGCACTGAGGACGACTTATGCTGACAGCTTCCCGGTCGTTGCACGCCACCGACCCTGAGGTCTCGGCTGCCATCGAAGGTGAGATCCGCCGGCAACGGGACGGGATCGAATTGATCGCGTCTGAGAACTTCGTGAGCCGAGCGGTGCTCGAGGCCGTTGGCAGCGTCATGACCAACAAGTATGCGGAGGGGTATCCGGGGAAGCGGTACTACGGTGGCTGCGAATTCATGGACCAGGTCGAAAGCCTGGCCATTGAGCGCGCCAAGAAGCTGTTCGGGGCTGAGCACGCCAATGTCCAGCCGCACTCCGGCGCCAACGCGAATCTCGCCGCGTACCTGGCGATCATGGAGCCAGGCGATCGCATCCTTGGCATGAGTCTCCAGGAAGGCGGCCACCTAACGCACGGCCTAGCGGTCAACTTTTCCGGCCGCCTTTTCGAAGCCCACTTCTACGGCGTCGATCCGAGCACCGGGATGATCGACTACGACGCGGTGCTGGCGAAGGCAAAGGAGGTCCGACCGAAGGCGATCATCGCCGGCGCCAGCGCGTACAGCCGGGCGATCGATTATGCGCGATTCCGCGCAATCGCCGATGAAGTCGGCGCCTACCTCGTCGCGGACATCGCCCACCCGGCCGGGCTGATCGCGGCTGGCCTACTGCCGAGCCCGATCGGCCACGCGCACATCACCACGACGACGACGCACAAGACGCTGCGGGGACCGCGCGGCGGGATGATCCTGACCGATGAGTCGCTCGCGAAGGCGGTCGACAAGACGCTCTTCCCGGGCTTGCAAGGTGGTCCCTTGATGCACGTCATCGCCGGTAAGGCGGTCGCGTTCGGCGAGGCGCTCCAGCCATCGTTCCGCGCCTATGCTCAAGCAGTTATCGAGAACGCGAAGGTGCTCGCCGCCGCTCTCAAGGAGCATGGCCTGCCGATCGTTTCCGGCGGGACCGACACGCACTTGATGCTCGTCGACGTTGGTGCGATCGGACTTAGCGGGAAACAGGCGGAGAAGGCGCTGGACGCCGTCGGCATCACGGTCAACAAGAACACGATTCCGGGCGACACTCGCCCGCCGACTCAAGGCAGCGGAATCCGGGTTGGCACGCCAGCGACCACGACGCGGGGATTCGGTCCGGAGGAAATGCGGCAGATCGGGCGGATGATCGCGGAGATTCTGCACAATCCGGACGACGAGACCATTCGGGCGCGGGTGGCGGAGGAGGTGCGCGACCTCACTTCCCGCTTCCCCCTCCCTGGCGTCGACGAATAGCTGGCGCCGCGGGCCCAGGATTCGACACGCCGAGGTAGCCTACCACCGTGGAGCAGGCGGCGATTGCGATCACGATCTTTGTCGTCACCGCGGCGGTCTCCGCGCTGCTTGTTCCACGTGTCATCGCGCTCAGCCACCACCTAAACCTGATGGACCAGCCAGGGCCGCGGCGCGTGCACACGAAGCCGGTGCCGCGATCGGGCGGCCTGGCCGTCTTCCTCGCCTTCGTCGTCGGTGTCGCGCTGAGTTTTTCCCTCGGCGTCGAGCGCTATTCAGACGAGGTCGAGCGGATCGCCCTCCTGCTGGCTGGGAGCGCGTTGATCGTCGCGATCATGCTCTATGACGACGCCCTCGGCATCTCGCCAAGATCCAAGCTGCTGCTGCAGATTGGCGTCGCGCTGGTCGTCGTCCTGCCGCGGCTCCGTGGCCGCTCGCACGGCATCGTCATCGATCAGTTCAATGCCCCGCATTTCGGAATCGTGACACTGCCGCTCGGCATTGCGCTGGTCTTCACGGTCTTTTGGATCGTGGGGATGATGAACACCGTCAATTGGCTTGACGGCCTGGACGGTCTGGCATCCTCCGTGACGCTCGTCGCCTGCGGCGTGCTTTTTCTCCACACCTATTTCTGGCCGCGCAACGATCCACAGTTCACCATTTCCATCCTCCCGCTCGCGCTTGGCGCGGCGCTCATTGGATTTCTGCCATTCAACTGGCACCCAGCCCGCATCATTCTGGGAGACACCGGAGCCAACTTCCTGGGATTTGCATTAGCCGTACTGGCGATTATCGGGGGAGCCAAGATCGCGACAGCCCTGCTCGCGGTCGGGTTGCCGATCCTCGATGTCGCCTGGGTCATCTTCTATCGGATCGTCCACGGCCAGTCGCCCGTCAAGGCCGACCGGGGCCATCTCCATCACCGCTTGCTTGATCAGGGATGGAGCCAGGCGCAGATCGTCGCTTTCGTGGCCGGTGTTTCGGCCGCGTTCGGCGCGCTGGCGCTCATCCTCCCGACGCGGGAGGCGAAGCTGGTGGCAATGATGGCGCTCGGTCTCGTGCTGCTCGGAACTGTCGGCGGAATGGCGATTCGAGGGAAGCGCCCGCGCCGGCCGCGCGACCGCAAGCGCACCGCGCCCACGACGATGATTCCCGGACGCGAGTAATTCAAACTCGCGGGGTTATTGGAGGAGGAGTTCGAACCGGAGCCGCTCTCGCTCTGACTCGCGGAGCCGCCGATCGGCGATCGCGATCAGCGAGGCGATCAGGTGTGTCGTATGCTGACTGAGCAAGGTGCCTACGATGGCGCCGGCCACGCCGCCGACGGCGGCTCCAATTAGGAACGGCACGACCGGATCGGGGTTGTTCGGATCGCTCGTGCCGTGACCATTTGCGTTCATGCCGCCTGAGTTCCTTTATTGAATGGCGAGAAGCGTCGGGGCATCGGCCCATACGGCCTCGAGGCGGTAGTAGGCTCGTTGGTCGGCATCGAAGATATGTACGATAGCCTCACCAAAATCGAGCACGATCCAGCCTGAAGCCGGGCTGCCTTCGGTTCGTTCAGGCCGAATGCCCATCTCCGCCAGTTTTTCCATGATCTCTTCCGAGATTGCTCGGAGCTGACGCTCATTCTCGCCCGAGCAGATCACGAAGAAGTCGGCGAAGGAGGACAATTGCTGAATATCCAGGACGAGCGTATCGGCTGCTGGCGTGTCTGCCAGAATCTCCGCGATCCGGAGCGCAAGCTCCCGGCTCGTGCCTGGTGGGGCTGATGTCGCTTTACTCTGGTTCGACGGCGAGGGACGCGCGGTGATGGTGACCTCCTTCGCAGGTACAGCCCACAGCCCAAGGCTTCGAGAAAAATTGGTGCTGCCAGCAAGTATAGCAGCCGGTCTGCGGGATGGATTGCCGCCAGCGCTCGCGGGGGGAGCGGGCTCTGGCGAGGTGGGCCCGGCAGGATTCGAACCCGCGACCCTGGGGTTATGAGCCCCGTGCTCTACCACTGAGCTACAGGCCCGTTCATTCCGGCGGTGGACGCACGGGAGCGCCCGCGCCTCGTCATTATGGTAGCACGCGAGGAATCGCCAGGGCCGGCCCGCTCCTGCCGCTGAGGAGTAGCTGTACCGTGAGGTAGGAGCCCAATGCGCGGAATCGTAGGACTCTTGGCTGGACAACCCGAGCTAATCCATGAATTGGAGCCACAGGTCCTAGAAGCGGTACCAACCGGTCAATCCCGTTCATTGACGCCGTGCGGAGCAGTTAGCGATAGTATTCCCATACGGGGAACGGCGATCACTCCGGTTGAGGACTGGCAGCTGCCGCGATGCCTCGCATTCGCCGACGGCGGATTTGGCGCCAACGCTCTATGAAATCAAGACTCGGCACGTTCAGGTCGGCGACATCTGGATCGCGTATCGAGTCATTGGCCAAGGTGAGCCGTTACTGATGGTCATGGGCTCGCTGGCGACCATGGATCTGTGGGATCCCACGTTCCTGGCGACGCTCGCCGAGCGGTACATGCTGGTCCTGTATGATCATCGCGGCATGGGCGCCTCATCGGGCAGTGGGCCGTACGAGTTTGGTCAACTCGCGGACGATGCGGCCGGGCTGATCCAGGCGCTAAACATCGGCCCGACGAACGTGCTCGGCTGGTCGATGGGCGGTTCCGTGGTGCTGGACCTCGCCTTGCGGTACCCGGAACTCGTCAAGAACGTGGTGTCATACGCCGGTGACTGTGGCGGTCCCAATGCCGTCAACCCGCCGGATGAGATCTGGCAGGCGCTGACGGACCCCTCCGGCACGCCGGAGGAGCAGGGCGAGCGGCTGCTGGGCCTGCTCTTCCCGCAGGATTGGCTGCAGCAAAACTTTGCGTACGTGCTGTCGGTCTTCGACCGGCCAACCGAGCCGATCGATCCGCAAGCGGTCGAGCTGCAGGTCAAGGCGATTTTCGAATGGCCCGGCATTTACGATCAGCTCGGCAATATCAACGTGCCGGTCATGATCGTTCAGGGCACGGCGGACGTGATCACGCCGCCCGAGAATGGGGACATTCTCGCGAATGGCATTCCGGGGTCGTGGCTGATTCGATTCGCGAACGGTGGCCACGGTCTGCAGTCGCAGGAGCCGCGCCGCTTCGCGCGCTTGGTCATGAACTTCTTCGGGGATTACTAAACCCCGCGGCGTGCCGTCGGTCTCACGCGCCGCTCCCTTGCAGGCGTAAGTCTCCCTCGGCGACGAGACTCCACAGGCCGGCAAGCGCCGAAATGTTGTGCTGAACATAGTCAATGCGGATCGCCTGATTGGTCGCGCTGCCTGGCCAGCCGCCGATCAGGCGATCTGGCTTAGCGAAGAGTTCCGCATTTGCCGGCAGGTACTGCACGCGCATTTGGAATTGCGCTGTACGCATCGCCGCGGTCGCGTATTGATCGGCCGCGGCAGCGTCGCCACGGTGTTTCGCCAATGCCCACGCGGCGACGAGCGCCTCACCCTTGGTCGCGGTGGACGTGTAGCTGATGCCGGATTCGCGCTTCGCCGCGCCGATACGGGAAGGGTAGCCATCGGCGGCAGTGTGCTGGTTGGCGATCATCCGCTCTGCCTGTATTGCGACGACCTTCGAATAGTCCTCGTTGGGATCCAGCCGGTACAGCTCGGATAGGGCGATCGTCAACCAGTGGTCGTCGCGCGGCGCGGCGCCGAGTGCGGGCAGGTCGCCATCTCGCTCGTACACCAAGTAGTGCGCGGCTCGTTGCGCGGCGGCGAGGTATGGACCATCCGGGAAATGCTGCGCGAGCCGAGTCAGCGCCAAGAGCGTCTCGCCGGGGTAGTACTCGCTAGATGGCACCAGATGCAGCCGCTGATCGGCGACGGTATAGGCCATGTAGTAGCGACCAGGATGATCCGGCATTTCCATTGAGAGGAGAAACCGCGACAAGTCCGCGATCAGCGGGTCGGCGTCATCGGCGCCTGTCGTTCTGCGCCGCTCGAGCAGAGCTACCACCGCGAGCGCTTGCCCGCCGAGCTTGGTCATCGTGCGGGATGGGTCGACGAACGCGCGGCCAGAGCCGACGGGGACGGATTGCCGCTCGATCCACTCAGTGGCCCGCTCAGCGGCCGTTAGCAGCCCTGGCTCCCTGGCGATGTCGTAGACCTGGTAGAGCGCGTAGGTCGTTCCCGCGTGACGCACGTCGTTGTAGTCGCGATTGACGTAGCGATCCGTGCCCGGATCGTAGATGTACTGATAGGCGCCGGTCGGTTGGACGACCGCGGCCAGCCACCGCGCCCCGAGCACCGCGCGCTCCCTGGCGACCTCCGCGAGCGCCTGAAGGTTCAGGGGGCGAGCTCCATCGAGGGTGTCAGCCGGCACACGCGCGCCGATCGCGATGACCGGTGAGGTTGCGGTCAGGAAGAGCAACCATGCGATGGTCAGGCTCAGCAGCGTTCGTCGCGACATTGCTCTCCCTTTCTGCAATTGATTCGATGACAGCGCCGACGTCCAGCTCCTGTCGGGAGCCGCAGCGAATCTCCCCATACTCTTGCCGCAAAGCAGAGTGAACCTTGCCCGGATCTCTGGGCCGAATCGCCCTACAAGTCAATGTGCACACAGGTCCCCCGCGAGCTGTATTGAGGATGCTACTACAAGCGATTGGCGGATGCCGCCGATGGGAACGTGTTCGAATCCGCTTCCTGTATGAGACGAGCGTCAATGAGATAGCCTGGCGTCACGTCGGAGGGATGTGAGGTCTATCGAGGGCCCGTGGTTGCGAGCGTGAGCGACGCTAATGCCTGATCTGCTGGTTCCCACACCCGGAGAGCATCAGTCACCGGGGCAAGGATGACGTAGGCAAGGATGACCAGCGCCAAGAGGCTCACCACCGCCGCCGGTCGCCCCCAGCCCAGCCTGTCGACGATCGCCGACCAAAGCAGAGGACTCATGATCGCGGCGAAGCGCCCTACCATCGCGTAAAGTCCCATATAGTGGCCGATATGGCGCGGCGGCGTCAGGCGCAGCAGGTAGGCGCGATCAGTCGTCGGAGTGCCGCCGAGGGCGATGCCCACTATTGGGGCAACCACTCAGAAGAGAGCGGTCGGCAGGTCGAGCAACGGAATAGCCACGACGAGCGCGAACGCCGCTGTCCACAGTATTAGCAGCGAGTTGAGCGTGCGCTGGGGGCCGACGCGGTCGACTGCCCGGCCGCAGCCGAGTGCTCCAATCAGTCCGGTGAGGATTCCCGCCAGCAACAGCGGTTGCGCTTGCGTGTCGGTGAAGCCGATTTCTTTCGTCGCGCAAATGCCCATGAAGACGGCGAGGGTATTGCTCGCGTCGCTGTAGCAAATGCGGCCGAGCAAGAACCTTGGCAACTCTGGGTAGCGCCGGGCGCGACTAACCGTGGTGTGTAGCTCGGCGAACGTTCGCTGCGCGGCGGTGCGGCCGAGACGGGAGGCGTCGAGCTTCCCCGACCGGATAACAGCGGAAAAGATTGGCGTCAAGATGCCTGAATGCGCGGCCTAATTCCCGGGTCGTCATCTTGCAAGGGCTGGGTGCTTGATTCGTCCACAATCAGTTGATTCCTACCTTCCTAACCCGCATGACTGGATCGACGATTCTGGTACCTCGGTCACAGTCACCGGGCATCAAGGGACGTAGTGCCGAATTAAGGACGTCGGTCACCGCTCCTTGATGCTATCTTGGCAATGCCATCCGAGCGGCAATAGCTTGGATTGTCCCGAGTGACGGATGTTGGTGACCATCCTGCACTGACCTTCGGACGCCTGAGTGGATCAATAAGCCACAATGACGAACCAATACTCCTACGGCGGACAAGCGTTGATCGAAGGCGTCATGATGCGCGGCCAGCGCGAGATGGCCGTCGCGGTGCGGAACCCTGCCGGCGAGATTCTCCTTTGGTCCGCGCCGGTGACTAGCTCCTGGTTGGGACGGCGGGTGCGTCCCTGGCCGTGCGTGCGCGGCGCTTTTCTTCTGTGGGACACAATGTGTCTCGGTGTGCGCGCGCTCACCTTTTCAGCGGCGATCGGCACGCCACCGGTCGAGCGCAGGTCCGCGCGGGCAAGATCCGCCGAGGGCGGATTGCTCGATCGCGCGCCAGCCTGGGTTCTCGTCGCGCTCGCGGTTTCTTGTGCCTTGGTGCTCTTCTTCGCCCTGCCGCTGGCAGTGGTCGCCGCGCTCGACTCCCATATCGAGTCCTCTATCGAGAGCAATGCGCTCGAGGGAGCGATTCGGCTGGCTGTACTGATCGGGTACGTTCTGGCGATCGGCCATCTCCCTGAAGTTCAGCGCGTCTTTGCCTACCACGGCGCCGAGCACAAGGCGATTCATGCCTACGAGGCGGGCGACCCGCTCGACGTCGCCCACGTTCGGCGGCATCCGCTGGCGCATCCGCGCTGCGGCACTGGGTTTCTCCTGACCGTGATCGTGCTGTCGACCGCAGCCTGCATTCTCCTTGGCCGGCCGGACATGCCGGAGAGGATCGTCTCACGCCTGGTGTTGGCGCCAATTGTCGCGGGGCTCGCTTACGAGCTGCTGAAGCTCGCTGCTCGCAGGCCGGACCATCCGCTGGCGCGCGTCGTTCTGGCCCCGGGGCTGTGGCTGCAGAAGTTGACGACTCGGGAGCCGGACGATGAGATGATCGAGGTCGCGATTGCAGCACTCGTCCCGGTGTTGGAGGCGGATGGCCACGCCGCTAACGCTCCGGCCGTGTCCTCCCCGGTGCGGCAGGTGGATGCCACCGGTCGGGCGCTCATCCCGGCGTCTACGGCGGCGAGTTGATTTGAGCGCGGGCGATGAATCTCTCGCGGAGGCTCGCTCAATCGCCGGAGCGCAGCTCGGGCAACTCGCGAATTACAGTCGCGTTGACCATCGAATCCAAGGCCCGATTTCGGGCTCCGGATTCGCTGACTGGCTGAGTCGCCGCGCGCCTGACCGATTCTCCAATTCGTATCCAGTCAGCGAAATTGGACCCGCTGCCGCGCTGACGGCAGGCATCGAACGCATCCGAGCCGATCGCATTCTGGCTCGCGAAGATCGTCTGGTCGTACAAGCTCTTGGCGGTGCCACCCAGATTGTTGCCCAACCACTTGAAGCTGCGTTCGGCTGCTCCAACGAGCTGTCCCGCCGCCTCATGGAGTCCGACGGCTGACGCAACCCACGCTAGGCCAACCAAACCCAGGTGCTGAATCAACGAGGCTTTTCGTTCACCTGCCAGCCGCACACTCTCTAGGAAATGGGCCGCCGCGTCGTCAATTATTCCTTCGGAAATCGAGAACACGCCTCGGTGCCAATTGATCAACCCGACCCAGGCCAGCCCGCCCATTTCACTGAGGATCGATTCGGCTTTGTCTTCCATCTCACGTGCCCGGCACACGTCGCCTCGCGCGAACGCAATGGAGCCGAGCAGCATGTAGGCGAAGCCGGACAATCCTTGGACGCCGGCCTTTTTCCACAGGGTGAGCTCTTCGTTGAACAGCGCCTCTGCCTGGTCCGCGCAACCTTTTTCCAACTGAATCAACGCTTGACAATGGACAATTGAGGCGCGCCAGCTCGTGTCACCCACCTCCTCGGCAATCGCGAGCGCCTCATTGGCCAATGCCTCGGCCCGATCGAAATTCCGAAGATGTGAGGCCAGGTGACTCGCCCAATACAGTCCCTGAAGCCGTATTTCCGGTCGAACCTTGGGTGCGTCGAGCACGTGCTCGTACCACGACCACGCTTCGTCGACTGGCCCGCGGTTGTAGAGATAGTGGCCAAACGCGGTAGCGAACTCGAACGCGGCCGCTCGATTGCCCGACGAAACTAGATTGTGAAAGGCCGCGCGGATATTGCTCCGTTCCCGATCGACCATCGTGACCCACGGTTCCGGCACGATGCACGTTGGGATGCCTTCTCCGTGGCGGGCAAGGCTGAGGCAGTAGGTGCCGAGCAGATCGTGCGCCTCTTCTAGCTCCTGCAGCTCTGTGAGTTGTTCGTACCCGTATTCCCGAATGGTCTCGAACATCGAAAACCGCGTGCTATCGGGCGCGCGATCGGCGGGGAAGATGAGGTTGTTCTCGACCAGCGTCGCAAGCGCATTGATCGCCGCGATGCTGTCTTTCCGCCGCGATTCGGCCAGCCATTCGACCGTGTCAATCGTGAACCCACCCACGAAGACTGACACTCGGCGGAACAACCACTGCGATTCAGAATCGAGGAGGTTGTAGCTCCAGGCGATTGTGTCTCTCATCGTTTGCTGACGCAGCGGCGCATTGCGAGGGCCGCGTGTGAGCAGCGGAAGTCGCTGATCGAGGCGGTCAAGGAGTTGTTTCGGCGATAGGATGTTTCCACGCGCGGCGGCAAGCTCGATCGCAAGCGGCAGGCCTTCTAGGCGCCGACAAATTTTCGCCACTGCCTCGGCGTTCTCAGGTGTAAGAGCGAAGTCCCGGCGAACTGCCTGAGTGCGCTCGACCAATAGCCGTACCGCCTCGACGCCCTCAATGTCTCTAGGTGATGCGTCGGACTCTGGCAGCTCCAACGGAGAGATCGGGTACTCGATCTCTGCCACCAGTCGCAGCGGCGCGCGACTGGTTACCAGCACGGTGAGGCGCGGCGCTGCCGCGAGGAGATCGGACAATATCGTGGCCGCCTCGATCACGTGCTCGAAATTGTCGAGGACGAGGAGGAATCGCCGGTCGGCGAAGAAGTCTTTGAGATCACCGATCTCCGGCTGCCGGTCTGTTTCGACGATGCCGAGCTCGGTGGCGATTGCCGGGATGACTGCACGGGTGTCCAGCGTCGGTGACAGGTCGATCCATCCAACATTGCCGGCGAAGCGCTCGGCTACTTCGGAGGCGGCAGCCAACGCGAGTCGGGTCTTCCCAACTCCGCCTGGTCCCGTCAACGTAATGAGCCGGACCTCACCGGGGGTCAATATGCCCGCGAGTTCTTTGAGCTCGCGGTGGCGACCGACCAACGGCGTCAGCGGAGCAGGAAGCGCTTGGAGAGCGTGAGAGGCGACGCGCGGCTGCCGAAGGGTGATGTCGATCATTGGGGCTTGTGCGGCCTGAATCAGGAGCGCCCGGTCCTCTGGTGATAGCTCGAGGGCGTCGGCCAGCATGCGCACGGTCTCAAAGCGCGCGGCCACGCGTTGGCCACGTTCGAGGTCGCTGATCGCGCGAGCGCTGACACCGGAACGGGCTGCCAGTTCTTCCTGGCTCAAAGCCGCGTTGCGCCGAAAACGACGAATGAGGAGACCAAGGGGTCCAGGCTGGGCCGACGGCATTGGGCGACTCCTCGATGCGAGATATGAGCAGAGA
Source organism: uncultured Chloroflexota bacterium (assembly GCA_937901745.1). Lineage (GTDB taxonomy): Bacteria > Chloroflexota > Chloroflexia > Thermomicrobiales > UBA6265 > CALGSZ01. The sequence continues at coordinate 2,827 of CALGSZ010000137.1, read as the reverse complement.
TCAATATGACTCTATCACACGGTGAGGAGTCGGCAAGGACGGTGCATTACGCCGGCAATGCGCGTCCGAGCTTGTTAACGGTGACTGAACGGTGAGTAAACGTCGTGGTCCGCGGGGACTCCGCTCAGTAGGGTGGCGGTATCACGGTCATTACAGCCAACCCACAGGGAAGTCGGGAGACTTCCCGTTCCGGGGGCATGACCGTGCACCGACCATTCGAGGTCAGCAGATGGGAGGAGTCCTATGCGCGAGAGAGTACGCCTACTTGTCATCGGCCTGATGATCGCGATGTTGGCTGGGTCGGCCGGTAGTGCGCTTGCGCAAACGCCGATCACAGCGGAGAGCGACGGATATGCTCATCCGGAATGGTTCGCCGACGTCTCATGGCTTCAGGCCCATCTAGACGATCCCCGTGTAACGGTCGTGGCGCTAACTCCGGAGGAGGACTTCCTCGCCGGTCACATTCCCGGTGCCGCACAGGTCGATTGGCCGGCCCTCGAAGTCTTGGAGACTTCAGACGCTTCAGTGGAGGACTGGCGGGTCAACGTCGAAGCGATCCTCACGGCGTTGGGTATCTCGCGGAGCGATGCCGTGGTCGTTTACGACGGGGGAACCTTCATCGCTGCCCGGCTCTGGTGGATTCTCCACCAACTCGGTCACGAGGACGTCCGCGTCCTGAACGGCGGGTTGGAGGCCTGGGTTGCCGAGGGTGGCGAGCTCGAGCAGGGCGAAAGCCGCGTTCAACCTGCTGCCGAGCCCTACGTTGGCCAGCCAAACGAGGAAGCCCTTATCCAGATCGACGAGGCCGAGGAGGCCCTGGGCCAGGATTCGACGATCTTCGTCGACGCCCGGCGATTCGAGGATGAATACGCTCTGGGCCATATTCCGGGGGCAATCAACATCCCATTCATGGCCAACGCCGTCTCAGAGGGGCCCAAGTACTGGAAGTCCGCTGACGAGCTGAACGCGATGTACGAGGACGCTGGTGTCACCAAGGACAAGCGCGTTGTCGCCTATTGCGCGTCGGGTGTCCGGTCCGCGGTGACCTACTTCACGCTCCTTCAGCTTGGCTACGAGGATGTCGCGGTCTTCACTGGATCGTTCGCCGAGTGGAGTAGCGATCCGTCTCGGCCCGTGGAGACCGCAGAGGCGCCGTAAGACGTTCCGGATCGAATTTCAGGCGACGGGGACTCGCCACTGAGGAACAATGAGACCCAGGCTCGGGATCTTGAGTCCCGAGCCTGGGTCTCGCATCAGCTTCCACCCGAATCTCGGACAACGCCGAACTCTCGGGGTGAAGGGCAGGTGCTAGAAGATCCAGATCAGCAAGAGTATCAAGATAATGAGGGCGATCGCGCCACCACCAATACGCATACTGGGCTCCCTTCATTCCAAGTCAGGCCGACGCGACCGCCGGCTGGTTCCGTATCTCAGCACGAATCGTGCCAAGATCGACGGTTGCCGAGCGCGGAAGCTACGCCTGGGCAGGTCGGAACCTTTGGCGTCTAACGGCCTCGCATCGCAGCCGTCAGTGAGGGAGCGCCGATTCTCCTCTTTCAGACAGAGCGCGGCACGGTTTACTCGGGATCGACGCCCACTTCCGTTCGGTCTAAACGCATAAATCTTGGCTCACCTGAGCGATTGGTACATTCGCGCACCGGGAAGCAATCGTCGCTCGAATCTTGCCCGCGTATCTCGCAGAATTGTCACCAAATCCTCCACAATCGTAGTGCAAACAGTGGGATCAAAGTATCAATTTCGAAACGATGAGTTGCTCAGTCATGGAGATCAATTGTGCATTTGGATAATTCTCCGAGCGTGACTCTGCCGCGCGTGGCGATTTCACATGATTTCGCGTTGGTGGGCCGCAGCGACCTTCGTGCCCATGAGGGAGGCTGGGCGCTAGTCGGAGGAAGTACGAAGTGGAGCGTCATTCGATGAGCCGCCGTGCCGCGCTGCAAATTGGCGGGTTGGCCGCCTTGAGTGTCGTCAGCTCCGCCGCCGCGCAAGCAACACCCGGTGCCGGCAGCACCGGATCGGATGCGACTCCCGCCTCCTCGCCGTCAGGTAACCCAGTCGTGCAGAGTCTGCCTCCGGTCTTTCAATACCAGGATTTTCAGTTCGTCTTCCTGATCACGCTTGGCAGCGCCTACGAGCAAGCCTCCGACATCGGCGAGTGTTTCGCGACGGCGGCGCGGATCAAGGATTTCGACTGCGACAGTTGGGTCAACGAGTGGAAATCCCTGGCAGATCGGATGCAGGGCATCGCCGCGCAAGCGGGAGATCGACCAAGCCGTTGAGCAGGAGGCTTCCGAGAACCCGATTATTCGCTTCACCCTGACCTTTCGCGGCCGGCCCTACGGCGCTACGTCGTTCAGCGACACGCTGTTCAAGGCGCTCGAGTACAACCTGTCCGATGTGGTCGACAAGATTATGTGCCCTATGCTGATCGCCGATCCGGAAGGCGAAGCATTCTGGCCTGGTCAGTCGCAGCAGCACTATGACGCGCTCAAGGGCCCGAAGGAGCTCGTGCGATTCACGACCTCGGAGGGAGCCGATCTCCACGTGGAGCCGAAAGCGCTCGCGCTGCGCTCACAGGTTTTCTTCGATTGGCTCGACGAGACGCTTCAGGTCTAGCGGGCGACTTGCCAGGATGTGACGCTGCCGCCGTCGAAGGCATAAAGCGAGCGCTGTTTTCGAAAGTGAGCACGAGTTGAAACGACAGTGGCCGGGGCAATCACCCCGACCACGTTTTCTGCGTCACTTGAGGGGGTTTGAGGGAGCGGGAGACGGGACTCGAACCCGCGACAACCTGCTTGGAAGGCAG
>CALGSZ010000136.1 GCA_937901745.1 uncultured Chloroflexota bacterium | reverse complement strand
CCTGTTCACCCGCGGCCAGCGTCGAGTCGAGCGGCACCGACAAGCCCCAGCCCGAGACCACGGACCAGCAAGGGCTCAGGGAGGCGGAACCTGACCCCGAAGAGCTTCATCGGCTCGGCGAGTTGGCGCAAGACGTCGAAGTCGCTGGCTGCGAAGGTGTCCTCCAGCCGATCGGCCACGCGGCAGCGTGTGAGGTTGTCGCGGCCGTGTACGGAGCGATCCGCTCTAAGCAGCACCCGGAGCAGGCCGAGGCCCGGCTACGAGAGGTCGAGGCCGAACGGGACGCGGCTATCGAGGAGGGCGACAGGCTCAAGGCGGCGCACCGTCAGGCCGAGCAGCAGTTGCGGTCGCTGCTCACCGACCTACAGGGCGAGGCCGAGCGGATCATCGACTCCGGCGCCTGGGAGACCCCGGCGGCTGCGGCTGGCCGGCTCGAAGAGCTGATCCGCAAGTACGCCGCCCTCGCCAGCACCGAGCAGAAGGGAGCGGGGCGGTGAGCTGCGCTTGCGAGGTTCGCGAGGTGTTCGAGTGCCCGGTGTGCGGGCGACAGGCCGCCGTGCTGACCAGCGAGCCAGCGCCGAGTCGGCCCTTCATCTGCGACCTGGGCCACCGCACCGTCGAGATGGAGCAGCGCCTTCCGAGCGCCTACCGCGCCGAGTTCCAGGGCGTCAACTGGGAGCGAGACCTGCCCGCCTCTACTCAGCCCACGGATTCAGGGGAGGGGGAGCGGTGAGCGGCTGGCTGACGTTCGGCCTTGGGCTCGCGACGATCCCTGTCGCCATCGTCCTTTACGGCGTGGCCTATGAAACGTGGCGCGGGATCAGGCGCGCAGCCCGGCGGCGCCGCAAGGGTCCGGCAAACGACCTCGCCTACGGCCTCGTCTCGGCGATCGGCGAGAAGAAGCGCCGCGTCTCGGCCCGACTCCTGCACTCATGGCGGCTGCCCGGCAACCGGCGCTACGAGCTGATCCTGCTCAAGGAGGGGCCGAGGGAGCCGACCGAGCGGTTCTTCTGGCCACGTGAGCCTGAACCGCTGGACGATCCGCCCTCCCCCGACTCCAACAAGGAGGCTGCCGATGGCTGAGCGCACCATCACCGTCGAGCTGCCGGTCTGGATCTGCGAGCAGGGCCACCACGATGACACGCACCTCACCGTTGCCAACCCCGAGCAACGGTGCTCCCGGTGTGGCGGCCGCTGCTACTCGTTCAAATCGCTGGACGAGTTGGCAGGCGCCCTCATCACCGCCCGGTCTGCCGCCCTCTCCTCCGACCACCAAGGGGGACGGGGGGAGTCAGAGTTCGTGCGGCTCAGGAAGCGACTGCTTGGCGAGGCGGTCGAAGCCGTTGCAAAGCAGGGGTACGCCGCCGTCCAGAAGCCCTACTACGACGAGGGTGACTGGGAGGCGATGTCGCAAGAGGAACGCGACAGATGGACCGATCCGATCCGCAACATCGTCGCCAAGGCTTGGAACGAGGCAACGGGCCACGCTGACTTTTCACTCGCCCCCGACCAGCCACCCGTCGATCACTCCACCCAGCCCGAGCAGGACCGCTCGCCTGGAGAGGGGGCGGACTGGCCGGAGGAGGTCTGGCTGAACCGCTTCACCGATCTCCCGCTGGAGTGGTGGGCGAACCCGAGCACCGTCGCTGACCCCGACGACATCGCCGGCAAGGCCGTTGCGGCACGGCGCTATGTCGCGGCCCAGCAGGCCGAGGCCCGGCTACGAGAGGTCGAAGCCGAACGGGACGCAGCCATCAAGGAGGCCGACCGACTCAAGGCGGCGCACCGTCAGGCCGAGCAGAAGGGGGCGGGGCGGTGAGCGTCCCCCTGGTCGTCCTGGCCTGGAGGCGGTACTAGTGAGATGGGAGATTCGACAGGGCGACTGCCTCGACCTCCTGCGGGCGATGCCCGACGAGTCGGTCCAGACCTGCGTGACCTCGCCGCCGTACTGGGGCCTTCGGGACTACGGCCACGACGGACAGCTCGGCCTTGAGGAGACACCCGAGCAGTACGTCGAGAACATGGTCGCGGTCTTCCGCGAGGTACGGCGAGTGCTGCGGGACGACGGGACGCTCTGGCTGAACCTGGGGGATAGCTACACAAGCGGCGGGCGAGACGGGCATGGAACCCGCGTCGGCTACAAGCAGCAGACAAACCGGGGGATGAACGGCGACCGCGACCCCGTGCGGGCACCCCAGCCACCGGGCCTCAAGCCCAAGGATCTCGTCGGCATCCCCTGGATGGTCGCCTTCGCCCTACGCGCTGACGGCTGGTACCTGCGCTCGGACATCATCTGGGCCAAGCCGAACCCAATGCCGGAGAGCGTCACCGACCGCCCGACAAAGGCCCACGAGTACCTGTTCCTGCTGACGAAGGGCCTGCGCTATTACTACGACGCTGAAGCGATCCGGGAGAGGGCCGAGTGCGATCGGATGCGCGGACCCGCCCATCACCCGGACCCGATCAGCACGAACGGCAACAGCGGACTGGCCCATCGACCACTCACCGGCCATCGCAACAAGCGCTCCGTCTGGACCGTCACCACCCAGCCCTTCTCCGGCGCCCACTTCGCCACCTTCCCCCCGAAGCTGATCGAGCCTTGCATCCTCGCCGGTTCCGCAGAGGGCGACACGGTACTGGACCCCTTCGCGGGTGCAGCCACCACCGGAGTAGTCGCCTGCCGCCATAACCGCTCATTCGTCGGCCTGGAGCTGAACCCGGAGTACGTCGAGCTGGGCCGCAACCGCATCCGAGACGACGCGCCGCTCCTGAACGTCCCGGCCGAGCAAACCACCCAGAAGGAAGCCGCGGACCAGGAGGGGCTTTCGATCGAGGAGGTGCTGGCGGGTGTCTGACCTGTTCGACCCCGAGACGGGCGAGATTCGCGGCGCCGTCGCCGCCGCCGACGACTGCGAAAAGTGCGCCCAGCACGCCGCTGTCATGATCGAGTGGGGCGCCCGCGATTCGGTAAGCGTGTACGTCGCGCACTGGGATGAAGCGGTCGACAAGGAGGCGAAGTGACCAAGCAGGAACTTCGCGAGCTGCGGGAGCGCTTCCGCCTGCTCCACCAGGGCGGCGTGAGGATCGACGGCAAGGTCTGGCGCGCTCTCGACGCCCCCATGAGCCATCTCGCTGGCAAGGAGCTACAAATCGACAGGCGCCGAAAGACGCGACTCGCCCGGCAGCCCGACCCTCAGGATCAGGAGGGAGGGGCGGCAGAGTTCACCGCGGAGCAGGAGATTGCGGACCGCCAGATCGTTATCAGCTTCGTCGGCGGCCCACTGAGCGACAGAGCGGGCTTCGCCCGAGACCTCCGGCCGATCCAGCTTGCCGAGGGCACCTACCGCTTCCTGGAGTTCGGATCGGACGGCGACGCGGTGTTCGAATGGGGGCCGACGCACTACGTCGATCACTCCACCCAGCCCGACCAGGACCGCTCGCCTGGAGAGGGGGCCGAGCAGCGGTCCCCGCAGCCCGACCCCCAGGATCAGGAGGGAAGGGCGGTCACCGTCGAGTCGATCCGGCAGGCGTTTGCTAACGGCTATTGGCTCAAGGCGGCGCACCGCATGATCGAAGCCGCCCTCGACGCCGCCCTCCCCAGCACCGAGCCCACGGAATCGAAGGGCGAGCGCGAGATCAACAGGTGCGCTGGCACCGGCCGCCGCCGCAACATCATGTGGCCGCTCGAAGGCCCCAAGCACGTGCCCTGCCCCGGCTGCCCCGACTGCCAGCCACCCGACCCCACGGAGGGGCAGCAGGGAGGTGGGGAGGATGGCGACGTCGATCCCGCCACCCACCACACCGCTGGAGAGCAGGGGGGAGCCGAGTGATCCCGGTCGATCCGCCGCCGCTGCCGTTGCAGATGGGCACCTACGCGCGCCTCCACGTGCCGGTCCACGATCCGCCTGCGGCGTGGAAGCGGTTCACCCGCGATGGCGGTGCTCCGGTCGTGGAGTTTTCGGTTCTGCCGGTGTTCACGCGGGCGCGCACCCTGCTGCTTGATCCGAACGATCTGCCGCTCTATGAGCCGGTGGCCGCTGGAGAGCAGGGGGGCGACCGTGGCTGACGACCGCCAGGCCCACGAAGAGAAGGTGATCGACGCGGTGAGAGTAGAGACCCGCTTCTACCTCGACGTCGAAGTGCAGGCCGAGCCACCTGATCGGGACGGTTGGGCCTGGGCGACCTGGCCTGACGGACGGCGCTTCAAGCACTGGGCCGCGCAGTTGACGACCACGCCGTGGGGAAAGCCCGAGAGGAGAACGCATGACCCAGCCTGACGACTACGTGACCTTGCCGCCGATGAGGCGGAAGGAGGTCGAAGCGATGCTGACGTGGAAGGCCGCGATGGCCAAGGAGGGCTGGCAGGTCACCCCGGTCGACGCCGCAGCAGCTTTCAAGCTAGAGGCCGCCCTAGAGGAACCGGGAGAGGTGAGGCGGGAGTACCGGGTGGTCCAGCGACGTGGCGAGCGAGAGATCCCCCGCTACCTCAACTCGCTCGGCGAACCCCTCGACCTTGAGGGCTGCGAGGGCCTAGCCGACTACATGCGGTCCCTCGGCGTTTCAGGGGTCGCGGTCCAGCACCGCACCGTCACCGAGTCCCCCTGGAGAGACCTAGAGGAGGGTGAGCGGGATGCGGCCGACTGACGACACCATCGCCCTCGTCGCGTTCCTGATGGGCGGCGACTGGTGGGCAGCGGAAGACCTTCGCGAGGGGATCGCCAAGCTCGGGTTCCGCCGACCGCCAACGCAGTGGCTTGTCTCGCGTCTGATCGCCATGTGCAAGGAGAGCGCGCCGAGGTTCGAGCGGCGCACGGTGCCCTACGGGCCGTCCGACTACCGCGCCAAATATCGCGTCACGTCCTGGGCGGCCACCGGCCTTGGCAATCAGTGGCGCGGGTTCGACGGCTTCCGAGCGGGCCGCGCCCACCCTACCCCGCAACCCGAGCACCTGAGAGAGGAGACCGACCATGCCCACTGATCGAGAGCAGCAAGAGGTGGAGCGGCTTCGCTGGGTGTTCTGGGAGTGCGACTGCGGCGCGCTCAACCGCGAGGCGAGGCCCGGCTTCCAGCATCCTTGCCCAGCGTGCGGTCACCCCGCGACGATCGATCCCGTCGAGGTCATGCCCGTCTCCGAGCACGAGGCCGCCCTACAGGCAGAGCGCGAGAAGACCGAGGCGGCGAAACTCGAAGCCAGCGACCTCCGGGTTGAACTGCAACTGGCGGAATGGGACCGCCAGTGTCTGCGGCAGAAGCTTTCCGAGCAACCCGATATGGCAAACATCTCTGGACGGTCAGAGGCCGGAGACAAGTCGCCCATAACTGCCCATACCGAGCAACCCGACACAGAGGGAGGTGATGCCGATGCCCATTGTCCGAGGGGACATGAAGCCATTCCTGTAGCTGAGGGCGCGGCTGTCGATGATGGTCGCGCCCTTTCAGAGCATTGGCGGGAGCAAGCTCGTGAAGCGGCGATGCATAGCCCGGAGTACGGGGAGCAGGCGGCTTGGGAGGCAGCCCGTCTCGCACCTCAAGGCACGGGATGGGTTTTGGAAAGCGCTGGGCTACCGTTGGTGGCCGGAGCCGATGGAGGGGCGCAGATGCGAGACGAGATGACGAACTGGATTCGTGAGCGGCCCGAGTCCGTGCAGCGGCTCATGATCGACTGGCCGCCGATGGCGACCGTTCGCGCTCGCCGGGGGGAGGTCTTGATGGTTCCTGGCCCCGGCGTCGAGGGGGAGATCGCAAGCTGGTTCGAGGATGGCACGGTGGGCGTCGAAGCAGCCCTGACGCAGCCGGTCACGAACCCAGCGGGAGAGACCCTGGAGGCTGGGACGGTGCTGCGCGGACAGTGCGACCCGGCGAAGCTGGAGATCGTGCGGTACGCAGAGATGCCCGATGGGACGCTGCTGGACTCCGACTACATCCGCAGCGTGGTGGAGGCGATCGACTGAACAACCCACCCACCCCATCCATGCGGGTGGCTAGGGGGGATAGGCGCTGAGCGATCCCGTTCGGGATGCAGTGGCCAAGACCCTCGCGCAGATCATGCGCGAGCGCACCGGGTCACGATGGAAAGTCGAACCGCTGGGGGGTCCACCGGGCACCGCTGCGGGGGAGCTCGGGGGCTTCACCGGTCCAGCAGAGGTGCGTTCGGTCGACGCCGCGGCCTTTGCGGACAAACACGCAGTCAAGGGCGGAGGCTAGGAGGCGCCGTTGCTCTTGAAGCGTGAGGTCCGGCCAAAGCTCCTCGAGGTCCCGGGCGTCGGGAAGGGCGATGTCAGTTGCCTGCGCGTCGGCAAGTTTGGATCGCCACATGTCGACGGCTTCCCTACGCGCGGCCACGAGGTCGAGATAGCGGGCGGAGTCTGCCCCGAGGGCATCGGCGAGTCGCGTATCCAGCGCGGCGTCAAGCTCGGCTTCAGCTTCAACCAACTTCCCTTCGAGGGCGGCGACCTCTGCGGCGCCGTCGACCTGCCACATCCGGTAGTCGCCGACCCGCTCGAAGAAGCGTTCGAGGACGTGCTTCTCGATGAGGTGGGCGGAGATGGAGGCCGGTTCGGGACAGCGCTCGGTCGTTTCCCCACGGGTCGCCTTGCAGCGATATTCGCGGAAGCCTTTGCCGCCCCGCGTCCGGTTCATCGAGACCTTCATCGCGTACCGGCAGCCAGAGCAACGCACCAGCCCCGAGAGCAGGCCGGAGCTGTTGCCGCTCCGTGCAGGGACCACGCCCCTGACCGAGTTTGCGGCCTCCCACAGCGCCCGAGATACCAGGGGCTCATGGGCGCGGCGGTTGATCATGCCCTGCCCCCCGTTGACCTCCCCAAGATAGACGCGGTTGGCGATCAGGTTGCGGACGGTCGGGATGCTGACCTCGTAGCCCAACTCGCCACTAAGCCACCGAGCGAGGCGCGACCACGACTCGCGCGCGGCCCTGCGGGAGAAGAGGCCGGAGATGACTTCGCGGTCGACCGCCGGGTCTGGCTCGAGCCGTCCATCGTCGCGCTTGCGATAGCCGGGTGGGACGAAGCCGCCGACGAAGACACCCCGCTCCACGGCCGCCTTGCGGGCCGAGTACCAGCCCTCGCCGATCTGGCGGGACTGCATCCGGGCGAGGGCGAGCATAATCGTCAGGGCGAACTCACCGAAGATCGTCGTCGGGTCGATCCCGAGGTCGACGGAGGCGAGCGTTCCGCCGTTCTCCACAATCTCAGCTACGAGCTTGAGCGCATCCGCGACGCCGGCACGGGAGAGGCGGTCGATCCGGGCTACTGCGATGCCCCCAGTCTCCCCGTTCCGAATTCGCTCCAAGATGCGGTCGAGGCCGGGTCGAGCCAGCACTTTGCCGGTACGATCAAGGTCCGTCTCCCAGTTGGCGATCTCGACTTCGCGGAGGGCGGCCCAGCGCTCGATCTGCTCCCGTTGGACCTCGGGGGAGATGAAGCTCTCGCCCTCACGCTCGCCGACCTTCGACACCCGTATGTAGCCGTCCAGCCGCATACGCCCCTAGCTTATGCCTCTCAACGAGAGCAGCAACTAGGGGCGTGCACGTTATTTCCCGCATTCTGCTGCGGA
>CALGSZ010000135.1 GCA_937901745.1 uncultured Chloroflexota bacterium | reverse complement strand
GTCGAAGAAGAGGCGCCGCCCACGACGCAGGTGCCGGCGCACGGCGACAGCGCCAGAGTCCAGACCGGCGGTCTGGCCTAAACCTCTCGCCAGCCAGCCCTAACCCACCAGACAAAGGCCGAGCCACCCGATACCCCCTCGGGTGGCTCGGTCCGTCCTTTCTCCGCACCGTCGCCCCCTCCGCAAGCGGAATACCTTTGAACCCGGGGAACCGCTAGCGACCGCGCTGCGTTAGACGGATAGCGCAAGATTGTGAAAGCCAAGCTGCGCCCCCCGGTCGGGTGGCTGGCAATGCCGCGGCTTTCGAATAGCGCCGATAGCCTCCACGGAGTGAACCTGGTGAGGTCCAACGCGCGCAAGGCGGCCCACGGGGAGGTTTTCACCCCCGGCTGGCTCGTGGAATCGATGCTGGACCTCGTGAGAGATGAGTCCTACCGAATCGAGTCCAGGTTTCTTGAGCCGGCGTGTGGCGCGGGGAACTTCCTGGTTCCAATCCTCGAAAGGAAGCTCACCGCCGTCCGGAAGCGCTACGGGCGCAGTGACTTCGAGCACCGGCATTACGCCCTGCTGGCGGTGATGTCCCTTTATGGCATCGAGCTGCTTGCCGATAATGTGAACGAATGCCGCGAGAATCTTCTCGAGGCCTTCTTGAGTCACGTCCCGCGGGGGGACAACGAGGTTTGGCATGCGGCAGCACGTACGGTCGTTACAACCAACATCGTCCACGGGGACGCTCTAACCATGATGACCAGGCAAGATGACCCGCAGCCGATCACATTCGCAGAATGGTCCTACCTGGGCCGGGGTCGCTATCAGCGCCGTGATTTCCGCTACACAACCCTAGCCCAGCTTTCCTCATTCGGCGAGGACACGCTCATGGGTCAAGCCAATCCAGGAGATCTGTTTGCACCGCACAGGGTCTACCCGCGCCTCACGGTGGCAGACATCGGAGCTCTGATATCCGCCGATGACTAATCAGATGGCCGTCGGGTTTCGTCGCCGCAACCCGGACATCCTGACTTGCATTGCCAACCTGTCAAATGACGAGGTCTTCACTCCGCCGAAATTGGCGAACGAGATCCTTGACCGGATCGAGGCGGCCTGGGCGGAAGACAACGCAGGCGAGAACATCTGGACCAATCCCAGGGTCAGGTTCTTGGATCCTGTGACGAAATCGGGTGTGTTCCTGCGCGAAATAACCGCGCGACTGACCAAGGGCCTGGCGGATCGGATTCCCGACCTAAAGCAGCGTGTCGACCACATCCTGACGCACCAGGTTTTCGGCATTGCGATCACCGAGCTGACCAGCCTGATCTCGCGGCGAAGTGTTTACTGCTCCAAGTGGGCAAATGGGCCCCACTCAATCGCTCAGTCTTTTGATACTGAGGCGGGCAACATATGGTTTGAGCCACAAACACACACATGGAAGCGCGACCGCTGTGTTTACTGCGGCGCAACGCGCGCAGCGCTCGACCGGCCCGACGACAGGGAGAGCCATGCGTACCCATTCATCCACACGCGCGACATCAAAGCGCGCATCGCTGAAATGTTCGGAGGCGAGATGCAGTTTGACGTGATCGTCGGCAATCCGCCCTATCACCTGAATGACGGAGGCCACGGCGCAAGCGCTCTGCCGATCTACCACCATTTTGTCGACCAGGCAAAGCGCCTCCAACCGCGTTTCCTCACGATGATCATCCCATCTAGATGGTTCGCAGGCGGCCGGGGTCTTGATGCATTCCGAATGGAGATGCTCACGGACGACCGGATCCGGGTGCTGGTGGACTACGTCGATAGCCGAGATTGTTTCCCTGGAGTCGATGTCGCGGGCGGCGTCTGCTATTTCCTCTGGAACCGCGATCACCCCGGAGAGTGCGAGGTCGTATCGCATACCAAGAATGGGTCGGCTTCACGGCGGACGCGCCCTCTCTTGGAGCCGGGCGCGGATGTGTTTGTCCGCTACAACGAAGCGATCTCAATCCTCAAAAAGATCGCAGCGGTAGAGACGGGGAACACCGACGGCTCGATCGTGCTACCTGAGGAAAAGCGGTTCAGTAGGCAGGTCAGCAGACAGAAGCCGTTTGGCCTACGTACCTATTTCCGCGGCGATGCGGCTCCGAAGCGCAGGGATGACGTCAAGGTCCTGCAGAGTCGGGGGGAGTCATGGGCCCGCAGGTCCGCGATCACCGATAGCGTCGAACATATAGATCGCTGGAAAGTATTCACATCGAAATCTTCGTCCGAACACGCTGGACAGGCAGATCGAGATGGGCGTCGCAGGGTGCTCTCTAAGAGCGGAGTGCTTCCGCCCGGAACGGTCGTCACTGAGACCTACGTCCTGCTGGGTTCATTCGACACCGAGCAAGAGGCACGGAACTGTTTCAGCTACGTCACGACTCGCCTGTTTCGGTTCCTCGTAGTGCTCCGGTCGTCGGCACAGGACATCTCGAGGTCAGCCTATGGTTTCGTCCCGATTCAGGACTTTGCCGAGCCATGGAGTGACGAGAAGCTCTATGCGAAGTACTCGCTGACGGATGCGGAGATCGCATTCGTTGAGAGCTTGATCAGGCCGTGGACTCTGGACTGATGGCGACGGCCGTTGAGAATCTCCTTCCGACGAAGCCCGAGCCGCGCCTGCGCATTTATGCGTACGCGATCGACGACGACCATCACCGGGGCTGGCTGAAGATTGGTCAAACGACAAAAGACGTCAAGGCCCGGGTGGCACAGCAGCTGAAAACGGCCGCGATCAAAAATTACAGAATCGTTCTTGATGAACCCGCTGAACGCGACGATGGCACCCTGTTCAGTGATTTTGAGGTTCGGGAGCGTCTCAAGCGCAAAGGCTTCTCCAACCCTGAAGGGGAATGGGTGGCTTGCACTGTTCCGGACGTAAAGACGGTGATAACCGAGCTCCGAAAGGGAGCGCGGTTCACGGGCACCCACCACGAAACATTTGGGATGCGTCCTGAGCAGCGCCGCGCGGTCGAGAAAGCGGCTGCATACTTCCGGTCGATCTGGGCTGAGGATCCAGAGGCCGCACCGCGGTTCCTGTGGAACGCGAAGATGCGCTTCGGGAAAACGTTCGCGGCCTATCAGCTAGCGCGGACCCTAGGCGCGAAGCGGCTCTTGATCGTTACGTTCAAGCCGGCCGTCGAGGATTCCTGGCGCTCAGACCTGGAATCCCACGTGGACTTTGATGGGTGGCAGTTCCTGTCCGGTACCAGCGCTCAGGACCCGGCCACCTTGGATCCAGACGCGCCGATCGTTTATTTCGGATCCTTCCAAGACCTGCTTGGCAAGGACCCAGCCGGCAACATTAAACCCAAGAATGAGTGGCTCCACACGACCACTTGGGACCTTGTGGTGTTCGACGAGTACCATTTCGGTGCTTGGCGCGAGCGCGCCAAAGAGCTCTTCGAGGGCGAGGATCCAACCGAAGCCAAACGCGAGGAAGCCACGGAGTACAACCCGGAGCTCGACACATTCAACGAAGAACTTAATGAGCTGAGAGAGACCGAACCGGATTTCCTCCCGATCAAGGCGCGGGCGTACCTGTACCTATCCGGCACGCCATTCAAGGCGCTCGCAAATGGAGAGTTCATCGAGGAACAGATCTTCAATTGGACCTACACAGATGAACAGCGCGCTAAGGCACGCTGGGAAAAGGAGCATCCAGGCGAGCGGAATCCCTATGCAGCGCTCCCAGAAATGCGCCTGCTCACGTACCAGATGCCGGACGAGCTTTTGGCTATCGCCAGTCAGGGCGAGTTCGATGAGTTTGATCTGAACGAATTTTTCGCTGCGGAGGGTGAGGGAGCGCGCGCGAGGTTTCGCCACGAAACTGAAGTCCAAAAGTGGCTTGACCTGATTCGCGGTGAGTATTGGCCGACGCAGCTCGACAACCTCAAATCAGGAGGGGCCCCTCCCCCGTTCCCGTACTCGGACGTACGGTTGCGTCCGTACCTGAACCACTCATTGTGGTTCCTGCCGAGTGTTTCCGCCTGTCATGCGATGGCCAACTTGCTGCGGGCACCGCAGAACACATTCTTTCACGATTACGAGGTGCTCCCTGTAGCTGGTCCCGGTGCCGGGGTCGGACTGGCCGCGCTGCCGCCGGTGCGCGCGGCGATAAGGGGCGGTAATGACACCAAGACGATCACCCTGACGTGCGGGAAGTTGACGACTGGGGTCACGGTCCCGCAGTGGAGCGCGATCCTGATGCTGCGGAATCTGAGTTCGCCGGAGACGTACTTTCAGGCAGCGTTCCGTGTTCAGTCGCCGTGGACGATCAAGAATCCGGATGGAGATGATCCCAATGCGGAGGAGATCGTCAAGCCGGTGTGCTTCGTGTTCGATTTTGCGCCAACGCGGGCTTTACGGCAGCTGGCTGAGTACGGGGCGGGCCTCGCGCCGGAGACCGAGAACCCCGAAG
>CALGSZ010000134.1 GCA_937901745.1 uncultured Chloroflexota bacterium | reverse complement strand
GGGTTGTCTGGGGTGAAGCCGAGACGCTCCAGGAATTGCCCAGTTGGCGCCAGTCCGAAGATGCGCGCGGGACGGTCGGAGAAGTAGACGGTCTGCGCGGGCGCGCCGGTCAGCGTGAGTGTGAAGACGCCGTCTTCACCGGGCTTCGGCGTCCACGTACCGCTGGCGAAGGGTTGCACGAAGAGGTACTCGGGATCTGCTGGGATGTCGGCGTTCGGATGAGGCTCGGTGCTGACCTTGCGCTCGGGCACTTCAGATGCCGCGTTTTCTGGTGTTGCCTCCTGCGCGGCGAGACGCCCGAGGGGGGATGAGAGCGCGGCTGCCGCTGCCAGGCCTACGCCGCTGCCGACGGTGGCGCGGCGTGTGTGACGCGTGGCGAAGAGCTTCGCGATGCGATCGAAATGCTGGATATCCATACGCATCTCCTTCAACGTTGCAGGCTGAAGTCAGGGGACCCTCACCCCAGCGGCATCATTCTGGGTATAGGTTGTGGGGCGCGCATCGGCCAATGGGTGTAGTTTCGCGTGCTGGAGGGTGTAAACGCGTTGAGAAACGGGTGTAGGTGGGGGGTGTAGGCGGGGTCTGGGGAAGGAGCATGAGCGGGCGGTAGAAAGCGAAACTGGCTTGGCCAGAGGAACCGCCCCCGTGCCAAGCCAGTGTCGCGTTGAATGTGGATGAGACGCTGGAATTCGGCTATCGCTCGATCGGCGCTCCGATCAAGCTGCCCCACTCAGTCCAGGAGCCGTCGTAGTTGCGAACGTCCGGGAAGCCGAGAAGCTGGGTGAGAACGAACCAGGTGTGGGCGCTGCGCTCGCCGATGCGGCAGTAGGTGATGGTCGCCTTGTCCGAGGTGACGCCCTTATCGCCGTAAATCGCTCGCAGCTCGTCCGCGCTCTTGAAGGTGCCGTCCGGGGCGACGGCGCTGGCCCAGGGGATGTTGGCCGCGCCAGGAACGTGACCGCCGCGCTGCGCGCCTTCCTGGGGCAGGTTGGCCGGGGCGAGCAGCTCGCCGCTGAACTCGGCCGGAGAGCGGACATCGACCAGAGCCGCCGAGGGAACCCCGATCGCAAGGGCGACGTCGTCGCGGAAGGCGCGCAGGTTGGGATCGGCGTCGCGAGCGACGTAGGCGGTCATGGGGTAGCTCGGCACCTCGGTCGTGATGGGCCGGCCCTCGTCGAGCCACTTCTGGCGCCCGCCGTCCATCAGGGCGACTGATTGATGGCCATAAAGCTTGAAGAGCCAGAAGGCGAACGCGGCGAACCAGTTGTGGTTGTCGCCGTACAAGATCACCAGCGTCGAGGGGGTGATGCCAGCGCGAGACAGGAGCACCTCCCATTCGGACTTGGTCGGAATATCGCGGCGCGGGCGCTGCTGGAGGTCGTTCTGCCAGTGCCACCCGATCGCGCCTTGGATGTGGCCCTGCTCGTAGGCGGTCGTATCGACGTCGACTTCGATGAGTCGGATGTTGGGGTCGTTCAAGTGGGCGGCCACCCAGTCGGTGGACACCAGTGCCTCAGGATGGGCGTATCCGTCAGACATGTCTCCTCTCACCTTTCCCTTGGACGCGCCCCGGCGATTCGGCGCGCCACGACTGTCGTCCGGCGGCAAGAGGCGCTCCAAGCGGCCGGTACCTGACCGGCTGAAGGGCCAGCCAAGCGCCGTCTCACTCCAGGTCGCAAGACTCGGTCGGTCCACGTTGTCCGCCGTCGGACACTCCGGACAGGCCAATCATGTGGGTGTAGGCGTACTCTTCGCATCGTCCGAATGGTGTATTTCCGGGACGGTGTGGGTGTAGTCCTCGTGTTTCAGGGGTGTAGGCGGGTGTATGCGGTGCTTGCGGGCCCGGAGGATGGGGGCGAGAACGTACCTTCGGGGGAGGGAGTAGCCCAATGCGGCGAGCGTACGCCCACCGCCACGTGGCCTACAACTTAGGGGCGTGACTTGGGTGTACCGAAGCCGGCCTCGATTGCCATGGCGATGGCCTGGGCGCGGGAGACTGCCCCAAGCTTGGCGAGGATGTTGGTCACGTGGCGCTTCGCGGTCGCGGGGCTGAGATAAAGCGTCTCGGCGATTTCACGGTTTGAGCAGCCCGCGGCGATGAGGCGCAAGACCTCGATCTCGCGCGGCGTCAGGCCCCACTCGTTACGCGGTGTGACCGGCGTTGGTGGCGCTTCTGGAGGTTGGAGAGCCGGGTCGGCAAGGCGGTCGGCTAGGGCGAGTGCTTCGGCAACCGCATCGGCCAGCGGCAGATTTCGTCCGGCGGCCTTGGCACGATCAAACGTTTCCGGGGGCAGCGCCGACCGCGCGACATCCACCTCGAGCTCGTAGTCCGCGCGGTAGAACGGCGGGACCGGCAGGTTGAGCGAGTCGCGCAGCGCTTCGGCCGCGCCGTACATTCGGGCAGCCTCTATCGGGAGACCGGTCTGCCCGGCAATGTCCGCCAAGTCTTCGAACAGCGAAGGGAGAACCGTGACGGCATGGTGCTCCCAGCGAATCTGCAGGGTCTCCTTAGTCAGCGTGGCCGCGCGAGGGAAGTTCCCTTTCTTATAGGTGACGTACGCCAGGCAATGGAGCGCGCGCGCGATGCCGTCAGTATTGTTCAGCTTGCGATAGATCTCCAACGCTTCCAGGCTTTGGGCCTCGGCGCGGGCGAGGTCGGCGGGGTTGCCCGGCCGGCCGACGGAGCCAAGGTCGCCGAGCGTCGCCAGCGTACAGAGGGTGAAGCCGACGTGTTCCAGGTCGCCGAGCTCGCGGTACAGCGCGAGTGCCGATCCCGTCAGCTGGAACGCCGTCTCCCCGTCACCGCGATCCTTGGCGATGGCGCCAAGCAGGTGGAGGGCGCCGGCCAAGCCAGCAGTGTCGCCAGCGGCACGCGCGGCCTCGGCACTTGCTTCCGCGAACGCGGCCGCCGCGTCGTGGTCGTCGAGATCGGAAGCGAGGCGGCTGGCGAGCAGCTGCGCGCGAATGCGAAGGTCCACCGGGACGTCGGCATCCCGCTCGAGCGCCCGAGTCAGCCAACGGTAGCCTTCTTGCTCCTGGCCGAGAAGTAGCCACAGCGGATGAAGCTGGATGGTCAAGCGCAGTGTCGTTACGACATCGCCTTGACTGTCCAGCCAGGCGAGCGCGGCCCGGAAGTTTCCGAGCTCCAAGAGGAGTCGCGAGCCCCAGGCGCCGGGTTCGTGGCCGGCGAAGGCTGCTCTGGCCCGTTCCGCGAGCTTCAGGTACCAGTCGGCATGCCTGCGTCGAACGGCGGCCTCTTCTCCGCTCGCTGCCAATTGCTCCAGCGCGAACTCGCGAACGATCTCGAGCATCGAATAGCGCGGCTCTGGGGATTCGACCTGCGACGCGCCAGTTTCGAGCTGGCCGTCGCGCCGAAGCAGGCTCTTGTCGAACAGCGAGCTGAGGCCGGTGATGACGGAGAGCACGGTCGGAGTGCCAGAGCCATCTCCGGCTCTCGCTAACGCTTGCGCTGCCTCTAGCGTGAACCCTCCAACGAAGACCGCGAGGCGGCGGAAGAGCGCTTTCTCGTCTGGCGACAGCAGATCGTACGACCACGCGATGGCGTCGCGCATGGTGCGCTGCCGGTGGGGAGCGTCGCGGGGGCCGGATTCCAGGAGCGGGAGTCGTCGCTCGAGCTGGGCGAGCAACGCGGACGGGTGGAGCAGCCTGATCTGGGCGGCGGCGAGCTCGATTGCTAGCGGCAACCCGTCGAGCCGAGCGCAGATACGGACGACGTCGTCGAGATTCTCATCAGTCAGCGCGAAATCTGACCGAACGGCGACAGCGCGCGCCACGAAGAGGCGCACCGCGTCGGAGTCTGGCGGGTCCAGGCGCGGTGAGTGGGTGGGTGCATCGGGGTGTCGTTCCTTAGCCCGCGATGTGGGTGCAGGCAAGGAAAGTGGTGGCACCGGGATTACGCGCTCGCCGGAAACGTGCAGCGGGGTCCGGCTCGTGGCCAGCACCTTCAGGTTGGGGCAGGCGCCGAGGAGATTGGGGATGATCGCCGCGGCGGCAGCAACTTGCTCGAAGTTGTCCAGCACCAGTAAGGCGCTGGCGCCGGCGAGGTGGCTCTGCATGCGCTGAAGTAAGGATCGGCGATCGCCTTCTGGAATTCCGAGGGAGCTCGCGATCTCCGCCAGAACTAAGGATGAATCGCGGACCGAGGCCAACGCCACAAACCCTATGCCGTCGGCAAACTCCGGTTGCAGGCGTGTCGCCGCTTCTATCGCCAAGCGAGTTTTCCCAACGCCACCAGGGCCAGTTAGCGTTAGCAGCCGGACGTCTGACCGGCTCATGACGTCGGCGATCTTCGCAATGAGATCGCGGCGTCCGAAGAACTGAGTGAGTGGATGGGGCGGGGGCGGAAGTTGCGGCGAGCTGGAGACGTGTGACGACTTCGTTATCGACGAGCTGGCTCGTAAGGGAATCGGGAGGCGGGGGTCTGCATCGTGATTCGAGGATGTAGTGGAGGCCTCTCCCCCGGACCGTGCACGTTGAGATCGAGTACGGGCGACTGAGGGGCGAGAGGTCTTACTCGAAGATGTCTCCCGTGGGGCGGTATCGTTCACCCGTCCCTCCGACCCGCTTTCGCGCGTTGGCCTGGTCGAGCGAGAAGCCGTCATACCTGAGTACAGCCAAACAGCAACTGCAGCTCCTCTCCGGTTTCACCCTCTCAAGGAGCGCCGCGAAAAGCCCGACTGACAGGACCACGCACCAACACCCGTCGCGGGAATCTGCCCGAGACGACATGCGAGTTTCGGTTGGCGCGGAGCGGAGCGACGCTGGGCTGTGCCGCGGTCAAGCTTGGTGTGACGATCGGCCCAGGCAGCTTGCCACCTGTTGCGAGTTCGCGCGTTGGGCGCACCCCTGCGAACCCGAAGTTACAGGCCTAATCGGGGGCACACAATGGTACCCAGGTACTCCGACCAACCTGAGTCACGGACCATTACCTGAATTACGGTGCCGTCGAGCGTCAACGCCTAGCACGCGATGATGATGGACCCAGGTCCGTCTGTGCAATCTTACGAGAGTAATTTTCCTCCTCACCAGTGGTGGGCTGCCAGGAACCCGTAACGCTGAACCTCTGAGTAGAGATCTCCGCAAGCCTTTCCAGTGACTTAGTGGAATGCCGCCTTGATTAGCACGAGAACGCCACCAATTGCGATTAGGACGAGTCCACTAACCACGCGCCGAGGGATGGGCACATCGAGTTTCTGACCGATGCGCCACCCGTACGCGAAGAGCGTGGCAAACGCGACGATCTGAGCCACATCGATCGCCCGATCTACGGACATCACACCGAGCGCGGAGAGGATCAAAACGACTGTTGGTCCCTGCGCTCCCACAAGCACCGGCGTTGCCTCGTGCCAGAACTCCACTAGGTGATTGCGAGTGAGGCGGGTTTCTTGCCCCAGCAATGCCCCGATGGCATCGGCGTACACGTCGATGAGGGCGATCACCAGGGTGGTGCCAAACACCGTGACTGCCGCTTGCCACGCTTTGGGCGGATGCAGCTGCATCGTTTGCAACACGGCGAGCACGGTGATCAGCCCGTAGACGGCGCCAGCGACGTACGTGCTGACGGACGGCTTGCCAGTTTCCGACGAGGGATCGAGGTGTGAGGCGAGCGACGCGGACGATGGTGTGGCCACGTCTTGGGGCTGATTGGTCATGGCTCTGCTCCTGCGGGAGGATGGAGAGGCAATCGATACGCCATCAAATTGGATAGCAGGCCAACGATACCAAACAGCAACAATTGCGCGGTATGGGGTTGTGTTCCAAGATGAACCGAATGCGGAGCAGCGATTACGTTGTCACGGGGTTAAATTCCGCCGCCATTCGGATGTTGATGCCGCGGATGCCGGCTGGGACTCGCCGCTAAGTCGACCTTTCCAAGGTTCCCGCAACCTGAATCGCGGTTGCCGCGCATTAAATCAGAGCTTGCGGCGCAGCGCATGAGCCGCGGGCCACCAAGCGTGCAGCTGACACAGAGTCAGGCAATCGAAAACAGGAGTTAGGCTAGCTGTTAGGGGAGAAATGGGAGCGATAAAGAGTGGTGAGCCGCCAGGGACTCGAACCCCGAACCCGCTGATTAAGAGTCAGCTGCTCTGCCAATTGAGCTAGCGGCCCGTTGACCGACGGAAGTGTACCGCAGCGGCCACTTCCGTGTCAAAGTCAACTACTCTCTGAGAAACCTGAACCGTCACACCGGTGGGCGCATCCGCCACCACCCTTCGCTCTGCTCGTAGGCGTAGGCCACCCGCAGCGCCGTCTCCTCGTCGAACGGCTTCGCCAGCACCTGCAGCGACACCGGCAGCCCCTCCGAGAAGCCGCATGGCACCGCGATTCCCGGAATGCCCGCTAGGTTCGCAGGCACCGTGAAGACGTCCGCCAGATACATTTGATACGGGTCGTCCAGCCGAGCCCCGAGCGGGAACGCCACCGTCGGCGACGTCGGCACCGCGATCGCGTCTACCCGCTCGAACGCCTCATCGAAGTCGCGCTTGATCAGCGTCCGAACCTTCTGCGCCTTGACGTAGTACGCATCGTAGTAGCCGGAGCTCAGCGCGTACGTCCCCAGCATGATCCGGCGCTTCACCTCCGCGCCGAAACCCCGGCCCCGCGTCTTCTCGTACATCTCGCGCAGCGAGCTCGCCTCGCAGGCAAGCCCGTACCGTACCCCGTCGTACCGCGCCAGGTTCGCGCTCGCCTCCGCCGGAGCCGTGATGTAGTAGACCGGGAGGGCGTACTTCGTGTGCGGGAGGGAGACTGGGACGATTTCGGCGCCGAGTTCCTTTAGCCGGTCGATGGCCGCTTCGACCGCGGTCGCAACTCCGGGCTCCATCCCCGGCACGCTGTACTCCTGAGCGATCCCGATCCGCAAGCCGCGCAGATCGGGCCGCAGCGCCGCCCGGTAGGTGGGTACCGGCAGCGGCGAGGAGGTCGAGTCCGCCGGGTCATGACCCGCGATAGCCTCCAGAAGAATCGCCGCGTCTTCAACCGTCCGCGCGAACGGCCCGATCTGATCCAAGCTGCTCGCGAACGCGATCAGGCCGTAACGGGAGACGCGCCCGTAAGTCGGCTTCACCCCGACGATCCCGCAGAATCCCGCCGGCTGCCGGATCGAGCCGCCCGTGTCGGAGCCGAGTCCGAGGATCGCCTCGCCGGATGCGACCGCCGCCGCCGGGCCGCCGGACGATCCACCCGGCACGCGCGTCGTGTCCCACGGGTTCTTCGTCCCCCCGAACGCGGAGTTCTCCGTCGAGGAGCCCATCGCGAACTCATCGGTGTTCGCCTTGCCGACGAACACCGCGCCCTGCTCCCGCAGCTTTTGGACCACGGTCGCGTCGTATGGCGAGCGGTACCCCTCCAGGATGCGCGATGCTGCCGTCGTTGGCGCGTCCATCGTGCACAGCACGTCCTTGAGCGAGATCGGGATACCCGTCAGCGGCGCCGCCTCCCCGCGTTCGATCCGCGCGTCAGCTTCTCGCGCCTGCTCGCGCGCCACATCGGCCATCACGTGGAGATGGCAATGCAGCGTTGGCTCGAGCGCCTCGATTCGCGCGAGGTGCGCTTCCGCCAACTCCACCGCGGAGATCTTCCGCTCATCGAGGAGCCGGCGCGCCTCCGCCGCGGTAAGGCTGGTCAACTCAGTCCAGGTCGAGCTGTTCCCCGCGCTCATGGCAGCTCCTCGTCGCCGCCGAGCGGCGTGTGAACCTCGAAGTAATCGCCGCTCCGTCGCGGAGCATTCGCCAGCACGGCCTCGACCGGCAGAGACGGGCGAACCTCGTCATCGCGCATCACGTTCGTCAACGCGATCACCTGGGCCGTCGGCGGGATAGCCTCGGTATCGAGCTCATTCAGGAGCGCGATGTGCTCGAGGATGGTGGATAGCTGCTCGCGCATTTGCTCCCGCTCCTCCGGGGTCAATCCCAGCCGGGCGAGGGAAGCGACATGGTCAACGTCGGCGATCGTGAGGGTCATACGGCATCCTGCATATAGAACGAACACACGCGTGAGTGAGGGCCGCTCGCGGCCCCGCAACAGTCTAGCATTTGGCCTCGCGTTTTCCGCGCCGGTTATTAGCCATCGGTCGCCTCATTAGCACTGCTGCCCGCGCCGGCCCCGCGCGGCCTTGATGTACACTCCGTGACTACGAAGCCGATCCATCTGCCGCTCGCGCGGCTCGCCTCGATTTGCCGATAGCCGGTGTCCATCCTGCGAGGGTGCCTTGCACAATCAGCCATGAGACGATCCCGTCCGGCTCGCGTGCTCGTCGTCGCGGCGCTTCTGCTCGGCGTGCTCGCCGCCTGCGCCGACGACGATTCTGGGCGCCGCTTCGCCAACGAGCCGCCCCCGACGCTCGAGACCGTCGCCGAGGCGTCGCCGACGCGCATGCCTCGCCCGACCAGCACGCCCGCGACGCCGCTCGCCTCGCCGATCCCCGTCGAGGAGCTGCTCACTAATCGGGGAGGCTCGCAACCGATCGCTCTCGCCGTGGACCAGTCTGTTTACCTGTTCGCGTCGAATCAGTCACAACCCGAGCGCATCTGGCAAGGCGACGGCGAGTTGCTCGACATCGCGCTCGCGCCAGACGGTGAGCGCGTCGCCATCCTGGTCCAGGAGGAAAGCGGCCTTTCGCTGCTCGTTCTCGCCACCGGCGGCGAAGAGCTTGCCCGGTTCGATGGCCTCGATCGGCTGGCGTCGTCGTCCGGCTCGCCAGTGCCGAGCGCGGCCGGCGCGGGCGGGATCGCATGGTCGCCCGCGTCCGATGCGGTGATGGTCGCGCTACCCACTGGCGGCGTCGCGCTCGTCTCGCTCGGCGAGGCGGAGCCTCAGCTCGTCATCGGTCCGAACAGGGCCCCGGCGCCGTCGGAGATCGTCTGGTCGCCGGATGGCCGCTCGATCGCCTACCTCGATTCAGATGGCAGCGGTTCGGCGGCCGGTATTGTCGTGGCGTCGGTCGGCGCCGCGCCGTTCGATCCGGTCCAGATCTTGCCGGCAGACCCGAGCGGCCGGCAGACCGTCCGTGACCTCGCCTGGCTGCCGGACAACAAGACGCTGCTTTACTCGACCGGCTCAACGCGCGGCGATCTTTCTGCCGGTGGCGATCTCTTTGCAATCTCCACGCATGGTGGCTCCCCGCGCCTCGTCGCCGCCTCCGCGCGGGTGGCCCCCGTGTCAGCGATCGGCCATTTCGCGCCGTCGCCGGACGGTCAGGTCGTCGCCTACACCGTCGTGGCCCCCAGCGACGACGGCCAACCCATCACCACATTCTGGGTGCAGCAGATCGACGGCGAGGCGATGCTGAACATCCCCGTCCCGGCCGCAGCCGATATCTCGGGTTTGTGGTGGACACCCGCCGGACTGGTGATCCGAGCCGATCCGCGGCAGTCCCTGTCCGAGGATCAGGAGCCTGGAGGATTCGCGCTGTTGCTCGCGGAGCCGGGCGGCAACGTCATCACCCTCTACGACTCCGCCGCGCCTGCCGGCACGCCCGTCGCGTCTCCAGCCGCGTCGCCGGTCGCCTCGCCGAGCGCCTCACCGGCTGCGGCCAGTCCGGCGGCGGAAGAAGCGGAGTAGGTGAGCGACTTGGGTGTCGAGTGCGCCCCTACGTGATCTCCTCCGCGTCGAAGATGTTCTTCGCCGCCGCGATCCGCTCGGCGTCTCGCTCGTCTGTCGAGTCGGGCTCTGCAGGCGGCTCGCTCGTCGCGGGCGTGCTTGAAACCGCCTCAGCTTGAGGCGCCTCTTCCGCGACCACGGGCTGCGGCGCCACCGCCGGAGCCGATGCCGACTGAGCCGACACTGCCGTCGGCGGAGCCTCGCCGCGCAACACGCAGCAGACGCGCACGCGCCGCCGCACGACTCGGCTGATCACGTCCTCGACGACCGCGCGCACCTCATCGGTGTTCAGCCGGTCCCGGTGGAACGCGTACGGCGAGACGAGGATGATCTGATCTCCCTGCACCGAGTGCGGATCGATCGAGGTCAGCAACGCTTCGATTCGGCGATTGATCGCCTTGATCTCGAGCCGGATGCGCGGCCAAAGCTCCGCCAATTGCTCGACGGTGACCACGGCCTCGCCCGACGGCGTTGCCGGCGCAGCCGGAGTCGCGGGAGGTGCTGCCGCGGGACGTGGTGTGGCTGCCTGCGCCATAGCGGCAGGAGCAGGCGCGGGGGCGGATGCTTGCACCGACGGCGCACTGCCTCGCACTCGATCACGCAGCGATGGCCCCGCCGGCCTGCGTTCAGTCTCCGCTGTTGGCGGTGGCGGCATTGCTGGCTCAGCGGCGGGAGCGCTCGTCGCTTGTCGCGTGCCGGCCGGCGCTGCCGAAGCCCGAGTCGTGCCCCGAAGCGTCGCTTCGACCAGCGCGACCTCCAGCGGCAGATGCTGGTATGACGAGTGCCGAATTCGATAGTCGACCTCGGAGAAGAGCCGTGCCAGCTCCGCAAGCTCCAGCAGCTCGAACCGCTGCGCGAGCTCTTTCGCTCGCTCGTCCGCGTCCAGCGAGTCCCCCGCCTTGGTGTGGAGCAGCACGCGCAGGTAGGCCACGAGCTGGCGGTTCAGCTGTCGCGGATCCTCGCCTGCCTCGACAGCGGCGTTGATCGCACCGAGGGCAAGCGCGGTGTCCTTCTCAGCGAGCGCCGTCACCAGGGTCTCAACCCGGTCGTTGCGGCTGACTCCGAGCAGCGCCCGTGCGTCGTCCGCGGTGATCACCCGGCGCTCCCCGTCGCCCGCGTCTTGCCCATAGACGGCCAATTGATCGAGGAGCCCTAACGCATCGCGCAAGCTGCCGGTCGCGTGCCGCGCAATCACCCGCAGCGCATCGTCCTCGACTTCCAACCCCTCGGCCGTCGCGACGGTCCGCAGCCGCGCGACGATCGCATCCACGCCGATCCGGCGGAAATCGAACCGCTGGCAGCGCGAGACGATTGTCGGCAGTAACTCTTCCGGGTCGGTCGTCGCCAGCACGAACTTCGTGTGCGGCGGCGGCTCCTCCAGCGTCTTCAGGAACGCGTTCGCTGCCGCCCCGGTAATCTGGTGCGCCTCGTCAATGATGTAGAACTTCGTCTGCAGGTGGGTCGGCGCGTACTTGACGCGCTCTCGCAGGTCCCGGATATCGTCGATGCCACGATTGCTCGCCGCGTCGATCTCGATGACATCCGTCGTCGCCCCGGTCGTGATCGCCTGGCAATTCGCGCAGCGATTGCACGGTCGAGCTTGTGGATCGGGATCGAGGCAGTTGACGGCTTTCGCTAGCAGTCGCGCCGTCGTCGTCTTGCCGGTGCCGCGCGGGCCACAGAAGAGGTAGGCGTGCGCGACTCTGCCAAGCGCGATTGCGTTACGCAGCGTGCGGACGACGTGCTCCTGGCCGACGAGCTCCTCCGCGTCGAAGCTCTGAGGCCGATACTTTCGATAGAGCGATTGTGTCTGCCCCGGTGCGGCCGACGCCTGCGCGGCGGCCGGCGCGGCAGCTTCAGTCTCGGGAAACAGCGACGGATTGCTCATGCGAGGAGCGCCTCCGAATCACCACTCCGGCCAGCAAGGCCAGCCGGGATTGTTCGTACGGGCAGTATACTCGATAGATCCTTTGTTCTATTCTTGCGCTGACTGAGAGACAAACTGGTGGGCACACTCTACGTCGTCGGCACGCCGATTGGAAACCTGGAAGATCTCTCCCCACGTGCCACGCGTGTCCTGCGTGAAGTCTCGCTCATCGCCGCGGAGGACACCCGCCATACGCGGAAGCTCCTCAGCCACTTCGGCATCGCCACGCCAACCGTCTCCTACCACGCCTTCAACGAGCGCAAGCGACGAGAAGAATTGCTCGCCGCACTGGCGCGCGGAGACGTCGCTCTCGTCAGCGATGCTGGCATGCCCGCTGTCTCCGATCCGGGTCGCGACCTTGTTGCTGCCGCGGCGGAGGCTGGCTATCCGGTGCGCGTCATCCCCGGTCCCTCCGCTGTCACTGCCGCGGTCGCAATCTCTGGGCTGATCGAGGGGCCGTTCGTCTTTCTCGGCTTTCTCCCGAGGGAAGCGGCCGAGCGGCGACGCTTGCTGCTGCGCGGGGGAGCTACCGGGTTCCCTCTCATCCTCTACGAGGCTCCCGGCCGCGTCGCCGCGACTCTGGCTGAGATCGCTGAACTCCTCGGCGACCGGTCCGCGATCGTTGCCCGGGAGCTAACCAAGATGCACGAAGAGGTGCGTCGGGGAACGCTCCACTCGCTTGCGGGCGCGCTCGCGGACACCGATTTGCGCGGGGAAGTCGTCATCGTCGTCGGCGAGGCAGCGGAGGTAACCCCCGCCCAGGAGCAGCCAGAGGATCTTGCCCGTCGCCTCATCGCTAGCGGCATGCGGCCAAGCCAAGCCGCGCGGGAGCTTGCCGCGATCCTCGGCATTCCGCGCTCCGATGCCTATCAGCTCGTCCAGAGCGTACAGAAGGAGCGCGGAGCGTCGCGGACGGATTCCGCCCCAGATAAATGAACCCGCGCTGGAGGAATCAATCCGGCTGGAACGCCAGCTTCCGGTGACGCATGAGGATGCTCTGCAACACGCCGAGGCAGAGGAGAAACGTCCACAGAGAGGACGATCCCTGGCTGACGAAGGGGAGCGTGATACCCGTCACAGGCAAGATGCCCATGTTCATGCCCATGTTGACGAATGCTTGGTAGAAGATGATGCCGGTGACGGCCGCCGCGACGCACTGCCCAAAGGTGTCCTTCGCCGTTTCGACGACCCGCAGGCAGCGCCAGAGCAGCAAGATGTAGCAGGCGAACAAGCCGAGAATGCCGACGAATCCGACCATGCCGCTCGCGTGGGCGAAGATGAAGTCGGACTCGCGGACCTTCAGCAGCTCCAATCGGCTCTGAGAGCCGCCCTGTAGCCCGAAGCCGAAGAGCCCGCCGGACCCAATGCTCATCCGTGCCTGCAGGATGTTGTACCCGGCGCCTGTCGGATCGGATTCTGGGTTATAGGAAATCAGCAACCGCGCTCGCTGGTAATCCTCGAAGAGGAAGAACCACGCGAAGGCCACGGCCGGCACGGAGGCCATCGCAAGTATCCCCACGTGCAGCAGCCGGACCGCGCTGACGAGCGCCATCGACGCCCAAATCACGAGGTAAACCGTCGTTGTCCCCAGGTCCGGCTCCTCGAAGACGAGGGCGGCCGGCGCGCCGACGATAGCCAGGGAGACCAGGAAGTTGCCAATCGTCCCCATTTCCCGGCCGCGCGAGGCGATGAACCCGGCCAGCGCGATGATGGTCGCCAGCTTGCCGAACTCGGACGGCTGGACCGTAAACGAGCCGAACTCGAACCACCGGCGCGCGCCCGCGATCTCAACGCCGATGCCGGGAACGAGCACGAGCGCCAGCGCCGCCAGCGCCGCGAAATAGAAGATCCACGACATCGAGGCCAGGAACCGGTAATCCATCCCGGCGACGATGAACATCAGGGCCAGCCCAATGATGCCGAAAATTGCCTGGCGGATGCCCTCGTTCTGGATCGTTAGGTCGCCACCGCCTTGCGCACTCCAGATCGCGACGACGCCGAAGCCCATCAGGACGATGGCGACCAGCAGCATCGGCACATCGAAATCTCGCCAGCGATGGTTGATCACCCGTGCGCCCCCGCCTGCCTACAGGACGACAACTTCATTGATCGTGATGTGGAACTCGCAGCCGAGTAGCTCCGCCGCGTGCCGGCTCATCAGCATGCGGGGCAGGAAGATCTCGAAATACTGCATCACCGGCGCGATCGAGGTGTCAATCGTCAACTCGAGCGTGATCGTCTTCGCTTCCGGCGCCACCCGCAGGAACGACGACGTTGCGGCGTAATTCACGCGGTCATGCTGATCGAACGTGCTCGGATCGGTGTTGCGCACCCGCGACCGGTGCACGTCGGACTTGTCCGCCAGGATTAGCGCGGCGGAGACAGGATGGACCGGCTCTCCCAGCCGAGCGCCGTCGTCGCCGTGCGAGCCGATCGCTCCCAGGACGATCGCCACGTCCTCCGGCGCCATCCCCAGCCGGTTCAAGATCGAGTGCGCCAGTAACGCCCCGGTCGAGGCATGGCCGTGCCGGCTGATCACATTGCCGATGTCGTGTAGATAGCCGGCGATCGCGGCCAATTCCTGTTGCCGAGCGTCGTAGTCGAGCAGCCGCAAGACGTTGCGCGCGATGTTAGCGACCAAGTTGACGTGACGGAAGCCGTGCTCGGTGAAGCCCAGTACGCCGAGATTCTTGTTCGCCTGGCGGATGTACGCTTGGACCTCCGGGTCCGCGCGGACCACGTCGAGTGTCAAGCTCGGCTCGGTGCGCGGCAGCGCGGCAGCGGTCTCGGCTGCGTCCTCCGTCTTGCCGATACGGAGGTCCGTCCCGAGCTGTTCGAGGACGCTGTCGTCGTTATCGGAATTGGCGCTGGGTGTAAAGGCGGTGCCGGTGGACTCGACTCGATCTGACATGGGCGCTCCGCTTCGTGCCTCCTTCGGGCCAGTATAGGCCGCTGTCCCACCCACAACAACGCGCGACCACCCCTCTTCGAAAGCCACCCGCACAACATGCCCGCCCTCACCCGCCCCCCGCCGAACGAACTCCGCCTCCTCCCCCTCTCCCCGCCCCCCATCTCCCAACCCCTAACTCCTCACTCTTCTCCGCAAATTCGGGATTCAGTGCCTCGCTGGTACAATAGAGCTACACCGGCGCCCCGGCGGTCAGCGATTCGGTCGTCCGCCTCTCGGGCCACCAACGCAAATTGCCGCTGGTTCCTCCCGGTGCGCGGAGTCCAATCATGTTCACCGTCAACGACCTGCTCGATGCCATCCTCCTCGGCGCCTTCTTTTTCGGTCTGATCTTCACGGCGCTCTCGCTCATTCTGGGAGTTGCCGATCTCGGTTTCGACCACGGCGGGCACGAAATTGGAGCGGATGGCGCAGGACACGACCATTTCGGTCACGATAGCGTCGCGCCGCTCAGCGTCGGGACGATCCTCGCGTTCCTGACCTGGTTCGGCGGCGTCGCGTACTTGTTCCGGAATGGCTTCGGCGTCGCCGCGGTGCTGAGTCTGATCGTCGGCGTCGCCGGCGGTATGGCCGGCGGCTACGCCGTCTACTGGCTGCTGAAGAAGGTCAAGCAGCACGAGCAAGACCGCGCCGAGCTCGAAGGCGCGCGGCCCGGGACCCTCGCCCGAGTCACGTCATCCATCCGCTCGGGCGGCACGGGTGAGATCGTCTACGAGCGCCGCGGCGTCCGTCACGTGGCGTCCGCTCGCTCCGCGACCAACGAGCCCATCGCGCGCGGAACCGAGGTCGTCATCCTCCGCGTCGAGAGCGGCATCGCCTATGTCGAGCCGTGGGACCGGCTCATCGAAGCCGAGCGAGTCCCCAGCGGCGAGCCGGCGGTGGTCGCAACTCGGATCGAGGATCAGCCGTTGTAGTTCTAAGTGCAGAACGCCTTGTCACGCGCTCGCTGAGGTGTCCCGAGCCGGCGTCATGCAGCGAGCGCTCGCGGCACAGAGTGAGGGAGCCAGGAGATGAGTACCGCCGGCATTATCGTGATCGTCCTTGGTCTGGCGATCGTCCTCCTCCTCATCGTCGCGTTGATCGCGTCGATGTTCCGGAAGGTCGGACCGAACCAGGCCCTGATCGTCTACGGCTTTGGAGGCACCCGAGTCGTCGTTGGCGGCGGCAAGGTCATCTACCCGATGATCCAGTCAGCCCGCGAGCTCTCGCTCGAGCTGATGAGCTTCGATGTCGCCCCGCAACAGGACCTCTATACGAAGCAAGGCGTCGCGGTCAATGTCGAGGCGGTCGCCCAAATAAAAGTCAAATCGGATGAGGTCAGCATCAAGACCGCCGCCGAGCAGCTGCTGACCAAGGAGCCTGCCGAGCGCGAGGGCTTGATCCGCCTCGTCATGGAGGGCCATCTGCGCGGCATCGTCGGCCAGCTTTCGGTTGAGGAGATCGTCAAAGAGCCGGAGATGGTCGCCGATCGGATGCGCGCCAACGTTGCCGAAGACATGGCGAAGATGGGCCTCGAGGTCATCTCCTTCACGATCAAGGAAGTCCGCGACAAGAACGAATACATCATCAACATGGGTAAGCCGGACATCGCCGCCGTGCGCCGGCAGGCGGAGATCGCCATGGCCGAGGCCGAGCGCGACATCGCGATCCGGCGCGCCCAGGCGATGCGCGAGGCGAAGATTGCCGAGGCGGTGGCCGAGCAAGAGAAGGTGATCGCCGAGACGGCCAGCCAGGCCCGCCAGGCGGAGGCGATTCGCGACCTCGAGGTCAAGAAGGCCGAGTACGCGGCGACGGTCAAGGCGCAGCAGGCGCAGGCCGATAAGGCGTACGAGATTCAGGCGAACATCGAGCAGCAGAAGGTCGTTGCCGAGGAAGTCAAGATCGAGCAGGTTCGCAAGCAGGGCGAGGTCGCCGTCCAAGAGGCGGAGATCCAGCGCCGCGAGAAGGAGCTGATCGCGACCGTCCTCCGGGCGGCCGAGATCGAGCGGCAGCGGATCGAAACCCTTGCCGAGGCCGAGCGGCAGCGGCAAGTCCTGCAGGCGACCGGCCTGGCGGAGGCAGCGCGCCTCGAAGGTCAGGCCCAGGCCGAGGTCACGAGGCTCCGCGGTCTAGCCGAGGCGGAGATCATCCGCGCCAAGGGCGAGGCCGAGGCGACCGCGATGACGGTCCGCGCCGGCGCGTACCAGGCCTACAACCAGGCGGCGATTCTGGACAAGCTCCTGACCGGTATGCCGGACATCGTGCGCGCCCTGTCCGAGCCGCTCAGCAAGGTGGACAAGATCACGGTCGTCTCCACTGGCGATGGACATGGCGGCGCTGGCGTCAACCGCGTCACGGGCGATATGACGACGGTGCTCGCCCAGGTTCCGGCGCTCGTGGAAACGCTGACCGGCGTGAACGTCCAGGACCTGATGCGACATGTCCCGCGCTTGCAAGGCTCGGCCGATGGCGCCGCCCCGGTCAACGGCAGCCGGCGCATGGAGGCGGACGAGTCGGTCGCGGGAGGGCCGGCGTCCGGCGCTCCCCAGGCGCCGTCGGAAGGTTGACGCGGCGGTCCTGCCTCTGGACGTCAATCCCGCTTTCGCGGCGCATGCCCGATGGCGTACCCTTCCGCTCGTGCCGTGAGGCGCCGGTCTCGGCGGAGGGATGTGCGAAGGCCGGAGCGCGGATGGACATCGGACGCGCGATGAGGATCGATGCGGGCGTCTGACCCGTCCGCGCGCCGGCGATGACAAGGCGGGGCGAGGGAGTATGGCGGAAGAGCCCTTCGATCGACCGCAGCTCGGTGACGTGCAGCGGGCGAAAGTGGAGGCGCTGGGTGAGCCAGGACGGCGACGGTTCCGATTGCTGGCCGTCGTCGATGGCGAGACCTACATCGTTTGGATGGAGAAGCAGCAACTCGACGCCCTCGGGCGCGCGCTCGAGCAGGTGCTCGCGCAGCTGCCGCCGTCCAAGGGCCCCGCTCCATCCGCTCCAGATCCCGTTGAGTTCGACCTCGAGACACATCGTCAGTTCCGAGCCGGCCGGATGGAGCTAGGCTTCGACGAGGAGCGGGATCGGCTCGTTGTTGTCGCGCACGACATCGAGGCCGATCCGGACGATGAGCCGGGCCTTGCCTGCCGGTTGACCCGCGACCAGGCGATGGAGTTGAGCTCGGAGGCGGCCGCCGTGGTCGCCGCGGGCCGCCCCCGGTGCGTGCTCTGCGGCCAGCCGATGGGACCGGGACCGCATGCCTGCCCGGAGCAGAACGGCCATTTGCCGGGCGAGCTTGGTGGTGAGACACAAGAGCCATAATCGAGTCAGTGTCCAGGCGCCAACTGTGCGATGATTACCATTGCGGCGCCGGCTCACTGCGCTTTCAACCATTCCGTCGACTTTGGGCCCAAGGCCGCATGCCTGCGGGAACCTTCGGCGGGCGGACAGCGTTGTTGACTGCAGCAGTTCGGAGAACGTCCGGCCCGTTGGCGCCGAAAGAAAGGGGCGTCTGTGGCAGCACCCGCGGGTGAGAATCCCAACGCGGCACCAGAAATAGGCCATTGCGTCGTCTGCGACCTGCCGGTCGAAGGACGACGACATGAGCTCGGCGGCCGCATCTACTGCGACGAGCATTACGCCCGTGCGACACTCGGCAGCCGGGGCACGTGGCCGGCGATCGGGGCAATGATCGCCGGTCTCGTCATTCTGGCTGTCGTCATGCTCATTGTCGGCGACCGGATCTCGGAGGAGCTGAGCGATAACTGGATCGCCTTGATCGGGCTCGGCGTATCGCTCCTGCCCGGCGTGCTGTGGCTCCTCGTCTTCCGCCACCTCGACAAGCTCGAAGCCGAGCCCCACACCTTCCTGCTCAGCATGTTCGCGCTAGGCGCGCTCCTAGCGGGCACGATCGGTGAGCCGCTCCGCCGTGGCCTGCTGGATCTCCATCGCTGGCAGCCCGATTCGTGGTTCTGGTCTGTCGCCGTCCACACTCTGACTCAGGGAGTGGTGCAGGCGCTTCTGGTCTACATCGCCGTCCGCTGGACCGTCTATCTGACGGATGAATTCGACGAGCGAGCCGACGGCATCATCTACGGGACAGCCGCCGGCCTCGGGATCGCGACATTACTCAACATAAACTACGTGCTCGATAACCGTGGTCTCAACCTCGACGTCGGCACGACCCGGATCATCGTCGATGCGCTCGCGCTCGCGGCCCTCGGCGGCGTCGTTGGGTATGGTCTCGGCCAGGTCAAGTTCGAGCGGCACGCGCCGTGGTTCGTGGCGCTCTGGGTCGCCGTGGCGGCGGTCCTCAACGGCGTCTTCGAATGGCTCCAATCGGAAGTGACCGCCCAGGAGCTCGGCTTCGAGGGGTGGCCGGCGTTGCTGTTTGCCGGCGCCTTCGCCGTCGTGGTCTTTGGCTTCGTCTTCTATCTACTCCGCGTGGCCGTGCGGGAGACGCTTTCACGAGCCGGGCGGACCACCGCGACCGCGACAGGAGAGCACTAAATGGCGACGACGGCGATTCCTCGGCGAATGCACCTCGACCGGCCACGGGTGTCGCTCAGCGACGCCATCGTGCTCGGGTTTGCCATCATCGCGTTTCTCGCGGGCTGGCTCGTCAAGGACTGGCACGACAACCGCGTGGTGACGACGACCGTGGCTGGCGTCGAGGTCGCCTATCCGCGCGGATGGGTCAACTTCGGCGGCGCGGCGCCTGTCGTCCTCCACGCGATCTCGGACAATGACCCGCTGACCTCGGCGATCCTCTCGGTTCAGGAGACCGACCAGCCGGATATCTTGCTTGCCATCGCCACCGGCGCCCCGGCGATTGGGAGCGACCAGACCGGCTACGTCCAGCTCGCGAACGAGCCGATGACCGTCGACGGCGTATCGGCGGTGCGTACCGACTACGCCTACGTCCTTGACGGCGCCGGCGGGCGCAGCGTCCCGGTCATCATTCGCGGCCGCCAGTTCTCTTGGATCCACAACGGCCAGCTGTATTCGTTCGCGGTTGAGGGCCCCGAATCCGAGTGGACCAACATCCGGAGCGAGGCGAACCGACTCGTCGGCAAGATCGACATCGCGCAGTAGCGCGCCCTAGCGGACAAGTCAACAGCAACGCGTCGCTGCCGGGCATTGCGCCCGGCAGCATCTCATCGAAGATTACCGAATTGCGACACTCAGCAGGGGAATTAGCGCTCAGCCGTCGCGGCCGCCGGCTGCTCGACGGGCTCCAGCCATTCCTCGCGGAACCACTGCGCTTGCCAGGGGATTCCCAAACGGGAATTGTCGTGACCGCGGAAATCCACGAGGAATTGCGGCTGGCCATGCGATCCCCGCGGATTGATCTGCGTCACCGTCCCGACCGCGCCCTCGAACCGGGCCTCGGGCCACGTGGTGTACATCACGTGAATGCCATGGACCCCGCGCTTGTTGTATCCGCGAGGGAGTTCCACGCGCACCGTATCGCCGACCTGGAACCGCGGCATCGTGCCACTCCTCAGATCCTCTGGCCGCACTCCTGGAGCCTAAACGCTCTACCGCGAGTATACCGAAGGCGCGGTCGTGCCGGCGGACGGTTGAGGCAGCCATGCCTTGTTGCCAGTATTACGTCTCGGGACCTTGTGCGCCTTGCCAGAATTTCTCCAATCTGCCATGCTTAGCGCTACGGATTCCGTCGGCGGAGAACGTTTCAGAAACGCATGATGTAAATCGGTAACGCCATCACCTCAGTGGCGAACGACATAATCAGTCAATTTGGCAAGGTGCCAAATTCCAGTGACGCTGGTCGAATCCTCGGTGCCAGACTCTGAAAGTTCCGTAGGCAGGCCGACTCCTGCACGACGGCCGGTTATTGCGCTTCTCGCCGCGAACGCGATCTCACTCGTCGGCAATTCGCTGGCCGCGCTAGCAATTCCTTGGTTCGTCTTGATCACGACCGGGAGCGCGGGAAAGACCGGCCTGGTCGCCTTCGCGCAAATGCTCCCGACGGTTCTCGCGGCCTTCTTCGGCGGGGCACTGGTCGATCGGATGGGTGCAAAGCGGGTCAGCATCATCGCCGACATCGCCAGCAGCGTCGCCGTCGCTCTCATTCCGCTGCTGCATCACACGGTCGGCCTCTCCTTCACCTTGTTAGTAATCCTCGTCTTCCTCGGCGCGGTTCTCGATACGCCTGGGGGCACGGCCCGTGAGACTCTCCTGCCGGAACTCGTCGAGCGGGCGGGGATGGTCCTAGAGCGCGCCAACGCGGCATCGCAGACGATCCAGAGCCTCGCCAATCTCATCGGTCCCGCGCTCGCCGGTGTCCTGATCGCCTGGCTTGGCGCGAGAAATGTCCTGTGGGTCGACGCGGCGACCTTCGTCGTCTCGTCCATTCTCGTCGCGACCGCCGTGCCGAGCGTTTCGCGACGGGTGAAGACGTCTGGCCGCTACTTCGATGAGCTGATGGACGGCTTGCGGTTCCTCGGCCGGCATCAGCTCCTTCGCACGATCCTCATCATGGCCGCGATCCTGAACTTCTTGATGCCGGCGCTCTTCTCGGTCATCATGCCGGTCTTCGCCAAGGAAATCTTCGGCCGGCCGGAGTCGCTTGGAGGCATTTTGGCCGGGTTTGGGGCCGGGTCGCTCCTTGGCGCGCTTGCCTTTGGCGCGATGGGGCCGCGCTTGCCCCGGCGAACCACTCTGATCGGGCTTCTCGCGGTGGCTTGTATCTCGCCCGCCGGACTGATCGCTCTGCCGCCCCTGCTGGTTGTCATCCTCTTGATGGGACTGCTCGGCTTCTGCGCTGGCGCGGTCAATCCCCTCGTCTTCACCGTGCTGCAGGAGCGCGCGCCCGCCGAGCTCCGCGGGCGCGTCTTCGGCGCGGTTCTGGCTTTCGTCCTGATTGCGGCTCCGGCGGGCACGCTCATCGCCGGCCTCAGCCTCGAGGTCTTGAGCCTGCGGTCGGTCTTCATCGCCATCACCGCGATTCAGGCGCTGGTTGTCGTCGGATTGCTCTTCCAGCCTGTGCTGCGCGAGATGGATCAGCGGCCGGGCACCGGAGGGCAGCTGGCCTAGTCGTCAGCGGCGGCCACTCCGGAGGAGGCAAGACTCGGATCGAGCCGCGGCTGCTCGGTCGCACTCCGGAACTGCTCTCGATAGAGGCGTGCGTAGAGTCCGCCCAGGGCGAGTAGCTCGTCGTGCGTTCCCCGCTCGACGATGCGCCCACGGTCGATGACTAGGATTTGGTCGGCGGCCAGGATCGTGCTGAGCCGGTGAGCGATGGCGATCGTCGTCCGCCCCTGCATCAGCTGCTCGAGCGCGGCCTGGATCAACCGCTCGGACCGCGTGTCGAGCGCGCTAGTCGCCTCATCGAGGATGAGGATGCGCGGGTCCTTGAGGATGACTCGCGCGATTGCGACGCGCTGCTTCTCGCCGCCGGAGAGCTTGTAACCGCGCTCGCCAACGACCGTGTCATAGCCGTCTGGAAGCTCCATGATCCGGTCATGAATGGCGGCTGCGCGAGCGGCGGCCTCGATTTCTTCCTGAGTCGCCTCGAGCTTGCCGTACGCGATGTTGTCTCGGATTGTCGCGTGGAAGAGATACGTTTCCTGCGTGACCATGCCGATGATCCGCCCGAGGCTCTCGAGCTGAATGTCGCGCACGTCGTGCCCATCAATTTCGACAGATCCAGCGTCAACGTCGTAGAGGCGCGGAATCAAGAGAGTGATCGTCGACTTGCCGGCGCCGCTCGGTCCAACCAGCGCCACGAGCTGCCCGGGCCTGGCCACGAAATCGATGTCTTCGAGCGTGAACGGCCTCGGCCCGCCATTCTGAGCCGCGACCTCTGTCGCGGGATCCGTGAGCTGATCTTCCGCCCGCACATCGGTTTCTAGCTGGCCAGCTTCACCTGCGGCGGGAGTTTCAGGCGTCGGCGTGTCCTTGTACCGGAAATACACGTGCCGGAAGCGAACCTCGCCGCGAACCTGAGCCGGGTCGAGCGCGATCGCGCCGGGCCGGTCGGTGATCTCAACCGGGAGATCGAGGTACTCGAAGATGCGGTCGAAGAGGGCGAGTGCTCCCTGGATCTCGACCTGGACGTTGAGCAGCTGGCCTAGCGGGAAGTAGAGCCTGCTTTGGAGCGTGGTGAAGGCAACGATGTCTCCGACCGTCAGCGAGGCATCGCCACCGATGATCTTCCGGCCAGCGTACCAGTAGACGACGGCGGGCGTGATCGAGAAAAAGGTCGAGACGATCATGAAGAACCAGCGCCCGACCATCTGCTGCCTCACTTGGAGGGACGCCAAGCGGGCGTTCTCAGCGCGGAATCTCTCGGCTTGGTACTGCTGCCGGCCGAACACCTTCGTCAGCAGCACGCCGCTCACGGAGAGCGTTTCTTCCGTCAGCGCGGTCAAGTCCGCGACGGTGCGCTGTGTCGTAGCCGCGAGCTCGCGCCGCAGCGTCCCAACCTTGTAGGTGAGCAGCAAGAAGATGGGCAGGAGTCCGAGCGATAGGAGTGACAGCTGCCAGCTGATTAGCCACATCGCCACGATCGTCGAGATCGCGGTCGCGAGGTTGCTAACGATGCTCGTGGCTGTCTCGGTGACGACCTGCTGCACGCCTCCCACATCGTTCGAGAGCCGGGATTGGATTTCCCCGGTCCGCGTCACGGTGAAGAAACGCAGGGGCATGCGCTGCAGGTGGGTGTAGAGCGCATCGCGAAGGTCGCGCATGACGCGCTGACCGATGACCGTGTTCAGGTAGCTCTGGCCGACGCCGATCAGTCCGGAGATGATCGGCAGCGCGATCATCGCGAGAACGTAGAAGTAGAGCTTGCCGAGATCGCGACTGGGGATGGCGTCGTCGATGATGAGCTTGAGGAGGATCGGATTGATCAGCCCGATGCCGGCGACGACTAGAATCGCGATGATCGTGAGGACGACGCGTTTCCAATAGGGTCGAAAGAAGGACGCGACGCGCCGAATCGTCTTTCGATCGACTGATCTGTTGATGAGCTCTTCCGGAAGGGGGCGTCCCCCTCCCATCATTCGGCCGATTCGTCCCGCGCCGCGCTGCACCTGCTGTTCCGCCGTCCCGATCTCTACACCGGCGCTCAAGGCGCCCGATTCCTGGGACGAAGTATGACGGATGCGGCGCGAAGGGTGACCTGCACGTTCGGCTAGGTTCGCTAGAAAGGTGAGCAGGGGCCGCTCAGCGAACTCTGCGCGCTCAAGAGAGCCAAGTCAATTGCAGCGAGCCAGGACATCTGGAAAAGGCTAGATTGTCGTTCGAACTCATTACAATGTGGTCGATTTCGGTGAGAATCTTATCCCAGCTGAACTGCCTATTGACTCGTGCGTGAAGAATGCTAAGTTACGGACGAGATCCCTCTTTCTTGCGCCACACAAAGGTTCTGCCGATGCCGTACACCAGTGCTCCACGGACTTACTCGTAATCGATCCCCTTGGGAAGTCACTCCGTGGGGAGGCTGCACTGATCCGGCGCCGGCCCGCTTCACCGTTGAGTTGTTTGGATTGGTTCGATTGCCTAGCGGCACATCGTTTTGCTTCTCGACTGGAGGCGCCCCATGCCCGTCACCCGAAGCTTTGCCGTAATTCTTATCGAGCATGACGGTGGAACCGGCCCGACTCCAGCACAAGCGCGAAACTTCTTGCTAACCAGTCCCGATTCAGTCGCGAAATATTGGGAGCAGTGCTCAGGCAACTGGATTAGATTTTCCGCTGTCGATTGCTTTGGTCCGTATCCGGTCACGTTGCCCCCGCCTCCATCTGCCAGGAGTGAGATTCTGCGCGTGGCGCGGGACGCAGCGACCGTGGATGGCATCGATTTGAGTAAGTATGACCACTGCATCGTGATCGTTTCGCCTGGGCATGTCGGTGGTAAGGGATACGACGGCGGAAGGCTCGATTCTGCCAACATCATGCAAGTTTTCAACTCTCATTCGCTTTTTGCCCACGAGATTGGTCATTTGCTCGGGTTCGGCGATACCTACGGCATTCTCAATACCGGTGGCGATTGGATTGATGATAACAAGCCTGATTACTTTCCGATCTACGGTGACCCTTACGATATCATGTCAGCCGAAACGTTTGCGGAAGCCGATCCTACCACTACGCTTCCCATGGCGGACGGATTCCCAGGATCTGGACGCGCCGGCCCAATGGTGTCTCGCGCGGCGCTGCACTTCTACCATCCACTAGCCCTCGAAACTATTGGTCAGGTTCGTCACTGTTACGAGGGCGGGGATCTTGAGTATGTCACCCTGCATTCAGCAGGCAGCGCTGTTCGCGGTGGAGCGGAACTCCTCGTCTTCCACCCGGCCGGAGAGGACGACAAAGGACGCGGCAGGGTGTATGTCGAGTACAGGCAACCGTTTGATCACTATGCGAATACGCGCTGGGACGCGGGACTCGCCGCTGCCGGTGATGAGCGCGACCGGAGAGGTATCGTCATCCATGTCATTCGCGATGCACCGGGTACGACGATTCCTGTCGTTTGGTACTCGGGCCGCATTTGCTTCCCCACGCCAGACACCGATGTCATAGTGGACACCCCCAAGGGATCGGTCGTCGTGCATGTCAGTCAGGAACAGATGTATAGCGATCCCCCCGGATTCGTTCGCGTTCGCGTGGATCGCCAATCCTCTCCAGGAATCTTGGTGGAGACTTCGTCTGAAGACGCAGTTCGCGTGATCTCCACTGAGAAACGGCCGATCCCGGGCTGGGAGATCTTCGGGGAATTCACTTGGGAGCGGCGGGAAACGACTCGGAAGACGCGGTTTCGACCGTTTGTGTTCGGCATCGGCGGTCGAAGTCCGTACGATGCTCAGCGCTCGGTAAGCGTGACCTGGTTTGTGGGGAATGTCAGACTCACGACGACGAGTGGAACGGCGATTGTGTCTGTCAGCCCCTCACGGGCCGTGGAGGTCCTATTCGAGATCGATCCGAAATCGGGAGAACTTACGCTCACGAAT
The DNA here is from genome assembly GCA_937901745.1 of uncultured Chloroflexota bacterium. Classification (GTDB taxonomy): domain Bacteria; phylum Chloroflexota; class Chloroflexia; order Thermomicrobiales; family UBA6265; genus CALGSZ01. The sequence continues at coordinate 57,639 of CALGSZ010000134.1, read as the reverse complement.
CGGCCCGCTGACGGCGCCTACTCGATTCCGGTCGAGGCGCAAGCTAGCGATGATGTGACGCAAGGCCGTCCGCTCGTATCCGTGAATGAATACGAAGTCGAAGGGATGTCAGAGGGGTGGGGTGAGGACTACGACCGGTTCATAGAGTTCTGGGATCGCATCACGCATCCCTATCCAGCCCCACGCTTCGGGCCGCCAAAGCCCGATGAGATCCGAATCGTCATCGATCGCATCTACCGGTCCTTCGAAGATCTCGAAGGAGTTCGTCCAGATATCGCTGGCAAGGTACGCCCGATGGTCGTGGACCAGGTTCGTGCCCTGCGTCGCTTGAGCATGTAGGGTACCGGTAGCGCTACCACCCCACCCGTGGCGTGACATTGCGACTGGAGCTCGCTGATTGACTAGAGCGGGTAAATCGCGAGCGACATCCCGTCCATCACCGACCAGTGGTAGAGGAACGAATCCCAGGTGAAGAACTGGTAGCGGCCCGAACCCGGGTCAGACACATAGACGCCGGCGTCGTCATAGGCATACGCCGTCACCGCGTGCGCGCCGGCGAACACGGTATAGACGCCTTCGTCGTCATAGACCACGCCTGTGTCGCCCCACAGCGCTAGCCAGACGATGACCGGGTGACCAGCGTCAAGGTGAGCCATCAAAGGCGTCGGATCACCGTCGCTGTAGAAGACCTCGCCGGCGAAGCCGTACTCATTCAGGATCGGCACCAGCGGCTCGGGGTAGATGCCGTAGTCGTCATACCCGCCCCATGCTCCGTCGATGTCGCCTCGATAGCCGTAATGGGGATTCCGGGCCAGCGGGATCGCATCTATATACACGGATTCCGGAATGCCATTGCCGAAGGCGCTGGTGGCAATGTAGACCGCGGCGTACTCGCAGCTAAGATTTCGGGATTGCTGATACGCGGGCACCTGCGGGAAATACGGGTGACCGGAGTAGGGGAAGGAACTGCTCGCGGCCGAAGCGTCCTGCTCTCCTGAGCCCGGAATCAAGATGCGCTGACCGACTTCCAACGTATCAGGATCGGTGATGCCGTTGAAGGCGATCAGGTCCTCGAGAGCCACGTCGTAACTGACGGCGATATCTGAGAGCGTGTCGCCGGATTGGACGTAGTAGGCGTCGCGGACCCACGGACTCGTGCCTTCGCGCTCGGCGGCAACCAGCGCCGCTTCCTCGGGCGTTTGACCGGGATCCGGAATGATGATGACCTCGCCAGGCTGCAGATTGGGAGGATCGAGAATCCAGCTGGCACGGAGAATCGCTTCAGGATCGACACCGAACCGCTCCGCGACGCTCGTAAGCGTGTCCCCAGGCTGGACTCGGTAGCGTTGCTGGGCGTTTGCTGCCGGGGATATTGCCGCCAGCGCCACCGTCGCGATCAGCAGCGCGGCGCATGCGTGGCGCCAGCGCGCTCGGAGCGACTGGTGACGCATCGCACTTCCGGCGCCCGACCCGACGAAACCCTTCCCAAACGACATTACGCTCCTCCGCGGCGGGGCATCGGTTCTTGCTGAGGTGTACGTACACCTGAGGCCAGCATACCCCGCTCGCGGATTTGTCGCAAGGCTGGGCGGCTCGTTCCTGGACAGCAACAGCCTTACCGGCGATTTCGACGCCAGGCAGTCAGGGGCCGAGACAAAGCAAGAGCGGCGCGTTTACACGCCGCTCGTTCAACACCGAGTTCCGCGGTCAAATGAAAGGGGTGGAGCGCGTCTACGCGACGATTTCGAGGTTCGCCAGCGGCACGGTTAGACGCTTGCCGTTGGAAAGCTCGACATCAATGATGTCGACCGCGGGACCATCGGCGCATTGGCGACGACGCGGCACGCCAGCAATCACGCCATGCTGACCGAGATACGCCTGATCGATGAGACGGACAGCCGCTCCCTCGACATAAGCCGCGATTGTCGTTTGTCCGTCCTCGTCCAGCGCGTCGGGCTCGGGAATGATGATCTCCGGTCGGAGCAGCTGACCGACGACCCGAGTGGCGGGGAAGACAACCGCCTCGCGACCCTGATACTCCTGCAGGAGGGCGAACGCCGCGGGGTGCATCGGGAGCGGGCCGAAACCCTCGGTCGCGACCAGCGCCAACCCCCGCATGTACTCATCGCCGATCGCGCGAGCGCCGGGCGTAACTCGCCAGAGTGCAAGCCGGTCATCGGTCACGGAGGGCAAGAGCGAGGCAATCTCTTTCTCGATGAATCCACCGGTGATCAAGCCGGTGGCTCCAACTTCGACGAGTTGCCGGATCACCGCCGCGCTCGCCCATGCGCCGCCGACCACAATTGCCCCGTGCAGGTCGGGCGTCACCTGAGATGCTTGAAGCTCCTCATCCGGCTTATTGGCAAGAACCCGCAACGGCCCGCGCACTGGCTCGCCGAGTCCAACGATTCCCAATAGCCGCGCGCCAACCGTGCGGATGGAGATGGCTTGCCGGCCATCAACGAATTCGACGTCTCCCGGGATGAGCGCCGGAATCTCGCCGCCATTTCCGGGAGCGAGCAGCGCGGTCCCCGTCGCCTCATCGAGCAACAGCAGCACACCCGCGACCGGGGCAGTCACGACGACGCTGCGCAATCCCTTGCGCGTGCGAGCAAGGACCTCACCGGCTGCAAACGATGACCCGATTGGCCGCATCAGGCTCTTGGCGACATCCTGAGGAGCGATGCCGAGCTGATCGGCGATCGGCACGTGGACCGCCCCGTCCGCCGGATCAGTGCGAGCGATGATCCGCTCCGGGCTCAGTCGCTCACCGGCCCGAACGCGGATCTCCGGATCACCGGAAAATCGGCGAATGACGCGCAGCTCGTGGTTGCGGACGACGAGCGGCTCACGATGCGGGTAATTGACGTTCATGGTCGCTCACTTCCCTCACTGAGCGATGGCTGGCATCCACTCTAGCCACTACGCGAATCGGCGCGCGGCCGGCGGGGTGACGCCGTTGACAGCATCGAGCCACTGCTTGACCTTCTGCGCGCGATTCTTGTCACCATTGGCGACGGAGCGACTGCGGGCATCGATGATGATGCCGACGAGCCCGCCGATGATCTTGCGCTCGTCAGCCAGCGTCACCGTCTTGCCGGCCGCATTGCCGCCGACGGAGAATCGGCGCTCCGGTCGCACGACGAGCGTCGCGGTCTCGCCCGGACGCAGCGGCAGGATCTCGACGCTCCCCGCGGCGACGGAGAACTGAGCCATCTCTCCGCTCTCATAGTGGATTTCGCCGCGACAAGCGAGATCACCTTCGTGCGTGGAGCCGCCAATGACCACCGCGCTGCCGAGATGGATCAACGCGTCGTACTCGAAGACGTTGGACGCCAGCGCGGGATCGACCGTACCGAGCACGCCGGAGACGGCCATCAGCCCGTCTTGATCGAGCGCTAGGTCGACCACGCCCTCGTTCGGCACCGCATCAATGCAGTCGAGGAGTGCCAATGCGGCGGCGCCCGGCTGGTTCCAGCGAGCGAAGGCGGGCCCGCCGATCACCAAGTCGCAAGCGGAGAGGGCGAGTGGCTGAGTTCGAGTAATTTCCGCGATGGCGCGGCGTGCAATTTGCCGAGTAAGCGCTTGCTCGATCGCGAGGTCGCGTGGGTGCTCCGGCAGCGTCCACGGGCGGATCGCGCGATTCAGCACCCAGGTGATCAGCTCGTCAGTGCTTGCCTCAAACGGCAGCCAGGTTTTCGCCTCCTCGACGTCGCGGTCGGTGAGGCCGGAGATGCCGGCACCGAGATCGACGTTCGGGATCGTCGCCAGGGTGCCGTCATCGGGGCTGGCCCAATGCGCGTGAACGCCATCGTCAATGCCGATCGTGACGACGCGCCGCCCGAAGCGGCGGGCGACAAACCGGTTGACGAGATCGACCGCGTGGGCGCGGGAAAGGATCTCGCCCGTCGCGCCGGCGACGATGTGCTTGAAGTCGGGAGTCGAGGCGCGAGCGCGGAAGGCTTCCAACAGCTCTCGTTCGAGATCGGCGGCAATCTCTGCCGGTTGCTTCGTGACAGGAGAGATGCTGCGTGCGCGAACGCTCGCGCCGAACGCCGTCAGGCCGTGCTCTTGCGCCTGATCGTCGGCAATAACGACTGCCCGTGCGATGCTGCCGACGACGGTTGTTTGCTTGACGACCTGAATGACGCGAGGCAGCGCCTCGGCGTGATTCGACCCCGCGATCAAGATGACCATTTCGGGCCTGAACTGACGCAGCGCCTCAGTCTGCGCCGCCGCCCAGCCGCCGTCCTTGCGGCCACCCGGCGCGACGACGTGGAAGACTCGCGTGTGTGCCCGCTTGATGGCTTCGAGGAGTGGGGTGGTGATGGGGCTAGTGCCCGCCTCGAGGACAGCGACTCGCACCGGATCGGGGAGGCTGGTGCAAACAAGCAAGCCGTCTACGCCGTCACCGTTCGCGGCTTGCGGCTGGATTACGCCGTCACGCAGCGAGATGGCCCGACCAGTCGTCCACTCGAGCTGACGTAGTAGCTGTGCCCAGCCGATCGCCAGGTCCTCGAACGGCAGATCCGCGGTGGTTGGCGCTTCTGCCTTCGCCACGAACCGGAACGCTCCAGCGACCTGCTCCAGCAGGTAGGCCCGTGACTGGCCGCGGCCAAAATCCGCGACGAGCAGGGACTCATAGTCGAGCGTGTCGTTGTCGGTCATCGTTTCCTCCGAGCCGCTTTCGCGGGCAAGACCCTCCCTTCGCCCGGCGGGCTCCCCGCCGCGCGTTCAGGGTGTTTGATGATGCTTGCGTGTCCTGTGTGTGCCTCGTCGGATCAGCCGCCAAGCGCGAGCGATGCGGCTAGAGCGAGGATCGCCAGGATCACGGCTGCTGCCAGGATGATTCTCAACGTCGGCCAGCGCGACGCATCGCGGCTGTCGCTTGGAGTGCTGGTTTCTGCCGCAACCCGCGGCAGCGGCGGTGTCGCCACCTCCGGTGCAGCCGCCTCGGGCTCGGCCACGAAGCGCTCCTCGGATGCAGGTTCGTCCGGCTTGGATTCGGCGGCCTCGGCCGCGCGGAGGCTGGTCCACGGACTCGCGGCATCGTCAGGCGGCGCCACCCGCTCACGCCGCGCAAGCCAGGGATTTGCCGCCGGCTTCGCGGCAGGCGTTTCGCCGGGTAGCCGCCGGCGCCCACTCGCGTCCCGAGCCGTCGTGGCGGCATCCGCCTGCAAGGCGCGGGCTTCCTCCGCGCGCTTCGACTCGTCTGCTTCGGCCAGCTGCCGGATCCACTCGGGTAGGTCGCTCTCAGAGATGAACGTGGATGTATCCGCGAGATCGGCATCCCGTGCGACAGGGGCGCTTGGTGCGGCTTCCGCAGCGGTCTCAACGGACGCGGCGGGCGGCTGCTGCAGCCAATCCGGGAGCGCGCTTCCGAGATCGCCGTCTGGTATTGCAGGACGCGTCGACTCCGGTGCGCCCGAAGCCTGGTCCTCGTCTGAGGTCGATACGACTGTGAGCGAAGGCGCGACGCCGTTCATGGCTGCCGCGGTCGGAGGAGCGAGCTCCGCGGGGAATACAGTCGCCTGTGATGGATCGTAGGGTTGCTCTGCGGCGGCCCGCTTCAGCCAATCGGGTAGCTCTAGTCCGTCGCTGAGCGAGACGGCAGACTCGATGCGAGCGGCGGCTGCTTGCCGCTCAGCCGCGACCGCTGTCTCCACCGCGAGGGAGCCAGGGAGCGAGCCATTCGACTCGCGCCGGGCGGTTACCTGCGCTGCCCCGCAGGCCGAGCAGAAGTTCGCTCCCTCGACGAGATACTCCCCACAGGTCGTGCAAAGGTGGGAGCCTTGCTCCGCTCGGAGCGAGTGTCCGCAAATGCGGCATAGCTCGGCATCAGGTTCGTTCTTCGCTCCGCAGTCGTGACAATACCGCACGTTGTTGGGCCTCCCAATCGCCAAGGCCTGGGCCGTCCCGATGCTGCCTCGAGCCCAGTTTCACTCAGGCCGGCCGGTCAAGATGGAGTATAGCGAGCCAACCCGGACAAGAATCCGGCCGAAAAGTCCTGATCAATAGACCCTCAGAGTTCGGCCGAATCCAACCAGATGGTCACTGGCCCGTCATTGACTAGCTCCACTTGCATCTCGGCGCCGAATCGGCCGGTCGCGACCGGCAGGCCGAAACCGCGAAGCTCGTCGGCAAACCGATCAACGAGCGGAGCGGCAATTGGTGGCGGAGCGGCATGGACGAAGCTAGGCCGCCGGCCTTTTCGGACGTCGGCGTAGAGCGTGAATTGGGAGACGACGAGCATCCCGACCGACCCGGGCGCCTCCGCGTGGAGATCGAGGGCCGAGCGATTCAGCGCCCCGGCGTCATCGTCGAAGATGCGAAGATTGGCGACTTTCTTGGCGAGGAGCTTCACCTCCTCCTCGGTGTCCGTGTGGGTAACGCCGACCAGCAGCAAGAATCCCTTCTCGATAGCGCCGACGGTCTCCGAGCCGACGACGACCCGAGCACGCGACACCCGCTGCACCAAGACGCGCACCCTCTCTACCCTCCGGATTGGACAGTCTCGATCAACGCGACAGCCAGCGCCGCGATCCCTTCCCCGCGCCCGATGAAGCCGAGCCGCTCGTTCGTCGTGGCCTTGACGGAAACAGCGCCCGCTGCAATGCCCAGCGCGTTGGCGATCGCCTCGCGCATCGTTCCAGCGTGTGGCCCGATCCGCGGCTCCTCGGCGATCACGGTCGCGTCGACGTTGACGACCCGGTAGCCGGAGCCGGCAACGAGCGAGCAAGCGCGGGCGAGGAGCTCGCGCGAATCCGCATCGCGAAAGGCAGGATCCGACGGGGGAAAATGCGTGCCAATGTCGCCCAGCGCCGCGGCGCCGAGTATGGCATCGGCAATGGCATGGAGCAGAACGTCAGCGTCGGAGTGCCCGGCGAGGCCGCGATCGTGGGGAATCTCGACGCCCCCGAGCACGAGCCGGCGCCCCTCGGCAAACCGGTGCACGTCGTAGCCGATACCGACGCGAATCACGGCCACGCTCCGGGAGTGCCGCGACGGGAGCGGATGATCGCCTCGGCAATGGGCAAGTCCTCAGGCATCGTGATCTTGAGATTGTCGCGTGACCCTTGCACGACGGTCACTGGCCAACCAAGCGCCTCGAAGAGGGACGCTTCATCGGTGACTTCAATGCCTTGCGCGTTCGCGTGCGCAAAGGCCTCGCGCAGGCGATCGAGCGCGAACGACTGTGGAGTTTGGGCGGCCCACAGTCCCTCTCGGGGGACGGTGCGCACGATTGTCCCGTCCTCAACGAGCTTCAGCGTATCAACGACCGGGATCGCGGCGATGGCCGCGCCAGAAGTTGCCGCCTCCGAGATGCACCGATCGAAGAGCCACGGGCTGACCAGCGGTCGGGCGGCGTCGTGAATGGCGACGACAGTCGTCTCGGCCGGCACTGCAGCGATACCTGCCTCGACGGAGTCTTGCCGACGCTCACCGCCGAGGACGATGGCGTGAAGCTTGGGAAGATCGAGCGAGCGAGTCAGCGCTACGACGTGATCGCGCTGTTGCTCATTCACCACCAAGACGATCGAGCTGACTTGCGTCGCCTGTTGTGCGGCCTCGAGCGCATAAGTGAGCACCGGCCGGTCGTCGAGTCGCGCGAAGAGCTTCGGGGCCTTGCCGAAGCGTGTGCCACGCCCTGCCGCGACAATCACGGCCGCGGCGACGAGATCAGGAGTCTCCATGCTTCGGTGTCGCGAAGACCATGCGCCCGGCTCCGGTTTGCAAGAGCCGAGTCACAGTCACGTGAGCCTCTGAGCCGACGAGCTGCTTACCGCCGTCGATGACGACCATCGTCCCGTCGTCGAGGAAGCCGATCCCTTGACCGGCCTCCCGTCCCTCTTGAACGACTTTGAGCTGAATTTCCTCGCCAGGCAGGACGATCGGGCGTAGGGCATTCGTCAGCTCGTTGAGATTGAGGACGGTCACATTCTGAAATTGGGCAACGCGATTGAGATTGTAATCATTGGTCAGGATCTTGGCTCCGCATTCTTGCGCCAACCGAATTAGCTTGGCGTCGACGTCGCGCTCTTCCGGAACAGCGGCATCGAGGACTTCGATGCGATCCGGGAATTCTTGGCGGAGCCGATTGAGGGTGTCCAAGCCACGTCGGCCGCGAGCGCGCCGCAGATGATCGCCAGAGTCTGCGACGCGCTGAAGCTCATCGAGCACGAACCTGGGGACAAGGATCGTGCCGTCGATGAACCCAGTTCGCACCAAGTCGGGGATTCGGCCATCGATCGCGATATTCGTGTCCAGCAGGATTCGGTTGGGTTGACTCGGAGCATCAGTGCCGCCTGCCGACGGCGGTGATTGATGCTTTGCGAGGCGGCTCCGAGTCAGCGGCGCAAGCAGGTCGCGACGGCGGACGAATGTCACTGTCGTCGTCGTGAGACACAGCAGAATGGCCGCGACGAACGGCAAGAAGAGTCCTAACGGATCGGGCAGGAAGGAGAGCGGCACGGCGAGTAGCGCGCTGAGCACGGCCCCGAGCGTGAGCCCAGCGCCGAGGGCGAGCAAATCGACGACGCTCGCGGAAGCGATCGCGCGACTCAGATTGTGGAAGATCGCCCAGCTTAGGTGCGGACCAAGGACATAGCCGAGTCCACCGATGGAGAGGGCGAGCAGGACGAGGGTGCCTCTTGCATTCCCCGTATCGCCCAGATCGGCCAAGAGGTCGCCGGCGGTGAAACCGAGCGCGAGTCCAATGGCAAGACCGATGAGCCGAAGTATGATCCGCATCACCGGTTTCCGCAAGAAATGTGCATCTCCGAATTAACAAGACAATCTGATTGCTGTAGACGCCTTGTTGGAACAGTCAGTCAGATTCGTCTGTGCGCCAATGCTGAAGGCATCACTTACGCGAGTCTAGCACGAGTGGCCGTCTCGTCAGACCGCGGCGAGCCAGCATCTTCGCGCGCGCGAAGGCGAGCGGCTGCCTCTCGGAGCCGGGTCACCGACTCAGGAGGCACGGGAGCGCGTCCGAGGTCCCGGCCGGGCTTGAAACCCTCGCCGTGGTAGTCGCTGCCCCCGGTTGGAATCAGGCCGAACCGGTCGGCAATCGCTCGTAGATGCTCGTGCGTAGCGGCATCGTATTCGCCGTAGTAGACCTCGAGGCCAAGCAGTCCGGACGGCAGGAGCCGTTGAATCATCGCCTCGATGTCGCCGGTAGTAAGGGGATGAGCGAGCACCGGGACTCCGCGAGCAAGGCGGATCAACTCAATCGCCCGCTCAGGAACCAAACTTTCACGAGGAACGAACGCTGGCCGGCCGGACGCGAGGTACCGATTGAAAGCGTCCTGCACCGACTCCACATAGCCCGCCTCGATCATCGCCCGCGCGACGTGAGGACGACCGACGGTCCCCGGCCCGGCCAGCTCCACCACTCTCTGGAACGACACCGGCATGTCCAGCTTAGCCAGCCGCTCGACGATGCGCTCGATGCGCGTCATCCGCTCGGCCTCGAGCTCAGCAAGCGCGCGGAGCAGGTCAGGCTGGTGCCAGTCGAGCTCATAACCGAGGATGTGGACCTCGTAGGGGCCCACATCAGTGCTGAACTCGATGCCCGGGATGAAATCGACTCCGAGGCGCGCTGCCTCGGTCGCCGCGGCGTCCAAGCCGCCGACGGTGTCGTGGTCGGTCAGCGCCAACGTCATAACGCCGCGACGGGCTGCCTCTCCCACCAATTCGGCGGGTGAAAGCAGCCCGTCGGAGACGTTGCTATGCGTGTGCAGATCGGTTGTGTTGGAGTCGCGAGCAGCGAGCTTCGAGCTTCGAACGACCGGATCTCGCCGGTTAGCGGTGGCCCCTGATTCGGCCATGCGCCGTCATGCTCCCCTCAAAACTCGAAGCTCACCGCTCGTTCCCCGATCTAGCGGGGCTCGACGACGAGGCGAATCGCCGTGCGGTCCTCGTTGTCGATCGTAACGTCAATGAACGCCGGGAGGCAGATCGCCTCGATGCCCGTCTCCCGGAGATAGTCGCGCGCGATGGCGACCGCCTTGACGGCCTGATTGGTCGCGCCGGCCCCGATCGCCTGGACCTCGGCCCGCCCAAGCTCGCGCACGACACCAGCAATCGCGCCAGCAACGGCGCTCGGACGCGACCGCGCGGAGACCTTGAGAACTTCACCGTTGCGGGCGGGAAGAGCGGCATCACCGGAGATCACATCGCCGGCGTCGGACGGCGCTTGCTCACTTGCCGCGATCGTTGCGTCAATCGCGTCATGTCGAGTCGTCGCGGCGACCGACTGCTCCTCCTCCGTAAACTCAACCTCGTCGGCATCCGGCGGGAAACGCATGCCGGCCGGATCAATCTTGATATCGCGGAGGTCGAGTTTGCTGAAGAAACGATTCATGCCCAAGATCTCCCTCGTGAGCGCCACCGCATTCGGTCAGCGCTCGTGCTGCGACCATGTGCTCCGTCCCGACTCCCTCACCGACAGGATCGGGCACAGCCTACTGCTGCCGGCAGTGCCGGCGAGCAATCGGACTGCCATTGTACTTCGGTTACACGCGCGCGTCGCTGGCGTGCACACAATCCTGGCACGCCCGCCACGCCTGGCTCATGAGCGCGCACGACATCGGCTTTGATGCGCTAGCGCTCGGGGCCCTCACCAATGAGCCAGGCGGTAAGTCTACGACACCCAGTGGCGCGGTCAATGGTCCCCGGACAATCAAACCGGCCTGGCGAGCGCGCGGCGATTGCCACGTACTTGCCAGGCCGGTGATCAGTGCCTCGTAGTCGGTTTCGCTGACCGTCAGTTCGGCTCGTTGATGCCGGATTGGAGGGTTACCGCGCGTATTCGACGGCGCGCGTCTCCCGAATGACGGTCACCTTGATCTGACCAGGGTACTCCAGACTTTCTTCGATCTTCTTGACCACGTCCCGCGCGAGTCGCGCGGCGGCAAGATCGTCGATCTGGGTCGGCGAGACCAGAATGCGGACCTCACGTCCCGCTTGGATCGCGAACGACTTCTCGACACCTTCGAACGAGTTCGCGACCCCTTCCAGCGCCTCCAGGCGCTTGATGTAGGTCTCGACCATCTCGCGTCGGGCGCCAGGGCGTGCGCCACTAATCGCGTCGGCGGTGGCGACGATGAACGCCTCGACAGTCTGCGGCTCTTCCTCACCGTGGTGAGCCGCAATCGCGTGCACGATCTTGGCCGACCGTCCGAGCCGGCGCGCGATGTCGGCGCCGATGAGGGCGTGCGGCCCTTCTACCTCGTGGTCGACGGCCTTGCCGATGTCATGCAGCAAGCCCGCTGTCTTGCAGACGTTGACATCCGCTCCCAGTTCTGCGGCGAGCGCCGCGGCGATCAACGACACCTCGAGCGAGTGCGCGAGGACGTTCTGCCCGTAGCTCGTGCGGAACTTGAGCCGTCCCAGGAGCTTGATCAGGTCTGGGTGAAGGCCAACGACATTCGCCTCATAGGCGACGCGCTCGCCTTCCTCGCGGATGACCTGGTCCAGCTCAGCCTGGGTCTTGTTGACCACCTCTTCAATCCGAGCCGGATGAATGCGGCCATCCTGCAGCAGCTTGTTGAGCACTCGGCGAGCCAATTCTCGCCGCAGTGGATCGAACGCTGATACGGTGATGATTTCGGGCGTGTCATCCACGATGAGGTCGACACCAGTCGCCTGTTCCAGCGCACGGATGTTCCGCCCCTCGCGGCCGATGATTCGGCCCTTCATGTCGTCGCTCGGCAGCGGCACCACGGAGACGGTCGACTCGGCCACGTAATCCGTCGCGATGCGCTGGATCGTCGTTGCGAGAATCTTGCGCGCTCGGCGCTCCGCCTCTTCGTGGACCTCCTGCTCGATCTCGTGCATTCGGCGGGCGGCCATCGCTCGTGCCTCGGCTTCGACCTCGGCGATGAGCTGTTGCTTGGCCTCTTCCGCCGTTAGCCGGGCAATGCGCTCCAGCTCTTGGAGGTGCCGGCCGCGGGCTTGCTCGAGCTCCTGGAGTTGGCGAGCCCGCTCCTGCTCCCACGCTTCCCGCGCCCGTTCGAATTGCTGTTCGTGCTTACGGAGAGCGTTTTCGCGTTGCTCGAGTGAGGCGGTCTTGCGGTCGATGTTCTCTTCTTTTTGCTCGATCCGCCGCTCGATGCGTTCGACTTCCTTCCGCCGCTGCGTCAGTTCGCGATCGAGCTCCGCGCGGAGCCGAATCGCATCATCCTTCGCCTGAAGCGCCATCTCGCGCCGCTTCGCTTCGGCTGCCTCGATGATCTGGTCTGCTTCAGCCTGTGCGCGGCGAATGCGCGAATTGGCCTTACGGTCCAGGATCACATAGGCGACTGCCAAGCCAAGTCCGAATGCGAGAATGGCCTCCAGGACGAGGACCATAGTGTCCATGAACACTGCTCCTCGTACTGGTCCCCCCGGAGGGGGATCGCTCAATTGTTAAGGTGAATCGCGGATGGATCCTAAAGAGTCACCGGCACGCCGATTTACGCCGGCAGGCCCCAAATCCTCCCGCGTTGATCCTCCCCGCAGGCATGATACGGGCCTGCCAAAGGCAGCGTCAAGCAGCAGTGCTTAGCCGTTTTCTTGAAGTTCTGGGCAAAACTCAGCCAGCGCGAGCGGTCTCGGCGCACGCTGAATTCGCCTCAGAACCGGCTCACTTGTCTCGTTCAATTGCGCGCCGAAGACTCGACGATGGGGTGCAGCGATCGGTGTCCCAGCAGACCTACCGCGGGGAATCACGAGTCGAGTGGGCGGTCCTCGCCTGAGCTCTCGACTTTGCGCCGTTGCTGTCGCTCATTGAGCGTCTCGCTGAGCCGGGTCAGCCCGCGAGCCGAGAGATCGACGACGCGCGCCGTAAACGACTCCGCGGCCATCGCGAACGGCTTCATTCTGCGGGCCCACTCTCGCGCGGCGTCAGCCTTTCCCGCTTTGCTGGACTCACCCATTGGGCGCTCGGACGTGGCGCCGATAGTCTGGTTCGTGGCGGGCACCGTCTGCTGGCTCGTTGGCTGCACCGCCGGTCCGCTCTCGTCCTCCGGTGTGGGTTGCTGCGCCGGTGGAGTGAATCGGGTTGGCGAAGTCTCGTGGATCCCGTCCATTGCCGACCTCCGATCCGTGCCTGGCTGCGAACCGAGACGAATGAAACCCGGAGCGTGGTCCGGACCAGGATCATACATCGGTATGCATCTATCTGCCACCGAGCGCGCGGCCGCATTGACCGCTGGGAAAGCTAGCGCTGGAGAACGGCGACCGCGTCGGTTCTTGCCGCGAACTCGATCTCAGCGCGCGTCGCGCAGAGGAAATCGCCGGGCATCGTGTGCTTCAAGGCGCTCGCCGCGAGTCCAAGATTGACGGCCCAGTTGAGATTTTCCGGATTCTCCAAGTAGGCGGCGATGAAGCCGCCTGCGAAGGCGTCGCCTCCGCCGAGCCGATCGACAACCTCGATGGAGCGCCACTCGGTCGTCGCAACTTGCTCGCTCGGGCCGAGCGCGTGCGCGCGCAGTCGCAGAGATCGGCTCGTATCCGCGTCCTTCTCTGTCAGCACGCAGACCGAGATGCCGAGCTGGCGGCGCGCCGCTCGCATCATCTCCTCGTCGTTCCCTTCCAGGCCGAAGAAGGTGCGCAGGCTATCTCGGGCCGCGAACAGCACGTCGGCCATCGGAACGACCTCGGCGAAGCAGGCCTTCGCTTCCTCCAAGCTCCACAACTTGGACCGGTAGTTGAGGTCGAAGAAGACCGGCACGCCGGCAGCGTTCGCGGCGCGGATGGCGGCGACGGTTTCCGCGCGGCAGCCCGCGCTCAATGCCGGTGTGATCCCCGAGATGTGGAAAGCGGTCGCGCCTTGAAAGATCGTGGGCCAGTCGAACGCGCCCGGCTCGATCCGCGCGATGGCCGTGCCCGCCCGGTCGTACGTGACCGCCGAGGGGCGAGGATCGGTGCCCTCTTCGAGGAAGTACAGTCCGGTGCGTCCCTCCCGCTCGGACACCCACTGCACGAGCGAGACATCCACGCCGTGAAAGCTCGCCTGGCGCGTCAAGTAGCGGCCAAGCGGCGTATCTGGCAAGCGGGAGACCCAGGCGGCTCTGACGCCGAGGCAGGCAAGCGTCACCGCCGTGTTGAGCTCTGCGCCGCCGGGGCTCAGGTTGAGGCTCGTCGTGCGTTCCAGCCGCTCATGATGGGGCGGCGTGAAACGGATCATCCCCTCGCCAAACGTGATAACACGGTCGGTATTGGCGCGATCTCCCCCGCTCATCGATTTCTCTACCTCCTGCCTCGACTCTCCCGCGCCTGCGCGGCTGGCATATCTTATCGCCCTTTTGCACCCGCTCGGCAGGAGATGCGATTGACGCGCAACGGGGATTTGCCAAGCTGGTAACGATCATTGAAAATATCGCGCGACCGACGTCTGTAGTTGGTGAATTTGGCATGTGCAAACAATGCGGTGCGCATGCCCTTGACAATTCGTACGAAAGGAACGAAAACTCCTTTTGCACGTTGTAAGGCGCCGCAGCGCGCTTTCAGAGCCCAGGAGAGGGTTCGGAAACGGAAGGGCGTCTCCGGGCGGTCGCTATCGCAGCCGCCCTGTAGTCGTATCAGAAGGGAGACTCGCCGTGGCACGGGTGATCTTCGACGGAGTCACGAAACGGTATGCGGGTGGCGTCGAGGCGGTCAAGAACCTGACGATGGAGGTTCACGACCGCGAGTTCCTAGTGCTCGTCGGCCCGTCCGGATGTGGCAAGTCGACGGCGATGCGGATGGTCGCGGGCCTGGAGGAGATCACCGAGGGCCGGATCATCATTGGTGATCGCGTCGTCAACGACCTTCCGCCGAAGGACCGGAATGTCGCGATGGTGTTCCAGAGCTACGCGCTCTACCCGCACATGACGGTCTATGACAATCTCGCGTATCCCCTCAAGCTGCGGAAGGTACCCAAGCAGGAGCGAGATCGCCGCGTCCGCGAGGCCGCTCGCATTCTCGACATCGAGCAGTTCCTCGACCGGAAGCCGAAGGCGCTCTCCGGCGGTCAGCGGCAGCGCGTCGCGCTCGGCCGCGCCATCGTCCGGCAGGCGGACGTCTTCTTGATGGACGAGCCGCTCTCGAACCTCGACGCCAAGCTGCGCGTTCAGACGCGCGCCGAGCTGATCAAGCTGCATGAGCGCGTGCAGACGACCACGATCTACGTCACCCACGACCAGGTCGAGGCGATGACGATGGGTGACCGGATCGCGGTCATGAGCCTGGGCGTGCTTCAGCAGCTGGACACGCCGCAAAACCTCTATGACCGGCCAGCCAACAAGTTCGTTGCCGGGTTCATCGGCTCGCCGGCGATGAACTTCCTCGATGTGACGATTCAGCAGGCGAATGGCGCGCTCTACGCTGTCAATTCGAACTTCCGCGTGCGGGTGCCGGATTCGAAGGCGCCGAACCTGAGCAAGTACATCGGCCAGACCGTCACCCTTGGCGTGCGGCCGGAGCACTTGATCGAGCGGTCGCGCATCAACGGTCAGGTGCCGCAGGACTCGATCGTGTCGGTGACCGTCGACGTGATTGAGCTCCTCGGCAACGAGATCTTCGTCTACCTGACGACGGACAACAACATGACGCTGACCGCTCGCATGGATCCCGATCTCCGGCTCCAGCGCGGCCAGCGGATCGAGGTCGCGACTCCGCTCGACAAGCTGCACTTCTTCGATCCGCAGACGGAGGTCGCGCTCTAGCCTGAGATCGGCCGAGTGGAGGCCACGAGTTCAGAACCCATAAAATACTGACGAGCCGCGCAGCCGGGGCCAACGCCTCGGCTGTCGCTGTTTCTGGGCGAAGGCGCATTAGGAGCCGGCCAATGACGCGCTACTGAGCCCTCGCCTCGCTCGATACCGTCAATCTGCAGCTACGACAAAGGGAATCCGCATGACCCAACGGACGGACCAACCGCAATTCAGCCGGTCCACGCTGGCGGTGAAAGGGGGCGTGGATCTTCGGCCGGGCGATGGAGTCGCCCCGCCCATCTTGCTCGCCTCGACCTTCGTTCTGACTGGCGATCCCGGTCCTGGCGAGTATTTCTACGCACGCTCCGACAGCCCGGCGTACGCTCCGCTCGAGCGGGTCATGGCGGAATTGGAGGGCGGGCGCGATGCGGTCCTGTTCAATGCCGGGATCGCGGCCGCGTCCGCACTGTTTGAGGAGGTCCAGCCAGGTACCGCGCTGGTCATGGCGCAGGATTCCTACTTCGGCATCCGCGTCCGGGCGCTGAACATGCTGCCTCCGCGTGGAGTCGAAGTGCGCCTCGTGGACCAGCAAGACCTGGAAGCGGTCGAGCGTGCTCTGGATGGGGCCACGTTCCTTTGGACGGAGACGCCTACGAATCCACACCTTGCGGTCTGCGATCTCGCCGCTATTGGCAAGCTGGCGGAGCGGAAGGGGGTGCCTTGGGTCTGTGACAACACCTTTGCGACGCCAATGCTGCAGCGGCCGCTCGAGTTTGGCGCTGTCGCGGTCATGCACAGCGTGACGAAGTACATCGGCGGACACAGCGATCTCATCCTCGGCGCGGCGGTCTGCGCCGATCCCGAGCTCGCGAAGCGGTTGCGAGAGCGCCGGAACGGCGCCGGTACGCAGCCAGATGGATTCTCCTGCTGGCTCGCGCGCCGGGGACTGCAAACGCTGCCGCTGCGGATCAAGCACCAATCCGCCTCTGCGCTCGAGCTCGCGCAGCGTCTGCGCAAGCATCCAGCCGTGATGCGAGTCTATTACCCTGGCTTGCCAGACGATCCGGGTCACGAGACGGCGAAGCGCCAAATGGACGGCGGGTTTGGCGGCATCCTCTCGATCGTTGTCCGGGGTGGCGCCGCTGCCGCGGAGCGCGTGGTGGAATCCTTGGAGGTTTGGGTGCCGGCGACGAGTCTCGGCGGCGTCGAGTCGCTGATCGAGCGGCGCGCCCGCTGGGCGGGAGAAGTCGCGGACCCGGCGCTGCTTCGGCTCTCCGTCGGGCTTGAAGACGTGGAAGATCTCTGGTGGGATCTCTCGCAAGCGCTGGATAGGGCATGCCGCGCGGAGTAGCGCCGGCGCTTCGGGATTTCACACCGACACAATTAGCGGGAAAAATGGACGCTCCCCGTCAGGCGAAGACGGGGAGCGTTGATTGTGAGCAACGTGATTAGCGCGTCAGCTTGGACTGGATGTCGCGGATCGAGGCCTCCAGTTCCTCGACGCGCTGCCGCTTCTCCTTGATGCGCTGGCTGACGTCGGCGATCTTGGCGCGAAGCACGTCAGGAGATTCCGTTGGCCGCGGGTTAGAAAGCGCCGTCTCCCACCGGGCAATCGCGCTCTCATCGAGCGTGATCGATTCCTTGAGCCGGTAGACCTGCTCGCGCTTGCGCATGAGCGCGTCCTGGAGTTTCGTCTCCCATTCCGAGCGGCGCCGTGCTCGCTCGGCGGCCGCGTTCTCGAAGATCGTGTCGCAAGCCTTGCGGAAGCGTGCCCATAGCGCCTCTGCCCGGTCGCGCCGGATCGGCCCGATCGTCTTCCATTCCGCCTGCAGCGCCTTCGCCTCTTCCGTGGCGGCGACCGGGTCGGCGGCATAAGTCAGAGCTTCCGCTGCCGCGCAAAGCTCCTCCTTGCGCCGCAGGTTCTCTTGCTCCTCGCGCTGGCGCTCCTCGTAGGCAGCCGCTCGGCGAGTGAAGAAGTGTTGCGTGGCTGCTCGGAACCGCTGCCAGAGCTCCTCGTCAGCCTCCTTGCCGCAGGGACCGATGGTCTTCCACTCTGCTTGGAGCGCCTTCATCGTCTCCGCCGTCTCGCGCCACTCGGTCGAGTCCGCGAGCTCTTCCGCGCGGACGCAGAGCTCCTCCTTGCGCTGCCGGTTGGCCTCGTACGCGGCGGCCCGGTTGTCGAAGAATCGATCCTGCGCGCCGCGGAACCGGCTCCACAGCTCCTCGTCCGCCTCACGTCCCGCTGAGCCGACCGTCTTCCATTCGGCTTGCAGAGCGCGCATCGCCTCGGAGGTGGCGCGCCAATCCGTCGAATCGGCGAGCGCCTCGGCGCGAGCGACGAGCTCCTCTTTACGAACCCGATTCGCTGCCCACTGCTGCTGTCGCTCCGCGAAGTAGGCGGCGCGCCGCTCGTTGAAGGCGTCTCGCGCTGCCTGGAACCGGCTCCAGAGCTGGTCGTCTAGCTCGCGTCCCGTCGGTCCGATCGCCTTCCACTCGTCAAGCAAGGCTCGGAAGGCCTCGCCCGTCGCCTTCCAGGTCGTGGAGTTGCTCAGCTCCTCGGCGCGGGCGACGAGCGCTTCCTTTGCGTGCTTCCGCTGCTCGACCTGCTCGAGGATGGCCTGCTCCAACGCCTTGAGTCGCTCGACGACGGCAGCGACACCCTCTTGACTGTGCTTTTCCGCGTCGGCTAACAGCCGGCGAACCCGGCCGAGGAAATAGACCTTGTTCGCGGCCTCTTCGATATCCTTGGCGAGCGCCTCCGCGCGCTCAACCAACTTGGCAACGGTCAGCGCCGGACCTGTGGACGCACCCGTGGCCGGCGCTTCGGCGGTAACTGCCGCGGTTGCCGCCGAAGCGGTCGCCTCCGCCACGTGCCCATCAGCCGCCGGCGTCTCAGCGGGGCGATCGGCGACCTCCGCTTCGGATGCCGGCGACGCAAGTTCTGCCTGCCCATTCATTTCCTGTGCTGCCTCGACGCCCGATGGAGTCGGCGTAGACGACGTGGGAGCGGCTTGGCTGTCCGGCCCTTGCACTCGCTCCTCCCCAGTGGAGCTGGAAGTGGCTTCGACCTGTGACGTGCGCTCGGCCGCGTGGTCGCCGGTCAGGTCACCGACGGCGCTCGGTGTCAAGACATCTGGTTCCCGTGTCTCAGTCTGCCTCGTCTCCACGTTGCTCCCTCCATAACGTGAAGTGTACCGATTTCTGATCAAGTACGCGTCTCGCGCAATTCGAACTTGTGCGTCGCGCCCATCAACCTTGGAGTGAAGGCAGACCGAGCCGCGGCAGGCATGGACGAATAGAGTTGCGGATCGCGTGAGCGGCGCTCTATGCTGCCTTGGATGCATTAGTTGGCAGGGAAACTACCGCACAAGAGCGAGGGCGATCAACCGATGCGAATGTCACACCTGTTCGGTCGCACACTGCGCGAGGCGCCAGGCGATGTCGAGCTGATCAGTCACCAGCTGATGGTTCGAGCGGGAATGGTCCGGCCGTTGGGCGCCGGCATCTTCAGCTTGTTGCCGCTGGGCTGGCGTGTGGTGCGCAAGGTCGAGCAGGTCATTCGCGAAGAGATGGACGCGATCGGCGGGCAGGAGATGCTCATGCCCGTCGTGCATCCGGCGGACATTTGGAAGGAATCCGGCCGCTTCTATTCCGTGGGGCCGGAGATGGCGCGGTTCAAGGATCGGAACGACCGCGACATGGTCCTGGCCATGACCCACGAGGAAGTAGTCGCCGATCTCTGCCGGACCGAGATCAACTCGTACCGCCAGCTCCCGCAGATCGTCTATCACCTGCAAACCAAATTCCGCGACGAGCCGCGCGCGCGGGGCGGACT
Organism: uncultured Chloroflexota bacterium; assembly: GCA_937901745.1. Taxonomy (GTDB): domain Bacteria; phylum Chloroflexota; class Chloroflexia; order Thermomicrobiales; family UBA6265; genus CALGSZ01. The sequence goes on along the minus strand of CALGSZ010000134.1, from coordinate 38,124 downwards.
CATTCGGGTGCGGGAGTTCACGATGAAGGACTCCTACAGCCTGGACGCCGACGAGGCCGGACTTGACGTCTCATACCAGCTCCACTGGAAAGCCTACGACCGGATCTTCCGGCGCTGCGGGCTCAAGTTCATCGTCGTCGGCGCGGATGTCGGGATGATGGGCGGCTCCGCGTCTCACGAGTTCATGGCGTTTTCGCCGAATGGTGAGGACACCATTCTCATCTGCTCTTCCTGCAACTACGCGGCGAACCAAGAAGTGGCGACGTTCCGCCGGGAGCCACCGGTCAGCGAGCCGCAGCAGCCCCTCGAGGAGGTCGCGACGCCTAACACGCCGACTATCGAGGCGTTAGCAGAATTCCTTGGAATACCGAAGTCTCGCACCGCCAAGGCGGTCTTCTATCGCGCTGGCTCCGGCCGCTTCATCTTTGCCGTCATCCGCGGCGACCTCGAAGTGAACGAGACGAAACTGCGCAAGATTGTCCAGGAAGGAACGCTGATCCCGGCGACGGCGGAGGAAATCCGCGGTATCGGCGCGGAGCCGGGCTACGGCTCGCCGGTCGGTGTGAAAGAAGCGACGATCGTCGTCGATGAAAGCGTGCGCGACACGCCGAACCTCGTCGCGGGCGCGAACAAGCCCGGCTATCACCTGAAGAACGTCAATCTCGGCCGCGACTACCAAGCTGATTTCGTCGCGGACATCGCTTCGGCGGAAGATGGCTTCCCGTGCCCCAATTGCGGAGAGCCGATGCGGGCCGAGCGGGCGATCGAGGTCGGGAACATCTTCAAGCTGGGGACGCGCTACAGCGAATCGCTCGGAGCGCGATACCTCGACGCGGAGGGCAAGGAGCATCCCATCGTTATGGGCTCCTACGGCATCGGCAGCGGCCGTGTCGCGGCAACTATCGTCGAGCAGCGGCACGACGAACGTGGAATTCTCTGGCCGTATGAGGTTGCCCCGTTCCACGTCTCGCTCGTCTCGCTTGCCAAGGAGAGCACGGACGAGACTGCCCAGGCGGCGGATCGCCTCTATGCCGACCTGCAGGCCGCGGGAGTCGAGGTCCTTTACGACGACCGGGTGGACCAGAGCGCGGGCGTAAAGTTCGCTGATGCCGACCTGATCGGCAACCCGCTGCGCGTCACGGTCTCCCCACGAACGCTCAAGCAAGGGCAAGTGGAGCTCAAGGGACGGTCGGAGTCGGAAGCGACGCTCGTTCCGCTGGCGGATGCCGTCAGCGCGATCCAAGCCAAGCTCGCCGCCATCGCCGCTGCCGACCGCGCGGCGGCCGGTCTGGAGGCGTAGCTAAGGGCAATTCGCTTCAAACCAACGACACAGGGATTGGGGCCGGCGAGCGCTCGCCGGCCTCTGTTCGTGGCATCCGGTCTGCACAGAGCTGGTCTGTCCGGGCGGGCGGTGGTGACAGCAGTCCGCCCCGGCGCCGATCAAGAAGGAGCGCGCCATGGACCGGAGCGAGCGTCAAGACGAGCGCGACCGAAAGAGGAAGCGGCGCCCCGCCGCGACTCCGCCGGCAAACGAAGCTGAGCCGCGCCAGACTTTCCAAGGAGACGCCCGGAACGCCTTCGGCGAAACGATGCCGGCCGACGCGACCGGTTGGGACGAGACCGAGTCGGCGGCCGGCAACGAGGGTTCAAAGGTCTAGCGTGGAACTACCGACGAACGTGCCGCGCGGCACTCCATCCACGGGCCCTCGCTACGCCGAGGGATTGATTTGCACCTTCAGCCCATCACCGCGCCGCACCAACTCGACCGCCTCTGCGAACTGGTCGATTGGGAAGGTGTGCGTGACCATCTTCTCGGTGTCGATGGCGCCCGCGGCGATGATGTCGATCGCCGGCCCGTAGCTATTGAGTACGGCCATCGAGCCGATGATCGTCAGCTCCTCGTTGTAGATCTTGAACGCGTCGTAGGCTGCCTTCTCGCCCGGCGGGCAGACGCCGAAGAGGAGCAGCTTGCCAGCCCGGATGACGGCATTGATCGCCTCCTCGGCGACCTTGGTCTTGCCCGTCGCCTCGATGACGATGTCGAAGCCGCGCGGGGCCACGTGCCGCACCTCGTCCAGCGAGGAGCCGACGATATCGAACCCGAACGATCGCGCGATTTCTCGCCGCTTCGGGTTGATGTCAATGATCGCGACCGTGCTCGCGCCGTTAAAGCGGGCGACCTGCGCGTTCTGCAGCCCCATCGGTCCTGCTCCGTAGATCAGATAGGTGTCACCGACGCGCGGCTGGAGCAGGTGGAAGCCGTGCACGACGCAGCTCACCGGCTCGATGAGCGCGGCTGCCTTGAAGTCCATTGACTCGGGAATCGGGTAGACGGTCCGCTCGGGAACAGCGACGTACTCCGCGAATCCGCCCGGATGCTTGCCGACGCCGACCGCGTTCCACCGCTCGCAGAGATTGGCGTGTCCACGCTGGCAGAAGTAGCACTCACCGCAGTTCAGCGTCGGGTCCACACCGACGCGATCCCCGACCTTGACGCCAACGACATCTCGCCCAACGGCGACGACGGTGCCGCCGAACTCGTGGCCCGGCACGATCGGATACTGCGTTGGCGGGAACTCGCCATCGATGATGTGGATGTCCGTGCCGCAAATGCCGCAAGCGCCGACCTGAATGACGACGTCCTTCGGACCCGGCTCGGGATCCGGCACGCTATCGACGCGAACGACTCCCGGCTTCTCAATGACGACTGCCTTCATCTCCCACCTCGATCACTTCACCGCACCCATCGAAAGTCCGCGAACTAGCTGACGCTGCGCAATCCAGCCGAGGAGAACGATCGGGAGGACCGCCATCGTGCTCGACGCCGCGAGCTTCGCCCAGAACAGCCCTTCCGACGTGACGAACCGAACCATGAAGATCGGCACCGTGGCCGTGCCGGCGGCGGCGAGGCTGACCGCGAAGAAGAATTCATTCCAGGCAAAGATGATCGCGATGAATGCTGTCGCGACGAGCCCCGGCAAAGTCATCGGCAGGATGATCTGAATCATCTCCCGAATCAACCCGGCCCCGTCAACCCGAGCGGCGTCGAGCACGTCGCGCGGCACTTCTTCGAAGAAGGAGCGCAGCATCCAAATCGCGAGCGGGAGATTCATCGCCGTATAGAGGATGATCAGTCCCTGGACCGTGCCGAGGAGTTTCGCGTCGCGATAGATGATGTACAGCGGCACGATCACTCCAGCGGGCGGGAGGAACTTCGTCGAGATGAAGAAGAACAGGATGTCTTTCCACTTCTTCGGCGGATGCAGTGCCAAGCCGTACGCGGCCGGGACTCCCAGCAGCATCACGATCGTCGTTGAGACGAGTGACGCGACAAGGGAATTGCGGAAGAATGGACGAAAGTTGATCGAGAAGATCGCCTCGTAGTTCTCGAAGGTCGGCTTGAAGATCAGTTTCGGCGGCAGCTCAACGGCCGCTGATTCGGTCTTGAATCCCGTCAGGAACATGTACAAGACGGGGAAGAATGCAAGGATTGCCACTACCCAGGCAACAATCGCCCAGAGGGGTGAAGCCTGGTCTCCGGTGAGCGCTCGACCTCCGAGCAAAGAGCGCCGCCGGGCTGGCCGCGCGGTCGCAATCTGCGTTGCCATGCCTCAGATCTCCTTCAGCACGCGATCGAGCGCCCGCAGCAGGAGAGTGATCACGATGATCGATAAGATCACCACGATCACGCCGACCGCCGCTGCCTGACCGATGTTCGATCCCTCGATCGCCTTGCGGAAGACCAGGTAGGGCAGCGTCGTGGTTGCGTTGCCCGGCCCGCCCTTCGTCATCATGTACAGCGGATCGACCTCTTGGACAATGAAGACAGTGCCCAGCAGCCCACCAAGCTGCATGAAGCGATAGAGGTGCGGGAGCGTGATGTCCCGGAACTCCTGCCAGACTGTCGCCCCGTCCACGCGCGCGGCCTCGCGCACTTCCTCACTGATCGACTGCATCCCGGCCAGCAGGATCAGCATCATGAACGGCGCCCAGCGCCAAACGAGAACTCCGATGATCGACGCTTCCGGGAAGTGTCCGAGCCAGTTCGGCGAGGGGCTGCCAGGAATCGTGGTTCGCAGGACCCAGTTCACGACCCCGAAGTTGGGGTTCAGCATCATGTTCTTCCAGGTCAGCGCCGCTGCGACGGGCATGATGAGGAATGGCGTGATCAACAACGTGCGGACGATGCCCCGGCCTGGGAACCGGTGATTGACCAATTCCGCGTACAGGAGGCCAAGTAATAGCGACAGAATCACCGCCGCCACGACGAAAACGACGGTATTGACGATTGCCTCCCGGAATGCCGGATCGCGCGTAAGGATCGTCCGATAGTTGCCGAGGCCGATGAAGCCGCGGCGATCGGGGCGCTGCAAGTTCCAACGCTGGAAGCTGTACCAGACTGTCAAAATGAAGGGGAGCTGAGTAACGACGATAACGTAGATCAGCGCGGGCAGGACAAGGACTCGTCCAATTGGCTGATTCCCGAGCCAGCGCAGAACGGAGTTTCTGGCCCTCCTATGTGATATCTGCTCGAGCCGGGTTTCGGTTATTGCCATGCCACGATCCTAGCCGAGCGTATCCCGGTGTCGCTCGCTATTGGAGTGTGGGTGGGCCGGGGAACAGTATCTCCCCGGCCCGGCGTGTCTCACGTGTCCAGGCGCCATCGGCCGCCAGACAGCGACCGATGGCGGCGGGCTAGGTTACTCCTGGTAACCACCTTCTATTGCGACCTGGTTCGCCAAGTCGTTGGCTTGCTGGATCGCCTCGTCGATTGAGATGTCCCCGACGATTGCGGCCGCGAAGGTCTGCGTCACATCATTGCCGAGCTGCTGGAACTCGGGGATGCGTACGAACTGACCGCCGGTGTACGGCACGGGATCCTCGGTCGGCTCGTTCGGGTTGGCCTCCTCGATCGCCGTCAGCACGATCTGCGCGAAGTCAGCGGCGCGCTGCTGGTAATCGGGATCGCTGTAGATCGACGCGCGGTGCCCGGTCGGCGCGCGGCCCCAGCCGCCCTCACTCTCGACAACGAGCTTGACGTACTCCTTGGAGGTCGCCCACTTCATGAAGGCCAGCGCGGCTTCCTTGGCGTCGGAGTTCGCGGCCATCGCGAAGTTCCAGCTCCAGAGCCAGTTGCCGCCCGATAGCTTCTTGGACGGACCGTACGCGAAGCCGACCTGCTGGTAGTAGTTCGGATTCTCCTGCGGGTCGGTGATCAGCTCAGCCGCCGAAGTGGCGTCATACCAAATCGCGCACTTGCCCTGGACGAAGAGCGTCTCGGTCTCGGTGAAGCCGTTCTGCTCGACGCCCGGCGGGCCCCACTTCTGGAGCGACTCGATGTAGAAACGGATCGCAGCCGCCGAGTCTTCCTCAGCCAGCGCGGCATTCCAGTTCTCATCGAACCAGCGTCCGCCGAAGGCGTTGATCACGGTCGTCAGCGGAGCGCCCATCTCACCCCAGCCGGGGAGACCGCGCAGGCAGAGACCGTAGACCTCGTCCGGATTGTGGAGCGCCTCGGCGAACTCAGCGATCTGATCCCACGTCGGCCGCTCCGGCATCTCCAGGCCAGCCGCCTCGAAGAGGTCCTTCCGGTAGAACGTCATCGCGCTCTCACCGTAGAACGGCAGCGCGTAGAGGCCGCCCTCGTAGGTGAGGCCGGCCTTCATGCTGTCGAAGATGTCGTCCAGGTCGTAGCTCGGATCGGCAGCGACCTCCTCGCCAACCTCCTCGAGCCAGCCGTTCGCGGCCCAGAGCGGCACCTCGAACGGGCCGACCGTAAAGACATCGAACTGACCGGCCTGCGTCGAAACGTCCTGCGTAATCGTCTGCCGAATCTCATTCTCCGGCAGCACGGTCAGATTGACCTGGATATTGGGATAGATCTTGTTGAACTCGCCGGCCTGAACGAGCTCCTGCAGCGCAACCATCTGCGGGTTGCCGACCATGCCAACGTCAATTGTCCCTGAGATTTCCGTGTTGACTTGAGGCGATGCCTCCTGGGCGGCAACCGGTCGGGCTGCCGCTGCGGTGACGAGGGGCACCATTAACGCGACGAGTGCCAAGAGCACGAGAAGCCGTCGGGTTTTCATCCCAGAAACGCTCCTTTCAGCTCTACGGACCTGGGGTCCGTCCATCCACCGTTATATGTGGCGCATTATTCTATGCAAAAAGTGGGCCGACACGTCACCCGAAATGACTTTCCGTGCCTCCGCGTCTCGGGTTGCCGCGTCGAACCTGGTCATCTCCCCGGCATCCCTGCGACTGATTCCGCCTTCACCCAAACGTGACGTGGCGAAAGTAACTCGCTCCATCTTGAGCTGGCTCGAACGGCGCGCTCAGCGCCAACCTGCGCGACCCGCGGCGGGAAGCGCCTCGCAAGTGGCGTGGCAGGCTGCGGAGAAGGATGGAGGCTCTCGATGAGACGCGAGCCGGGGATAGAGCGCTCCTGCGCCTCGCTGCTGCGCGAAGTGTATCCAAACTTGGATGTATGTCTACGCCGCCGCTTGCGGTTCGCGCACGGTTGCCGGGAAGCAGAATGCGGCGTCTGTCTTGGGGGCTGCTAATCGTCGTCTTTCGCCAGAGACTTGGTGCGCTGATAGGCAGCATAGACTGCGCGGGAATAGACCGTACGCAGGCCGCCTTTCTCCATCTGATAGATCGCCTCCGCGGACGTGCCGCCAGGCGAGGTGACCATGTTGCGCAGCTCGGCCATATGCTTGCCGGAGACTCGCGCGAACTCGACTGAACCGGCGACGGTTTGGAGAACGATTTGCTCGGCGATGCGTCGCGGAAAGCCCATGTGGACGCCCGCGTCGATCAACGCCTCCATCATCAGGAAGACGTACGTCGGGCCGGTGCCTGACAGCGCCGTCGCCATGTCGACGTACTTCTCGTCCTCGACCCACAACTCTTCGCCGAGCGCCCCGAGGATCGCTTTGACTTTGTTGCGCTGTCCTTCGTCGACCTCTTCGGTCGCGGTCCAGACCAGCATTCCCTTGCCGATCTGCGCGGGCGTGTTCGGCATCACGCGGACGATCGCGTCGTGGCCGAGGCCCCGGCTAAGTTTCTCGATACCGGCACCCGCGACGATCGAGATGGTGACCTGCCGCGGAGCCAGGCGGCCATGTAGCTGGCGCATGACGGTAGCGAGCGCCTGCGGCTTGACGGTGAGCAGCACGATCTCCGCTTGCTCGACCGCGTCTCGGTTGCTTTCGGTCGTCTGGATGCCGAACCGCTCAATGAGGCGCTGTCGCCGGTCCTCGCGGGGATGGCTGGCGATGATCTGCTGAGGGCGAACGAGGCACCGGTCGAGAAGACCAGCGATCATCGCTTCCGCCATGACGCCCGCGCCGACGAACGCCAGCCGCGTCTCGGCGAGCGTGCTGGCCGCCGCATCTCCAGTCTCTGCTGTATCCCGTGATTCGGTCACTTTAGTCTCCACCGTGACGTTGTCAGGCCCGCTGGCCAGTCTTCCGGACACGCTCGCCCCGGCTTGCTCACGCGACGCCCACACGTGGCCGTCAAGGGCGAGGGTTAGCATCGAGGCGGCCTGGCTGCGACAATGATACCGGGATGCGGAGGCGACGTCGGCGAAGACGACATCAGCGCCGATCCACCTCGCACTCGGCACGGCCTCACTTGCTTTCTCCTGCACGAAAGGATCCTCCCGTGGTCAATCGCCTGGCGCAAGAGACGAGCCCGTATTTGCTTCAGCACAAGGACAACCCAGTTGACTGGTATCCCTGGGGGCCAGAGGCGCTGGAGAAAGCCCGCCGTGAGGACAAGCCGATCCTCGTCAGCATCGGCTATTCCGCCTGCCACTGGTGCCATGTCATGGAGCACGAATCATTCGAGGACGAGTCGACCGCGGCGCTGATGAATGAGCGGTTCGTCAATATCAAGGTCGACCGAGAAGAGCGCCCGGACCTCGACGCGATCTACATGTCGGCGGTGCAGGCGATGACGGGCCAAGGCGGCTGGCCTTTGAATGTCTTCCTCACGCCGGATGGCGTGCCGTTCTATGGCGGCACCTACTGGCCGCCGGAAGACCGGCCGGGGCTGCCTGCTTTTCGTAAAGTCCTGCTGGCCGTCAGCGACGCGTACCGCGAGCGAAAGGAGGAGGTTCTTCAAAGCGCCGAGCAGATCCGCGCGTTCCTGATCGCCGCCAGCCGAGCTCGCCCGGAGGCTAGCGCGCTGCAGCCGAAGATCCTCGACGACGCGATCGAGGCGCTCTGGCGTGACTTCGACAATCGGCAGGGAGGCTTCGGGGGCGCGCCGAAATTCCCGCAGCCGTCGGCGCTCGAATTCGCGCTGCGCTATCACCACCGGACCGCCGACGAGCGGGCGGAAACCATGGTGCGGCTAACACTCGACAAGATGGCGGCCGGAGGGATGTACGACCATCTCGGTGGCGGCTTTCACCGCTACGCCGTCGATGCGATCTGGCTCGTCCCCCACTTCGAAAAGATGCTCTACGACAACGCCCAGCTCGCCCGCCTCTACCTCGATGCCTACCGCGCCTTTGGAGACGAGCGTTACCGGCAGATCGTGACGGAGACGCTCGATTACGTCGCGCGAGAGATGACTGACCCGGAGGGCGGGTTCTACGCGACGCAAGACGCCGACAGCGAGGGGGAAGAGGGCAGGTTCTACGTCTGGACATCGGACGAGATCGCAGCGGTGCTCGGCAGCGCCGATGCCGCGCTTGTCAACCGGATGTACGGAGTCACGAAACGAGGAAACTTCGAAGGGAAGTCAATTCTCCACCTGGCTCAGTCGCCAACTGAGGTCGCCGCTGAGTTCGGCCTGTCGGTCGAAGAGGTCCAGACTCGAGTCGCGGAGGCGAAGCGCAAGCTCTTCGCGGCGCGCGAGCAGCGGGTCCGGCCTGGACGGGACGAGAAGGTCATTACGAGTTGGAACGGGATGATGCTGCGTGCGTTCGCGGAAGCCTCGCGGGCGTTGGACCGACCTGACTATCGCGACATTGCCGTTCGCAACGCGACCTTCTTGCTGACAAGGCTCCGTGATGGCGATCGCCTGCTGCATACCTATAAGGACGGCGTGGCGAAAATCGGCGGCTACCTGGAGGACTACGCCAATTTGGCCGAAGGTTTGCTCGCGCTCTATGAGGCGACGTTCGATCGGCGCTGGCTGGACGAGGCAGTTCGACTCGTCGAGGTGATGATCGCCGAGTTCTCCGACGAAGACGGCATCGGCTTCTACGACACGGGAACGAGCCACGAGGCGCTCGTGGCGCGACCTCGAGAGGTGCAAGACGGGGCCACGCCATCCGGGAACGCCATCGCTGTCTCACTGTTGCTCCGCTTGGCGACCATGACCGAAAGGGGCGACTGGCAGCGGCGCGCCGAGTCGCTCTTGCAAAGCATGGCCCGGCCGATGGCCGAGCACCCGCTCGCCTTCGGACGCTGGCTCTCGGCCCTCGAGCGGTATCTCGGGACGCCGCGTGAGGTCGTCATCGCTGGAAAGCCGAGCGACCCGGCGGTGGAGCGATTCGCCGCGACTGTTTATCGAAGGTACGAGCCCCAGGCGGTGATCGGGCTCGCCGACCCCGACGATGCGGCCCTGACGGAGCGCTTCCCGTTCCTCGCGAACCGGCCGCCCAAGAATGGGCAAGTAGCGGCCTATGTCTGTGAGCGGTATGCCTGCTTGCCGCCGGTAACCGATCCGGAGGATCTCGCCATCCAGCTCGAGCAAGGCACGGGCGTCGCCTGGCAGGAGTTCTGATTTGTGTAGCGGCTCCGATCCGCGCGCTCGGGAGCGGATGGCCGTCCGGACGCCGTCGTCCGAGTGCGGACGCGGCGGGATCGGTAACCTGGCTTTCAGAGATGGACCGACACGGCCGCACGGCCACGCGCGGGCGGAGTAGAATCAATCATGGACGATTTGCCGCTCAGGCTTGAATACCGTCCTGGCCGCCGACACTTTTCTCCTGGGGGCCACCGCCGATGCCTGACCTTTTCCTTCGACTTCGAGACGATGACGGTCCAGAGACTCCGCCTCCGCCTTTGCCGGAGGATGAGGACGAGGTGCTTGCCCTGCTGCGAGAGGCCGACTTCGTAGCGAGCAAGCTCATCCCGTGGGGATCGAACTATTCCTTTGCCGCGGCACTGGAGACCGACGGTCGCGAGATCCTCGCGATCTATAAGCCGCGATCGGGTGAAGTGCCGCTCTACGACTTCCCGGACGGCACGCTCTACTTGCGGGAGACGGCCGCCTACGTCCTGAGCCGCCTGCTTGGCTGGAATCTCGTTCCGCCGACGGTCGTCCGGGACGGTCCGCAGGGGATCGGGAGCGTGCAGCTCTACATCGAGCCGATGCCGGATGATGACGAAGATCCCCGTGAGTTCTGGGGCTCGTGCCGCGAGGAAATCGAGCGCCTCGTCCTGTTCGACCACGTCGCCAACAACGCGGATCGGAAGCTCAGTCATTGCCTGCGCGACCGTTCGGGCAAAATTTGGGGCATCGATCACGGGTTGACCTTCAACGAGTACCCCAAGCTGCGGACTGTTCTCTGGCAGTTTGTTGGGCAGCCGATCTCGCCCTCGCTCGTGGACGATCTCCGCGAGATGCAGGCGCAGGAGCAGACGGTGCGCGAGCAGCTGCGCGAGTATCTGAGCCGTGCCGAGCTGAACGCGCTCTTCGCGCGGGTGGACCGCTTGGTCACAACGGGCCGGTATCCTCTCCTCAATCCGCACAGGAACATCCCGTACGGTTGGTGGTAGGGACGGGGTCCCCGAAGTTTCGCGACTGTCGTATACTTTTCTGGAGAGCGAGCCAGCCGAGGATCGGCAATGGCTCATTTTTCCATGCATGACTCGTGTGTTGTAGCTCCGAAGGAGGGGTGCAGCGACCAATGCGTGTTGAGTTGAAGGAATCCGAGACGTTCGAGCAGCTTCTCAAGCGGTTCAATAAGGGAATCGAGCGCTCCGGCATCATCCGCGAGCACCGGCGTGGCCTGCGCTTCATCAGCGCGCAGGAGGAGAGCCGCGCCAAGCGGCGGAAGGCTGAGCGTCGTCGCCGCCGGAATCAGCAGGCGAACTAAGCCGCGCCGGGCTCCCTGGGCGATTTCTCCCACGGCCCACGCCCGCGGTTAGCAAGTCCTCCCTTCAGGCGCCGTTCTTCCTAGGTCACCAGGCAGTCCTGCCTGGCGTTGTCGTCTGCCTAGATTTCGATTGCGTTCGTCTTCCCGACCTGGTGCAGCGCGTGTAGGGCGTTTCGCGGCGACTTCGGATCAATGCGGCCTGCGGCCGATGCCGATTCGTAGCGACCGGGGATGGCCTGGTTACATGAGGGGATCCGCCGCGCATCCAAAGGCCCGACATGAGATCATGCAGGATGAGCCAGCGCCGTCTGAGTCGCGGGCGGGCAGCGTCGCGGTGATAGACGAGCAGTCTTTGGAGCCTGAGGCCGATAGGGGAGTCGCCCGACGAGGATGAGCCGGCTCATCGCATATGTGATCGGAAGCATGGTCGCCGTGCTGGCGGTGGGCACGCTCTTCCGCGGCCGGTTCGTCACGTATGAGAACGAATTCGCGGTCTTGGTCTTCGCGTTCATCCTCGGCGTGCTGAATGCCTATATCAAACCCCTACTGGCGCTCATCACCTTGCCCCTTACCTGTCTCACTTTCGGTTTGTTCGCGCTGGCGCTCAATGCCGCGCTGTTTGGCTTAGCGGCCTGGTTGACGCCGGGCATGTCGGTGACCTTCTGGGGCGCGGTCATCGGCGCGCTGGCAGTTGGCCTTGCCAACGGAATCGTCTTTTCCATAGTTGACGAGACCGCGTAGCGGAAGGAGTGGGCGATGACCGCCTCGCGCGTTCCCTCGGGAATCTTTGCGCCGGTCGCAACGACGTTCGGTTCTGACGGCGAGCTCGATCTCGCGAGCTACCGGGAGAACGCGGAGTACTACGCGACGTCGCCGCTCGATGGTGTCGTGATTCTGGGGTCGAACGGAGAGTACGCTTTGCTCGACCTCGATGAGCGGCTGCGCGTGATCGAGGCTGGCGTCGAGGCGATCGCCGGCCGCAAGATCGTGATGGCGGGCACCGGCGTCGAGTCCACGCGTGGGACTATCGAGCTGACGAAACAAGCCGCCGCGCTCGGCATCGACTTCGCCTTGATCGTTACCCCGCACTACTACAAGAACCGCTACGATCGCGCTGCCTATCTCGCCCACTACCGGGCGGTAGCCGATGCGTCGCCGGTGCCGATTGTCATCTACATCATGGCCGCCTACACCGGCGTCGATCTCGCCGCCTCCCTCGTCCAAGAGCTGTCGTCTCATCCGAACATTGCCGGGATCAAGGATTCAGGCGGGAACGCTCCCAAGGTGGGGGAGATGATCGCCGGCGCCGCGCCAGGATTCGGCGTGCTGGCCGGGTCGGCGAGCTTCCTCTACCCCGCGCTCTGCCTCGGCGCGACCGGCGGCATCCTTGCGCTGGCGAACGTCGCTCCGGCGCAGTGCAAGGAGATCGAGCAGGCGTTCCGCGCGGGCGATCACGAGCGGGCGCGCAGCCTACAGCTCCGAATGCTGGCCCCGAACGCCGCTGTGACGAGCAAGTACGGGATTCCCGGCCTGAAGGTCGCGCTCGAAGCAGTTGGGCTGAAGGGCGGATTGCCGCGGCCGCCGCTGCAGCCGCTCAGCGCCGACGAAGCGGACGACGTGCGCCGGACATTGCGGGAGGCGGGGATTGGGCCGGTCCGCTGATTCGTTCCGGCCGACAACGCAACGTCGTTTCCCGACGCCGCTGACCATCGGCGTCATCTCGGACACGCACATCAATCGCGGCGGGCAACGCAGGCTGCCGCCGGAGGTGCCAGACCTCTTCGCTCGGTTCGGCGTGGATCTCATCCTCCACGCCGGCGATGTCAACACGTTGCCCGTCCTGGCCGAGCTTGGCCGTGTCGCGCCAGTCATCGCCGTCACTGGCAACAACGACGACCGCGAGCTACGCGAGATCTGCCGGGAGCAGGAGCTCCTCGAAGTCGGAAAGTATCGGCTAGCCTTGCTCCACGGCCACGGCGGCGCTTCCGCGTACGCGGAGGCAAAGCGGCTATTTGCCGGGAAGGTGGACCTCGTCGTCTACGGTCACAGCCATATTCCGCGGATCGACGAGGAAGCGGGGACCGTTCTCTTCAATCCCGGCTCGGCCACCGACCGCCGCTGGCAGGAGCATTTCGGCGTCGGCCTGCTCTTCTGCACCGATGAGCGCATCACGCCCGAGCTCGTGCTCTACCACGATCCGCGCCACCTGAAGAACGTCCGGCCAGACTAACGGGTCTAAGCTAATGGACGGAGGCGGCCTCGGCCGGGAGGGGGGCCGGGATCGTTGAGGTCGAGATGCCGAGGGCGGTAAAGAGGGCGCCAGCGATCCCGTCCTGCGTGACAACCGAGAGGTTGATCGCGTGGTCGTGAGCCCGGTCCGTGATGCGGCGCAGAAGCTCGAGGTCTTGCCATCGCACGACCTCCGGCTCCACGACGAGCACCACCGTCGAGTTCGTCAAATCGGGGAACTGATCGGCCACGCGCTCGAGGTCTTCTCGCTCCCGAATGACCTCGACGTTCCGCACCTCTCGCGCCGTCACCTTTGCGTAGAAATAGGCGGCGATGATCTTGGTCACCGCGGCAATCGGGACGGCGAGCAGCAGCCCGAGGATGCCGCCGAGCGTCGTGCCCACCACCACAACGAAGATCACCAGCAGTGGATGGAGATGGACGATCCGGCCGATCAGCAGCGGGATGACGAAAATGTCCTCCAGTTGCCGGAGAGCGAAGTACACGATGCCGATCGTGATGGCGAGCGTCAGGTTCGACCAGCCGAACGGAGTTGTGTCCTGAAAGAGGCCAACCGCGACGGCGATTGAGCCAGCGGTCCACGGGCCAATAATTGGGATGAGCTCGAGGAAGCCAGTCGAGATCGCGAGGACGAGCGCGTAATCCACCTCGAGGATGCGGAGCGCGATGTACGACGCGGTCGACATGATCAACACGAGGAGCGCCTGGCCGCGGATGTAGGCCCCCAGCGTGGTGTTGATGTCCGTCAGAAGCCGGTCGACTTCGCGGTGATAGCGGCGGTTCAGGATGTTGCGGATAGCCAGGACGAAGCGGTCTCCGTAGACGATGAAGTAGAAGGAAGCGACGAGGTAGATGAAGATGTCGATCGCGACCGTGAACGTTCCCAGGACGAGTGGCAGGAGCGAGCCACTCACGGTTGCAGCGAGCTCAGCCGCAAGCTCGCTCAGGCGCTGATCGACGAAATCCGACTCGATTCCCAGACGGTCCAGCCGATTTATCTGATGCTCTTCGAGCCAGGCGTCGGCCTTGTCTACCGCTTCCGGAATCTGCTTTTGGATCGCCTGGGCTTGCTCGATCAACGAGGGCAGGAGGTTGATCACGAGAATCGTGATCAGGAGCGCCAGCATCAGATAAAGCCAGACGGTGATGAGATGCTTCGGCAGGCGCGTTGCGCGATGGATGGCGCTGACGATGGGATGGAAGATGTACGCGGTGACGATCGCCCAGATGAATGGCCGGATGGCGTGGGATGCTTCGAATAACAAGACGAGACCGGCGATGACGCCGATCCAGATCACGACCGTTCGCGCCCGGGGCGAGAGCGTGACTTCCATCTGAATGGAGCCGCTGTTTTCAGCCATCGAGTGGACCGGACGCTTCTCGCCGGTCGAGCACATCATCTCCCAGGTTGGCCGATTCTAGCATGCCTGCAGTGGCCCTTCCGTCGCGCCGGGAGAGCGCGACCGATGAGCCTATACTAGCGACAGTGCGTGAGCCATGCGCCATCGCACGGCTGGCGACTGGGAAAGGACGACTGAACGCGGATGGGAAGAAATTTTCGGCTACCGGGTCCGACGCCGCTACCGCCGGCGGTCGTCGAGGCGATGCAGCGCGAAATGATCCCTCACCGGGGATCCGCGTTTCGTGACCTCTACCGCTCGATCCTGGCGCGAGCGAAAGAAGTGCATCGGACCGACGGCGACGTCCTGCTCTTCCCCGCGTCCGGCTCGGCGGGTTGGGAGGTCGCCATCTCCAACCTCCTCGCCCCCGGTGACGCTGTCTTGGCAACGATCGTCGGCGATTTTGGCGAGCGATTCGCCCGGGTCGCCTCGGCCTTTGGGTTGGACGTGCGCCGGCTCGAGCGCCCGTGGGGCTCGGCGATCACGCCCGATCTCCTTCGCGCGGCGCTGAACGAGCATCCGGACGTCAAGGCGGTCCTGCTCACCCACAACGAGACGTCAACCGGGATCACCAACCCGCTGCCAGAGCTAGCTGCCATCGTGCGGGAGCACGGGGCGCTCGTCCTCGTTGACGCTGTTAGCTCCGCCGGGGGCCTGCCGCTCTTGGTGGACGAGTGGGGTCTCGACTTCGTCTTGTCCGGCTCGCAAAAGGCGTGGATGTGCCCGCCGGGACTCCTGATCGTCGCGGTTGGCCCCCGCGCTTGGGAAGCGGCGGAACGCGGCGGATTCCCGCGCTTCTTCTGGGATCTGCGCGCCGCGCGCGAGGCCGCTGCCAATGGCATGACGCCGACGACGCCGCCCTTGTCGCTCCTGTACGCGTTCGACGCCGCGCTCGACCTGATCCTCTCCGAAGGGCTCGAGCAGGTCTGGCGGAGGCACGCCGAGCTAGGCGAGCGGACACGGCAAGGCGTGCGCTCGCTCGGACTGCGACTCTACGGGGACGAGGCCTACGCCTCGAATACGGTCACTGCTGTCGCCGTTCCGCCGGGAGCCTCCGCCAAGGAGATCGTTGCGCGGATGGAAAAGGAGCACGGCGTGACCGTGGCCAGCGGACAGGCGCATGCGGCCGATGCAATGGTGCGGATCGGGCATATGGGCTGGGTCACCGCGGAGGATATCGACGATTGCCTCAATGCCCTCGGCGCGGTGGTACGGTCGCTCGAAAGCGCTGCCATTGCTCGCGCGTGAGCATGGTAGCTGCTGATTCGATCAACTACCCGCGGCCAGCCTGGTAGTCTCGGTTGCGCTGATTGGGGGAGCGGAGTATACTCGGGTCACAGGCCTCCCGAGCATGTGGGTGCATTTGACGGCCCGCGAAAAGGGGGGCCGCCCGCATGTCTCTGGGGTCTTAAGGAAGGTGTATGGAAGTTACTGACGCGAGCCAGCAGGGAGCCACATTTGCAGAGGTCGCCGGATCGGGCGGGCCCTCACTCCTGGAGCAATATCTTGCTGATCCCTCTCACGACTACCGGACGCTGAAGTACGGGGACGTCGTGGAAGGGACGATCATGCGGATCGACCGGGATGAGATCCTGGTCGACATCGGATCCAAGGCAGAAGCTATTGTCCCGGCTAAGGAGTTCTCCAGCCTCACGCCGGAGGAGCGACAGAACCTGCAAGTAGGTGAGTCGATCCTCGTCTTCGTCGTGCAGCCGGAGAACGCGGAAGGCCACCCTGTTGTCTCTATTGACCGCGCCCGCCAGGAGAAGAGCTGGCGGAAGCTGCAAGAGATTTACGAGGCGAACGAGGTCATCGAGGCCGAGGTCACCAATTACAACAAGGGTGGCCTGCTGGTGAATCTCGATGGCGTTCGTGGATTCGTCCCGGCCTCGCAGGTCTCGGAGATTCGTGGCGGCGACGATGCCAGCAAGCAGGCCGATATGGCTCGCTTGATCGGCACGACGCTGCCGCTCAAGGTTATCGAGATCAACCGCCATCGCAATCGGCTGATCCTGTCTGAGCGTCAGGCCATCCAAGAGCGGCGTGACGTGATGAAGGAGCGGCTGATCGAGGAGCTCACCGAGGGCGAGATCCGCCACGGACGTGTCTCCTCCATCTGCGACTTCGGCGCGTTTGTCGACATCGGGGGCGCTGACGGGCTCGTTCACCTGTCCGAGCTCTCTTGGAGCCGCGTGCGCCACCCGAGCGAAGTGCTGAAGATCGGGCAGGAGGTTGACGTCTACGTCCTGGGTATCAATGCCCAGGAGAAGAAGATCGCGCTCTCGATCAAGCGGACGCAGGCCGAGCCGTGGAGCCAGGTCGCCTCGAAGTACGAAGTCGGGCAGCTTGTTCGCGGCACAGTGACGCAGTTGGCTAACTTCGGCGCGTTCGCTCGGATCGAGGATGGCGTCGAGGGTCTGATCCACGTCTCCGAGCTGGCGGACGAGCGCATCACCCATCCGAAGCAGGTGGTGCGCGAGGGTCAGGACTTGATCCTGCGCATCATCCGGATCGATCCGCAGCGGCGGCGCATGGGCCTGAGCCTCCGCCGGGCGCTGGACACGCCGGATGAGGAGCTCGCCGCCGCGCTCGGGCCGGAGGCGATCGAGGAGCGCAATAAGATCGCGGAGGCGATTCGCGAGGCGCTCGAAGCCGAGGGCATCGAGGCTGGCGCCCGCGCCGAGACCACTGAGGCTCAGGCCGAGGAGGCTGGCGAGGAGCAGGCCGAGGCTCCGGCAGTCGAAGCGACGAGCGAGGAGCCAGTCGCGCAGCAGGCTGAGGAATCGGCGACACCGACTACGGCAGAGGCTACAACGGAGCAGGCAGCCGAGGGTGAGACCCCGGCGGAGAAAGCCGCCAATGGCGGTGACCGCCCACGCAGCTCACAACGAACTCCCGTCGACGTCCCGTCAGAGATTGACGGGGAGCCGCTCTCCGCGATGGGCATGGCATTTGCGATGGCAGGAGCAGACCTCGGTCTGGTGGACGAGGACGAGGGGTCGCAGACCGAGGCAGCCGGCAGCGGTGCAGCCGATGAGGCGGGGCGCTCAGGCGCGCAGCAAGGAAGGGCGGCAAGCGATGACGAGGAGCGCGAGGGCTGAGCTGCCACCGGAACGCTTGCTACCCAATAGCCGTTCTAACGAAAGGAACAGCGGCAGGTGCGAACGCGCGCCTGCCGCTGTTGCACTCGCGACTTCGATGGAGCACAAGCACCGGAATCCGAGACCAATTGGTACGTCCGAGGTCTCACGGATTTCGTATGCTTAGAGTACAGAGAAGGTAGGGGGTCCGAGTCACACGGGTCGGATCCCGAGGGCAACCGGGAGAGCCAAGGGATGGCCAACCAGTTTGACAAGTTCACGGAGCGCGCGCGCAAGGTCCTGACGCTCGCCCAGGAGGAAGCCCAGCGCTTCAACCACAACTACATCGGCACTGAGCATCTGCTGCTCGGTCTGGTCCGCGAGGGCGACGGCGTCGCTGCTCGCGTGCTCAGCAACATGGGCGTGCAGCTGCCTAAGGTCCGCTCGGCGGTCGAGTTCATCATCGGCCGCGGCGAAGGAGCGGTTGTCGGAGAGATCGGTCTGACGCCTCGAGCGAAGAAGGTCCTCGAGCTCGCAATTGACGAGGCGCGCCGGCTCAACCACCACTACATCGGCACCGAGCACCTGTTGCTTGGCCTGGTCCGCGAGGGCGAAGGGATCGCGGCTGGCGTCCTGGAGAGCCTGGGTGTGAACCTTGAGAAGGTCCGCACGCAGGTGATGCAGGTCGTCAACCAGAGCCAGTCCTACAGCCAGAGCAAGCAGCAGACGAAGACGCCATACATGGATGCGCTCGGGTTCGATCTGACGGAGGCGGCCCGCCAGAACAAGCTTGGGCCGCTGATCGGTCGCCAGATGGAGATCGATCGCGTCATGCAGATCCTGTCCCGGCGCACCAAGAACAACCCGGCGCTGATTGGCGAGCCAGGCGTCGGGAAGACGGCGATCGTCGAAGGCTTGGCGCAGCGCATCGTTGCCGGCGACGTGCCGGAGCGGCTGCAGAACAAGCGGCTGATCGCGCTCGACATTGGCGCGCTGGTCGCGGGCACCAAGTATCGCGGCGAGTTCGAGGAGCGCCTGAAGAAGATCGTCGCCGAGGTCAAGGAGACGGGCGCAATCCTCTTCATTGACGAGCTGCACACGCTCGTCGGCGCGGGCGCGGCGGAGGGCGCGGTGGATGCCGCGAATATCCTCAAGCCGGCGCTGTCTCGCGGCGAGGTGCAGACTATCGGCGCGACGACGCTCGACGAGTACCGCAAGTACATTGAGCGCGACGCGGCTCTGGAGCGCCGGTTCCAGCCTGTCCAGGTCGATGAGCCCTCGGTCGAGGAGACCATTGCCATCCTGATGGGTGTCCGGCCGCTGTACGAGGAGCACCACCGGCTGAAGATCAGTGACGAAGCGATCAAGGCGGCGGCCAATTTGGCGGCGCGCTATGTCACCGACCGCTTCATGCCGGACAAGGCGATCGACCTGATCGACGAGGCTGCTTCTCGCGTGCGCATGACGCGCTCCGCCGCGCCTCCAGGCCTGAAGGAGGCGCTGGCCGGATTGCAGTCGCTGCAGCGCGAGCTCGAGGCGGCGGTCAACGCGCAAGAGTTCGAGCTGGCGGTTGAGCTGCGCGACCGGGAGCGGAAGCTGCGCGAGCGGATCGAGCAGCAAGAGCAGGAGCTGCGCGACCGCAACGCCGAGGACGAGATCTACGTCACCGAAGAGGACATCGCGCAGGTCGTTTCCATGTGGACCGGTATCCCGGTCTACCGCATCGCTGGCGAAGAGAGCGAGCGGTTGCTCCACATGGAAGAGGCGCTGCACGAGCGGGTCGTCGGCCAGGAAGAGGCGATCACGACGCTGGCGAAGGCTGTGCGGCGTGCGCGCGCTGGTTTGAAGGATCCGCGCCGGCCGATCGGCACGTTCATCTTCCTTGGCCCGACAGGCGTCGGTAAGACGCTCGTCGCCAAGGCGCTCGCCGAGTTCATGTTCGGCTCGGAGGATCACCTCATTAAGATCGACATGTCCGAGTTCATGGAGCGCCACGCGGTCGCGCGGCTGGTCGGTGCTCCGCCGGGCTACGTCGGATACGAAGAGGGTGGGCAGCTAACCGAAGCGGTTCGCCGGAAGAGCTACTCGGTGATCTTGCTCGATGAGATCGAGAAGGCTCACCCCGAGGCGTTCAACATGCTCCTCCAGATCATGGAGGACGGCAGCCTGACCGACGCCAAGGGGCGCAAGGTCGACTTCCGGAACACGATCATCATCATGACGTCGAATGTCGGAGCGGAAGCGATTACGCGCGACACGACGATGGGCTTCGGCTTCAAGGAGGACGCCGATAAGGCGGCGCGCCGCGAATATGACCGGATGAAGGAAAAGGTCATGGCGCAATTGAAGCAGACCTTCCGGCCGGAGTTCTTGAACCGGATCGATGCGACGATTGTCTTCCACGCGCTCACGCCGGAGCAGATTCGGCAGATTGTCGAGCTGGAGCTGAAGCGGGTGCGCAAGCAGCTGGCCGAGCAGGAAATTGCCCTGGAGGTCACGGAAGAGGCGATGGATCTCCTGGCCCAGCGCGGCTACGACCGCACGTATGGCGCTCGCCCGCTGCGCCGCATCATCCAGAACCTGATTGAGGACCCGCTGGCGGAAGGGCTGCTCAACAGCCGGTTCCAGCCCAATCAGACGATTCGCGTCGAAGTCGAAGACGACCTGCTGAAGCTGACGCCGGTCGAGGCACTCGAGCCGGCTGGGGTATCGTAGCCATAAGATGCACGATACCGATTGAAGGCGCGAGGGGACGGCGAATGCCGTCCCCTCGACGCATTGTCCGCCCTGGCAAATTGGCAACGTCAACCGAGATACTCTGCCGGGATGGACTCACATTACGGGTGAACGCGCATGGCGAGAGCCAAGACATCCTTCGTTTGCCAACAGTGCGGCGCCACGAGCTCAGCCTATTTCGGGCGGTGCCCGTCGTGCGGTGCGTGGAACACCATGGTCGAAACCCTGGAGACCCGCCGGCCGACGGGCATCTCTCGCCGCACGCGCGGCAGCGCCGAGCCGCGGCCGCTGGCGGCACTCGGCGCCGCACCGTTCCATCGCATCAAGATTCCGATTCACGAGCTCGATCGTGTCCTCGGTGGCGGGCTCGTCCCCGGCTCACTCGTCTTGATCGGCGGTGATCCGGGCATCGGCAAGTCGACGCTGGTGCTCCAGACGGCTGCCGCGCTGGCGAGCCCAGAGCAACCGGTCCTGTACGTTTCGGGTGAGGAGTCGGCGCAGCAGATCAAGCTCCGGGCAGACCGCCTCGGTATTCGCGGCGAGCAGCTGCTCGTCCTCGCGGAGACCAACCTCGAAGAAATTCTGCTCGCGGCGGAGAACGTGGAGCCGGGGCTGCTCATCATTGATTCCATCCAGACGGTCTATATGGAAGAGATCAGCTCGGCGGCGGGCAGCGTCGCGCAAGTGCGGGAGTGCACGGCGCGGCTGATGCAGTGGGCCAAGCCGCGGCAGATCCCCGTGCTCATCATCGGCCACGTCACCAAGGAGGGCACGATCGCCGGGCCGCGCGTGCTCGAGCACATGGTGGACGCGGTGCTCTACCTCGAAGGCGACCGGTACCACCAATACCGCATCCTCCGTGCTGTCAAGAACCGCTTCGGCTCGACTGATGAAGTCGGCGTCTTCGAAATGGCCGACCTCGGTCTGAGAGAGGTGCGCAACCCCTCGGAGGCATTTCTCGAGGAGCGCGCTGGGGATGCCGCCGGTTCGACCGTGGCGGTGACGGTCGAGGGTACGCGGCCGATCCTTGTCGAAGTCCAAGCGCTGACCACTCCGACCTCCTTCGGCCTGCCGCGCCGAAGCGCGAACGGGTTGGATACCGGGCGGCTCCAGCTCTTAGTTGCCGTGCTGCAGAAGCGCGTCGGGCTCGGTCTGGGGACGCAGGACATCTTCGCGAACGTTGTCGGGGGATTGAAGGTTGTCGAGCCGGCGGCGGACCTCGCCGTCTCCCTGGCGGTAGCTTCGAGCTTCAAAGACCGGCCGATTGATTCCCGCACCGTCGCGATCGGCGAAGTAGGCTTGTCCGGTGAGCTGCGCTCGGTCAACCAGCTCGACCGGCGGCTGAACGAAGCGCGTCGCCTGGGCTTCCAGCGCATCGTGCTGCCGCGAACGCAGGGCGAGCGTTTGATTCCCAACGCCGACGGCCTGGAGATCGTTCGCGCCGCGACGGTCGCAGAGGCGATCGAGGCGGCGATGACATGAGGATTCCGGTGGCCAACTGTCGAATTTCCCGGGCTGATTGACAGCAACTAAGTTCTAGGCAGCGTTACCCGTCGCTGGTCCCTGTCCACTGTGGGCCAGCTCGAGCAGCAAGTCGGCCAGGCGGCGCGTTGCGTCCGGGCGCGCGAGCGTCCGGGCGCCGGCGCTCATCGTCGCCAGTCGCTCTTGGTCGGTGACCAGCGCGGTGATCTCTCGCAGGAGCCGCTCCGGACTCGCGTCCTCTTGAGAGATGACGATCGCGCCGCCGGCGGAGGCAAGCGCGGCCGCGTTCGCTTGCTGCTCGCCGCCGCCGCTCCCAGGCAGCGGAATCAGCACTGCCGGCTTGCCGAGGAGCGCGAGTTCGGCAACGGTCCCCGCGCCGGCGCGACCGAGCACCAGGCTCGCGGCGGCGTAGACGTCCGCGAGCTCATCCCGAACCATCTCGACGATGTGGTACCGCGATTGGAGCGAGTCCGGCAGCGACGTGCGCAGCTCTCGCATCCGCCGAGCATCATCGTTTGCTGAGGTGGGTCCCGTTTGGTGGAGCACCTGGCACTGCTTCAGCAACTCCGGGAGTATCGCGGCGACCCGCTGATTGATCGGACTCGCTCCGCGTGCGCCGCCGGTGACGTAGACCAGCGGCAGGCCGGGATCGAAGCCGAACCGGGAGAAACCGCGGCCAGCATCGCCCGCCAGCAGCGACGGGCGCACCGGATTGCCCGTGACCTCGGTGCGTCCAGAAAAGCCACGCGCAAGCCGCACCGAATCTGGGAACGTCACCGCCAGGACATCCGCGGCGCGGAGGTTGATACGCGTCGCCAACCCGAGAATGGCAGTCTGCTCGTGCGTCAATATCGGCGCCATGCGCGAGCCGGCCAACACGGTCGGCACGCTGACGAATCCGCCGGTGCTGAAGATCACGTCTGGCCGGAATTGGCGCAGAATCCGCCATGCCTGAGCGATCCCGATCGGAAACCGGATGCTATCAGGAATCGTCTTCAACGAAACGTAGCGCCGAAGCTTGCCGGTTTGGATCGCCCGGAAAGGGATGCCGGCGCGGTTGGCCGCCGGACCTTCGACATCGCCGTGGCTGCCGATCCAGAGCAGCTCGAGCGGAATCTCTCGACTCCGAAGCTCTTCGACCACCGCGAGCGCCGGATTGACGTGGCCCCCAGTGCCGCCGCCGGCAATGACAAGGCGCAGCGGGCGTGCTGAGGCCATCCTATCGTCGCTCCTGAAACGAGGGTTTCTGTAGCGTCATGGCGCGAGTATAGCCCGGCTCCCGGCCAGAGGGAGTGGAATGGCAAACCCTGTGCTACCATCCAGCCAGGCTCGGCGCCGGGCCGCCAATGCGATCTGCACCCGACCGGCAGCGCTGCGGAAATGACACAGTGAATTGCGAAGTCGCAGCTAGAGAGGATCACCGATGAAGGCGGCCAAACTCAAGGAGCTACGGACGAAACTCGAGGAGAAACGCGAGGAGCTGAAGGCTGAACTCGGTCAGCTCAGCGACGAGATCCAATGGCTGGGCATCGAACAGGCTATCGAGCGTGGCGGCTTGGGCAACCACCTCGGAGATGACGGTAGCAGCCTGACGGAGCAAGAGCGGATTGCGACAGTGCGCTCCGACATCGAAGAGCTGCTGCAGAAGGTTGATGCTGCTCTGGAGCGAATGGACGAGGGAACCTACGGCATCTGCGAGCGGTGCCACAAGCCAATCAACGAGGAGCGGCTGGAAGCGTTTCCCTACGTCCAGTTCTGCATCGAGTGCCAGAGCTTCCTGGAGCGGCAGCATGCGATGCATCGAGCCACGGACCGCGTTCCCTGACGCTTAGAGCGCGTCGTTTGATGCACGTCTCGCCCCGTCAAACCCGTCGCTTTTTCGTGCCGGTGCTCATCGGGACCGGTGTCGTCATTGCTGATCAGGTGAGCAAGTGGCTGATCATTGAGCGTCTCGGTCCAGGGGCGGATCGTCACCGCGCGTCAGTAATCGGCGACCTCGTCGAGCTGCGCTACGCTCAGAACACGGGCGTGGCGTTCGGCCTGCTCCAGGGCCAAGGCGTGCTCGTGCCCCTCTTGTCGATCGCCGTCGTGGCATTCCTGCTCCGGATGTATCTCCGGGTCGGCGCGCCGTCGCCCTGGTTTGCCGTGGGAAGCGGGCTGGTGCTTGGCGGCGCGCTCGGCAACGTGATCGATCGCATGCGCCTTGGCTACGTGGTGGATTTCATTAGCATCGCCTGGTGGCCTACCTTCAACCTGGCGGATGTCGCGATCACATGCGGTGCTGCTGTGCTGCTGGTCTGGTACTGGCGCGCGGCGTCGAGATCAGAACCGGCTTCGACCGATGGGATTCGCTATCACCAGGGACCGGCCGCTCTACGATCGGACGCGGACGGACAAGGAGTATGACCGGCTCACCTGCTAACGACCGCGGCAAGAACAGAGAGCACGGCGATCGGGAGGCGCTCCTCGCGCGCGACAGCGTCGTGGACCTGGCACAGGACGATCTGCTCGAGGCCCTGGAACACGAGGAAGCGGCGGAGACGACGCTCGAAGGCATTGTCGAGCTACATCCGGGGCCGGAGCACCGGAACGAGCGGCTCGATAAGTTCGTCGCCGCGCAGCTCCCCGACCTCAGCCGCTCTTACATCCAGCGATTGATCGAAGACGGGCTCGTTCACGTCGACGGCGTGCCGCGCAAGCGCACCTTCAAGATGACGCCAGGCGAGGTCGTCACGGTCGAGATCCCGCCGCCGGAGCCGGAAGAGATCGTCCCCGAGCCGATTCCGCTCGGCATCGTCTACGAGGATGCCGACATCCTGGTTGTCGATAAGCCAGCCGGGATGGTCGTACATCCGGCGCCAGGTCACCCAACCGGGACGCTCGTCAACGCGCTGCTCTACCATGCGCCCGAAATCGCGATCTCCGGCACGAACCGCCCCGGCATCGTTCACAGACTCGACAAGGACACGTCGGGCTTGATCGTGGTGGCCAAGACCGACCGCGGGCAGCAGACGTTGCTGTCGCAGTGGCGCGACCGCTCAGTGCGGAAGACGTACATCGCGCTGGTCCGGGGTGTGGTCGAGGACGAGGAAGCGACCATTGATGTGCCGATCGGCCGCGACCCCAAGGACCGGCAGCGGATGGCCGCGATTGCGACAGGACGCCCGGCGGTGACGCACTTCCGCGTGCTCCGGCGCTACCCCGGCGCGACGCTCCTGGAAGTCGAGATCGAGACGGGCCGCACCCATCAGATCCGCGTTCACCTCGCGTTCATCGGCCACCCGGTCGTTGGCGATCCGGTCTACAACCCGCACACTGGCCCGACCGGCGGGAAAGGCGCGATCGTGGATCGGCAGTTCCTCCACGCGGCGCGTCTCTCCTTCACGCTCCCAGACGGTCGGCGCGTTACGTTCGAGTCTGGGCTCCCGGCGGACCTGCGCGCTGCTCTGGATCGGCTCGAGGCGGCGTAGGTGCGACTATCGAGGACACGAAGAATGTCAGCATCGCGGGCGAGAGCGCTGATCGAAGCTTGGTATCGAGCCGCGCTGGCGGCGGCCGAGCCAGAGCACGCCGTCAAGAGCGCGATCGAGCGGGACGGGCGTACGCTCGTTGTAGGCGGCAGGCGAGTCCCCGTCGAAGGGCGACTCGTCGTCGTTGGCGTGGGCAAGGCGGCTGTCGCCATGGCGTGTGGCGTGGAGGCGGTCTGCGGCGACCTGATCGCCGATGGGCTTGTCATCACGAAGGACGGTCACGCGCGGCCACCGCTGCCGCGGCGTATTCGCGTCATCGAGGCGGCGCATCCGATTCCCGATCAGCGCGGCGTCGACGCGACGCGGCAGATGCTCGCGATGTTGCGTTCACTGGATCCAGGCGATGTCGCGATCGCCGTCATTTCGGGAGGTGGCTCGGCGTTACTGGAGGCGCCCCTGTCACCGGTGACGCTCGCCGATGTCGCGGCAACGACCGACATCCTCCTACGGGCCGGCGCGCCGATCCACGACCTGAACGCGGTCCGCATCCCGCTCAGCGCGGTCAAGGGAGGCGGTCTGCGCCGAGCGGCCGCCAACGCGACGATGATTACGCTCATCCTCTCGGACGTGCTCGGTAACGATCCGCGGATCATCGCGAGCGGGCCGACTGTCGAAGGACGGATGACCGGCGCGGACGCGCTGCGCGTTCTTGACCGGTATGGCGTTCGTGATCGCGTGCCACAGTCGGTCGTCGCGACACTTTCGGCGCTGCCGGAGCAGCCCGAGCCCTGGCCCTTCACGGACGA
Source organism: uncultured Chloroflexota bacterium (assembly GCA_937901745.1). GTDB lineage: Bacteria > Chloroflexota > Chloroflexia > Thermomicrobiales > UBA6265 > CALGSZ01. The sequence goes on along the minus strand of CALGSZ010000134.1, from coordinate 11,838 downwards.
TGTCGTCCAGATCGTCGCGGACAACGAAACCGCGCTCGAAGCGTCGCGAGCCGCTGCCCAGGCAAGCGGATTGCGGCCGGCGATCATCTGGCAGCGGAAGGAAGGGGAGGCTTCCGATCTCGGGCGGGAATGGGTCGAAGCATGCCTGGCTGCGCCTGAGGACGTTGATGTGCTCATCGGCGGTGGCGAGGCGACGGTGACGGTCCGCGGCGACGGACGCGGCGGCCGGAACACGGAGTTCGCCGTCGCTGCCGCTCTCGAGTTGGAGCGCCGCAACGTTGTCGAGTGGACGGTTGCCAGCATTGCGACGGATGGGCAGGATGGTCCGACAGACGTGGCCGGCGGCATCGTCGACGCGGGGACCTGCCAGCGCGCGCGAGCGGAGGGCGTCGATCCTGTCGCCGCTCTTGCCAATAACGACACCTTGCGGGTGCTGGAAGCTGCCGGCGACGTGGTTGCTCCCGGCCCGACCGGCACCAACGTCAACGATCTCTATTTCGCCGCGCGCTTGCCTCGCGATGGCTAGCCGTGCCGAATCGCGCTAACGGCCTGATCCGTATCATTCCGACGAACACTTGAGGAAGCGTGAACAGCCAGGTGATCCCTGGGCTTCCGGACGTTTCCCGTTGTTTGCTATAGTCCTGTTATGAAAACCCCGCGGTGAGTCAGAGGAGTCAACAATGCAGGGAGCGCGTGCGCTCGTTCGTGTCCTTCTTGAAAGTGGAATTGAGCACATCTTCGGCTTGCCGGGCGACACCGGCATGGCCTTCTACGATGCGCTCTACGATGTTCGCGACCGCATCACGCACATCATGACGCGGGATGAGCGCTCCGCCTCCTTTATGGCCGATGTCTACGCGCGGGCAAGTGGCCGCATCGGCGTCTGCGAGGGACCGAGCGGCGGCGGCGCGACATACATCGTGCCCGGCGTCGCTGAGGCGCACGGCTCGGCGATCCCGGTGCTCTGTCTAACCACGGATACGCCGGTCAAGCAGCGCGGGCGCGGCGTCCTGACCGAGCTGGATCAGGAATCGCTCTTCCGGCCGGTCACGAAGTGGAATGTCCGCGTAGACAGCCCGGCAATCGTCGCGGAGATGACGCGCCGCGCCATCCGGATGGCGACGAGCAGCCGGCCGGGAGCCGTCCACCTCTCGCTGCCGACAGATACGCTCGAGGGCGAGACGCCTGACGACTCGGTTTACGGCGTGCCGGACTTCAACCGCGCTCCCGCCTTGCGGACGCGCCCCGATCCCGAGCTAATCCAGCGCGCGGCTGATGCGATCGCGCAAGCCGAGCGGCCGGTCATCGTCGCCGGCGGCGGCGTCTTGACCTCGGGCGCCTGGGAGGAGCTGACCGCGCTGGCGGAGTCGCTCAACATCCCGGTAGCAACCTCGATCAACGGGAAGGGCAGCATCGCGGAGACGAGCCCAGTCTCGATCGGCATCGCTGGCGGCAACGGAGCGCGCACCTACACGAATGCCGTTGTCAACGACGCCGACCTGGTCATCTTCGTCGGCACGCGCACCGACTCAACGACGACGCATCATTGGTCCGTTCCGCCGATGCATGGCGGTCCCGCGGCGATCCAGATCGACGTCGATCCCTATGAGATCGGCAACAACTACCGCCTGGTCGCGCCGATCGCTGGCGATGCGAAGCTGGCGCTGCGTGACCTACTTGCGGCAATCGACCGGCCGGAGCAAATCGCCGCTCGCCACCGGTGCCGAATCGACGCGCTCGTGGCGGCGCGCGACAGCTATTGGGCGGAGGTGGAACGGCAAGCTTCGAGCACCAGCCGTCCGATCAAGCCGCAGGTCGTGGTTCGGGCGATGCGCCGGCTGCTCGACGATGACGTCCTGATCGTTGCCGACCCCGGCACGCCGACGCCGTATCTCGGCGCTCAGTACGAGCTGCGCCGCGCAGGTCGGACGACGATCATCCCGCGCGCGCACGGCGGTCTCGGCTACGCCATCCCAGGCGTGGTCGGCGCGTACTACGCTCGGCCCGACCTTCGAATCATCGGAATGAGCGGTGACGGCAGCTTCGGCATGTCGGTTGGCGAAATGGAGACGATCACCCGCCTCGGGTTGCCAGTGGTCCTGATCCAGTGCAACAACGGCTCCTTCGGCTGGATCAAGGAGCTGCAGCACCTCTATCACGACGACCGCTACTTCTCCGTTGACTTCAACGCCGTGGATTACGCGACGATCGCTCGCGGCTTCGGCTTCCAAGCGAAGCAGATCGTCGATCCAGAGGAGGTCGAGCCGGCGCTTGCCGAGGCGCTCGCCGACGGCCGGCCCTGGTTCCTGGACATCGTCACGGAGTCGCAGATCACGGAAACGCCGCCGGTCGCTGCCTGGATCGAGGCGGAGGCGCGGCGGGAGCAAGAGCGCGTCGCTGGCGGAAAAGGCGTAGCCTCAACTGCGTCTGACTGAGCGGCGTCGCCCAGCGGATCGCTGGGAATCAGGTGACATGGTGGCACGGCGCATCCCGCTCATCCTCGATGTCGATACCGGAGTTGATGATGCGCTCGCCCTAGCGCTAGCGCTCGGTGATCCGAGCGCTGAGCTGCTCGCTGTGACCACCGTGTCCGGCAATGTCGACATCGAGCAAGCGACGGCGAACACGCTCCGCGTGCTCGACTATCTCGGCGCCGAGCACATTCCGGTGCACCGGGGCGCGAGCAAGCCACTGGTGCGAGAAGGGCGTGACGCGCGCTATTTCCACGGCCGGGACGGATTGTGCGAAGCGGAGCTCCCGCCCAGTGCCCGTGAGGCGGTGCTCGAGCGCGGCCCCGCGGCGATTATCCGCATGGCCAGGGAGCGGCCGGGGGAGGTCGTCCTCGTCTGCGTCGGTCCGCTGACGAATCTGGCGATCGCGCTCAACGTCGCGCCCGATCTGCCCCGGCTATTACGGCGCGTCGTCGTGATGGGCGGCGCGTTCCACGTCGCGGGCAATGTCACCCCCCACGCCGAGTTCAACGTCTACGTCGATCCTGAGGCGGCGGCTGAGGTTTTCGCCGTCCGCGATCTCGAGATCACTGTGGTCGGTCTTGACGTCACCCGGCAGGTCGCACTGCCGAAGACTGTCTGGCAAACGGCCGCTTCGCGAGACGAGCGGCCGGCAAATCTCGTCTACGAGGTCAGCTCCGGGATCGAGCGTATCCACGGCGACGCGCCCATATACCTGCACGATCCACTGGCAGTCGCGGCAGCGCTCGATCCCGACCTGCTGCTCTGCGAGTCACGAAGCGTCACCGTCAGTTGTGCGCAAGAGACGCGAGGTGAGGTCCGGGCAGAGCGCTCCGGGCATGTGCGTGTCGCAACCGCGGTCGATCGCCAGCGGTTCACCCAGCGTTTCGCCTCGGCGCTGGGCTTGATCTGGGTGGAAGACCCGACCTCGGCGGCGAACTGAAATCGGAGCGTCTGTTCGCTAAGATCAAATGGAGAGCAAAAGGGGAGGGGACAGGGCAAGGGAACGACCGAGTGCGAGAGCGGGACAATTTGGGTGCTGTCTCGGCAGCACGGACGTGGTAGGCAGAGAGAAACCGATCGGCTAAGCCGCAACGGCTCGCCGGCAGGGGGCATCAGCAACGGAGGTCAGCGATGACCGAAGTCACGGATCTCATCGAACAGGCGCCGCTCCAGGACCGAGACCTGCTCCTGCGCCTCAGCCTCTATTTCGACGCCTTCGAGCACCGGTTGCGCCAGGGACAGGGCTGGTTCATCTTCAACGCACAGGGCGGTCGCTCTCGGCGCATTGCTCGGTACATCCAGCATCGCGTCGCTGAGTACTATCCGAACGTCACTGCCTACATGGTCAACTGGCGCGATTTCGCGCTGAGCGCCTACGTGAACGAAGTCGGCCTGCCGGAGCTCGCGCCGGAGGTGGAGCGCATCGCGGATCCAAAGGCGCGGAAGGAGTACGAGCTCGCCAAGCATCTCACCGAGGACACGTGGCTGCAGATGCTGGAAAGCGACGTCCTGATCCTGATTGGCCTGAAGCCCGCCCATCCTCACGAGGCGGCCTTCCTCGATCGGGCGATAGAAGGGCGTTATCGCAAGCGGCGAGCCTCGATTCTCGTGACGCCGGACCTGCCGCAAGAGCTCGAGGCCGAGTACGAGTCCGTCGACCCGACGCACACGTACTGGAAGCGGCTCTTCTCGCGGATGTACGAGACAAGCTTGGTCGCGCTCTAGTCGCGCTCGCTCGTTAGGACTGCCGGTAGACGGCCAGATCGGCGAGCTCTTCGAGGAACTCGCGCGTCTCTTGGTCGGGGACGATCGCGAGCTGATCCTTGGCGCGGCTCAGGAACGCGTCCGCGGCGCTCAGCGCCCGCTCGATCGCGTCGGTAGCGCGGATCGCGTGGAGCGCTTCATCAATCATGGCGGCGTCCGTGACGCGGCCGGAGACGATGGCCTCGATGCGCGCGCGCTCCGGCGCGGTCTCCCCAATTTCCGATAGGTAATAGATCACTGGCAACGTGATCGTGCCTTGGCGAAGGTCGTGACCGGCCGGCTTGCCCAGCTCTTCCGTCTCCCCGGTCAAATCGAGGACATCGTCAATGATCTGAAACGCCATGCCGATGTCCGAGCCAAAGCGGCGCAGGGCCTGGATGTGCGATTCCGGAGCGCGGCTCAAGATCGCGCCCATCTCGGCGGCGCCGGCAAAGAGGGATGCCGTCTTGCCGTAGATCCGGCGCTCATATTGCTCCGGCGTTTGATCGAGTCGGCTCGCCTCGAACATCTCGAGGAGCTGGCCGTCGCAGATGTCGCCCAGGGTAGAGGCGAAGACGGTCACGACGCGCGTGTTGTCCGTCGCGGCCGCTAGCATCGCGGATTGGGCGAAGAGGTAGTCGCCGATCAAGATCACGGCGCCCGAGCTGAGTTGGGAATTGAGCGTTGGCTTGCCGCGCCGGAGCGCCGCCCGGTCTACCGTGTCATCGTGGATCAGAGAGGCGGTGTGGAGTAGCTCGACGCCGGCTGCTGCCGTGACCAGCGCCGAGAAATTGGACTCATACTCGTAAGCCCGGGCTGCTAGTAGCAGCAAGAGTGGGCGCAGCTGCTTCCCGCGAGCGCTGACGATCTCGGCCAACAAGTGGGAGACGACGGGGTAATCGACGGATGCCGCGTCGGCGATGCGAGCATTGACGCGCTCGAGATCGGCGCGCATTGTCCCGAACAGGTCTACCCGCTGTAGGGCCACGCGCCGTTTCCCAAACTCACTCCGACGTCCAACACCGAGATTGTGAGGCTCCTCACACAATCTCGCGGGATTATCGTGGTTCGCCGGACCAGTGTCAAACGTCCGGCCGCTCCACCGGTCAGTTGCACACATGGATGCGCGAGTGAACTCGCGCTAGGCAGCGCCTTTCCGGTATCCTCGCACAGCATGCACGCCTTTGGAGGAGGTTATGGACAGCCGATCGCCATTGGGAAGGCGGATGCAGAGGTCTGAGGCGCTTTCAGCCCGGCCGATGATGCGTTCCCGCTCGAATCTCAGCATCCGACGCGCGCGGCGCCGATGGCCCTGGGTCAGCTGGTGGTATAGCCTCATCACCGTCGTCGCCGTTGTGCTCATCCTCGCCGATTGGTGGCTCGGGTTTTCTCCCACCGAGTGGTTCTCCGATAAGCCTGTTGACGTCTCCCTCATCGTGACGGTTACCGACGCGGAGGGTGGCCAGCCGATCGAGGGAGCGATCGTCCAAGCGGGAGAGACTTCGGCGACGACCGATGCAGCCGGCACAGCGAGACTCCTAGTTTCGAAGCTGCCGGTCACCGTCGTCGTCTCGCGAGATGGCTTCGAGCCGGTTCACGGCGAGTTCGACGAATCGCATGACCGGGAACAAACTGTCGCGCTCAAGCGACAAGTGCCTGCAGCCCCAACAGAGATCGATCCTCCTTCTGGCGATTCCAACAGCGAGAATCCTCGTAGTGAAGACACAAGTGAAGAGACCGCAAGCCAAGCGACGGCCGAGGCCGTAACGGCCCAGACCGAAGCGACGCCGACGCCGAGCAACTCCGGCGATTCCGAACCCGAAGGCGTGACGCTTGCCGGAGTCGTGACGGATCAGGAAGGGAATCCGATCCGGGACGCGCTTGTTCGAATCAATGACGCGAGGACTCGCACCCGACGCAACGGCACCTTCCGCTTCCGAGGAGTCGAGCCTGAGGGCACCCTCAAGGTGTCGGCCGCTGGTTACGCGAAGACCGAGCTGACCCTCAACGGGGAAAGCGAGGTCAACGTGGCCATGGAGCGGGAGGACATCAAAGCCGTCTACTTGACGGGGCCCAACGCGGCAGATCGTAGCGTCGTTGACTACCTCATCGATCTCATCGAAACGACGGAGCTGAACGCAATCGTCATCGACATCAAGGAGGTGTATGTCTGGTACGACACGGACGTTGAATTCTTCCATGAGGCGAACGCTGTCAGCCCCATGTATGACCCGCGTGAGCTGGTGCAGGAGCTACACGATCGCGGGATCTATGTAATCGCGCGCATGGTGGTCTTCAACGATCCGATCGTCGCCGAAAATCGGCCGGACCTCGCGGTGAAAACCGAGGATGGCGACATCTGGCGCGGCTGGATGGACGATGCTTGGGTCAATCCGTTCTACCAGGAGCTCTGGCAAGCGAACATCGATCTTGCGGTCGAGGCAGCCGAGATCGGCTTCGACGAGATTCAGTACGACTACATCCGCTTCCCATCGGACGGGGACTTGACCATCGCTGACTTCGGTCCCGACTACACGGAAGAGGGGAGAGTTGGGGCGATCGTCGAGTTCTTGAAGCAGTCTCGCAAGGCTTTGGAGCCGACCGGCGCCATGTTCGCGGTCGACGTCTTCGGCATTATTGCCATCGCCTATGACGACCAGGGCATCGGGCAGCGGATCGCTGACTTCGCACCCCATGTCGACTATCTGTGCCCCATGGTCTACCCTTCGCACTTCGACGCGAGCTCGATTGACGTCGGCGGGGAGCCGAACGACTTTCCATACGAGACGATTTCCATCAGCTTGAGCCTGGCGAAAGAGCGGATGCCGAAAGGCATGGAGCTCAAGCTGCGGCCTTGGCTCCAGGACTTCGATCAGCCCCCGTTCCGCGACTACACGCCGGAAGATGTGCGTGCTCAGATCCGCGCGAGCGAGGAGCTCGGCACCAGCGGCTGGATGCTCTGGAACGCCGCCAACGTCTTCACCGAAGAGGCGCTAATCAAGGAATAATCCTCGCGGTCCCTCCGGGCATCAGTCTTCCCGAATCTTTATACGGACCGTAGCAAGTTCTCGATACGCGGTGTATAATCAATCCCACGGAAGGCGGCCGGAGACCAGACCCTCACCGGTCGCTGCCGCACCAGCGGTGTGAAATCCGATCCACGAGGGCGGTCGGAGTGGCAAGCCAGCGAGAAAGAGAGGACCGATGATCATCGTGCGGCGCGGAGTGACGCGCAGTTCCGAGCGCGTCCAGCTAGAGATGGAGCAGATCTTCCGTGCCCTCGTGCCGGTGCCCTCGCGTCCGTCCGCTGGGCCCTCCGGCCTGTGGCGACCGCCACTGGAGGTCTATGAAACGGATGAGGCCTTGGTGATCTACGCCGAGATCGCCGGCATGGACGAAGAGCGCCTGTCGGTGGTCATAGATGGCGAAGTGTTGTCGATCCGGGGCGACCGGCCCGACAACCGCTCGCCGGAACGACGAACGTATCGGGAGGCGGGCATTCCCTACGGGGCATTCGGGGCCGATGTCTTCATCCCATTTCCGATCGATCCCGAGGCAAGCACCGCCGAGTATGAAAATGGATTCCTTCGAATCGTGCTCCCACGGGTTGCGGCGCGGACGATTGTCCCCCGCCGAGTGGAGCAGAACGATCGAGGGGAGGGAGCACGTGAAGCATGACGCAGACGCCTAACGAGCGCGATTGGGAGCGCGCCGAAGAGCAAGAGGCACCGCCCGCGGACGAGACGCCGCAGGAGGAGACTCCACAGGTCGAGGCGTCTCAGGTCGAGACAGAGAACGCGGAAGAGACGACTGAGACGCAGGAACAGGAGCGCGGGGAGGAGCTGACCATCCCGATCCTGCCGCTTCGCGGCACGGTCGTCTTCCCGCTGACCGTCGTTCCGCTGGCCGCGGCGCAGCCTCGGTCTCTCCGGCTGATTGACGAGGTTATGTCCGGCGATCGGACGGTTGGCCTCGTGATGCAGAAGAATGCCGAGCAGGAAGGCGCCGGGCCGGGTGATGTCTACGAGATCGGGACCATCGCGACCATCCATCAGATGATGCGCGTCCCGGATGGCAGCGTGCGCCTTGCGGTGCAGGGTGTCGAGCGGATGCGCATCCTGACGTGGGTGTCTGAGGAGCCGTTCCTCGTTGCGCGCGTGGAGAAGATCCCCGAGGACGTGCCGGACAGCGTTGAGGTCCAGGCGCTGACCCGCAACACGCTCGAGCTTTTCCAGCGGCTTGTGTCATTGGTGTCGCACCTGCCGGACGAGCTGGTCACGGCGGCGCTGAATATTGACGACCCGCGTCACTTGGTCTACCTCGTCGCGACCAACCTCCGCATTGAGCCGGAGGAGCGGCAGCAGCTGCTCGAGCTCGATTCGGTGCGCGACAAGCTCGTCAAGCTGAACGCGTTCATCGCCAAGGAGCTCGAGGTCCTCGAGCTGGGCAAGAAGCTGCAGAGCGAGGTCCAGGAAGAGCTCGGCAAGTCGCAGCGCGAGTTCTACCTGCGCGAGCAGTTGAAGGCGATCAAGCGCGAGCTGGGCGAGGAGAGCGAGACCGAAGCCGAGATCAATGAGCTGCGGCAGAAGATTGAGTCGTCCGGCATGACCGAGGAGGCCGCCAAGGAGGCGAAGCGCGAGCTGGATCGCCTCAGCAAGCTGCCGCCGGCGGCCGCCGAGTACGGCGTGATCAAGACGTACCTGGACTGGCTCACCTCGTTGCCGTGGAACAAGAGCACCGAGGGCGAGATCGACATCGCGAAGGCTCGCCAGATCCTGGACGAGGACCACTACGATCTCGAAAAGATCAAGGAGCGGATCCTTGAGTACCTAGCGGTTCGCAAGCTGAAGCGAGAGCTAGCGGCGCAGGAGGGCGATGAGTCGAGCCTGGCGCCAACCCGCGAGCCGATCCTCTGCTTCGTCGGTCCTCCAGGCGTCGGTAAGACGAGCCTGGCGCAGTCGATCGCGCGGGCGCTCGGCCGTGAGCTGACGCGGATGTCGCTCGGTGGCGTTCGCGACGAGGCGGAGATCCGCGGTCACCGGCGCACGTATGTCGGCGCGATGCCGGGCCGGATCATCCAGGCGATTCGCCGGGCGGGCACCAACGATCCGGTCTTCGTCCTCGACGAGGTCGACAAGATCGGCGCTGATTGGCGCGGCGACCCGTCGTCGGCGCTGCTCGAGGTGCTGGATCCGGAGCAGAACAACACGTTCCGCGATCACTACCTGGATGTCGCCTTCGACCTGTCGCGCGTGATGTTCATCGCGACAGCCAACCTGCTGGATCCGATCCCGGCGCCGCTGCGCGACCGGATGGAGATCCTGGAGCTGGCTGGCTACACGGACGAGGACAAGCTGCACATCGCCAAGCGCTACCTGATTCCGAAGCAGTTCAAGGCGCACGGCCTCCAAGAGGATCAGTTCACCATCACCGATGAGGCGATCCTCCAGATCATCCGCCATTACACGCGGGAGGCCGGAGTCCGGAATCTGGAGCGGGAGATCGGCACGACGTGCCGCAAGATCGCCACGCGCATCGCGGAGGGCCGCGAGGTTCCGCGGACCATCGGTCCGGAGCAGATTCGCGAGTTCCTGGGTCGGCCGCGCTTCTTCTATGAGGAGCTGGCGGCGCGGACCAGCCAGCCTGGCGTCGCGATCGGCGTCGGTGTGACCGGCGTCGGCGGAGACATCATGTTCATCGAGGCGACGCGGATGCCGGGCAAGGGCTCGCTTACCGTCACCGGACAGCTCGGCGATGTGATGCGCGAGTCGGCTCAGGCGGCGCTCTCCTTCGTGCGGTCACGCGCGAAGGATCTGAACATCGATCCGGAGTTCTTCGCCTCGTCCGACATCCATATTCACGTGCCGGCGGGCGCGATTCCGAAGGACGGGCCATCGGCTGGCGTCGCGATGACGACGGCGCTGGTCTCGCTCCTGACGGGCGTGCCGGTCCGGGAGGACGTGGCGATGACCGGCGAGATCACGCTACGCGGGCAGGTGCTGCCGGTCGGCGGAATCAAGGAGAAGGCGCTGGCCGCGCGGCGCGCGGGCGTGAAGCGGTTCATCCTGCCGCGGCGGAATGAGGTCGATCTGGACGATCTGCCGAAGGAGTTGCGGGAAGAACTGACGTTCATCCTCGCCGACCGCATGGATGACGTCCTGGCGGCGGCGATGCCTGATGACTTCACGATGCGCCGCCAGGAGCCGCCGGCCGAAGGGGCGCAAGAATCGACAGAAGTTCGAGAGCCGGTTGCCGCGACGCGCTAAGGCAACCACTCATGACAGCTGACGGCAAATCAGACGGGCGGTCCCTTTCCGGGCCGCCCGTCTCGCTTATGCGGAGAATCTGAGCCTGATTACTGCGCCAACGTGAGTGACCGCACAGCCGCGGTCTGAACCAGCCACAAGAAGGGCCGGAGATGCTCCGTGTGCGCGCGGAACATCATCTCGGGATGCCACTGCACGCCGAGGACGCTCTCCCGGTCCGCAAGGGAGACCGCTTCGATCAAGCCATCATCGGCGCGCCCGTCGACGCGCAGATCACCGGACGGTTCCTTGATCGCCTGGTGATGGAACGAATTGACCTGGATGCTCGACATGCCGTAGACCGCGGCCAGTAGCGAGCCCGGCTCGGCATGGATGACGTGGCCTGGCTCGGATGCGGCGATGCCGTTCTCGTGCTGGCGGTGATTGAGTGCGCCGGGATGTTCGTCCGGGACGTGTTGATACAGCGTACCGCCGAGGGCGACGTTGAGGACTTGAATGCCGCGGCAAATGCAGAGTAGCGGAAGCCCGCGTGCGATCGCCTCACGCACGAGCGCAAGCTCGAAACGATCGCGGCGCGAGTCGATGCCGTAGGTCTCGGGGTGGACCGTGCAATCCCCGTAGGTGGACGGATCGAGGTCGGCGCCCCCGCTGAGGAGCAAGCCGTCGATGTGGTCGAGGAGTGCTAAGTGGTCGTCTTGGGGCGGCAGAATGATGGGAATACCGCCAGCTGCCTGGACGGCCTCCACGTAGTTGACCGCAAGAGCGTAACGGTCGAAGGTGCCGTGAGGGAATGTGTCGCGCGTTCCCGTCGGGGTGATGCCGATGATTGGTTTTCTCGTCACAGGCGCTCCCTGGATTCTGGCCGATTCACACGCGGGATTATAGTCCGCGCGGCGGTGGTCGCCGTGGCAGGGCTCAGCCGGTGTGTGTCGCGAGAACAGAGTCGAGACGGATCCTTGTAAGACGTCGCCAAAATCTCTTGACGACCCTGAGAGGCCGATGTATGATTCACCGCGCTGCCGGCGATGAGCCGATGGTGCCGGGGCCGAATGGCCCGGGCGCAGCGATTACCGGGAGGTCACCGTGGGCTAGATCGTCAACGACGATCCTCGCAGAAGCCGCAAAGAGCGGCAGTGCGTAGCTACGGTGATCCGCCCCAGAGATGGGGCGGTTCTCTTGCGAAAATCCCGGTAGCATGGACTCGAGGGTCCATGCGGCTCCCTAGACATAACGGAGCGTCTGCGGTATCATAGAGCAGCGTTCCCGTGATAGGGAGAATTCCTCCACGGCATGTGGAGGTACGCACCTTAGACAAGCTGGCATGGCCGTGCGGTGGCTGAGGGGTAGGGAGCTTC
>CALGSZ010000133.1 GCA_937901745.1 uncultured Chloroflexota bacterium | reverse complement strand
TCACCGAGGATGAACGCGGAGGCGTTCTCCTACACCACCTTGCGGGACTCGGCCCCGGCAGGTGAGAAGGCACCCGAAATGGGTGATCAGCACCATCACCGATGCGCTTGAGCGCAGAGCGGAGCCAGAGTCTCAGGCACCTCGAAAGGACCCACGCCGAGGCATCAGTCGGCGTTCTACTGTTCTTGCCCTCGCTTTCACTGCCATTGCCCTCACCGCAGGAGTGTTCGCGCTGCGGTCCAGAGGGACCGAGCCGGCGCCTCCATGGTGCCGTGACGCCGTGTCGTGGGAGCAAGCATCAACGGTCCTGGGAGAAGACGCCGTGATCCGCGGGCCGGTTGCGGGAGTCAACTACCGGCCGGACGTGTCTGGCGCGCCGACGTTCATCAACATCGGCGACACTGACCCTCCTGGATTCGTGGCACTCCTGTGGGGCTCCGATCGTGATCGGTTCGCGCAGCAGCCTGACGAGTCCCTTACCGGGACGACGGTCTGCGTTCGAGGCCGCGTGACCGAGTACGACGGGATCCCGCAGATCGTGCTCAAGACCGCCTCTCAGCTCAGCGTCTCCCGGCACTAGCAGGAGGCTAGGCCAAGACACGACTGCGCCCAACCAGCTTGCCCACCACGGCACGTGTTCCTCTACGAAGCTGAGACTGCGATCTGGCGCGCGAGCGGCATGACGCCCCTCAACCGCGCCGTGACATTCGCAGTCAGGCGCTTGAGTCCAAGCACTTCCAGGACCGCTCTCCAGAGCGCTTCCTCGACCTCCCATCCGTGATGGTCGGCCAGCACAGCGACGAGCGTCGCAAGCTCGCGTGGAGGAACGTGCTCAAATGAGCGTGGGCCAAGTTCGCGCATCACGACGTCAGGTTGCTCAGGCAGGCGGAAGGTCCGCGGCTTGACTCCGGACTCTTCCAGGGGGTTGTCCTCCACCAGAAGCCCACGCCGGACCGCGGCCGTGATGGCCGAGTTCAACGCCTTGGCGATCTGCTTGCCAACACGTTGCCCGCCGGCTGCCCTGACATAGGCGCTGTGGAGGCGATGACCGACAACCGGCCCCTCTACCGCGACCACCTCTCGAATGCCCTCCATGAGCTGCTTTCTGGTGGCCTGAAGGGGCGAGGCTACGCGCCCTTGGTACGCCCGGTACCGTGCCAGCGAAATCCTTGGGGAGGATAGGACTGCTCCCATCGATGCGGTTGCAGACGTCACCGGCCCATTGGGCGTGGACAGGCCAGCTCGGCCGCCCTCTCGCGAAGGCGAAGAGCCCACCTCCGTATCGGGCACTTCCAGTTCCATTCGCGCGGCCGCTGACTCTGGGGCGTCGCCGGAGGGGGCCTCCCCGATCACCTTTTCCACTGGATCGCTCGAAACCGCCCCATCCGTCCGACTGCCGCCGTCGAGCGGCCTCTCGCCCTCCCACACCTCCCCTGGACCACCACGCTGGGTCTGACCCTGCCAACCCGAAGGATGGATGTCTAGCTCTTCCAACGCCTCCCACAGGCCTTGTAATGTGTGAACCGGGTCCGCGTAGAAGGCCGACTCGCGAATGCGGAAGAACTTCCATCCGCAGCGCTCAAGATCGCGTTGACGGGCCAGGTCACGTTCATATGCATCAGGCCCATGCCACGTGTCGCCATCGCACTCCACAGCGAGACGGGCCCGGGCGCCTACTACGACGAGGTCGATTCGATAACCCTGGACTTTGTGCTGAGGAATGACTGTGAAGCCACGGTCCAAGATTCGGTTGAACACTCGTTGCTCGAACAGAGACTCGAATGGCTCAACGCGCACGTCCTCTGGCACTGGGGATGTGATCGCACCATCAGCATTACCTTTGCGACGGTTAACTATCCCGTAACAGTAGTCCAGGAACTGGAAGCGCATGTCTTCCGGGTTCCCAAGGTCCGACAGGCCCACAGAGTGGAACACCCACACCTGGTCTTTAGCGCGCGACGCGGCGACGTTGTACCGCTGAACATATATATCTCGCGTCAGAGCACCCATTGTCTTGTCGGGTTCGGTAGCCGCCACCATCGACAAGAACATGACGTTGCGCTCCGCGCCTTGGAAGTCTGCCGAATCACCGCACCGCAAGTCGCGAGCCGCCCACTCCTCCGGCTCGATGCGTTCCAGGAGCTTCCTCTCGATAGCCTTTGCTTGGGCCCGACCAAGCAGCGAGATAACACCGAATGTGAGGCCGTCGTAGCGCGGGTCAGCGATGCACTTCTCAACCTGGTGGACTATGGCGTCTACCTCAGCCGGGTTTATCTTGTTCGCAGACTTTCCCCGCGTGTAGCCGTCGTGCACGAACACCGGAACGATCGGTTCCAAACGGTCCACACCGTACTGGCGTACAGGAATGAGCCGGATCCCTTCCGGCTCGTAGGCCACGCGGTTGGAGAACCCGATGATCTCTGGTACGCATCGTCGGTGCTCAGTGAGCGTCAGTAGACCGCCGAACCGCATCTTGGCTTCATCGAACAAGCTTCGCTCAGGGTTCTCCCACGCCGCCCGGTAGGGAGCATCATTGAGAAACTGCTCCCCCAGGCTGCGCAACTGTCCGCGATCGATGCCGACGGCGGCGGGGGATACCTGCTTATCGTCCCCGATGACGACAATCTTGGGGGCGAGGTATTGCAGAAAGATGGCCTCGAGACCAGCCTGAGATGCCTCGTCTACGATCACGACATCAAACATGTTCGGCTGGATCCGCAGCTGTTCGGCGATCCGGTAGATCGGCATGATCCACACGGGCACGGACGAGCGGCAGCGGTCCATTGCCTGTCGAATGTCGGCCTGATGTTGAAGCGCGTACTTGCTTTTTCCCTTGCCGAACTTGCGCACGAGGAAGGCGTAGGTCTCAAGGTCCTGACGGGCACTACCGGTTATGCGGTCAGGAGCTACCGCATGACTCCAAGCTCGTGCGGCTGAGAGCTTCTCAACTTCTTGACGGATGCGCTCGTCGATTGACGTCAGCTTCACTTGCAGGGCATTGACGTCTACACGTTCCTGCGCAAGCAGCCAAGCGCTCGTAGAGGCCCACTCCCAAGCCTCGGTGAACGCGGTCAATCGGCGCCGCCACGCTGGGTCGCCCGGATTGGAAGCCACCGCCTCGGCCAGACCTGCCGCCGCGGCGCGCAGCCGCTGCTCGAGGTCTTTTCTTCGGGCGACCTGCCTACGCACGTCCTCCAGCCGGCGGAGACGGTCATAAGCGGTGGCGTATTGGTTGCGGTCTCGATGCGCTAACGCCGATCTGAGGTGGTGGACGGTAGGGGCGGCGTCTGCCCATCGAGCAACGTCCGCGAGCTGCGTGTCCAGTTGATCCAGGGGACGCGTTGCCTCCCTCAGCGCATCGTGAGCGGCCGCCGCGTCGATTGTGGCTGCGTAGTCCTGAACGGCCTGGAGGTCATCCCAGTCCGGTACTGGCAGGCCCAGGTCGGCGAGGCGGCGCTCCTCTGCTTCGAGTTCCTCGCTGAGCCGCAGTACCCGTCGGAGTTGCTCGAGCTCAGTGCTGTGCCAGTGGAGGCGTTCATGGAACGTGTCCTCTGCTGGGATGACGACGTTCTCCGGCCAGGCCCTGTCCAGGGCCGCGAGGATGCGAGTCGCCTCGCACCAGTCGAGAAAGGCGGACACCTGATCAGGAGTAGTGGGCGGCAGCCCGTTCACTCGGACGCTTTGGAAGAGCGGCGAAGCTTGCTTGATCGGCTTACTGGTGAAGATGCCGAGTCGGGGTGTTCCATCGGCGTCAGTCTTGACCGTGCCGCCGTCTTGCAAGTGACTGAGGAGAATCTGCGCTAGCTTGATGAGAGGACCGACATCATCCTCACGGATATCCACGTCTGTGAGGGGTCCGAGCCTGGTCACGAGCGGACTGGCCGCTTCGATCAGCTCAGATATCCGGGCGGCCCTGGCGTGCCAGCGCTGACCACGACCCGAGTGCACATCAGCCAACGCATCGTTCATCCACGGCTCATTGCGACTGGCTAGGCTGTCTGCTTCTTCGGCAAGAACGCGCAGACGCTGCTGAAGTGCGCTCCGTTCTGCGGCATCGCGCTGAAGGAGGACCTCGAAGGCCTCATGCTCAGTGGCGGCCTGATAGGCGGCTGCCGCCGCCTGTGCTCGTGCCTCGGCTTCGACCATTCTGGCGAACTCTTCGGGCGAGGGCAGATCAGCTCGCCTAGGAAGCCGCTGGCGCGCTTCCTCCTCATCAGCGCGAAGCCGATCGTCGAGCAGGTAGTTGTGCCACTCCAGGATCTCGTCGTTGCTCAACGGCGGCGACGCATCGGCCTCCACGGTGACCAGGTCAGTCAGCCATCCGTATCGTCCCGCTTGGGCGCGCAACTCCTTGGCGATACTCGCCAAGGTCCCTCGGAAGGAGCCCCGATGGTGAACATCCACCTCTCGCCGTCGCGCCTCGATGAGGCGTCGATAGTTCTCAGCACGCTGGCGACGGAGTTGGTCGATGCGTTCAAGGCACTGGTCTATGCGTCGGGCGGCGGCCTGAGGGTCGTGATCAGCGGCGGCGTCTCTAATCCGTTCGACTGCAACCTTCAAATCGGCCATGTCTTCACGAGACGTTCCGACCACGGCAACCGACAAGGGCCGAATTTTTTCCGGCAGCTTCTCACGCACCTCCTTAAGCGCTCGGTCAGTCTGAGCCGTGACCAAGATTCGCTTGCCCTGAGCGAGCAAGTGTGAGATCAACGCTGCTGCGGTGTGAGTCTTGCCTGTTCCGGGGGGACCCTGCACCACAATCTGGGCATGGGAGTCCACCCGTTCTATGATTCGCAGCTGGTCGTCGTTCACGGGCAGCGGGAGGAAGGGATCGTCGTCAACCCAGACGAGCGCTCCTTCGCCGCTATCGCCGTGGGTGGCAGGCCGGTGATCCGGGTCCACTAATGGCAACAGCCCCTCCGGTACGCGACCGGAGTCAGCGATCTGCTCTATGATGGTTCGGAAGATTTCCACCATCCCTTGCCGAGACCGCTTCCGCAGGATGATCGCGGGGGCGTAAGAAGCGATCGCGGTCTCAGAGACCTCTGGCGCCAAGTCCGTGTCGGAGTAGCGCGCCTGGGCGTCAAGAGTCTGGACAACGCGGCGCACTAACTCTCCGGCCTTATCTCGATGCAGCGGATGCGTCTCGAGGGCCCTCGCAGTCGCGCGGACAGCGTTTATGTGGTGTGCGTTTTTCACGATGCCTGGGTCGAGCATGTCCAGCTCGACCTGGGCAGCGTCAACGGACTCAGCGCGGACAACCGTGAGACGTCCAGAGTCGTCGTCGAATCGAATTGCAGCCGGAGCCGTGATGAGGTGACGGCACACAGGAGGATGCTCAGGCGGATGCCACGAGAGGCATCCCACAGCGACGACGAGCTCGTACTCCTCGGGGTGGCTCGTCCATGTCACGTACGTGGAGAACAGGTTTCCGTACACCTCACGGACAGGCCGATCCCGCAGTTCCTTGGCCGCCCAGGACCGCCAAGCGGTCAGCCACCGCTCGAACGCATCCCTCACGTGAGGGTGTTCCTGCAGGAAGAGCGTTTGGGAGGGTACTCGTCCGGTGACCTGATCGCTGCCCTGGGGATCCTCGACGGTCACCTCCTCACGCAGGCTGGGGGGATTGTGGGGGTCATCAATGCCGTCACGGATCCACGCAAGGAGCTCTTTTTCGGGCTGAGGAGGATCCAAGCGCGGCACACGGTCGATGCTGAGGATCTCGGCTTCCGGCTTGGGATCAGCGTTCCGATGTATCGAACGCACGGCAGGGTGATCCGGCAACTCGGCAAGCCACAACACGCGCCCATCCCTCTTGTAGGCGTC
>CALGSZ010000132.1 GCA_937901745.1 uncultured Chloroflexota bacterium | reverse complement strand
CCACCACTGCCACATCGTGAGCATCCGGGGCAACAGCTACCGCATGCGCCACCACTCCGAGCTCTACCGGGCTCTCGCCACTGAGCCCGAGCAACAAAACCCTCAACCGAGACGGAACCGTAGCCGTCGGGAGGCACCGACGACCTGAGGCTCGTCACCCCCTCTGCCGGGTGTCAGATTTTCGATCGCCAGAACTGTCAGATTTTCGGCCGCCGTTGACACCGCGGAATCGACAAGACGCGCGGTGGCGACGCCGCGCTGCCGAGGCTTCAATGAGGCCGCGGATCTGAGTCCGCGGAATCATCTTGTCGTCGTCCGGGATGCTGCCGGGCGGATCCTCGCTTCAATGAGGCCGCGGATCTGAGTCCGCGGAATCCAAGCTGACGGAGGCGCTCGGCAGGCTGGATGCGCTGCTTCAATGAGGCCGCGGATCTGAGTCCGCGGAATCCTGCTGCCTTGCTGGCATTGTGCCATGCTTACACTGCTGCTTCAATGAGGCCGCGGATCTGAGTCCGCGGAATCGTAGCCAGGGTGCCGGAAGGCAAGATGCCTGAGTTGCTTCAATGAGGCCGCGGATCTGAGTCCGCGGAATCCAGCGCCGTGCCGTCGTCCGTCACCGTCCTTGCGCATGGCTTCAATGAGGCCGCGGATCTGAGTCCGCGGAATCCGCAACACACGACGGGGATTATTGCCTTGCTGCACCATGCTTCAATGAGGCCGCGGATCTGAGTCCGCGGAATCGGCGCGCGATCGCGTCGCGCGAGCTGGTGATCCTGGCCGCTTCAATGAGGCCGCGGATCTGAGTCCGCGGAATCTGCACCGGTTCTTGGGAGACCTCGGCGTGGACGTCGCTTCAATGAGGCCGCGGATCTGAGTCCGCGGAATCGAGTCCTGTCTTCCCGCTCGGTGAGCTGGATCGTGTTCCGGCTTCAATGAGGCCGCGGATCTGAGTCCGCGGAATCCTGCTCGAGCTCGGGGCCTCGGCCGTGGTGGACCTCGCTTCAATGAGGCCGCGGATCTGAGTCCGCGGAATCCCGATCGGGACGCTGGCTGGTCTGGGACGTCGAGGACGCTTCAATGAGGCCGCGGATCTGAGTCCGCGGAATCTTGGACCGCGCTGCGGCCGAGCGGCCCGAGCAGATGGCTTCAATGAGGCCGCGGATCTGAGTCCGCGGAATCGGGCCCCAGATCCTGAGCCCCATCCGATTACGCGCGCTTCAATGAGGCCGCGGATCTGAGTCCGCGGAATCGCGGCGGCCGGCCTTCGGACGAAGGCGCGCCGGGCAGCTTCAATGAGGCCGCGGATCTGAGTCCGCGGAATCGGTAGCGGATCCGGTCGCGCCGGCGCGGCACGTGCGCGCTTCAATGAGGCCGCGGATCTGAGTCCGCGGAATCCAGGTCGATCGAGGGGAACACGGGGGACCGCTTGATGAGCTTCAATGAGGCCGCGGATCTGAGTCCGCGGAATCGCGAACTTCCTCTGCTGCTTCGTCGGCTCGCCTGACGCTTCAATGAGGCCGCGGATCTGAGTCCGCGGAATCGCTGACCTCCACATCGTGCACGAGCGGGTCGGACGCGCTTCAATGAGGCCGCGGATCTGAGTCCGCGGAATCCGGTTCATGCGGCGGGAAAGCCCCGGCGCCTGGAAGTTGCTTCAATGAGGCCGCGGATCTGAGTCCGCGGAATCTCAAATACTTCTTGCCGCTCCAGCTGCTGGGCGTGCAGCTTCAATGAGGCCGCGGATCTGAGTCCGCGGAATCCGCGCGAGTGCATCGACCGGATCGCCGCGCGGACCGGGCTTCAATGAGGCCGCGGATCTGAGTCCGCGGAATCGATCGGCCGCGCTCAGCACCGCTTCCCCGTCCATCGGCTTCAATGAGGCCGCGGATCTGAGTCCGCGGAATCACGCCCGCGGCGAGCACCTCGGCCGGGTGGTAGCGCCGCTTCAATGAGGCCGCGGATCTGAGTCCGCGGAATCAACCTACGGCCGGCCGGCGGTCACGTCAATCTCCGAGCGGCTTCAATGAGGCCGCGGATCTGAGTCCGCGGAATCGCGAGCTGGACGATGGCGGTGACCACGAGCTGCGCGTGGCTTCAATGAGGCCGCGGATCTGAGTCCGCGGAATCCGGAAACTCGTGTTCATGTCGTTCAGCCCGATCTCGCTTCAATGAGGCCGCGGATCTGAGTCCGCGGAATCGCCGGCCCGGCGGCTCGGGTACGCCGCCCCACGAATTGCGCTTCAATGAGGCCGCGGATCTGAGTCCGCGGAATCAGCCCGCCCCGGAACCCGTTGCCAGCGCGCGACTTCCAGCCGGAATCGCGAGCGGTGCCTGCGTGGGGCCGTTCGCAAGGCGGGCGTCGATGGTGATGATCATTCCCTCAACCCTTGCTGTCAAACAGCTACGAGCGCCTGCCGCTAGTCGCGAACCACCGGGCCGCTCGCCTGGGTGTCCAGGCGGATGCTGGATCACACAACCAGCACCCGTACCGACGGGGCGTACGCCTTGCCGAGGCACTCGATCCCGTTCTCCAATGGCGAGGTCGCCGGGCCCAGGTCCACGATCAGGATCTGGTCTTCGACGGCATTGATCTCACGCCGCAGCCGGGCACGGAGCTGGGCCAGCTCACGGTCGTTCAGGTCGCAAAGGAAGACGCTGTATTGCACGTGGTCGCCCTGGCCCTCGAGGGCCTTGAAGACGGCGTCGCGGCGGCGGTCGTCGGAGATGTCGTACGAGACAAGATAGTGTCGGCGGGCCATGGTGTCACGTCTCTTCTCAGCGGGTGGTCACGCCGACGTACACCGGCACGTCCCCGCGCAACCACCGCGAGAACAGACGCGCCTGGAGCCGGATCACCTGGCGCCAGGAGCACCGGTAGTCGAATACCGGGTGCGTGACCAGTTGGTTGAGCCGTGCCTCGTATGCCTTGAGGAAGGCCTTCCGCCCGGACGCAGTCAGTATGCACGCGGCACCGGAGCGGACGAAGTCGCGCGCGGTGACCATGCCCGTGTTGACGGCAGTGATCACGGCACTGTCGACGATGAGCGGTCTGAACTCCTCCATCAGGTCCAGCGCGAGCGCAGGACGGCCGTGGCGCGGCTGGTGAAAAAGCCCCCACCACGGGTCCAGCCCTTCTGCGAGCAGAGCGACCGTGCATTCCTTGGCGAGCAGCGCGTAGCCGAACGAGAGAAGCGCGTTGACCGGATCGCGTGGCGGGCGCCGGTTTCGCTCCTCGAACGCCCACTCCGCGTCGAAATCCCGGGGGCGAAGCAGCGCGGAGAAGCTTCCGAAGTAGAGGCCCGCGAGGTTGCCTTCCAGCCCGAGCACCTCATCCACGCTGGTGGCGTGCTCGAGCTTCCGCAGGAATGTCGCCATGCGCTCGATCGTGCCTTCCGGCTTCGGTTGCGCGTTGCGGTTGAGCAGCGTCCTCTGGTTCGCGCCCTTGGCCGCGACGATCGCGCGCGCGAACGCCAGCACGCGTCCGGGATCGGACGCTGCGCGGAACTGGGCTGCACGGTCGTACGCGTTGCGCAGCGTGATGCCGTGCGTGATGCCGTAGAACCAGTGGCTGGCCGAGAGGTGCACGATCGGGACGGCGGCCTCGCACAGCAGGTGGATCGTCGCCGCGCTGATCCCGATCCTGCCGCAGAGCACGAGCTGGCTCACGTCGCGCAGCCGCACGCGCGCGATCTCCTCGCCCGACTTCTGGATCACGAGCAGCTCGCCGCGTTTGCCGACCG
The DNA here is from genome assembly GCA_937901745.1 of uncultured Chloroflexota bacterium. Lineage (GTDB taxonomy): Bacteria > Chloroflexota > Chloroflexia > Thermomicrobiales > UBA6265 > CALGSZ01. The sequence goes on along the minus strand of CALGSZ010000132.1, from coordinate 9,823 downwards.
TCGCGCCCTGCTCCTGGACGTACAGCGGCAGGGCTTCGTCGCGCGCGGGATACAGCCGACGGACCGGGGGATGGCCCGTCGTGGTCGGGTCGGCCGGCACGTGGCGGAGGGCGAGGGTCTCGTCCGGCAGGCAGATGCCGTTGAGGGAGCAGCCGTTGCACTTGGGGCTGTCGTCGAGTGGATCCGGTAGCACAGTGGAGAGCGCCGCGGCGCGCGCCTCCTCGATGTAACGCAGCGTGCGTGCCTCGAGCTCGGGCGTGAACGGCACGTCCACGCGGGTCTTCGAGCCCTCGTAGTAGAGGACGCCGTGGTCGCAGCGGTAGCCGTGCTCGCGCAGCAGCAGCCCCTGCGCCATGAGCTGCACGCGCTCGGGCTCCCAGCTCCGCTCGGGGTTGTTCGGCACGCGACCGCGCTTGGTGTCCACGGGCACCGCCTCGTCTCCCGCGGTGGAGACGAGGTCCAGTTTCGCGGTGATCCCGAGGCGGGGCGAGCCGAGACTGACCGAACGCGAGATGGTCGGCCGCTCGTCGCCGTCGCCCTCGGCGTCTGCCGCGTCGCGCGTGCCGTCGGCGCCGTCGGCCGCACCGGGGTCGGGCAGCACGTGGTCGAGCCGGTCCACGCGGCGGTGCGCGTCCTTGCCCTCGACGGTGTAGACGTTGTCCTCCCACCGGCCTTCGACGTGCATGAGGTGGAAGAGTCGCGGGCAGTAGACGAACTCGTTGAGCATGCGCACGGGGAGGAGGTCGGAGGCGTCGCTAGCCGCGGCGTCGCTGTTCGAGACAGGCGCTGCGGGTGCTGGGTGATCGGTGGCGATGTCGTCCATTGCGTCTCTGGTGGGTAGCAGACCGATGGAAGGTAGGGGACCGACGCGCGACCGAAACGGCCGCGCCGAGGAGATCCGTTCCGGTGACCGGGGAGATCGGGTGCCGACCTGGGCGGCGACCCGCGGCGAGGATAGCGGAGGCGCAGCGTGTTCGCACGGCATAGCGCGTGAGGCGCGCCGCTTCGCGGACATCTGCGGGTACCACCACACCGGCGCCCTCCACCAGGGAGAGGAGATTTACCAGCGAGTGCGTCTTGCGGAAGTCCACTCTCCTCGCCACGAGCACGGCCTTGATCCCCTTCTCCGCCGCCTGCTGCGCGTCGAACGCGAGATCTTCGTAAAGCACTTCCGGCGCCGGTGGTCCTGCACGGGCCCTGGCAAGGTTGCTCCGCGCGCGCCGGATCCACTCAAGCGGGTCCGTGGGGTCGCGTCGCTCAGGCGGCATAGATCTCCCGGCCCTCGCGGAGCGCAGGCCGGATCACGCTGCCCACCCGGTCTCCGATCCGCGCCACGTCCTCGGGGGTGACGACCACGACGTCGACCGGCACGCCGACGCCGAAAAGGTTCATGTAGATGCGTTCCTCAAGCTGCCCGCGGTGTTCCACGCCGGACTTGATCACCAGCAAATCCACGTCGCTCTCCGGACTCATCTCATCCCGGGCGGCCGAGCCGAACAGGATGATCCGGTCTGGTTGCGCGGCTTCGACGACCCGGCGAACGATTTCGTCCAGCACGGCTTGATCCAGCGTCCCTCGGGGGGCACCGCCAGGATAGGCGGCTGCCGTTTCACGGACCCTGCCGGAGTGGGAACCGCGGCGCGCTCCGGGCGTCTGCCGTCGACCGATCAAAAGAACAGCCTCCGCCTGAGGATGGCACGTCAACGATGGGCCAGGCAGATCATCCCCCAGGGCAGGCGGAGTCCGCAAGCGAGCCAGAATTCAATTTAGTTTAGGGAAAGTATGAAAACCCGACGATGGCCTTGCGCCCTGAGCGAATGGGCGCTATCTTCCCGCCGACGGACCGGAATCCGGGTTGCCATGGGAGGGCCGCTGGCCACTCCACGGCTGCGCTACCGATCTTGGCTGCCCGGCCTCTTTGAAGTAGTTTCGGGATAGTTGCCATCGGCTTGCGACCAATCCTCCGCTCCACCCTGGAGCGGCCTCGTTAGTTGGGCCGTCGGAAGTTCGCTTCCAGATTCGCAGCGTCATCCTCAAACGGGCCAGCGGTGAGGGTGTCCGCCCTCGCTGTCGGACCCTCTCCATAGATTGCCCCGGAAGCGTTCCGTCTGACGAGGGACCTGCGCTCCGTGACCTACGACGAGTTCTTCGACGCCACGATCGGGAGGGCCGCGCGCCACGCGGCCTCTCCAGACGCATCTTTCGCCCCCTACCATTACCAGCGCCAGCTCGCGGTCGGCCCGTGGCCGGACATGCTGCACATACCCACTGGGCTGGGGAAAACTGCCGCCATCACCGCCGCCTGGCTCTACCGCCGGCTGCTCGCCGACCCTGGCACCCCCCGGCGGCTGGTGTGGTGCCTGCCGATGCGGGTGCTGGTCGAGCAGACGCGGGAGAACGTGGGCGAGTGGCTGCAGTGCTCCGCCCCGCTGTTCGAGCAGCGCGGGCTCGTGCCGCCGCGCGCCTACGTGCTGATGGGCGGCGAAGCGGAGGACGGATGGGTCGGGAGACCAGAGGATCCGGCCGTGCTGATCGGCACGCAGGACATGCTCCTCTCGCGCGCGCTCATGCGCGGCTATGGCGTCAGCCGCTACCGCTGGCCCATCGACTTCGCGCTGCTCCACAACGACGCGCTCTGGGTATTCGACGAGGTGCAGCTCATGGGTGCGGGCCTCCCTACCTCGGCGCAGCTCGAAGCGTTCCGGCGGGATCCGCAGATGCCCTCAGCGCTCGCGGCACGCACGCTCTGGTCGTCCGCAACCCTGCGACCGGAGTGGTTCGACACAGTCGACTTCAGGGCGCACCGTGCTCGCTGTCGCGTGCTGAGTCTCCCGGAGGAAGACAGGCGGGACGCGCGTGTGCTCCGGCGGTTCTCGGCGCCGAAGCGGCTCGTCCGCGCGGGCGCACGACTGTCCGGCGGACGGAAAGCAGAGGTGAAGGCCTACATCGATGCGCTGTGCGATGAGGTCTTGGCTGTGCACACCGGCGACGCGCCGACGCTGGTTATCGTGAACCGCGTCGCGCGTGCCCAGGAGGTATACCGCCGGTTGCGCAAGGGCCTGGATGCGGCGGGTCGCGGAACGCGGCTGATGCTGGTACACGCACGTTTTCGCGTGGTCGAGCGTACCGGCCTCAACGCGCGACTGCGCGAGCTGGGTCCGCACGACGATGTGATCGTCGTCGCGACGCAGGCGGTCGAGGCCGGTGTCGACATCACCTCGCGGCATCTCTTCACGGAGCTGGCGCCCTGGTCCTCGCTTGTCCAGCGGTTCGGCCGTTGCAATCGCGGCGGGGAGTACGACGACGCCGTGGTCCACTGGATCGATGTCGATGCCGCCGCTGACGCGCAGCTCGCGTTGCCGTATGCGGCCGAGGTGCTGGCCGCCGCGCGCGCGATCGTGGATACGCTGGACTCGGCCGCGGCAGCGGACCTCCCGCCCGTAACGGAAGTGTACTCGGGGCCGCACGTCCTGCGCCGGAAGGACCTGCTCGACCTGTTCAACACGGAACCGGACCTTTCCGGCTTCGACATCGACATCTCGCCGTTCATCCGCAATGCCGGGGGTGTGGACGTGCAGGTGTTCTGGCGCGCGTTCGGTGATGATCTCCAGAGCGAGGCCCGGCCGCTACGCGGTGAGCTATGCCCCGTTCCCGCCGGCGCGCTGCGCGAGCACCTGCGTGCGGTAAAGAGCCGGGCCTATGCGTGGAACGCGCTCGAAGCGCGTTGGGATCAGCTGAACGAACTCGTGGACGTACGGCCCGGGCAGGTCCTGATGCTGCACGCGGATGCGGGCGGGTACGACGTTGAGCTCGGCTTCGTCGTCGGGATGCGCGCGACCGTTGACCCTGTGCCTGCCGCTGGGCCGGCGGACGCGCGGCCGGAATCAATGGACGAGGAGCCGCTTGTTCGCGCGGGCGACTACGTCGAGCTCGCCGAGCATCTCCTCGAGACGCGGCGGCAAGCCGCCGCGCTGACGCAGGTACTCCCCATGGCCCGCGCTGAGGACGAGGTGATCGAGGCCGCGCTCTGGCACGATGTAGGCAAGGCGCACCCCGCGTTCCAGGCGGCGATCCTGGAGCACGCGGCGGAGGACGTCGACCGCTCGCGTCTTTGGGCGAAGTCACCGAGCATGCGCGGGCGGCTGAACTACGGGGTGATGGTGGACGGCGAGCTCAAACGCCGCCCGCATTTCCGGCACGAGCTAGCGTCCATGCTGGCGTGGCTGGAAGCAGGCGCCGCCACACGCGGGGCCGCGGCTGCCCGCGACGAAGGCGGGGCTGCGCGCCCGGCGGTCGGTGACCCCGACCTCGTGGCGTACCTCATCGCCGCGCACCACGGCAAGGTGCGGATGGCGCTGCGCGCGCTGCCGGGCGAGACGCGGCCGCCGGATGACCGGCTGTACGCGCGCGGCGTGTGGGCGGGCGACGCGCTGCCCGCGGTGACGGCCAATGGCCTGCGCGTTCCGCCGCTCACGCTGCGGCTGGATCTGATGCAGATGGGCGAGGGCGAGATGGGGCCGTCGTGGCCGGCGCGCACGGCCGCGCTACTCCAGCGGTGGGGACCGTTCCGGCTCGCGTGGCTGGAGGCGATGGTGCGGCTGGCGGATTGGAGGGCGTCAGGGTCTTCTGGATGAAATGGCCAAAGAACATAATGCCGATCTTCGCGGGGCAACCGGCACAGTGATAGACTGGTCAGCGATGAGCGCCGTTGAAGCGATCCAAAGTGCCAGCGCGTACGCACTCCCTCTCCCCGGCTGCGCGCCCACCCCTCTCGCCTCCTACCTCAAGGCGCTGGGCATTCTGCGCTTGGTGGCCGAGCAGGCGGACGCGAACGCGAAAGGCCACTGGCGCTGTGACACGTTCGTCCTGACCTCCCAACTGGATGCCGCCGCGCTCGAGGAGTTCTTCCTCGAACACTACCGCCCGACGCCGATCATCGCACCATGGGGCGCGCGGTCCGGGTTCTATCCGGGGTCCTCGGAGGCCAGCGCCCGCGCCGCGCTCCAGCGGATTGCGGCGTCTGACCTGGAACGCCTTGCCTCGTTCCGGGACGTCATCGCGCAGGTGCGCGGTTTGCTGAGCCGCCTGGGCATCAGCGAGAAGGCAAAGGACGAAGCCAAGCTGGAGCTGCTGCGCGCTTGCCGCGCCGAGCTGCCGGATCACCTGCTGCCATGGCTGGACGCGTGCTACGTGTTGACGGACGAAGGCCGGGCGTTCCCGCCGTTGCTCGGCACGGGGGGCAACGAAGGTAGCGGTAGCTACGTCTCCGGATTCGCGCAGCAGGTGGTGGCATGCATCATCGAGCGCGAGCACGATCACGCTCTGGCCGCTGCACTGTTCGGCGAAGCGCGGCCCGGCACCGGCTCCGATCAGACGCCCGGCCAGTTCGCGCCCCTGGCGGCGGGCGGACCGAACGCCTCGACGGGGTTCGAGGCCGGCATCATGCTGAACGCCTGGGAATACCTGCTCTGCCTTGAGGGCACGCTGCTGTTCGCTGCCGCAGCGACCAAGCGGCTGGAGGCGGCTTCGCCCGGAGCACTCGCCTTCCCGTTCACTGTGCACCCGGTCGGCGCGGGCGCCGGCTCCGTTGCGCTCGGCGACGAGCCGAACGCGCGCGCGGAGACATGGTTCCCGCTTTGGGGCCAGCCGGCGACGCTCACCGAGCTGGCCACGGTCTTTGCCGAGGGCCGTGTGCAGGTGAGCGGGCGCACGGCGCGCGATGCGTTGGATTTCGCGCGCGCCGTCGCCTCGCTCGGCATGCAGCGCGGCATCACGGCGTTCCAGCGCTACGGCTATCTCCAGCGCTTCGGGCGGAATGTCTTCGCTGTACCGCTCGACCGCGTCGAAGTCCGGCGCAACCCGCGCGGTGACCTCGCCGACGACCTCGATGCCGACGGCTGGCTCGATCGGTTCCGGGCGCTCGTGCGCCGGGCGGAGGCGCCCGCACGCCTGCGCAGCGTGGTTTCGCGGCTGGAAGACGCACTCTTCGACCTGACACGCACGGACGACCCGCGCCGTGTCCAGGCGGTGCTCGCGCGGCTCGGGGAAGCGCAGATGTATCTCGGCCGCAGTCCGGCGGGCCGAGATCAGGTGTCGCCGGTCCCGCTGCTCCGCGCCCAGTGGGTGCACGACGCGGACGACGGCAGCGCCGAGTTCCAGATCGCCGCGGCGCTCGCAGGCCTGCACGCGGCTGCGCCGGAGGAGGATGGGGATGGCCGCCTAGTGCTCCGCATGGCATCCCACTTCGCGCCCATCGATGAGCGCCGGCTTCGCTGGGCGGAGGGTGCGGACCACGACGTAACATGGGGGCCGGGCAACTTGCTAGCCAACCTTTGCGCGCTCGCCGAGCGGCGCCTCCAGGCTGCGGCGCGGCTGAATCTGCCGGACGGGCCGTGGCGGGGGCACACGCCCGCACCGCTGGCTGCCATCGGGGCTTGGCTCGACGCCGCGCTGGACGACGAGCGGATCGCAGAATTGCTACCTGGCCTCGCGCTGGCGCGTATCCCGCAACGCCTGCGCGGTGTGCAATTCGAGGATGTTCCGCTACCGCCAGCCTTCGCGGCGCTCAAGCCGCTGTTCGTGGCACGAGAGCAGCTGGCGCGGGCGCGGCTTCTCCGCCCAGCCGGGCTCACGCCGGATGGCGGATCCGGGGCGTCGCGCTCACGGGACTCTGCAGTGATCGTCCGGCTGCTCAGCGCGGATCGCGTGGCCGACGCCGTAGAGCTGGGCCTCCGGCGCCTGCGCCTGATGGGGCTCGCTCCGCTCGCCTCGTTGCGCGAGACGGCGCACCCCGATGGCCAGCGCCTGCTCGCCGCACTGCTGGTGCCGCTGTCCGACCACGATCTCCGCCGCCTCGCGCGCCGCATTACCCGCGACGACGAGGAGGCGGATCGCACACCCTCGACCCTTGACGTGGAGGCGTAAGCAATGCCCATCGACTTCGGCGCCCTCGACGGCGCGCCGCGGCTGCTCATCCAGGCTGACCTGCGGCCGCTCCAGGGGACGCGCTTCCAGCCCACGGGCTTCCCCGACCTCGGCCCTGCCGAGTACAAAGGGCCCGACGGCACCCGCATGCTCCTCGTCGAATCCGCGCAGAGTATGGCGAACCGTCTGGAGGCGGTATGCTGGGACGATGTTGCGGATGACTGGGTCCCCCCGCTCCGCGGGCTGCCGCTCGTTAAAGTTCGCGATGCCAGTGGCAGGCCGCTCACCAACTCGGTACTCGAGGCGCACCGGCTGAACTCGCCCTACATCCTCGAGGGCAACGACAAGACGGTTTTTGAGATCCTGCGCACCGAGCTGGCGGCCGAGGACAGCGCCGCTGTCGACATCCGCAAGCTCGCCGCCGTGCTGCTGCGCCTCGACGCCAACGCGCTGCTGCACGGCGTGTTCCTCGCCAAGAGGGACCTAGCCGGCGGCCGGCTCCGTCTGCCGCGTTCGCTCTCGGCGTTCATCGAGGCTGAGGGCGTCCAGGTCGCGGCGAGCGGCGGCGTGAAGAACGACCGCATTAATCCAGGGGACAAACGGACCGACATAGGCTTCGGCAACGTCCCATTCGCGCGCGACGAGTACGTCTCACCGCGCATCCGTGCGTACTTCAACCTCGACCTCGCGCAGATCCGGGGGTTCGGTCTCGGCGCGGAGGTCGAGCGAATGCTGGTGGGCCTGGCTCTGTTCAAGATCGCGCGGTTCCTCGAGCACGGCCTGCGCCTGCGCACCGCGTGCGACCTCACGCTGGCGGGCGAGCCACAGGTCACGCGTCCCGCGGGGTTCGCATTGCCTCCGCTCGCGGACATTGAGCAGCAGATGCCGGAGCTGATCCGGACCGTCGCGGAGTCCGGCCGGTTCGCCGACCCGCCCGTCACCGTGGTCACATACGAGCGCTGACCGTGAGCACCGTCCTGGCACTGCGCTTCCCGGCGGGCCGGTACCACGCGACGCCGTGGGGCAGCCACGCCAACGAGGCGGAGATCGAGTGGCCGCCTTCGGCGTGGCGCATCCTCCGTGCACTCGTCGCGTCCTGGCACCGAAAACTCGATGCAGCCCGGTTTCCGGAAGATGCGCTGGCGGCCCTCATCGACGGGCTGTCTGCGTCGCCGCCGGTGTACCGCCTGCCAGCCGCCACGCGCGCCCACAGTCGGCACTACATGCCCGTCCGCGCCGGCGCAGCGGATCGTCCCGTCCTTATCTTCGACGCCTTCGCCCGCGTCGACCCAACTGAAGAGCTGATCGTGGCGTGGCCGGACGTCACGCTCGCCCAGCGCGAGCACGAGTTGCTCGGCGCGCTCGCGTCAGTCACGACCTACCTCGGCCGCGCCGAGAGCTGGGTCGAGGCCCGGCTGCTGGACGGCTATGGCGGGGAGTTCAACTGCACGCCAGCCGAGTCGGAAGGGATGCATGCGTCCGGCGGCCGTGTGCCGGTCAGGCTCCTCGCGCCGCTCGATCCGTCCGCGTACGCGGAGCTGCGCAGCCGGTCCATCATAGAGCTAGGTCTGAACGCGAGGCGGCTCACTAGGGCGCAGCGCCGCATTCTCTCAACTCTCCCGCCCCGCGTCCTCGATGCCCTGCGGAACGAGACGGCCGATCTCCGCGATACAGGCTGGAACTTGCCACCCGGCGCCCGAATGATCACCTACACGCGCCCCCCACTGGACTCGACACGGCCCACACGCAGGCCACTGCGCACGGCTCGCGAGAGCAAGATCACCACCGTTCGCCTCGCGCTCGCCGGCAAACCGCTGCCGCGTATCGAAGAGGCGGTGCGGATCGGCGAGCTGGTTCGCGCTGCCGCCATCAGCGTCGCGGACCGCCTCGCCGGCGCCCAGGGAGTGCCGCCCGAGATCTCCGGGCACGGGAGCGCTCGTGAGCCGCACCACCGGCACGCGTTCTACCTGCCGGAGGATGCGGATGATGACGGGTTCATCGACCACGTCCTGATCTACGCGCCCGGCGGGCTGTCCCGTGGTGCCATCGCGGCACTCGATGGCCTGCACCTGCGCGGCCTGTGGACGCGCGACGGCGAGAAGTGGGCGGTCGTCTTCGAAGGGGCCTGGGCGGCACCGGCCGACTCGCGCTCGCGCTACGGACTCCCGGCGCGCACCTGGGTCTCTGTCACGCCCTATCTCCACCCCTGGTTCGCCAAGCCGGGCTTCCGCGTTCCGGACCAGGTGCGTAGGGAATGCGCCGAGCGCGGGTTGCCGGAGCCCGCCGACATCCGCGTGCTTCCATCAATCCGCATCCGCGGCCGAGAGCGGCGCGCGGTGCATTTCCACCGGTTTCGCTCGAAGCGCGGCCTGCGGCAGCCGGACACCCGCGGGTCGCTGCTGGAGATCAGGTTCCCAGCGCCGCTGGATGGGCCGCTGGCCCTGGGTTTCGGCTGCCATTACGGGCTGGGGATGTTCACACCGCGGGACGACTAAAAAGCGCCGAACGGCGCGCCGTACGCAGTGGTGGCAGCAAGACCCTGCCACACGCGGCGCCGTGGCCGCTCAGTCTGCCTCAGTTTCCCTGAGCACGGCTTAGGGATCGCCTTGTGTCTCCCCCTCGTACGGCAGATGGCCGCGTACCCGGAGTATCCCGACGATGCGTCGTTGGCTCGGGGCGAGGAACTCTCGGCTGCATGAAGGACGAGACCCCGCCCCCAACTCAGGACGCCGGTCCGCGCACTCCTCGCAAGACCGCTGGACGTGGGCGATGCACACCGCCAAGCGGGGGCGCGCCCTCCCCGCGCCCCTCGCCCCCGTGCTTGACACGCCCCGTTCCGCCCCCTAACGATGCTCGCGTCCACCCGCGCGCCACACCTCCACGACCGGACCGCGGCACG
>CALGSZ010000131.1 GCA_937901745.1 uncultured Chloroflexota bacterium | reverse complement strand
GCAGCGTCGTCTTGCCGCAGCCAGACGGTCCCATCACGGCGACCATCTCACCACGTCGCACAGCCAGATCGACACCTCGGAGCGCGGTCACCCGCGTCGTCCCGGTGTCGTATGTCTTGACTACGCTCTCTGCCCGGATGATGATGTCGTCAGCGCTCACCGGTGGGTTCCCCCTTCATTCACAGCCCAGAAAGGGCGAGTTGGCGCCCATGCCAAACTAGGGCTTGCGTCGCCCCAATTAACAACGCGCGGCCGCCGGTTGTGTGCCATGGTCACAGGATGCCGGAGGCCGGGTGCGGAGGATTCGTGGCCCTCACGCCTCGATGCACGCAATCAAAGAGAGACGGCGGCCACTGTTGCTTCATGATACCATGCTCAGCTAAGCGAATCGAGATGAGTAGTTTCTTACATCTGTATACTTGCTTACTGTAATTTCACACATTCGCTCGAATCCTTCTCGGAGCGGCGTTCGATTCGGCTCCATCTCACGGTTCCGCACAGCTATGACTGATAGCATCTCCGTGGTGGAGGAGCCATCATGAAATCGCCAATCTCGCCACTGTCCGAACGTATACCGCGGTTCGTACGACAGGTTATGTCGGCCGCTCCGTGGCGACCGCTGTCGCGGCTCGATCTCCCGGAGCTGATGGACGGCGCGGACTGGACGGACGATGAGCTGCGCGCCAATTTTCGCGACATCCGCCGGATCAATCGCCTGGCCGGCGGCGTGTCCGCCATCCTCGACGAGTTGCCCTCCCTCCTCCGCGACGTCCCGTCCGACCGGGAAGCGGTGATCCTCGATCTTGGCACCGGCTCGGCGGACATCCCACTGGCGATCGTCCGCTGGGCGCGTCGCCAGCAACGCCCGGTGCGGGTCATCGCCTCCGATGCCTCCCCTGCCATGCTCGCCATCGCCTGGGAGCACACAGCGAGTATCCCGGAGATCGAGCTGGAGCGGCTCGATGCCCGCGCCGTCCCGATGCCGGACCGCTCGGTAGATGTGGTTCTTTGCTCCCTGACACTGCATCATTTCCCGCCAGACGAAGCGTGCGCCATCCTTGCTGAGATGCGCCGCTTGGCGCGCGCCGGCTTCGTCGTCAACGACCTCGTCCGCAACCGCCGTGCCTACGCCGCTGCCTGGCTCACCGCGCGGCTCTTCACCCGCAACCGCCTCACCCGCCACGACGCGCCTCTTTCCGTTCTCCGCGCCTACACCCCTGCCGAGTTGGCCGAACTCTTGCATATGTCTGGCGCAACCGGCGCGCGCGTCCACACGCGCCCACTCTTTCGCATGGTCGGCGTCTGGCAGGCGCCGCCTGATGCGACGCGACCGATGTGACGAGAGGGAGTCATGCCCGACCGGCAGCACCCCGCACCCGCGATGCGCCCCCTAACCGAACCGCTGCCGGACGCCGAGGTCATCGTCGTCGGCGCCGGACCGGCTGGCAGCGCGATCGCCGCCCTCCTCGCCGAAGCGGGGCACGACGTCCTCCTCCTCGACAAAGCACGCTTCCCTCGCCACAAGCCGTGTTCTGATTATGTCAATCCCGCCGCCGTCGGTCTGCTCGAAGCCTGGGGCCTCGGGGAAGCTGGCCGCGACGCCGGAGCGCGATCGATCTCCCGGATGCTCGTCCATGCGCCACAAGGACAACCGTTCGCCGTCGATTTCGCGCGGACTTCCGGCCAGTACGCGATGGGATTCTCCCGCTTCCGGCTCGATGAGCTGCTGGTCCGGAGAGCGGTTGCGCTAGGGGCAACGCTGGTGGAGGGCGCGCACGTCCGCGACGTGATTCGCGATAGGGACCGAGTCCACGGCGTGGAAGCGACGATCGGCGGAACGCGAGAGCAGCTACGCGCCCGCCTCGTCATCGGCGCGGACGGCCGCCACTCCCTCCTCGCTCGCACTATCGGCACAAGCGGCGCCCGGCGGTGGCCGCGCCGGACCGGACTCGTCGCCCATTACCGGGGCGTCTCCGGCCTAACCGACCACGGTGAGCTTCACGTCACATCTACCGGCTACGCTGGCCTCGCGCCGCTCGAAGATGGCCTGACGAACGTCGCACTCGTCCTACCGGCCAACACCGTGCGGGCTTCCGACGCGCCAGTAGAGCGCCTCTTCGAGGATGGGCTGCGCGCGATCCCGGCGCTTGCCGAGCGGCTGAAAGGTGCGGAGCGGGTCGGGAGCATCCGCGGCGTCGGGCCGATGGCGCACCGCGTCCGGCGCATCGCGGGCGACGGCTATCTCCTCCTCGGTGATGCGGCCGGCTTCCTCGATCCCTTCACCGGCGACGGCATCTCCGAGGCGTTGCGCAGCGCCCAGCTTGCCGCGCCAATCGTCAGCGCCGCGCTGAGCGAGCGCGAGATCACCACCGCGTCGCTCGCCCCGTACGTCTCGATCCGCCGCCGGACGTTCGCGACTAAGCGCGGCGTCTGCTGGGTCGTCCAAGGGTTCATCGACCGCCCGTCCTTGCTGCGATACGCCACCGACCGCCTCAACCGGCGGGACTCCCTCGCGCTCACGTTGAGCGCCGTCCTCGGGGATCTGCGGCCGGCCGGAGCCGCGCTCTCTCCCTGGTTCCTTGCGCGTCTTCTCTGGCCCTAGCGATAGGAGGAACCATGCAGACCGCCAACAGCATCTACATCGCCGCACCGCTGGAGCGCATCGTCCAGCTCGCCTACGAGGTCGAGCGCTGGCCGGAGCTTCTGCCGCATTACCGCTGGGTGACCGTGCTGTCGCGAGAGGGCAATCGCAAGACCGTCGAGATGGCGGCGCGGCGCGGGCGGTTCCCCGTCAAATGGCGCGCCGTTCAAGACCTCGATCAGAGCGGCCCGACGCCAGTTGTCCGGTTCCGCCACATCGGGGGTGTGGCCCGTGGCATGGAGGTTGCTTGGACCTTCGCACCGGACGCGCACGGCGTAAAGGTCCGGATCGATCACGACTTTGCCCCGCCGTGGCCAGTCGTCGGCAACTTCGTCGCCAATCGGATTATCGGTCCGATGTTCATCGCCAACATCGCGGGCAAGACGCTCGCCCATATCAAAGCGATCGCCGAGGCGGCGAGCAATGAGCCAGTTGCCGCGACCTCGCCGGTCATGGCGCACCAGCCCGAGGGAGGAACATGACGCTCCTGAACCGACCCACCCATCCGCCGATAGTTCTCTCGGTCCGCGACTCATGACACGCGCCGTCGCGATCACCGGGATCGGCGCGATCACGCCGATCGGCAACGGGCCGGATGGACTCTGGGCGGGCGTGCGCCTGGGAGAGTCCGCCGTCCGCCGAATTGATCGCTTCGATCCCTCGCCGTTTTCCTCACAGGTCGCGGCCGACTGTGAGTTCGATCCGCTTTGCTTCATGGACGAGCGGAAGGCGCGGCGGCTGGATCGCTTCGCCCAGCTCTCCCTCGCCTGCGCGAAGATGGCCATCGCCGACTCCGGCCTCTCACCGCAAGAGGCGCAGGCGGCCGGAATGGGCGTCTACACCGGCTCCGCGCTCGGCGGCGTTGCCTTCGGCGAAGAGCAGCACGAGCGGTACATCCAACGCGGAGCGCGCGCCGTCAGCCCGATGCTCGCGCTCTCCGTCTTTGGCGGCGCCTCCGCGTGCGTCGTCGCCATCGAGCTAGGCCTAACCGGCCCGACGATCGCCAACGCGAACTCCTGTGCTTCTGGACTCATCGCGATCGGAGAAGCGGCGCGGCTCATCGCGTCTGGACGCGCGACCGCCATGCTCGCCGGCGGAATCGAGGCGCCGCTCGCGCCCCTCACGTTCGGCGCGTTCGCCTTGATCCGCGTCCTTTCGACGCGAAACGACGATCCCGCGACAGCCAGCCGCCCGTTCGACGTCGACCGCGATGGCTTTGTCATGGCCGAGGGCGGCGCGATGCTCGTCCTCGAGGACGCTGAGCACGCCCGCGCGCGCGGCGCTCGCCCCTACGCCATCGTCTCTGGCTACGGCACAACGAACGACGCGCACCACATGACCGCCCCGCGCCCCGACGGTACGGAAGCCGCCCGCGCGATGTGCCTGGCGCTGCACGACGCTGAGGTTCCGGCGGAAGCCATTGAGTACGTCAACGCGCACGGCTCCTCCACCGTCCTGAACGACTCGACCGAGTGCTTGGCAATCCGCCACGCCCTCGGCAGGCACGCCGAACGCGTCGCCGTCAGCGGCACGAAAGGGCTACACGGGCACGCCCTCGGCGCGACATGCGCAATCGAGACCGCGATCTGCGCGCTCTCCTTCACCCACGATCACCTACCGGGCACCGCGAACTTGCAGCGCCTCGACCCGGCCTGCGACCTCGACATCATCCCACCGGGCGGGCGCGACGCGGCCGTCGAGTACATGCTGACCAATGCCTTCGGCTTCGGCGGGATCAACGCCTCGCTCGTCCTGCGGCGCGCGAGCTAACCCGCGCTTGCGCATTTCCTCACGGAGCAAGAGCGAAAGGATCGTTCAGAACGGATGCCAGCCATGAGCCCGGACCCGACTCGCCTGGAGAGCGCCATGAACCATGACCGCTCCCCGTCCACGCTGCCGCTCGCGGCTCCGCCTGAGCACGCCGTCACCGCTGGCCGGAAGAACGATCACATCGCGATCAATCTCCAGCAGAACGTCACGGCGCGGGAGCGTCGCACCGGGTTCGAGCGGCTCCATTTCGTGCATGTCGCGCTCCCCGAGCACGATTACGACGCTCTCGATCTCAGCACGACCTTTCTCGGACACCGCTTGGCGGCTCCAATCCTGATCTCATCCATGACCGGCGGCACCGAGGAGGGATTCACGATCATCCGGCGGCTCGCGGTTGCCGCGCAGGCGCACGGCTGCGCCATGGGCGTCGGCTCCCAGCGCGTCGCGGTCGAGAATCCGGACGCATGCCGCTGGTTTGCCATCCGGCAGTTCGCGCCGACGATCCCGCTCTTCGCCAATCTCGGCGCTGTCCAGCTCAATTACGGGTTCGGCATTGATGAATGCCGCCGAGCGGTGGAGATGATCGAGGCGAACGCGCTCATCCTCCATCTCAACCCGTTGCAGGAGGCGCTGCAACCAGAAGGAAACCGGGACTTCTCCGCGCTCCTCCACAAGATCGAAGCGGTGTGCGCCGCCTTGGACGTCCCCGTGGTCATCAAGGAGGTAGGCGGGGGCATCTCAGCCCGAGTCGCCCGCCAGCTTGCCGACGCCGGAGTCGCCGCCCTCGACGTCAGCGGCACTGGCGGCACGTCGTGGAGCGCCGTCGAGCACCACCGCGCGCGGACCCCACTGGCGCGGCGTCTGAGTGAAACCTTCACCGACTGGGGCATCCCCACCGCGCTCAGCCTCCGCATGGCGCGAGAGGGCGCGCCGCACCTGCCGATGATCGCCAGCGGCGGGCTCCGCACCGGGCTCGATGCCGCCAAGGCGATCGCACTCGGCGCCGATCTCGCCGGTTTCGCCGGACCGCTCCTCAAGGCGGCAGCCGCGAGCGAGGACGACGCGCACGCCACGCTGGCCGCGATCGTCGAGGAGCTGCGCTTGGCACTGTTCTGCACCGGCTGCGGCGCCATCGCTGACCTGCGCTCGGCCGAGATGGTGGACGACGACGGCCACCCAGTCTCGCGGATCGCGCCAGGAAGAACCATCTGCGCCACCGAGCTGAACGGAGCGAAGAGCAACGCGCCGGTAACGCCGCTGTGATGTGTGGCACAGCGGCACTGGGAACACGGATCGTCAACGGGAGGGAGACGGGCGGGCATGCAACGACACACTGACGGAGACCATCCCGCGATCGCGGATGATCCGTGGGCCGTTTGCGAAGCGATCGCGCGGGAGCACGGCCGGACATTCTTCCTCGCCAGCCGTTTTCTCCCCCGCCGCCGGCGACGGGCGATCTTGGCCGCCTACGCCTACTGCCGCATCGCCGACGACCTCGTGGACCGGTCGGAGACGCAATCTCCGGCCGCCATTACCGCCGCTCTCGCGCAATGGGAAGACGAACTGATTGCGCCCCGGCATCCGGTGGCTATCGCGTTCGCGCATGCCCGTAAGGAGTTCGACATTCCGGTCGAGCCGGTGCGCGATCTCCTAACCGGAATCCGGATGGACCTCGCCGGGACGCGGTTCGCCGATTGGCCGGCGCTCTACACCTACGCCTACCACGTGGCCGGCACGATCGGCGTGATCGTCGCGCCGATCCTCGGCTGCTCCGATCGAAGGGCGATTCCGATGGCGGCGGAGCTCGGCATCGCCATGCAACTCACCAACATCCTGCGCGACATCGGCGACGACGCCCGGCACGGCCGCCTCTACCTGCCACTCGATGAGATCGCCGCCTTCGGGTGCGATCCCGACGGCATCATGCGCGGCCAGCCGGGCGGCCGATTCAATGAGCTCCTCGCATTGCAGGCGCGGCGGGCCCGCGCGCTCTATGCCAGCGCCGAGCGGGGCCTACGCGCCCTCCCGCCGCGCAGCCGGCTGACGGCGCTGGTGGCGAGCCGCCTCTACTCCGAGATCCTGACCGAGCTGGAGCGAACGAACTATCCCGTCTTCGACACGCGCGCGTACGTCTGCGCCAGTCGCAAGCTCCGCGCGGCGCCGAGCATCCTGGCCTCCTTCGCTCGCCTGACGTTGCCCGGCCGCTCCGCGCAGCAGTCTGCCGGAGCTCTCGCGTGGGATGGAATCGCAATGGCCGATGGGCCGCGAACGCCAGCATGGCAACCGGAGCTGCCGATCCATGGCTGACACCCGATCCCGCGATCAGCTACCGCTTGCCGCCCGTCTCCTCCGCGATCAGCTCGTCGGCGATGACGGCCGAGCAGAGGACGCCGGGCAAGCCCGCGCCGGGATGCGTGCCCGCGCCGACGAAGTAGAGGTTCGGCACGTCCTCGGAGCGGTTGTGCGGCCGGAAATAGGCCGACTGCCGCAACACCGGCTCGAGCGAGAACGCGGCGCCCAAGTAGCTGCCCAGCTCATCGCGGAAATGGCGCGGATCGATCATGTACTCGGCCACGATGTGCCGCGAGAGATCGGGGAGGAAGCGGTCTTCCACGAATTGCATGATCCGGTCGCGATACGGCTTGGCGGCAACCTCCCAATCCACGGAGCCGCCCAGGTGCGGCACCGGCGCAAGAACATAGAATGCCTCGCATCCCGGCGGCGCGAGGGACGGATCGGTCAGCGTCGGCATGTGCAGGTAGAGCGAGAAGTCGTCCGCCAGTACCTTCCGCTCGAAGACATCCTCAAGCAGCTCGCGGTAGCGCGGTCCGAGCACAATATTGTGGTGCCGGAGCGTCGCACTCGGTCCGTCACGGTAGAGGCGATCGGTCCCAAAGTAGATCACGACGAGGGACATCGAATATCGGAAGCGCCGCAGCCGGCGATCGCTGTAGGCGCTCCGCGCGTGCGCCGGCAGCAGTCGCTGGTAGGTCGTCGCGACGTCGCTGTTGGCGACAACAATATCGGCCGAGATCACCTCGCCGGTAGCAAGCTCGACGCCGGTCGCCCTTCCCCCCTCGACGCGGATGCGCCGCGCCTCGGCCGAAAGCCGGAGACGGCCACCCAGCTCTTCCAGCAACCGCACGAGCGCGTCGACGATCGCCCCGGTTCCGCCCATCGCGAACCAGACGCCCCACGTCCGCTCCAGGTGATGAATCAGCGTGTAGATGCTGGTCGTGTGGAACGGGTTGCCGCCAATCAGCAGAGGGTGAAAGGAAAGCATCTGCCGGACGCGCTCATCCCGCACGTACCGAGCAACCATTCCATAGACCGTCCGGTAGCTCCCCAGCCGGATCAAGTCGGGCGCGATGGCGAGCATGTCTCGGACAGACAGAAAGGGCTTGGTCGCGAGTTCCGTGAACCCCTTGGCGAAAATGCGCTCCGACTGCGCCAGGAACGCCTCGTACCCCTGGACATCCTCGGGATACGGGCTCAAGGCGCGGATCGTCGCCAGCATCCGCTCGCGGTCGCCGTTGTAGTCAACGGCGGTACCGTCCGCGAAGATGATTCGGTAGAAGGGATCGAGCGGAACGAGCCGGACGTAGTCGTCCATTTTGCGCCCGGCCAGCGTGAAGAGGTCCGCGAGCAACCAGGGCGCGGTAATGACGGTCGGGCCGCCATCGAAGACGAAGCCGTCACGGCGATAGACATAGGCGCGGCCGCCCGGCTGGTCGCGTTTTTCGACGACCGTCACGTCATGCCCGCGCGCCGCGAGGCGAATCGCGGCCGCCAAACCGCCGAACCCGGCCCCGATCACCACGATGCGCTTCATAGCAGCCTCGCCATCGTCACGCGCCGCATTCCGGAAACTCCACGATCGCTAATTCCTCGGCGGGCGCTGTCCGCTTGTACGCCGTGGCGCGTTCCACCATATCCGGTGGAGTCCGTCGCTGCCTACCCGAGGAGTGGCGACTGATGCGGTCGCTTCTCGCCATCCTCGGCCTGATTCAAGCCGTCCTGGCCCTTCGCGTCGCCGCCCGCTGGGCGCGCATGGCGCGAGGCACGGTCATCGCGCGCCGGGACGACGCGGCCACCGACGAGCGCGTTAGCGTGCTGCTGCCGGTTCTGAACGAGGAGCGGCGACTCGAGCCGTGCCTCGCCAGCCTGGTGGCGCAAGGCTCGGAGGTCGCGGAGATCGTCGTGATCGACGGCGGCTCGACGGACCGCACCGTTGATCTCGTCCGGCGCTTCGCCGAGCGGGATAGCCGCGTCCGCCTCGTCAGCGCGGCGCCGGTGCCGCCCACCGTCAATGGCAAGGCGTACGGGCTCGCCAAAGGGCTTCAATGCGCAAGGCCGGACACCGCCTGGATTCTCACCATCGATGCCGACGTGCGCGTTGATTCCGCGCTGACACGCTCGCTCCTCGCCCATGCCGAGCGAGAGCGCGTTGACGCCCTCAGCGTCGCCACGCGGCAGGCGCTCTCCGGCCCGGTCGAAGGACTGCTTCACCCGGCAATGCTCACGACGCTCGTCTATCGGCTCGGCATCCCCGGCACCGCGACCACCGACCTTTCCCGCGTCCAGGCGAACGGCCAATGCTTTCTCGTGCAACGCGACGCCCTCTGCGCTGTCGGCGGGTTCGATTCCGTAATGGACTCGATCTGCGAGGACTTCACGCTTGCCCGAGCGCTCGCCACCGCTGGCCATCGCGTCGGGTTCTACGAGTCGGACAACCTGGCCTGGACGGAGATGTACGCCTCGTGGCGCGAGGCATGGGAGAACTGGACGCGCTCCCTGCCGCTGCGCGATCGCTACACCCAGGGGCGAACGTTCGTTGGCCTTGCCGAGGTCACGCTCGTCCAGGCGCTGCCCCTGTGGCTCCTGCCGGTGCTAACGCGCCGCCTCGGCCGGCGGCACCCGTTGACGCGGCTCAACGTCGCGCTTGCCGCGTCTCGCCTAGGCGTTCTCGCTGGCACGGCGCGCGCCTATCCCGCTCGCCCCTTGACCTACTGGCTCTCACCACTGTGCGATCTGCCGGTTGCCGCTCGCCTCTGGTGGATGGCGACCCGCCGCCAGCATCGCTGGCGTGGACGGATCATCTCGAGAGGAGACTCGCGCCCATGAAGGCGATCAGGCATTGGATCGCTCCCGGATTGCTCGCGGCGCATTGCGTGGCGCTCGTCTTCGGCCTAGTCGGCCTGCTCATTATGCTGCCCAATCCGGACCTCTGGTCGAGCGATCCCCGCGCAGTGCAGGTATTTGACTTCTCAATGCGGTACGCCGGCTCGATCCAGATCCTGCTTGGCGCGGCTGCCATGGCAGCGTTCGGCATCTGGGCGATCGGCTGGCGGCTAACGACCATCTTCCTCGTCGTGACCTACAACCTGTCGCTGACCTCGGAGCTTGTCGGGACCAGCACCGGCTGGCCGTTCGGCGACTACGCCTACACGAACTTCCTCGGCACGAAGGTGCTCGACAAGGTGCCCTACACGATCCCCTTCTCGTGGTTCAGCATGGGCCTCGCCTCATACATCCTCGGCAGCCACCTGGCCGCGAGCTTCGGCGCACGGCGCCGCACGCTCTGGTCGCTCCTGCTCGGCGCCTGGCTCCTAACCGCCTGGGACCTCGTCCTCGATCCCGCGATGGCGCACGCCGATCTGCGCGTGCAGTTCTGGCGGTGGGGCCAGGAGGGCGCTTACTTCGGCATGCCGCTGCGGAATCTCATCGGATGGTCGCTGACCGGCCTGGTCTTTATGGCCGCGAGCCGCGCAGTCTGGAGGCGTGACCTCGTTCCCGAAAAGACGCCATTCCTGTTCCCCCTCGCCTTCTACGCGATGAACATGGCGTTCGCGATGGTCGTCAGCGCGAGCGTCGGGCTCTGGGCACCGATCGTCCTCGCGTGTGTCCTCGGTCTGCTCCCGGCCGCGCTAGCCAGGATTGGGCGCCCGCGACTGGCGGCGCGCCGGCTCCGGTGGGCGCAAGATGGATGAGATCTCTTGGCGCGCGCTCCATCTCGCGAGCAAGGTCATCGTCCGGCAGCGACTCGATCTCCAGATCACGGGGAAAGAGTTCCTTCCCGCCTCCGGCCCCGTCATCGTCGCCGCTCGGCACTACCATCACCTTTACGATGGGTGCATCCTGCTGGCGACGATCGAGCGTCCCGCGCACATCCTGGTCGGGCTCGACTGGGTGAAGAACCGCCTCGGCCGGCGAGCGTTGACCGCCGCCTGCCGCGCCGCCGCATGGCCGATGATCTACCGGCCGGATAGCCCGTATCGCTCCGACAGGCACGAGCCGCGGATGATGCTCCAGGGAACGCGCGACGCGCTCCGACTCCTGCAGGCGAACCGCATTTTGATCGTGTTTCCGGAGGCTTATCCGAACATCGATCCCGGTGTGACGATGAAGACGGCGCCGGACGACTTCCTGCCGTTCCGTCCGGGATTCGCGCGCTTCGCTCGGCTGGCGGCACAGCGCGGGCTCACCGTCCCGATCGTGCCCGCCGGCTTCTTCTACCACCGGGAGCAAGACGGCTGGCACGTTGCCCTGAGATTCGGGCCTCCTATGACCGTCAGCGCGAGCGGTTCCTCCCCCGCCGATCTCGCCCGGATCGTGCAGGAGCAAGTGGAGGCGCTCTCGACCCCGGAGACCAGCGTCCCCGCCTGAATCACCCCCGGTAATCCTACAAACGGCGAGCCACGACATCGAGATTCCTGCGCGGGGCGGCGCCTTTGCCTGCCCGTCCGCGCCGTGCCAGTCCGGCACCGCACAAATGTACGACTCCCCACTTGACTAGAGCGTTTGTTCTGCTATGATGTGTACGTACACGGTGGCAGGGGGTGTGCGTATCGCCATCGTGAACCCGCCGGCAGCCGGCGTGTGACAGATCGGCACCGAATTCCACGACACGAAGTCGCGGAGATCGCCGAAAGAGGGAGTGAACGATGAACCTGCGGATGCTGAGCGAGCGGATGGCGATGCGAGAGCACAAGCGGATGGGCCGGGATGACCAGCCGATCCTGCGGCCGGTTGACGAGCTGGCGCCGATCATCACTCTGCCGGTGACGCGGACGGAGCCGGGCTGCGACTCGACGACGCCCCGCGGCCTGACGGTCGAGGCGGAAGTGCGCGCCAAACGGTTTCACGATGGTGCGGTCAACGACGATCGGTACACGGCTACCATCGTCGCCCAAGAGGCGTCGGCGCACGGGCTCGTCGTCGCGCTGGCGGATGCCCTGGCGCAACACGATGATTTCCGGAACATCTCCGCTGGCGATCCGATCATCCTCGAGATCCGGCTGCGCGCATCTTGACGCTGGGCTGGATGCCACGTCACGCGGTGGCAAAGCGCGATAGCTTGAACAGGCTCGTGTCATGGTCACTCGCGCCGCGCGTCGCCAAATCGGCCACGATTTCCCCGACCACGGCTGCGAACTTGAAGCCATGCCCAGAGCACGGCGACGCGACGATGACTTGTGGCGCTGACGGCAGCCTGTCGATCACGAAGTGCTCGTCTGGCGTGTTGGTGAACATGCAAGACCGCAGCCCCATCGTCACGCCGGCGCCCGCCGGGAAGTAGCGAGCAGCGAATCCACGTAGGACCGCTTCATCCTGCTCGTTCGGCTCCCGGTCCCAGCGGTCCGGATCGATCGGCTCCTCTCGATGGTGATACCGTCCAATCTTGAAGCCCGGATAGTGAAAGACGGGGAAGCCATAGAAATGGCCCTCCTCGACGGCAAGGTTGAAAACCGGTAGACGGTCGGGGGTGAAGAGGTCCGGCCGGATCGGCTGAAGCCAAGCCAGAACCTGACGCTCGGGTTGCGTGAGCGACGCTAGCTCAGGCACAAGCGTGCCGACCCACGCGCCGGCACTGATCACCAGCCACTCCGCTTCATAGGCGCCACGCGTCGTCTCGACGCGCACCCCTGAAGCGGTCGGCTGCCAACCAAGCACCGTCTCCCGCGCGCGGATGTCGGCGCCAGCCTGCAAAGCGCCAACGACGTGCGCGACGATGCAACGTTCCGAGAGGAGAAAACCGCCGTCCGGCTGGAAGACCGCCACGTGCCCGGCCGGAAGCGCAAAGGCCGGGAAGCGGCGAGATAGCTCCGCCGAGTCGAGCACCTCATGGGGAATATCGTGAATTTCGCAGGAGCGGAGCGAGCCTTGGACCATAGCGTCTTCGGGCGCGCTGGCATCAATCGAGCCGGTGATGTAGAGGAGCTGCTCACCGAAGCCCGTCTCTAGCTCCCGCCAGAGCTCGTAGGCGCGGCGCAGCAGAGGCACGTAGCTCGGGTGCTCGTAGTAGGCCAACCGGATGATGCGATTGACTCCATGCGAGGAGCCCATCGTATGCGGGATGTCGAAGCGCTCCAGACCGAGCACGCGCTTCCCACGCCGCGCGAGGTGGTAGCACGCGGCTGATCCCATCGCGCCGACACCCACGACGATGACGTCATACGCTCCCGCGCGTTGGCTCATTCCTCTCTCGTCCTCCCGATCTCGGCACCCGCTAGAGCTCAAGACCGGTACAGCAGCCTACCAGGTCCCCGCCTGATCTGCCGGCACACGCATGGCGAATGACCAATTCGCCAGGTCTGTATTGGTCAATTGGCTATTGACCCATGTCTCATCGTCCTGCACACTGTCGCCAGCAGCCGACATTGCCGTTGAACGCTTAGAACGAGGGCTCATCTCTTTCCTTGCTACATGTCTTCATGGGCGAAAGGAGGTGTGCTGCCACGACGCGGCCCGTCCAGGTCAGGAGGAGACCGGCTCGCCGCACCGACGATCCAGCGACACGGAACGGATTAGGGAGGAGCGGACCATGGACCAGGAACGGCAGGAGCGTGACCTTCTTCGCTTGCTCGCTCAGGTCGAAGACCGCGAGCTAACCCGCCGAGAGCTCGTCAAGCGCGGCGCGGGGATCGGTCTGGGCGCGACGGCGCTGGCCGCGGCGCTGCATGGCGTCACCGGCCCACGGCGCGCGCAGGCACGGGCTTTGCGGCGCCTGCTGCAGGACGATCCCGGCGCGGGTGTTCGCGGTGGCACGCTGCGCGTCGCGACGATCGGCGAGCCGCCCACGCTGGACGAGCACCAGACAACGGCCGAGATCACGGCACTCATCGGCTACTGCATGTACGAGACCCTCTTCACCTACGACACCCAATACCAGCCGATCCCAATGCTGGCCGAATCCCACACGATCAGCGAAGACAAGCTGACGCACACCATCACGCTCCGCCAGGGCGTCACGTTCCACAACGGGGAGACGATGACCGCCGACGACGTCATCGCCTCGGTCAACCGCTGGGGGCAGATCAGCGGCGTCGGCAAGCGTCTCTTCGAGGCGATGAACGAGCTCGTGAAGGTCGACGATTACACCATCGAGTTCCGGATGAATCGCCCGTACGGAACGCTGGCGATCGCCCTGGCTCATAACACGCAGGCCTGTGTCATCTATCCCAAGTCGGTCATCGACGCCGGGACACTGGAGCCCAACGAGGCGTGCATCGGCACCGGCCCGTACAAGCTCGTCGAGCGCCAGGCCGACCGCTACATCCGGTTCGAGCGCTTCGAAGAGTACGCCGCGCTCCCCGGTGAGCCGAACGGCTACGGCGGCCACAAGTATCAGTACCTCGACCAAATCGAGTTCATCCCGGTGCCGGATGAGGCCGCCCGAATCGCGGGCATGCAGGCTGGCGACTATCACTACGCGATGAACATCAGCAACGACCAGTACGAAATCCTCAAGGATGCGCCAGGGATCGTCGCCGAGATCATGCACCCGACGAACTGGGACGTCTTCTTCCTCAACTGGCAGTCGCCGTTGATGTCCAACCTGACGCTGCGGGAAGCGTTCCGCGCCGCGCTCGACCATGAGCCGATGCTCCTAGCCGCCTGGGGCAGCCCCGAGTTCATCCGCCTCGATCCCGGGCTGATGATGAAGGAAACGCCCTGGCACACGGAGGCTGGCATCGAGCTCTACAACATCCACGACGTCGAGCTCGCCAAGGCCAAGCTGGAAGAGGCCGGCTACGACGGGACGCCCATTCGCTTCATGGCCACGCAGGAATACCCGTACATGTACGCCGACGCGACCGTCGCCAAGCAGCAGCTGGAAGAGGTCGGCTTCAAGGTCGATCTCCAGGTCATGGACTGGGCGACGCTCGTGCAGCGGCGGGCCGATCCTGCCGAATGGGACGTCTTTGTCACTTCACACGGCTTCGTGCCCGATCCCAGCCAAATCTCCTACGTCGGGCAGATGAACATCTATCCCGGCTGGTGGAACAGCGAAGAGAGCCTCGGGCTCGCCGAGGAGCTGCTCGCCGAGGCCGATTTCGAGGTCCGCTACCCGATCTGGGAACAGATTCAAGCGAACGCCTACAAGGAGATCCCGGCGATCAAGATCGGCGATTCCAGCCTCACTGAATATCGCTCCGACAAGGTCGGCGGGTGGGTCAGCCAGGTCGAGCGCGGCGTGCCGTGGTGGAACCTCTGGCTGAACGAATAGCACGATCCGACGAGGTCAGCAGCCGGCGGGGCGACTCAGCCCTGCCGGCTCGACCGATCCCCAGAGGTAATCGGTGACGGCTTACATCATTCGCCGGCTCCTGATGCTCATCCCCGTGATGCTGGTCGTCGGGGTGGTCGTCTTCGCCCTCGTGCACCTCACGCCGGGCGACCCAGCGGCGGTCATCCTCGGCCAGAGTGCGACGCCGGACCAGATCGAGCAGCTACGCGACCAGCTGGGTCTCAACAAGCCGCTGCCCGTCCAGTTCGTCAACTGGTTCGTCGGCGTTCTCCAGCTCGACTTCGGCCAGTCGCTCTTCATCGGCGAGTCAGTCACCACCGCGCTCAAAGATCGCGCTCAGCCGACGCTCCTGCTGACGGTCTACGCCCTACTGATCGAGATCGTCATCGGCGTGCCGGCCGGCGTCATCGCGGCCGTGCGCCGCAACTCGCTGCTCGACCGCGCGCTGATGTTGATGTCAATCAGCGGCGCCGCCATCCCGACGTTCTTCCTCGGCATCCTGCTGATCTTGCTCTTCGCCGTCGTGCTGCGCTGGCTGCCTTCCGGCGGCTTCGTCGAGATCACCAAGGATCCGGGGGGGCACTTCAAGGCGATGGCGATGCCGGCATTCGCGCTTGGGTTCTCCTCGGCTGGTCTCCTAGCGCGCCTCGTCCGCTCCAGCATGCTCGATGTCATGCGCGAGGATTACGTGCGCACCGCGCTCGCCAAGGGCGTGCCCTTCCGCTCGGTTGTCACGCGGCACGCGCTCCGCAACGCGCTCATCCCAGCGATCACGGTCATCGGGCAATCTTTGGGTGCGCTCCTCGGCGGGGCTGTCGTCACCGAGACCGTGTTCACCATCCCCGGCATGGGCCGGCTGGTCGTGCAGAGCATCGCCCGGCGCGATTACCCGGTCATCCAGGGGGCGGTGATGATCATCGCGGCGAGCTACGTGCTCGTCAATTTGCTAGTTGACATCCTCTACGTCTATATCGATCCGAGGGTGCGCTATGGCGGCGACTGAGGCCCAAGCCCTGCCGCGCGCGGCGGCCCCGAGGCGGCGTGGGCTCCTGTCCAGTATCACGCCGTCGTCCCGCTGGTACTGGGTGCGCGTCTTGGCGAGCAATCCCGTCGCGGTCGCCAGCGCCGTGCTGATCCTGCTGATCGCGTTGGTTGCGATCTTCGCCGACGTACTCGCCCCGCAGGACCCGACCTACGTCGATCCGACGGTCCGCCTCCAGGGCCCCTCAAGCGAGCATCCGCTCGGCACCGATGCCTTCGGACGGGACGTGCTCAGCCGCGTCATCCATGGCGCGCGCGTCTCGCTCTTGATCGGCGTCACCGTCACCGTCGCCTCGGCCCTGCTCGGCTCGGTGCTCGGCCTCATCTCCGGCTATTACGACCGTCTTGATAGCTGGATCATGCGGACGATGGACGGCCTGATGGCCTTCCCCAGCATTCTGCTCGCGATCGCGATCATGGCGAGCCTGGGCCCCGGAGCGCTCAACGTCTTCATCGCGCTGGTCGTCGTCTACACGCCGAGCATCGCGCGCCTCGTGCGCGGCTCCACGCTCGTCCTGCGTCACCAGCCGTATGTCGAGTCCGCCCGCGCCATCGGGCTGCGCGACGCGGCGATTCTCCGGCGCTACATCTTCGCCAACGCGCTCTCCCCGCTGATCGTGCAGTGCACCTTCGTCATCGCCTTCGCCATCATCTCGGAGGCGTCCCTCTCCTTCTTGGGCGCCGGCGTCCATCCCGAGACTCCCACGTGGGGCAACATGCTGCGCGATGGCCAGCTGCAGCTCCAACGCGCCTGGTGGCTCGCTATCGTGCCTGGGAGCGCGCTCGTGCTCACCGTCCTCTCGCTCAACACGCTGGGAGACGGTCTGCGCGACGCCCTCGATCCTCGCGCCCGCACCTAGCGCGGCGACGAGCGGCTACATCGTCGCTGTCGGCCGATTCTGCTCCAGCGCGAAACGCAACACGGCGCCGATGCCGCCGATCTCATCGAGCAGCCGGGCCGCTTCGGTTCGCGGCGGCCCTTGCCCGGCATCGGGGATGTTCACCAGCTCCGCCGAATTGATCGGTGGCATCGTCCGGACGATCTCGATCTCGGCGCCCTGCTGAATCGCCAGGCGGATGCACTCGTCGTGCAGCGAGGTCGGCACGATGTTCGCCACGTCGCCACCAGCCGGGTGCTGCGATGGCACGAGCCCGGTGCCGAAGAGCGACAAGCTGTAATCCGCCCAGCCCGCGCTGCGGAAGTCGTCGTTCATGACGAGCTTAAGGACCTGCCCGGTCTGGAGCGCCGTCAGCGTCGCCTCCGGTCCGGCAACCCCCTTGCCATTGGCGCCAACCTCATCGCGCACCGTCTGCACCGCCTCCAGCTCGCGCTTCCGCTCCGCGGCTTCCACCAGCGGCTGCGCCTCGGCGAGAACTTGAGTGACAGAAGCATTGGCTGGCAGCTGAATCTGACCGATCACGCGGCTCGCGACCGACTCGTGCAGCTCCGCCTGCACCGCGCTGAGCATCGGCTCCGCCGCCGCAAGGATCAGATAGTCGATTCCCTCTTCGTAATCCTCGAACGCGCGCTTCGTCTCTTCCGCGATCGCCTTGGCAACATGCTCGATGCGCTCGCCGGCCCGCGCCTGGTACCGCCGCTGCGACCAACCGCCCTGCTGCTGGTGGCGAGGATAGTCGTCCGCCTCCACCGAGACACTGCGCTCCCAAACCTGCCGCTCGAACAACCACACGACCGATTCGCGCTGATCGGCGACGACGACCGCGTAGGCCGGATAATCCTCGGCCGCTTGGACGAGCCGCAGCAGCGACGGGATTGGGCCGACGCTGACTTCATTGGCGACGGGCACGTCGAGCGGGACTGCCTCGAAGATCCCCGCGTGGTTGCACGCGACGATCACGACACCGTGCGCGGCCGGGTCGAGCTCCTGGTCGAGAAACTCCATGACGCGCCGAGCATCTTCCCGCAGACTCTTGCGGGCGGGACTGTGCTCCGGAAATCGCTTGAGCGTCGTTGGTAGCTCGTTCTCGAGAAACTGGCGGCCGGGGCGACGCGGTGTTCCGGCCGCTGCCCACTTGTCCTGAAACTCGGAGCGCTGCGGCTCCGGCTCCGTCCGCCGTCCGGGTTGCGAGCCCAGCGGCCGCCAGTCAAGACTGACGGTCAGATACGGCGCCTCCGGCGAGGGAGGCAGCGCGGCCAGGCGCGGCAGGGCCTGCGGGAGATCGAGCGCCAGCCGCGTCATATTGTCGAATGCCCGAATCCGATCAACCGGGTCAGTCGCCATTCGTTGTACTCCTCCCTGATGGCGAGGCGGGATCCCCCATGCCGCGCCCTGGTCGCGCCGCTTTAGCGCCAGGTGGCAAGGATCTTCTCGACCTCTTCCTTGTGCGTCGTCTCATCGGCAACGATCTCCTCCAGCCGCACCTTCAGGCCGATGTCGCCAGCCGCCTCCGCCTGCTCGATCCGCTGGCGATAGTTGGCGATCGTCTCCACCTCGGCCTGGAGAACCTGCTCGAGCATCTCCCGCGTGTCCCGCGTCACGGTCACCGGGCGCGGCGTCACTGCCGGCTCCCCGCCGAGCGCCGCGATCTTGTCCGCTAGGAACTGAGCATGCCGCAGTTCGTCGGCAATCTCGGCGCGGAAGAATTCGGCAAGCTCCGGCCGGTGTGGCCCGCCGACGAGCGCCGCGTAAGTGATATAGCTGATGATCGCCTGATACTCGCCTGCCAGATCGTCGCTCAATCCCTGGATCAGATCGGTCCGGACATCCGTTGCTGCCGACATCGCATTCTCCTTTCGCAACACCACGCCATGCGCCTCGCGGGCGCCAACCCCACGTTAGTTACTGCTTCCATGCATGCGGAGCCCGTGCCAACCTGCTCTCGAGCGGCGCGGCACGGGCGATCGTTTCGTTGTCTGCGATTAGAGACTCTGGTGGCGTAAAGCCGTCACGCCCGGCGCGCGTCAGGAGTGCGCACCGTGCCGGTCAGCGTGACACGGCTGTTGGCGTCGACATTGCGCCAGTGTGCGATCGCCGGCTGGATCGTCACTGGCAGTGCCGGCTCGGGATACGGCGCAACCTAGCTGCCGACTCGAACTAGCTCAGATCGAGCGGGCCACCCTCCAAAGCCCGCGCGTCCTCACCGGATCGGAATCTTCTTGGCCTCAGGCTCCTGCACCGCGCCCTTCGGCACGCGCACGGTCAGGACGCCATCCTCGAAGCTGGCCTCGACCTTGTCCGGATCGACGCCTTCTGGCAGCGGCCACCGACGATAGAACGCGCCGTACGAGCGCTCCATGCGGTAGTAGTCCTTCTCCTCGACCTTCTCTTCCGCCTTGCGCTCGCCCCGAATTACGAGGTCGCCCCCCTCAATCGAGACATCGACCTCGTCCTTCTTGACGCCAGGGAGTTCGACCTTGACGACGAGATCGCCATTCTTGGCGAAGACGTCCGCTCGCGGAGCCCACACGAAGCCGTTCTGACTCAGCCCGCGGCCCAACCGGCCGCCGAAGAGCGAGCCCATTGGCCACCGCTCATTCCAGAGCCGCTCCATCTCGGCTTCCATCTCCGCAAGCAGACCGAGCGGATCCCACCGACGGGCGCGAACCTCACCGCTCTTGGCCGGAACAGGGGTTTTCTCGCTCATCCCAAACCTCCTTTCCTTCCGCCGTATCCCTGCGCGGCCACATACGTTGTTCGGCTCGGCCCTCGCTGAACGCCCCCGCTGTTCGTGGCGACGCTCAGGCGCCCAGCGGGGCCCGCCGGCCTAGCGCCCTTCCGTGATCGTTCGCCCGACCAACGGCAGGGCGCTCCGCTCCGTTCACTAATTAAGACTACGTCAGCCATCGAGGTAACGGATGCATACGCGCCGCGCCTCTGCGGCACGAATGCCGGCTTCCCACGAGCGGGCTCGAGGCGACTGATTGACAGCGAATTCCGCGCCGCGAGACGAGACAACCCGCTTGACAGCATGTATTATTATGTCTAGTCGTCAAGTGCGGCGGCCAATCAGGAAACTGGGCACTCGCCATGGCGATTGGTCTCCGCTGGGCAGGGTCCCGTCACCTCCCTCGCATCGGAAATCGGCAATGGATCGCGGGGAGAGCGTCCCCGCGCCGAACCGGGCAAAGCGCCGGATAGTGCCGTGTCGAGTCGCCGCCCGGCGATCTACCGGAGCGGGCGGTCGGAAGGGCACGAAACCTGCTTGGCATCGTCTGTCAGGCCGCGCGGGAGCAAACCGCCGTCCCGGTCATCCTGAGCGACGGAGCGCCCGGCGTGCTCGACCGCATGCGGGCAGGATGGTGACGGAAGTCAGACTTAGCAGGTCTTGGTCAGAGGCACGGTAAGGCGACGCTTTCAAAGGAGGGGCATCGATGGCACGCGTAATCGGAATCGACTTAGGAACCACGAACTCGGTTATGGCCGTCCTCGAGGGCGGAGAGCCAGTCGTGCTCGAGAACGCGGAGGGGGAGCGCGTCACTCCGTCGGTCGTCGCGGTCAACCCGAAGACGGGCGAGCGGCTGGTTGGGCGCCTCGCGCGGCGGCAAGCGATCACCAACCCGGAAAACACGATCTTCTCGATCAAGCGCTTCATGGGTCGTAAGTTCGATGACCCGGAGGTGCAGGAGACGATCAAGCGCGTCCCGTACAAGGTGACGCGGGCGCCGAACGGCGACGTGCGCGTCGTGATGGGCGGTCGCGAATACAGCCCGCCCGAGATTTCGGCGATGATCCTGCAGAAGCTGAAGGCGGACGCCGAGGCAAAGCTCGGCGAGCCGGTCA
Organism: uncultured Chloroflexota bacterium; assembly: GCA_937901745.1. GTDB lineage: Bacteria > Chloroflexota > Chloroflexia > Thermomicrobiales > UBA6265 > CALGSZ01. Next base: position 65,140 of record CALGSZ010000131.1, on the reverse strand, counting down.
CGCAGGCAGTCATCACCGTCCCCGCCTACTTCAACGACGCGCAGCGGCAAGCGACGAAGGACGCCGGGCAGATCGCCGGCCTTGAGGTGCTGCGAATCATCAACGAGCCGACTGCCGCTTCGCTCGCCTACGGGCTGGACAAGAAGACGGACGAGGAGATCGCCGTCTACGACCTCGGCGGCGGCACGTTCGATATCTCGATCCTCCGCGTCGGTGAAGGCGTGGTCGAGGTGCTGGCGACCGCCGGTGACACCTACCTCGGCGGTGACGACTTCGACCGCGCGATCATGGACTGGATCATCGAAGAGTTCCGGCGCCAGGAAGGCATTGATGTCAGCAAGGACCGCATCGCGCTGCAGCGGATCCGGGAGGCGGCGGAGAAGGCGAAGATCGAGCTTTCCACGACGCAGACGACGGAGATCAATCTCCCGTTCATCACCGCCGACGCGAGCGGGCCGAAGCACCTCCAGCTCACGCTGACGCGAGCCAAGCTCGAGCAGTTGACCCATGACCTGATCGAGCGCACGCGCAATCCGGTGATGCGCGCGCTTCAGGATGCCAAGCTGCAGCCCGCGGACATTGACGAGGTGGTGCTCGTCGGCGGCCAGACCCGCATGCCCGCCGTCCAGGACCTGGTTCGCCGGCTCTTCAACGGCAAGGAGCCGCACAAGGGCGTGAATCCTGATGAGGTCGTGGCGATCGGCGCCGCGATCCAGGCCGGCGTCCTGCGGGGCGAGGTCAAGGACGTGCTGCTCCTCGATGTTACCCCGCTCTCCCTCGGCGTGGAGACCAAGGGCGGCGTGATGACGGTCCTCATCCCGCGCAACACGACGATCCCGACCCGGAAGAGCGAGATCTTCTCGACCGCCGAGGACAACCAGCCGCAGGTCGAGATCCACGTCCTGCAGGGCGAACGCCCGATGGCGGCCGACAACAAGAGCCTGGGTCGCTTCATCCTCGATGGGATTCCGCCGGCCCCGCGCGGCGTGCCGCAGATCGAGGTGACCTTCGACATCGACGCGAACGGCATCCTGAACGTGGCCGCGAAGGACCTGGCGACGGGCAAGGAGCAGCGGATCGTCATCCAGCCCTCGAGCGGCTTGAGCGAGGCCGAGATCCAGCGCATGATCCGCGAGGCGGAGCAGCGCGCGGAGGAGGACCGGCGTCGCCGCGAGGAGGCGGAGCTGATGAACCGCGCCGACAACACTGCCTATGGCGCCGATCGGTTCCTCCGCGAGCAGGGTGACCGCGTGCCGAGCGCGCTGAAGTTGGAGATCGAGAACCGCATCCAGGAGATCCGGCAGGCGTTGGACCGCCGAGACGCGGCTGCCGTGCGGCCGGCGCTCGAGGCACTCGACCGCGCGCTGCAGGAGGCCGGGCAAGCGGTCGCGGCTGGCGCCACCGCCGGAACGGGCCGCGACGAGGGCGGTCCTCCCCCGGACGACACAATTGAAGGGGAGTTCCGGGAGATATAGAAGTTACATGAGATGATGGTGATAAACGCTGACTGGCGGGTCGGGGGTAAGCGGGCCCGGCCATGACTGCCCAGGACGGGGGCAATGGAATTCAAAGACTACTACGCGATCCTAGGCGTGCCGCGCACGGCGACGGAGAAGGAGATTCGGTCCGCCTACCGCAAGCTGGCACGCCAGTACCACCCGGACGTCAATCCGGGCAACAAGGAGGCTGAGGAGAAGTTCAAGGAGGTCGCCGAGGCCTACGAAGTCCTCTCCGACCCGGAGAAACGCAAGCGCTACGACGCGCTCGGCCCGCGCATGCGCGAGTTCGAGCAGTGGGAGGCGGCTCAGCGGGCGGCGGGCCGGACGGTGACGATCGAGGATTTCCTGCGCGGGCAGTGGCCCGGCGGCGGCGCCACCTACGAGTACCGGACGTTCACCGAGGAGGATCTGGAAGACCTCTTCGGAGATCGCCAGCCGTTCTCTGACTTCTTCGAGGCGATCTTCGGCACCGGCATGCGCGGCTCGCGTAGCTCCGCTCCACGCCCGCGCCGGGGCAGCGATCTCGAGCTCGGCGTCGACATCTCGCTCGCCGAGGCCTACCGGGGCACGACACGGCAGGTCACCCTGCGGACACCAGACGGTCAGGAGCGCCGCATCGAGGCGACGATCCCGCCCGGCGTCACTACTGGCTCGCGGGTACGCCTGGCTGGTCAGGGCAATCCGGGCCGGGCGGGCGGACCTCCCGGCGATCTCTATCTCGTCATCACCGTCATGCGCGATCCGCGCTTCGAGCGCGAGGGGACGGACCTGCGCACCAAGGTCAACGTTCCGCTGTCGGTGATGCTGCTCGGCGGCACGACTCGCGTGACCACGCCGGACAACCGGACGCTCGAGCTCCGCATCCCGGCCGGGACGCAGGACGGGCAAGTCTTCCGCCTGCGCGGGCAGGGAATGCCAAGACTGGGTGACCCAAGCCGGCGCGGCGATCTCCTCGCGGAGGTCCATGTCCAGCTACCCGAACACCTGACGGATCGCCAGCGCGAGCTGATCGAGGAGTTTGCGCGGCTCGAGTCGCCGGAGCCGATCGGAGGGCGCCGATGACGCTTGGCAGCGGAGAAACTCGATATTACCGGCTCGAGGTCGCGGCCCGGCTCGTAGGACTGTCACCCGTCCATGTTCGCCGCTATGTCGCAAGCGGGCTGGTGCGTCCGGCAGTGCGGGACGAACGCGAGCTGCTCCTGAGCGATGCAGAGCTGGCTCGCCTGCGCAAGATCCGTCGCCTCCGCGTTGATCTCGGCCTCAACGAGCCGGCAATCGGCATCGTGCTGAGCCTGCTCGATGAGGTTGAGAGTCTTCGGCGAGAGCTGGCGCGTTACGCCGCGGAGGTCGAGCGCGGTGTCCGCTGACGGCCGGAGCCGCGCTCGGCGCCTCGTTGCGGGAGAGCATGCTGGTCCATTGGCGGCAGCGGCACGGCGTATGCGTACCACAGACGAAACGCGGCCGGCGACGGGCAAAGCTGCTGTCGGGAGTGCCATTTCGCGGCAAGAGGTCGTCCCGCGTGGCGTTTACGGGTTAGAGTGGCAGCACAATTCGGCGTGGGCTGCGTTCTTCGTAGCCCCTGGCTCGCTCCTCCGGTCCGGCGGTCTCCGGCCGGGAGGCGGCGAGAGCGACGTGCAGCCCCGCGAGCCAGGGATGGCTCGATAAGGAGATCTCGCCCATGCGCTTCCGGCGAATGAGCTACCGCTACACCGTCATCATGAACGCCAGCCAGCCGTTCACGCTGACCGACATCTTCCGCGCCCAGCCAGGCGTGCATCTCGCTCAGACGTGCTGGCGGCCCGCGACCGATGTTTATGAGTCGGCGGAAACGGTCACGATCACGATCGAGCTCGCGGGCATCGATCCGGAAGACGTCGATGTCTCCCTCTTCGCCGACGCGGTCGTCATCGAAGGTCATCGGCGCTTGCAACCACCGGATACCGCCGGTGTCTACCACGCGGCCGAGATTCGCCAGGGACCGTTCCGCCTGGAGTTGCCCCTTCCGGTCGCGATCGATGCCGACCGAGCTGAGGCCCGCTACGATCGCGGTTTGCTGCTGGTCACGCTCCCGAAACTGAACTCGAGGTAGTCCATGGTCTCTCAGGCAGAAGCGAGTTTCGCCACCGACGTCACCATCCCGGACGTCCTGCCGGTGCTGCCGCTGCGTGGCGGAACCGTCGTCTTTCCGCTCGCCGTCGTCCCGCTCGTGGTTGGCCAGCAGCGCTCGGTCCGGCTCGTTGACGATGTAATGCGCCGCGACCGCCTCGTCGCCCTCGTCGCGCAGCGCACGGAGCAGACCGAGCAAGCCGGTCCGGACGACCTCTACCGCATCGGCACGGCGGCGATCATCCATCAATTGGTGCGCGGGCCGGACGGCTCGTTGCGCCTCGTCGTGCAGGGACTCCAGCGCATCCGCCTGCTCGACTTCGTCACGACCGAGCCGTATCTGGTCGCTCGCATCGAGAGCGCTCCCGATCGTCACGTCGCCGGCCTGGAGAGTGAAGCGCTGATGCGCGCCGTCGCGGACCTGTACCGGCGCGCGGTCGGGCTGATCCCCGAGCTCCCGAATGAACTCGCCGCGACCGCCGAAGGGCTCTCCGATCCCCGGCAGCTGGTCTACCTCGTCGCTTCGACGCTCCCGCTAGAGGGACCGGTGCGGCAGGAGATTCTCGAGCTCGACCCGGTGGATGCGAAGCTACGCCGTCTCGTCGAGCTCCTGCAGCACGAGGTCGCCGTCCGCGAGCTCGGCCAGCGGATTACCTCCGAGACGCAGGAGCGGATGAGCAAGGCGCAGCGCGAGTACTTCCTGCGCGAGCAGCTCCGGTCGATCCGGCGCGAGCTCGGGGAGGAAGGCGACACCGAGACGAGCGAGCTGCGCCGCCGGCTGGAGGAGGCCGGACTCCCGGACGAAGCACGACGCGAAGTGGAGCGAGAGCTGGCGCGGCTCGAGTCGATCCCGCCTGCCTCGCCCGAGCACGGCATCATCCGGACGTACCTGGAGTGGATGGCCGATCTGCCGTGGAATCGGCTGAGCGGCGGCACGATTGATGTCGCGCGGGCCCGCGAGGTCCTCGATGAGGATCATTACGACCTGGAGAAGATCAAGGACCGCATCCTGGAGTACCTCGCCGTGCGCAAGCTGCGCCAGGAGCGGCTGGCCGCCCAGCAGGAGCGCGTGACCCCAGCCAATGTCGGCGTGGACGTCGAAGGCGAGGGCGAAATCGAGCAGGAGCCGCAGCCGAACGCCAGCACGGAGACGCCGACGGACCGCTCCGCGCGAGAGCCGATCCTCTGCTTCGTCGGTCCGCCGGGCGTCGGCAAGACGAGCCTCGGCCAATCAATCGCGCGGGCGCTCGGGCGCGCCTTCATCCGGATGTCGCTGGGCGGCGTCCGCGACGAGGCGGAGATTCGGGGGCACCGCCGGACCTACATCGGCGCCCTGCCCGGCCGGATCATCCAGGCGTTGCGCCGCGCCGAGACCCGCGACCCCGTCTTCATGCTTGACGAGATTGATAAGGTCGGCGCGGACTGGCGCGGCGATCCATCCTCGGCGCTGCTCGAAGTCCTGGACCCGGCGCAGAACCACTCCTTCGTGGATAACTACCTCGGCGTCCCGTTCGATCTCTCGCAGATCCTCTTCATCGCGACCGCGAACACGACGGACACGATCCCGGCGCCGCTCCTCGACCGCATGGAGGTCATCCAGCTCTCCGGCTACACGGACGAGGAGAAGCTACAGATCGCGAAGCGCTACCTAGTGCCGAAGCAGATCCAGGCGCACGGACTGACGCCCGAGGAAGTGACGTTTGATGATCAGGCGCTTCGCCTCATCATCCGCGGCTACACGCGCGAAGCCGGCGTGCGCAATCTGGAGCGGGAAATCGCCGCGGTCTGCCGCAAGGCGGCGCGGAGCATCGCCGAGGGCAAGACGCAGCGCACCGAGGTCACCACCGAGAATCTGGCCGACTTCCTCGGCCGCCCGCGCTTCTTCGAGGAAGCAGCCGAGCGCACCGACCGGCCCGGTGTGGCGACGGGCTTGGCCTGGACGCCAACCGGTGGCGACGTCCTCTTCATCGAGGCGACGATGATGCCGAGCGACGAGGAGCGCCTGATCCTGACCGGCATGCTCGGCGACGTCATGCGAGAGAGCGCGCAGGCGGCGCTCTCCTACATCCGGTCGAACGCGAAGGACCTTCTCGGAATCGATCCAGAAGTCTTTACCGGGAAGGCGGTCCACGTCCACGTGCCGGCTGGCGCCGTGCCGAAGGATGGGCCATCCGCCGGCGTGACGATGGCAACCGCGCTCGCATCCCTCGCCTCCGGGAGGCCAGTCCGCAGCGACGTCGCGATGACCGGCGAGATCACGCTGCGCGGCAAGGTGCTTCCGGTCGGCGGCATCCGTGAAAAGGTGCTCGCCGCTCACCGGGCTGGCATCAAGACGGTCATCCTGCCTCGCCGCAACGAGCGCGATCTGGAGGACGTCCCGGCAGATCTGCGTAAGGAGCTGGAGTTCGTCTTCGTGGACGAGATCGAAGACGTCCTCCGCCACGCGCTCCGCGCCTCGCCAGTCGATCAGGCGCCGGCCGCGGCAAGCGCCGTTGCGCCAGCCGCCGGTAGCGACGACGGCGCGGACAGGCGGCCCGCCGCCCGCGCGAGCGAATCCGCGAGCGCGCTCTAACCAACCACCACCGAAGAGCAGCGCGGACCGGCAATCTCACTGCGTCCGCGCTTCAACTTTGGTCCTCCATCGTGGCCTCTCGCCAGGGCGGCGGGCCACGCCACGCTGCCGTGCCAAGCTATCGGATCGAACCAGAAAGTCGCGGCGATTCTAAACCGCGCGTCAGGACAACGTTGTCTCACCGACCCTCCTGCGAGTACGGTACTCACCGGAGCACGGCCTGCCGGTCGTGACGAGATGCGGCAGACGTCGAAGAGCACGGGGGAGTAGATCGTGGAACAGGCATTTCAAGAGCTCAAGCGCCGGCTGGGTGAGATCCACGCGCTGTACAACGCGGCCGGTCTACTCGTCTGGGACCAGCAGACGATGATGCCGAAGAAGGGGGCAGCGGCGCGGGGCGAGCATCTCGCGGCGCTGAGCCGGCTCGCCCATGAGCGGCTCACCGACCCGGAAATCGGCCGACTCCTCGATGAGCTTCGCCCGTACGAGGAGAGTCTGCCATACGACTCCGATGAGGCGAGCATGATCCGCGTCGCGCGGCGCGATTGGGAGAAAGCGCGCCGGGTGCCGCCCGAACTCGCGGCAGAGCTAGCCCGAGCCGCCGCCGAAGGCTACACGGTCTGGGTCGAGGCGCGCGAAGCCAACGACTTTCAACGCTTCCTGCCAGCCCTGGAGCGCAACATCGAGCTAAAGCGGCGCTACATCGAGGCAATCAATAAGGAAGGAAAGCCCGCTTACGACGTCCTGCTCGACGACTACGAGCAGGACCTGACCGCCGCCGAGGTCACCGCCGTCTTCACTCCGCTGCGGGACGGTCTGGTGCCACTCGTGGCCACCGTGCGCGAGCGAGCGGACCGCGTTGACGACGCGATCATGCACGGGAGCTTCCCCGCCGATCGGCAGAAGGAGCTGCTCCTGAAGCTGATCCCGCCGATGGGATACGACCCGGAGAGCTGGCGGCTCGATCCGACCCATCATCCCTTCGCCCAGAGCATCGCCACGACCGACATCCGGCTGACGACGCGCTATGACGAGGAAAAGCTCACCATGGCGCTCTTCGGCACCATCCACGAGCTTGGCCACGGGCTCTACGAGGCGGGCAGCGACCCGGCGCTCGAGCACACGATCCTCGCCGGAGGCGCCTCGATGGCGCTGCACGAGTCGCAGAGCCGGCTCTGGGAGAACGTCATCGGTCGCGGCCGGCCGTTCTGGGACTATGCCTTCCCGATCCTGCGCGACGCCTTCCCCGAGCAGTTCGGCAGGGCGAACGCCGACACGGTCTGGCGCGCGGTGAACAAGATGCAGCCGTCGCTGATCCGGACCGAGGCCGACGAGCTGACTTATCCGCTGCACATCATCCTCCGCTTCGAGCTGGAGCGCGATCTCTTCGAAGGTGATCTGCGTCCCGCCGACTTGCCGGAAGTCTGGAACGCCAAGATGGAGCACTATCTCGGCGTCACCCCGCCCAACGATGCCCTCGGCGTGATGCAGGACGTCCACTGGTCGGAGGGGCTGTTCGGCTACTTCCCGACCTACGCCCTGGGCACGGTGCTTTCCCTCCAAATCTGGGAACGTCTACAGCACGACCTGCCAGGCACCGAGACCCAGATCGCGCAAGGCCAGTTCGGCGAGATTCGCGAGTGGCTCCGCCAGAATCTCTACCGGCACGGCCGCAAGTTCCCGCCGAAGGAGATGATCAAGCGGCTAACTGGCGACTCCATCAAGCCTGAACCCTTCCTGCGATACATCACGGACAAGGTCCAGCAGCTCTACGCGGCTTAGGCACTTCGTGACCACGTCGTGAGGAGGTCCGAGATGGCAGTGCGGTTCGGCGTCTTCGTGCCTCAGGGCTGGCGGATGGATCTCGTGGAGATCCCCGATCCCATCGCGCAATATGAGGCGATGACCGCGGTGGCGCGGGCAGCCGACGAGGAGGAAGGTTGGGACAGCATTTGGGTCTACGACCACTTCCACACCACGCCCGTGCCCACGCATGAGACAACCTTCGAGTGCTGGACGATCACCGCGACGCTGGCCCGCGACACCCGCCGTGTCCGCATCGGCCAGATGGTGAGTTGCAACGGCTATCGCAATCCCGCCCTCTTCGCCAAGATCGCCTCGACCGTGGACGTCGCCAGCCACGGCCGGCTCAACGCTGGCATCGGCGCCGGCTGGTACGAGCACGAGTGGCGTGCCTACGGCTATGACTGGGTTGAAGTGCCCGAGCGGCTGGCGATGCTGCGCGAGGCCGTTCAGATCATCCGCGCGATGTGGACACAGGACGAGCCGGAGTTCCAAGGCAAGTACCACCGCATCGAGCGGCCGATCAACGAGCCGAAAGGTGTGCAGAAGCCGCACATTCCGCTCTGGATCGGCGGCGGCGGAGAGAAGGTCACACTCCGCCTCGTCGCGCAGTACGGCGACGCCTGCAACTTCGGCGGCGGCAATCCCGAGACCTGCAAGCAGAAGCTGGAGGTTCTGGCGCGTCACTGCGAGGCGGTCGGCCGCGACATGAACGAGATCATTCGCTCGACCAGCCTCAACGTTCACCTCGTCGAGAACGAAGCGAACGCGGAGCGCGAGACCGCCGCGGCGCGCGGTGACCGGTCGCTGGAGGAGTACCGGCAGTCCTTCCTCGTCGGTACGACCGAGACGGTCAGCCGCCGCATCGAGGAGCTGATCGCGGTCGGGATGAACTACATCATCATCTACATGCCGCGCCTGGCCTACGATCAGGAGCCGCTGCGCCGCTTCGCCCGCGAGATCATCCCGCGCTTCGCCTCGACCGCGGCATCCGTGGCTCCCAACGCACCCGATGCTGTGCGATGATCACGCCGTCAACGAATGACATCCGGTCGGTCCCGGGTGGACCAGGCGCCCACCGGGACGAAGTGTCGGGAGGGAACGATGACGGCTGATGTTCTCGCGCGGCGCAAATTCGGGCAGACCGAGCTGATGGTGCCTCCAATCGCGGTCGGGTGCGCCCCGCTCGGCGACATGAAGGACACCTTCCTCTACTCCGTCTCCGAGGAAGACGCGCTGGCGACGATCCGCGCCGCGCTCGACAGCCCGCTCAACTACCTCGACACCGCCGCGCTGTACGGCGACGGCGAGAGCGAGCGGCGGATCGGGCTCGTGCTGCGGGAGCGAGGCGGTCTGCCCGCCGGGGCGATGCTGCAGACGAAGCAGGGCCGCGACCCGAAGACGAACGACTACAGCGGCGAGACGGTCAAGCGGCGCATGGAGCGCAGCCTGCAGCTCCTCGGCGTGGACCACGTGCCCGTCGTCTTCTTGCACGACGCCGAGTGGACCACCTTCGAGGCGGCGATGGCGCCGGGCGGTCCGGTCGAGGTGCTGCAGAAGTTCAAGGAAGAAGGCGTCATCGGCCATCTCGGCGTGGCGAGCGGCCCGAACGACGTCGAGCTTCAGTACATCAAAACCGGCATCTTCGACGCCGTCATCACCCACAACCGCTACACCCTCCTGACCCGCGTCGCCGAGCCGGTCATCGAGGAGGCGCACCGGCGCGGGATGGCGGTGCTCAACGCCGCCCCCTACGGCAGCGGCATGCTCGTCAAGGGCCCGGATGCCTACCCGCGCTATGCCTACCAGCAAGCGTCGCCGGAGATGATCGAGCGCACCCGCCAGATCGCCGACATCTGCGCCCGGTACAACGTGCCGATGGCCGCTGCCGCGCTGCAGTTCTCCCTGCGCGACCCGCGCATCACGGTCACCATCGTCGGCATGAGCCGCCCCGAGCGGATTCAGGAGACGATCGCCTACGCCACGCACCCCATCCCGCAAGAGCTGTGGGACGAGCTCCTGGCGCTGCCGACGTTCGACCAGGAAGACCCCGAGGCACACCGCTGGTCGCGCTGATCGACGGCACGCCGCCGGGCGGCACCGGCTCTGACGCGGGGCGGCCGGCCTCCGTCCCGCGTGGGATGACGGACTGACCGGGTATCGCGGCGCAAATGGCGGGAATGACCCGCTTGACAGCGCCGCGGACCTGGCGTAGCGTCCCGCAACGACGGCACGAGGGTCATCGGGGCCGGCCGCTCGGCGCGGCCCAAACAGAGCGGGGGAACACCGGCGTGAACGACGGGATACCAGAACGCATCGAGACGTTGATTCGTGGCGGTGAGGTCGTTGATCCCGGCGCGGGGCTTCAGGGGCGGCTCGATGTTGCCATCGCGGGCGGAAAGGTCGTCGCGGTCGAAGCGGATATCGATCCGTCCCGCGCGGACCAAGTCATCGACGCCACCGGCCAATACGTCACGCCGGGACTGATCGATCTCCACACGCATGTCTACTGGGGCGCCACCTATTGGGGCATCGAGCCCGACCCGGTGGCAGCGCGCTCCGGCGTCACGACCTGGCTCGACGTCGGCAGCTCCGGAGCCTACTCCTTCCCCGGTCTGCGCCGCTACGTCATCGAAGCGAGCAAGGCTCGCGTCTACGCCCTTCTCAACCTCTCGGCCATCGGCCTGATCGCGCCGACCTACGAGTTTGCCAATCCCGACTACTGGGACGTCGAGCTCGCGGCGACGATCATCGAGATGAACCGGGACGTCATCCTCGGCATCAAGGCGCGGATCGACCGCAATACGACGCGCGGCGTCGGCGTCGCGCCGCTCGCCAAGGCGCGAGAGCTTGCCGATCTAGTCGGCCTCCCGCTGATGGTCCACATCGGGCAAGGACCGCCGACGCTCGATGAGGTGGTCGAGCATCTGCGGCCGGGCGACATCCTGACGCACTGCTTCACCGGTCACGATATGCGAATCTACGGCGAGGATGGCAATATCCATCCGCGCATCAAGGAGCTGCACGACCAAGGCTTGATCTTGGACATCGGGCACGGCGCCGGCTCCTTCTCCTTCGAGACCGCGGAGAAGATGCTCGCAAAGGGCATCCTGCCGGACGTGATCAGCACCGATATCCACCAGATTGCGATCCAGGGCCCGATGTTCGACATGCCGACCACTCTCTCGAAGTTCCTCCTCCTGGGCATGAGCCTGCCAGAGGTCATCGAACGGGCTACGTCCCGGCCGGCCGCGGCGATGCGAACGCCGCACCTTGGCTCCCTCAAGCCCGGCAGCCCGGCGGACGTCGCGCTCTTCCGCATCGAGGAGGGTGACTTCACCTTCCAAGACATCTTCATGAACGAGCGCAAGGGCACCAAGCGGCTGATCAACACCCTGACGATGGTCAACGGCGAGGTGCTGCCGCGCGTCGAGGAGCGCCCGCTCCAGCCGTGGGCGACGCTGCCGCCGTGGCAGAACGGGAAGGTCATCCCGCTCGTGCCCGTGCCGCCGCTAACCGGCCGACCAGAACTCTCCCGGCTCTAACCGGCAAGAGAGGGGGCAGGCTTGACAGGCCTTCCCCCTCTGAGTACCGTACCGAGCGCATCTCGTCGGTTGAGTCCGAAATCGGGGAGTCTGGCGCGTCGCCGACACGCTGGATTGCCCATTAGCGGAGGAAAAAACGATGGCTCACGATTTTCGTGGCGCGGATGAGCTTCTGCGAGAAGCAGTTTCCGGTCGGCTGACTCGGCGCCAGGTCGTCAAGCGCGGCGCGATGATGGGGCTCTCGCTCCCGGCCATCATGTCCGTCCTGACCTCGAAGGCCTACGCCCAGGCAACGCCAGTCCCAGAGTCTCCCGCCGCTAACGGTCCGGTCCATGTTCCGATCCTGGACCGCGAGATGACCTTCGAGGACATCAAGGCGGCGATCGCCGATGAGGGCGAGGTCAACGTCGGGAACTGGACCTACACGGCGAACGACGCGCTCATCAAACGCTTCCAGGACTACGTGAAGCAGGTCTACGACGTCGAGATCAAGCTGAACTACGCCGCTTCCCAGTCCCCGAGCACCTACCTCACGGAGCTCTACACCGCGGTCGGCAGTGGTGATTCGTCGCCGTACGACGTCCTGGCGATCGAGGAGAACTACTGGGCTGAGGCGATGGTCCAGAGCCAGAATCAGGGCGTCAAGCTGATGGAGGACTTCCTCCCCTCCGGCCTGATCCCAAACGCCGAGCGGGTGATGGACTCCCTCAAGCACGTGCCGACCGCCGTCGGATTCCAGGCTTCGGCTTCGCCCGGCATCAACTACAACGCTGAGAAGGTCGACTTCCTGAACGACTGGAAGGACCTGGCCGATGAGCGCCTTCAGGGACGGCTGCTCATGTGGCTGCCGGGCGACATCACCGGCGGCGGCATCCTTCTCGGCATGGCGGCCTCGCTCGGCAAGGACTACAAGGACCCGGCGCAGATGGAGGAAGTCATCGACTTCCTCGTCGAGCGGGTTCACCCGAACGCCCTCAAGTACACCAGCGACTTCGGCGAGGCGCAGCAGCTCTTCGCGAGCGGCGTCGTCGACGTGGTGACGTTCTGGAACTCCTTCGCTCGCCTGCAGTACCTGAACGGGCAGCAGGAAGCCGCGTTCCTCGTCGCCGCCTCCGGCCAATACGCGGTCAACGGCTACATGTGGATCCCGGTCAAGCCGGCTCACCCGGTGCTCGCTCAGATCTTCGTGGACTGGCGGCTCAGCGACGACGCTCAGTTCCCGGATATTGAGGAGTGGGGCATCACCGAGGGCGCGTGGGCTGAGTTCCACGAAGGCTTCCTCGGCCCGTCCTACGTCGATCTCGTACCGGATTGGATCAAGGACGTCTACTACACCTACTTCCCGACGATCGAGCAGCTCGAGACGTCCTACAAGACGGTCGACTGGGAGTACTACGCGCAGCACTCCAAGGATTGGTACGACGCTTGGCTGGCCGGCATCGGCCTGTAGTCGCGCGCTGTTCGAGGTTGGCGCCCCCTCTTCCCTCGGGGAGAGGGGGCCATCCACGCCGCTCGCCAGAGACGGTAGCGGCGCCTCGCGGCCTTAGGTAAACTCGCCCACACCATGGCTCATCCCACAGTCACACTGTCAACCCGAGAGTCGGTCGCGCCGAGCCGCGCGTCCCTATGGAAGCGGTGGAAAGGGGCATTGATCGGCCCCGGCTTGATTCTCCCGGCGGCGATCGTCACCATCCTCTTCTCCGTCATCCCGCTGATCTATCTCGTCATCGTCAGTTTCACCGAAGAATCCAGCTTCTTCTTCAACAACCCGGTCTACACGACCGCAAACTACTCGACCGTCTTCGATCGTTATCTGCCGCACATCCAGACGACGATCCGTCTCGCCCTGCTCGCGTCGCTCGTCAACTTGGTGTTCGGCTATCCCTTCGCGTACATCCTCGTCCGGCGCGTTCGGTACCGCGAGCTCGTCCGCACGCTGATGGTCTTCCCGCTCTTCGGCCCGCTCTATCTGGCCTTCGGCATCCGCTACGTGCTCCTTCCCAACGGGCCACTCGCGCCGGTGCTCGACTTCCTCGGCATCAACGCGACGACGCTGCTGATCTCCGAGCCGATGACCGTCTTCGGCATGGCGATGTTCACCTTCCCGTTCATGGTGATGAACGTCGGGACGGCGTTGAGCAACGTCGATCCGCTCCTAGAAGAGGCGGCGCAGACACTCGGTGCAAAGCCGTGGCAGATCTTCACCCGGGTGCTCTTCCCGCTCAGCCGCAGCGGCATCCTCGCCGGGTTCCTGATGTGCTTTGGGTGGAATCTCGGCGTCTTCGTCGTGCCGATCCTCCTCGGTGGCACGGCGCAGCAGCGCGTCCTCTCCATCACCCTTCATCAAAAGGGCTTGAGTCAGTTCGACTATGGCCTCGCTTCGGCGATGGGAATCGTGCTCATGGCGCTCGCCTTCGGCGTGACGTGGCTGTCCCTTCGCTTCTCGCGCGGGGCGCTCGGAGCGTAATGTGAGCGCGGCAGTAGCACCTACACCTACATATCGGCGCGCGCTGCTGGCTCCCCGCCGGATCTCGGCCGGGCTTCAGCACGCATACATTTGGCTCTGGCTCGTCCTCTTCGCCTTGCCATTCGTCACGACGACACTCCATTCCCTGCGCGCGCCTGAAGGCGGATTGACGCTGGAGTCGTATCGCTACGTCTTCGGCTCGTTCAAGGAGAATCTCCTCCTCTCCGTCGAAGTCACCGTCGCCACGATTGTCTTGAATCTCTTCATCGCCATCCCGGCCGCGTACGCCATCGTCCGGCATCCCATCCCGGGCAAGCGCTTCATCCTCTCGACTCTCAACCTTGCGCTCTACACGCCCGGCGCCGTGATGGGCATCAGCCTGGCGATCACCTACGCGTTCCTCTTCGATATCCCGCGCACCTTCGTCGGGCTGCTCGGTGCGTACGTCGTCGGCACCTACCCGCTGATGCTGGTCCCGATCATCGTCGCGCTGCGCGACTTGCCGCGCGTGTATGAGGAAGCGGCGCGGACCCTTGGCGCCAACCGGCTGACCACCTTCTTCCGCGTCGAGCTGCCGCTCCTCGGTCCCGGCATCAGCGCCGGCATCCTGCTGACCTTCGTCATCGTCTTCAATGAGTTCCTGGTCACGCTCTTCATCGCCGGGCCGAACACGACGACTGCCGCGCTGCGGGTCTACAACCTCACCCGCACCGGCTTCCTGCCCTCGACAGCCGCGCTCGCGGCAACGATGCAGTTCGTCTCGTTCATCATCGTCTTGGTCTTCTTCAAGACGTTCGGCTCCCGCTATCTCAAGGGCACGTATTTGATCTAATCACTGGGGATATTGTTCGATGGCACGGGTTCGTCTGGTTGAAGTGACGAAGCGGTATGGGCAGACGGTGGCGGTCGATCGCGTCAGCGCGGACATCGCGGAGGGCGAGTTCGTCACCCTCCTCGGGCCGTCCGGCTGCGGCAAGACGACGACACTGCGGATGGTCGCCGGCCTCGTCGAGCCAACCGAGGGAGTCATTCTCTTCGACGACCAGGTCGTCAACGCGATCCCCACGCACAAGCGCAACGTCGGGCTGGCGTTCCAGAGTCACGCCCTCTTCCCGCACCTGACCGTCGCCAAGAACATCGCCTTCGGCCTGTCCGTCAAGCGGCGGCCAAAGGCGGAGATCGAGCAGCGCGTAAACGAGCTACTCGCCATGATTGAGCTGGAAGGGTATGGCGATCGCATGCCAGCCCAGTTGTCCGGCGGCCAGCAGCAACGGGTGGCGCTCGCGCGGATGCTCGCCACCGATCCCCGCGTGCTCCTCTTCGATGAGCCGCTCTCCGCGCTCGACCGCAACCTCCGCGACACGCTGAAGTACTCGATCCTTGCGCTCCAGCGGCGCACGAAGAAAACGGCGATTTACGTTACGCACGACCAGTCCGAGGCCTTCGCGATCTCCGACCGCATCTTCGTGATGAACAAAGGGCGCGTGGAGCAGGCGGGCACGCAGCTCGACATCTACCTGCGCCCCGCGACGGAGTTCGTTGCCAACTTCGTCGGCGACAACAACGCGCTCCGGGGCACCGTCGTCGAGGTGCACGAGGACTCCAATCACCGGCGAGCGACGATCCGCTGCGGGAGTCTAACGGTGCAAGCGCATGCTCCAGGCAGCATCGCGCCGGGCGATCGCGTCCTCGCCTTCGTACGCCCGGAAAACATCGAGGTGCTGCAGGACGGCGCGAGCGCCGACGAGCCAGGACTGATCGAGGGCGCGGTCGAGCAGGTCGTCTTCGAGGGTCCGGCAGTTCGTCTCCTCGTCGATGCGGACGGCACGCCGCTCAAGGTTACGGTCAGCGGCGTTCAGCGCCTGACGCTACTCGACGCCCAGCGCAAGCGCCTGCGGTTGCGCCTGCGCGAAGTCTCGGTCGTGCGCGACGAGGCAGCTTAGGCCACGCTCAGCCCCGCGCCGACCGCCGACCGGGCCAATTCCCACCGCCGCACCAATCGCGCCAAGCGTGAGCTAGGCGAAAGTCAGCGCTCGGTGGCGCAAGTTCAGGGCGCCGGGCAGGGACCAGCGGACGCCAGCCCGGCGCCCTACGCAATCCGCTTCGCCTCGCTCAGACGATCACGCGCGTTGCGTATCCGCCACCGTTTCGCAGAAATACGTCGTCTGACTGATGCGTAGCTAGGGCCCCGCAAGCGACTATAGAGTCGCAGCGTAGCCCACGTTGGGCAGATGACCTTTGCTGCAACGCGTCGTTAGTGTGAAAGGACAGATGGTGAGCGAAGACAAGCGCGAAGTATTGCGGCGGTTCATCGAGGAGGTAATCAACGGCGGGAATGTACGCATCTTGCCAGAGCTGGTCTCTCCGGAGCACATCAGTCACCTACCGTGCGGCGACCATTACGGGCCGGAGGGCGTACGGATCGACATCGCCGGGTTCCGCACCGGTTTCCCGGACCTCACCCTGACGCTCGACGCGATGATCCCCTGCGGGGAATACATCACCTACCGCTTCATCGCTCGCGGCACGCACACCGGCCCGTTCATGGGCATTCCGCCAACCGGCCGCTCCGTTCGGATCAAGGGTATCGGCCTGGATCGCTACCAGAACGGCAAGCTCCAAGAGCGTTGGATCCAGTACGATACCGCCAGCCTCCTGCAGCAGCTCGGTTTGCTCCCCGGTCCCTGCCTCTTCGAGGATTGATCCTCTCCGGTCACCTGCCGCGATCGCTCCACCCGTCATGGAGCGGCTGCCCGGCAACTGCCAACTGGACTCGATAAACCGACGCGGTTTCCACCTCGGTGATGACGAGCGTCTTCCGATCGGCTCCGCCGAAGGCGACATTCGTCGGGTTCGCCCCTGGCACGCGGATCTCGTCCACCTTCTTGCCCTCGGGCGAGAAGATATCGACTCGCCCGCCGGCGTAGTGCGCGACGTAGAGATCGCCGTTCTCGTCGAACGCCATGCCATCCGGACCTGACGGAAGTTCCGTGTCGGCCCAGTGCTCTCGCGGCCCCATCGAGCCATCCGGCCGAATCTCGTAGCGCAGCAGGCGGTTGCGGTACGTCTCGGCAAGGATCACCGCTGAGCCGTCGGCCGTCAGCGCCACACCGTTCGGGAACGCCAGGCCGGTGTCAATCTGTTCCAGGCGACCATCCGGGAAATAGCGGTAGAAGCCGCCGATTGGGTTCTCCGCGGAGGAGCCCCACGGATCGGAGAAATAGATGACGCCGTTGCGATCAATGACGAGGTCGTTGGCGCCGTTGAGCGGCTTGCCCTCGTACTCGTTGACGACGATCTCGGACTTCCCGTCCGGCGTGATGCGCAACAACCCGTGGATGTGCTCGCCTTCGTCGGCGACGTAGAGCGAGCCATCCGGATGGAAAGCGAGGCCGGCCGGAATGCCGCCAGTGTTGAAGTATTCGGAAGCCTGGCCGTCCGGCGTGAGCTTGATGATCGAGCTGGAATTCCAGTTCACGAAGTAGAGGTTGCCATCCCGGTCGAACGCCGGCCCCTCCGGCGAGTCGTACCCGCTGATCAACGGCTCTACCGGTCCGATCACGCGCATCGGTTCGCGTTCCTCCCCTTGCAAGGCCATCCCGTCGGCGATTAGTCCAGATACTCGTAGGCGGGCAGCGTCAGGAACGGAATGAAGTCGTCGGATTCAACGAGCTGGTCAAGCAACGTGGCGGCGTCGGCCAGCCGCCCCTTGTCGCGCCCGCCGAGCTTCTCTAGCTCCTCGTCGCGCGTCGTGCGATAACGCTCGAGCGTGATCGGCGCGCCGTCATCGGTCGTCGCGTTGTGGCGAATCCACTGCCAGAGCTGTGCGCGCGAGATCTCGGCCGTCGCCGCGTCCTCCATCAAGTTGTTGATCGCCGCCGCGCCGTTGCCGCGCAGCCACGAGTCAATGTACTGAAGCGCGACGCTGACGTTCGTCCGCACGCCGCCGTCGGTGATCTTACCGCCCGGCACCCGGACATCGAGAAGCTGCTCGGCTGTCACCGAGACATCTTCCCGCAGCCGGTCCTTCTGGTTCGGCTTCTCGCCCAGGATACGGTCGAAGATCTCCATCGCGACCGGTACGAGGTCTGGGTGCGCCACCCAGGTGCCGTCGAAGCCGTCGCCGGCCTCGCGCTCCTTGTCCTCGCGGACGCGGGCGAAGGCCACCTCGTTGACGCTGGGATCGCGCCGGCTCGGGATGAACGCTGCCATGCCGCCGATCGCGTGCGCCCCGCGCTTGTGACAGGTGCGGACGAGCAGCTCGGTGTAGGCGCGCATGAACGGCACCGCCATCGTCACCTGCGCCCGGTCCGGCAGGACATGATCCGGCGAGTGGCGCATCGTCTTGATCAGGGAGAAGATGTAGTCCCAGCGGCCAGCGTTCAGCCCGGCCGCGTGATCGCGCAGCTCGTAGAGGATTTCCTCCATCTCGAAGGCGGCGAGGATCGTTTCGACGAGCACCGTCGCCCGGATCGAGCCGCGCGGAATGCCGAGGCGATCTTGCGCCGCGTTGAAGACATCGTTCCAGAGCCGCGCCTCGCGGTGGCTCTCCAGCTTCGGCAGGTAGTAATAGGGGCCCGCCCCTCGCTCGAGTTGCTCGCGGGCGTTGTGGAAGAAGCTGAGGCCGAAATCGAAGAGGCTGGCGGAGATCGGCTGCCCATCGACCAGGACATGCCGCTCGACGAGGTGCCAGCCGCGTGGCCGGACGAGCAGCGTGGCAATCTCCTCGTTGAGGCGATAGACGCGGCCGTCCGGATTCTCGAATGTGATCGTCCGGCGCACCGCGTCCGCCAGGTTGCGCTGCCCATCGAGCACGTTCCACCAGGACGGCGACAGCGCATCCTCGAAGTCGGCCATGAAGACCTTCGCGCCCGAGTTGAGCGCGTTGATCATCATCTTGCGGTCGGTCGGGCCGGTGATCTCGACCCGCCGATCTTGCAGCGCCGGAGGCGTGGGCGCGACGCGCCAATCATCCTCGCGGATCGAGCGCGTCTCCTCGAGGAAGGTCAATCGCTCTCCGGCCGCGATCGCCGCTTGCCGCTCCTTCCGGCGGGCGAGCAACGCCTCCCGCGTCGGATTGAACTCGCGATGGAGCTCCGCGACAAACGCCAATGCCTCCGGCGACAAGACGTGCGCCAAGTCGGCCGGCACCGCACCCCGGATCTCGATCCCCTTATCCATTCCTCGTCTCGCTCCCTCCAGGTGAACAGTCCGTCACATGGTGAGGTGGCATCATCGCACGTTCGGGCGCGGAGGAAAAGAGCTTGCGGCAAGCGTTGCAGCGTCTCGGCAGCGCGCGACTGTGACAAGCCCGCGCCTCTGAGGGGAGGCAACGAACTGACAAAGGGGAAAAGAAAGCACCCGGCTGGCGATTCAGCCGGGTGCTTCTCGGGTGGGCGATACTGGACTCGAACCAGTGACCTCCACGATGTCAACGTGGCGCTCTAACCAACTGAGCTAACCGCCCGTTATCGTGACGGAGGAAGTATAGTCCCGCTGCTGTCTGGGTGTCAATCGCACCGTGAACGGGTAACACGACGATTCTCAGATCGTTCCTTCCGCGCGCCGGTGGTGATGCCCCCGGTGAGCGACTTATACTCGGAGCATGTCAGACGCGCGCGAGACACATTCCGCGGACTATCAACCGGACGCCATCGACATTATCTCGCGGCATGTCCGGCCGCCCTCGGCGTTCGAGTCGTCGCTGCGGCCCGGGTGTCTCCTCAGCCTCATCATCACCGCCCTGCTCATCATCGTGATGCGCCGGTTCATGTCGCTTCCATTCCTTGCCTATCCGGTGCTTTTCATCTTCATCTACGTCGCCGTCATCACGCTCCTGGTGCGCTGGCGCCCCGACGCCTCCGCGTTTGACGACGACTAATCAACACGCGCGTTCGGCGGCGATCCCGCCCTAAGCGAGAAGAACCTGGGCACCAAACATGCATGTACGGCGCCCAGGTGCAGTGATGACCATGGAAGGAGCATGGATTGGCAACCGGTACCGTGAAGCGCGTTCCCAACGTCCGAAACTATGCGTTCATCGTGACGGGGAGCGAGCCGAACCAGGAGGAGATTTTCTTCCACCGCACGAGTGTCGTCGGCAACCGTTTTGACGAGCTCGAAGCGGGAACACGCGTCTCGTTCGACATCGCCGCTGACCCGCAGCACATTGGCAAGCGCCGGGCGATCAACGTCCAGCCGCTCGAGTCCGAAACACAGGCCTGAGCGGCGATCGCGACAACTCACCCGCCGGGATTAGTGCCCCAGCACTTTGACGCTTTCGCTCCGAGGCTGCCAGACCAGCTCGTGGCTGCCGAACCGGCGCAGCAGCGTCAGCGCGCGCTGGTGGAGCGGCGCCAATTCCGCGTTGCGCACTTTCCACTGACCGAGCAGCTGCCGAATCACGAGCTGGCTGTCCCCCCGCACAACCAGCCGGACCGATCGCGCCCGCTCTCCGAGCAGCCCCAGCAGCCGCTCGAGCGCGGCAATCAGCGTCATGTATTCGGCCTGGTTGTTCGTGACCGTTGGACCGAGGTGATCGAAATTCAGCTGCTCGTGGATCGTCTTTCCCTGAGGATTCCGCAGCTCGTACGATCCGTAACCGCGACCTGGGTTGCCGAGCGAGCCACCGTCGAAGATGACGGTGTACGCTGGCGTCTCACTCGGCATCCCTACCATCATTCACTCCTATACGCGCGATTCCAAGCGCGCGTCTGAACTTCACAACACTCGAAAGACAGTGGCACAGACGGCGCATCCCGGCCTGGCCACGAGCCGATGCCTACCACGTTGGCGGCAATCGACCGGGCCAAGCCAGGATGCCCCCGAGCGCCGATGCGGGACGATCCGCGCATCAGCCACAAGATTTCACTAGACGTTCGCCGCCTCTCGCTCCTTGGCCTGCGCCTTGATCTGCTCGGCCAGCTGCGGCGGCACCGGCTGGTAGTGCGAGAACTCGGTCGTGAACGTGCCGCGCCCCTGGGTGATCGAGCGCAGATCGGTCGCGTACCGCTGAATCTCCGCGGCCGGGACGACCGCCTCGATCGTCGTCATGCCGTTGCCAGCGGGCGTCATTCCGCTCACCTGCGCGCGCTTGCTGTTGAGGTCGCTCATCACGTCGCCCGTGTTGGCATCCGGAATGGTGACGCGCAAATTGAGCATCGGCTCGAGCAGGATTGGCTTCGCCTGCAGCACGCCCTTCTTGAACGCCTCGCGCGCGGCGATCTTGAACGACATCTCGTTCGAGTCGACGTCATGGTAGCTGCCGTCGAAGAGCGTCACCTTGACGTTGACGACCGGATAGCCGGCCAGCGGCCCCGCCTCCAGCGCCTCGCGGATTCCCTTCTCCACCGCCGGGAAGAAGTTCTTCGGCACGACGCCGCCGACGACCCGCTCAGCAAACTCGAACTCCGCATCCGGCAGCGGCTCCAGCTCCAGGAAGACGTGCCCGTACTGACCAGCGCCGCCGGTCTGCTTCTTGTGCTTGTACTCGGCGACTGTCTTCGTCGAGATCGTCTCCCGGTAGGCGACGCGCGGTAGGCCGATATCGACGTTGACGCCATAGCGGCGCGTCATGCGGTCAAGCGCGATCTGCACGTGCGGCTCGCCCAGGCCAGAGACGATCGTCTCGCCGCTGACCGGGTCGCGCCCGATCTGGATCGAAGGATCTTCCTCGGCGATCCGCTGCAACGCTTGACCCATCTTGTCCAGGTCGGCCTTCGTCTTCGGCGTCACCGCGGCCGAGTAGGACGGAGCCGGGAACTGGATGCCGGGCAGCACCAGCGGATTCCCTTCTTCGGAGAGCGTATCGCCAGTGTGCGTCGTTGCCAGCTTTCCGACCGCGCCGATGTCACCCGCGGAGACCGCGTCGGTGTTGAGGTGCTCCTTGCCGCGGATGTAGAAGACCTGCCCGACCCGCTCCGGCTTGCCCTGGTTGGCGTTGAGCGCCTGCGAGTTCGACTTCAGCGTGCCGGAGTAGACGCGGAAGTACGACAGCCGGCCGACATGCGGATCGGCGAGCGTCTTGAAGACGATCGCGGCCAGCGGCCCATCCGGATCCACCGTCAGCTCGACCTCCTCGCCGTTCTTCTGCGCCTTCGGCTTCACCGCGGCGGCCGACGGCAGGTAATCCACGATGGCGTCGAGGAGCGGCTGCACGCCGCGGTTGCTCGTCGCAGCGCCGCAGAGCACCGGCACCACCGCGCCGGCGGCGACCGCTGTCTTCAAGCCGGCGATCAGCTCTTCCGTCGAGATCGGCTCGTCCTCGAGGTAACGGAGCATCAGCTCCTCATCGTTCTCGGCGATCGCCTCGACGAGCTGCTGCCGGTAGGTCGCGCACTCCTCCTGCAGCTCGGCCGGGATCGGTCCGGTCTGGACGTTCCCGTTCTCGAAGGTGATCGCCTGCTCGGAGAGCAGATCCACGATGCCCTGGAACGACTTCTCGCTCCCGATCGGGAACTGGATCGGGGCGACGCTCGTCCCGAACACCTCGCGCGCCGACGCGAGCGCCCGGCCGAAGTCCGCGTTCTCCCGATCCATCTTGTTGACGAACAGGAGTCGAGGCAGCTCTTGCTCGGCGGCGATCTGCCACGCCTGCTCCGTTCCGACCTCCACGCCGGCCGAGGCGTCCATCAGGATGATCGCGCCATCTACGATACGAAACGCCGACTTCACGTCACCCATGAAGTCGGCGTACCCAGGCGCATCGACAATGTTGATCTTCGTTTCTCTCCACTCGATCGGCGCGACCGCAAGGTTGATCGAGATGTGGCGCTTGATCTCATCGGGATCGAAGTCGGTGACGGTGTTTCCGTCTTCCACCCGGCCGAGGCGCGTCGTCGCCTTGGAGTCGAACAGCATCGCTTCGGTGAGTGAGGTCTTGCCCGCGCCACCGTGAGAGAAAAGGCCAACATTTCGAATGCGATCAGGCGCGTAGTGCTTCACCGTTTTCCTCCATCAAGTGGATCGCGAATGCCCGGAATCGCCACTGTTTCCGGGTCAGTGCACGCGGTGTGACACGAGCCGCTCCCCTTCCACGATACCGGCGAGCAACGCTCCGTCGCCGCTCCCGGCAGCATCTTCGGGGCAACGGGTCGTCGCGGCGTACGCGCAGCCGATACGTCGAAGCTCAGCTGACGGTGGGCGACGGCGTTCGGCAGGCACGGCATGGACGTTATTATAGGACGCCCAAGCCGTCCTCACCGGGCTTCGTCGCGCGGCACTGCTCGCTCAGTAACCGGGGACGTCCATCTCCTCGAGCAAGCCGGTCACCGCGAAGACGACCCGCTCGCAGATGTTCGTCACCCGGTCGGCGATCCGCTCGATGTTGTGGGCTGCCCAGAGCAGATGGGTGGCGCGATTGATCGTTGACGGATCGGTGATCATGAACGTGAGAAGTTCCCGATAGACCTGGTTGTAGAGGTTGTCGACCTCATCGTCGCGGGCGACGATCGCGCGCGCCGCTTCCGCGTCTCCCTCGATGAAGGCGGTGATGCTGTCGGCGAGCATCGCTCGCGCCGCGTCGCTCATGCGCGGGATGTCCACCAGCGGCTTGAGGAGCGGCTCATCCGCGGTCATCAGCACGATCTTGGCGTTGCCAGCCGCGTGGTCGCCCATCCGCTCCAGCTCCGTCGCGATGTGGATCGCCGATGCAATGGTGCGGAGATCGCTCGCCATCGGCGCTTGCGTCGCGATCAGGAGGAGCGCCTTCTCCTCCGTCGCCCAGCGGACCTTGTTGATCTCTTGATCGGCGCGGATGACATCCTGCGCGAGCTCGATATCCTGGCGCTTCAGCGCATCGGTCGAGCGGGCAATGGCCTTGTCGACCATGCTGGCCATCGCCACGATGTCATCGCGCAGCTCCTGAAGCTGCTGCATGAAATGTTCGCGGGTCATCGCCGCCTCCAAGCCGCCCGGCGCCGAATTAGCCGAACCGTCCCGTGATGTAATCCTCGGTCCGCTGATCCTTGGGATTCGTGAAGAGCTCCCGGGTGGGCGCGGCTTCGACGAGAATTCCCTGTCGCCGCTCGTTCAGCGAGAAAAAGACTGTCTGATCGGAGACACGCGCCGCCTGCTGCATATTGTGCGTCACGATCACGATCGTGTACTCCCGCGCCAGCTCGCGCATCAGGTCCTCGATCTTGAGTGTCGAGATCGGATCGAGCGCCGAGCATGGCTCGTCCATCAGGATCACGTCCGGGTTGATCGCGAGCGCCCGCGCGATGCAGAGGCGCTGCTGCTGCCCGCCGGAAAGCGCCAGGCCGCTCTGCTTGAGCTTGTCCTTCACCTCGTCCCAGAGCGCCGCCTGCCGCAGGCAGCGCTCGACGAGGTCGTCCATGTTGCCCTTGAACCCATTGATGCGGGCGCCCCAGGCGACGTTCTCATAGATGCTCTTCGGGAAGGGATTCGGCTTCTGGAAAACCATCCCGATCCGGCGCCGCACCTCGACCGGATCGACCTCGCGGCTGTTGATGTTGACGCCGTGGTAGAGAATCTGTCCCTCAACCCGCGCCGTCGGGATCAGGTCGTTCATGCGGTTGATGCAGCGCAGCACCGTGCTCTTGCCGCAGCCGGACGGACCGATTAGCGCGGAGATGCGGTTCTTCGGCACGTCGAAGGTGATACCGGCGACGGCGTGGAACGTCCCGTAATAGACGTTCAGATCGCGGATGGCGATCACCGCCTCGCCATTCGGGCGGTCGGGACGCTCGGGCACAGTCGGCCGGGCAGTGAGACGCGTCGCCTCGTCTCCGCGTGTCACCGGTTGCGAAGCCACCATCGGATCACCACCTCTGAGCGCGACTGGCCCGCTGGCGAATGATGATTGCCGTCGCGTTCATCACCAGCAAGACCACCAAGAGCACGATAATCGCCGCCGCCGCCAGCTCTCTAAACTCCGCCTGTGGCCGGGAGGTCCACTGGTAGACCTGGATCGGCAGCGCCGTGTACGAGCTGAACAATCCTTCAGGGCGCTTTAGCAAGAATCCGGCCGCTCCGACGACCAGGAGCGGCGCCGTCTCGCCAGCCGCGCGCGAGATCGACAAGATCGTGCCGGTCAAGATTCCCGGCAACGCGGCGGGCAAGACATGATGCCGCGCCACCTGCCAGCGCGTCGCGCCCAGACCGTACGCCGCCTCCCGAAGAGACGACGGCACGGCCCGAATCGCCTCCTGGCTGGCGATGATGATCACCGGCAGGCTCAGCAGCGCCATCGTCAACGCGCCGGCCAGCACCACCCGGCCCATGTTCATGAACTCGACGAACACGCCGAGCCCGAGCAGCCCGTACACGACCGAGGGCACGCCCGCCAGGTTGGCGATGTTGACCTGGAGTATCCGCGTCAGCCGGGAGTGCCCGGCGTACTCCTCTAGGTAAATCGCCGTGGCGACGCCGACCGGGAACGCGACGAGCGCCGTCAGGCCGATGATCCAGATCGTGCCGAACAGCGCCGGGTTCAGTCCCGCTCGTTCTGGCCGGCGCGACGGCGGATTCTCGATCAGTCCCCAGCTCAGCCAGGACCACCCCCGGGAAACGATCGTCCACAGCAGCGTCACCAGCGCCGCGACCGCCACGATGATGGCGAGCAGGAAGAGGACGGATAAGATCGTCCCGACGACATTGCGACGGACGAGCCCGGGCGACGGCGCCAGCGGCGCTCCCTCGGCGTGGTTCATTTCGCGGCCAGCGACGCTCATTCGTACACCTCTCGGAAGCGAGTCACGAACCACTGGCTGACCAGATTCATGGCGAGGGTCATCACGAAGAGGAGGAGGCCGACGGCGAAGAGCGACTTGTAGACCGTGCTGCCGCTGACCACGTCGCCAGAGAAGACTTGCACGATGTACCCGGTCATCGCCTGCGCTCCCTGGAGCGGGTCATCGGCAATCCGCGCGCGCGAGCCGGCCGCGATCGCGACGATCATCGTCTCGCCGATCGCCCGGGATATCGCCAGGATGATCGCCGCCACGATGCCCGACAGCGCCGCAGGCGCTACGATCCGCGTCGTCACTTCGAACTTCGTCGCGCCGACCGCATACGCCCCCTCACGCAGGGAGCGCGGCACCGCCCGCAGCGCATCCTCGGCGAGGGAGGCGACGAGCGGGAGCACCATGATCCCGACGGCGATCGCCGCCGAGAGGATGTTGTACGGCTCCGTGCGATCGAACAGCCGCTTGAGCACATCCGGAGTGATAAAGGTCAGGGCGAAGTAGCCGTAGACGATGGTCGGGATGCCAGCCAGAAGCTCCAGGAACGGCTTGAGAATCGAGCGCGCAAGGGGCGAGGCGTACTCGCTCAGGTAGAGCGCGCTCATCAGTCCGAGCGGGATCGCCACCAGCATCGCCAGGAAGCTGATCATCAACGTCGCCGAGACGAGCGGCAAGACGCCATACGACTCCTGTCCTTTGAAGAGTGGCGTCCACTGCGTGCCGAAGAGAAAGTCGAAAAGCGGCACCTCGACGAAGAACTCAATCGCGCGCTCGGCCAGGATGATCACGATCCCGACCGTGGTGACGATCGAGATGATGGCGCAGAGAAGCAACAGCGCCGCGATCGCGCCCTCGACGCCTCGCCGCGACCTCCGGCCTGTCAGCTCCCGCGCCAGCGACGAGTCCGGCAGCGCACTCGGAGCGTTCGCCGCTCGGATCGACACGTCGTCGCTCATTCCCTGTCGTCTCCGCCGTCAGCGGCACATTGGCCGCAAGTATACGGAGAGGCCCCTCGCGCCGCGCCGCGCGGGGAACCCCTCCAGCACCAATCCGGTCAGCGGCGACCGGGCCTCACGATGCCGGGGTCGCGTCCGCCGTCGTCGGACCGTCCGGCGTGCCGGTGCCAGCGATCGCCGCGTCGAGCTTCGCCTGGTCCTGGACGTAGATCTCGCCAGGCGACGCGATGTAGCCGACATCCGCCGCCAGCTCCCCCGCGCTGGCCAGATAGAACCGCATGAACTCTTGCACTTCCGGTTGGGTCAGGCTCTCCGCGTTGACGTAGATGTAGAGCGGGCGGCTCAGCGGCGTATAGCTCAGGTCGCGGACCGTCTCCTCGCTCGGCCGCACGCAGCCGTTGCCGCCATCGACCGCGACGAGCTTGAGCCGATCTTGATTCTGCTCGTAGTACGCCAGGCCGAAGAATCCGAGCGCGTTATCATCCCCGGCCACGCCCTCGACGAGCGCGTTGTCATCCTCGCTCGGCGTGTAGTCGGTCCGCGTCGAGGTGTCGCCCCCGATGATCGCCTCCACGAAGTAGTCGTAGGTACCGGAGTCGGTGCCTGGACCGTAGAGCGCGATCGTCTCGTCCGGCCACTCCGGATTGAGATCGCTCCAGGAATCGACCGCCGAATCCGCCTCCCACAGCTGCCGCAGCTGATCGACCGTCAGGCACTCGACGAAGTCGTTCTCGGGATTGACGACGATCGACAGCCCGTCGTAGGCAACCTCGAAGGTGTAGTACTGGACACCCGCCTCGCGGCACATCTCGATCTCTTCCTCGCTGATCGGCCGAGAGGCGTCTTGGATGTCAGTCTCGCCCGCGCAGAAGCGCTTGAAGCCACCACCTGTGCCGGAGATGTTCACCTCGACCTCGACACCCGGCGCGATCGCGAAGAACTCCTCGGCGACCGCCTCCGTGATCGGCCCCACCGTCGAAGAGCCGTCCGCGAGGATTTGGCCCGAGAGATCGCCAACGTTCTCCGGCGGCGTGTACGGGATCGGCGTCGCCTCCTGCGCCCACGCCGCGGCGACGACCGACACGGCGAGAAGCAGCGCCACCGCTAGCGCCGTCGCGCCCGCGTGGATCCTGCGCCGTACCGACATACCTGATCCTCCTCCTTCCCTCGTGACCGGGTGACGGCCACCCGGCCGGACTCGCGTCACCGGCCTCTCTGACCGGGAATCCCACACATCAATCCGCCGCGCTCCGCTCCGCCGACACGGCGGCCACGTCATCCGGCATCACGAATCGGTAGCCAGCGCCGTGAACCGTCTCGATCAGCGCTTGCCGAGCGCCGGCGTCCTCCAACTTGCCGCGCAACCAGGAGATGTGGACATCAACCGTTCGCGCATCGACGATGATCTCTGGCCCCCAAATCGCGTCGAGCAGCTCCTGCCGCGAGAAGACGCGTCCCGGCTCCATCGCCAGCGCCAGGAGCAAGCCGAACTCCTTTGGCCGCAGAGGCAGCTCCCGCTCACCCAAGAAGGCGCGGCGCCGCTCCAACTCGATTCGCAGCGGGCCGCGGGCGACCATCCTCGGCGGGCGAGCGGCCGGAACAGCCCGTCTGCGGACGGCAGCTCGGACCCGGGCGAGCAATTCCCGCAAGGTGAACGGCTTGACGATGTAGTCATCGGCGCCGAGATCGAGGCCATCCACCTTGTCTTGCTCCTCGGCGCGAGCGGAGAGGATCAGTACCGGCACGTCCGACTCGACGCGCAACCGGCGCAGAACGTGGAAACCGTTCAGCCCCGGCAGCATGAGGTCGAGGATGATCAGGTCGAGGCTATCCCTCTGGTCGCGCGCGGTTGCCAAACCCCGCGCGCCGTCGGTCGCCGTGAGCACCTGGTAGCCCTCGCGGAGCAAGGCGTAGGAGAGCGCGGTCAGCAGCGTCGGATCGTCCTCGATGATGAGGATCGTGACTCGCTCGTCCCGGCCGGCGCGCTCCATCGGTCCTCGTGATGCCATGGGCGATCCTTCGCGTCACCCTTTGCCTTCCGCATTCACGAGGCCAGCGTAAGCGGCGGACGTTATCGGTGGGTTAGCTCTGTGTTAAATCCACGTAAGCGTCAGGAGCTGACGATCAACCTGGCGCGGCCAGGGCTTGGCAGGGAATCGCCGCTCAGGCAGAGGCAAGCGCGCCAACCTCGGCGGTAGGCGTCGGTATCCACGCCTGCTCGCCGGCAACGGGCGTTCCACCGCCAAGGAGCTGTTGTATCGCCGCCTCGAGCTGCGGGTCAGCGCCGCCATCCTCCCCGGCGGCAACGGTGATATCTGGAGTGATCCCGTTCTCCTCGATCAGCGTGCGGTTGGGTGTCAGCCAGAGCGCGAAGGTGATGCGTGCCGACGCCCCGTCCGGGAAGCCATGCACGCGCTGGACCGATCCCTTGCCGAACGTCGGCTCGCCGACGATCACCGCGCGTTCGTAGTCGCGCAGCGCTCCCGCGACGATCTCGGCCGCGCTCGCCGTGCCGCCGTTGACCAGGACGACCAGCGGCAGATCGAAGACCTCCTCCCCGCCGCCGATGATCGGCTCCGGCGTCATGACGGGATCGTCCGGATCGCCGTCCACATCCTCGTACAGTGCCGGGCCGGCGTCGGCTGGCACGAACCGGCCGATCATCTCCTGCGCGCTTTGCACCCAGCCGCCGCCATTGTTGCGCAGGTCGAGGATGATCCCCGCTGCCCCATCGCGCCGCGCCTGTGCGAGCGCCTGGTCCAGCTCCTCCGTCGTCTTGTCGCCGAAGAGCTTCACCTGCACGACCGCGATCTTCTGCTCCGGCAAGAAGCGATATGCGACGGCCGGCAGCGGGATCTTCTGCCGCTCGACCTCGAACTCGAGCAACTCCGGCACGCCCGGCCGCCGGATCTTCAGATGCACGGTCGTGCCCGCCGGTCCGCGGAGCAGGGCGATGGCGTCCTGCTGCGTCACGCCGCGCAGGGAGTGCCCATCCGCTTCCTCGATGACATCGCCAGCGCGCAGCCCGGCCCGCTCGGCCGGC
Source organism: uncultured Chloroflexota bacterium (assembly GCA_937901745.1). GTDB lineage: Bacteria > Chloroflexota > Chloroflexia > Thermomicrobiales > UBA6265 > CALGSZ01. The sequence goes on along the minus strand of CALGSZ010000131.1, from coordinate 35,444 downwards.
GATCCCGGCACCGGCGCGACGATCGTGAACTCGCCGTTCGGCGATTCGACCCAGATCCCGATGCCTTCGTACTCGCCGGACAGCTGCTCGGCGACCGGCGCCTGCTCGACCGGGATGAGGTAGGCGGAGTTGTCGTCCAACCCGCTCAGCATACCCTGGATCGCCCGGTTCTCCAGATCTTCGCGGAATGCCTCCAGATCTTCCTCGTCTTTCGGCCGGAAGTAGTACTCGGATTCGATCAGCTCATAGATCTCGCCGAGCCGGGCGAACGGCGTCGCATCAGACGCCTCCACCCCGCCGGGCTGCCCCTCGTTGACCGTGCGCGAGCCGGTCTGCAGCAAATCGCGTTCCGTGAGGATGCCTGCCGCGAAGCTCGTCACCGCGATCAGGGCGCCAAGACTTATGACCAACGTCCACTGCCAGGCGGCAGTGGATTGGCGGCGGGGCTGAGGAGGATGGGGGGTCATCGAAAAATGCTCCGGTCCAGCGACTGTGGCGGCAGGACTCCGCTGCCTACCTAACGCGGATCGCCCCTGCCGTGTATGTCAAGATGATACGTACCACAGCCCGTTGGCACCAACCGCCACAAGCGCCATTCGTATAATCCGCTCCCGGCGGCCACCGTCGGTCCAGCCCTCGCGGCCGAACGCTCATTGAGGAATGGAATGCTCCTGACAATTGATATCGGCAACACGACGACGGCCTTCGGGCTCTGGCCTGACGGCGACGATCCGGAAACGGAGCACCCCCTCTCCCGCTGGCGTCTCTCCTCCGCGCGCGAGCGCACCGCCGACGAATGGCGCTCCCTCGTCGAGCCTCATCTCGCCGCCGCATTGGCGCCCGGCGAACAGGTCCGCGGCGTGGTCGTCTCGAGCGTCGTCCCGGCGATCACCGACGCCATCAACCGGCTCGTCGAATCGTGGCTCGGCGTTCCGCCACTTCTGATCACGCCCGACCTTGACCTGGGCATCCAGGTCCGCACCGACGCGCCGCGCGAGACCGGCGCCGACCGCATCGTCAACTGTGCCGCCGCCTACGCCCGCTTTGGCGGTCCGACGATCGTCGTCGACACCGGCACGGCAACGAAGATCGAAGCCATCACCGCGGACGGCGCGTTCATCGGCGGTGTCATCGCCCCTGGCGTCGCGATCTCGCTTGACGCGCTCGCCACCCGCGCCGCGCGGCTCTACGCGGTCGAGCTGCGCCTGCCCGCGCACGCGGTCGGTCGCAACACCGTCACCGCGCTCCAATCCGGCGTCGTTGCCGGGCACTTGGCCATGATCGAGGGAATGGTGCGCCGCGTCAGCGAGGAGATCGGCGGCGCGAAGGCTGTCGTACTGACCGGTGGCAACGCCGAGATTTTTGCCGGCGCCTCTGCATGCTTCACGGCCTACGAGCCAGATCTGACGCTGCGTGGCCTCCGCCTCGTCTGGCACCGCAACCGGGACCGCGCAACGGCTCCAGGCCCCTAGTCGGCAGCACCTCGCTAGGCAAACCTCAGCTTCCTCGCCGCACCGCGACGCGCCTGTTTCTTGACGATAACCTGCCTCTCTGACTACCATCGCGCCGCAGCGCGGTGCTCGATCCGCGTCGACCACCGACCCGGCGTCATTGCCGGAGTGCCGGAAGATCTGGCGTGCCGATCTCCCACAGCCGACAGACGCGTGCCGGTTGGCTCGTGATCCGAGCGGCGCTTTTCTCATGCGCCACGCTCATCCTTCTGCCTCTCCTGAGCGCCGGCGCCCAAGAAGTCCCTGAGCTGCGGATCAACTCGAAGCGGTACATCGTCATCGATGCCGACACTGGTGAGGTCTTCGCCCAGCGCGGCGCGCACGACAAGGTCGCCATCGCCAGCTTGACGAAGATCTTCACCGCGATCGAGGCCCTGGAACGCGGCGACCTCGACATGCTCATCACCACGAAGCCATCGGACGTCTTCGATCCCTCGTCCTCCCTGATGGGCTTCGGTCCGGGCGAAACGTTCACGCTCCGCGATCTCCTCTATGGCCTGATGCTTCCCTCGGGCAACGACGCCGCCTTCGCGATCGCCCGCGCACTCGGCTACCAGGAGGGAGACACGGACGAGGAAGCTGTCGCTCGCTTCGTCGGCTGGATGAACGAGCGCGTGCGGAACATGGGACTGACCGAGACCAACCTCGTGCGGCCGGACGGCTGGGGCGTGGAGGGTCATTACTCCTCCGCGCACGACGTCGCTGTCTTCACGATGTACGCGCTCCAATACCCCATGTTCCGGGAGCTCATCTCGACAGCGGTCTACACGACCTCGAACGGCGCCTACACCCTGACGAACACGAACAAGCTCCTAAACTCCTACCCATACCTCCTCGGCGGCAAGACCGGCTACGACGAGGACGCGGGCTATTGCCTGATGGAGGTCGCCCAGCGCGACGGCCACACGATGATCTCCGTCACCCTCGACGGCATTCCGGACAACGAGGACTGGTACGACGATAACCGCGTCCTCCTCGAATACGCTTTCGAGCAGAAGACGGAGCGCCTCAACGCCAACCGGCCGATCACCGGCGAGATCGTCAGCTTTCGCGATCCGGACGCCGCCCGCATTCTCGCGATGGCAACGGCCGGCGCGGTCCTCGGCGCTCCAGAGCCGACGCCAACGCCGCCACCAACGCCCATTCCCACGCGGCCGCCCGCCCCGCTGGCCGATTCCGGGGACGGCGGCGGCAACGGCCGGCTGATCGCGACGATACTCGTCGCCGGCGCCGTCATTGCGGCAGGCGTTGCCGGCAGCCTCTTCCGCACCAGGGGATCGCCGCCGCGGGCGACGCGCGAAAGTCCACGAGCAGAACCAGCGGAACCATCGGAATCACCGGAGCCGCCACCACCCAGCGACGCCGATTGACAGCGGCTCAGAGCGCTCCGTATCCTTGAAGGTTAGAATCAAGCGCTCGCTCTTTGTGGTGAGCGCCCAAGGCGGTGACCAGGACGAGTACCCGTCCCTCGCACCGACAGAGAGGCCGCCATTCGCTGAGACGGCGGCCCGGACGCGAACCGGGGAAAACCACCTGCGAGCTGGCCGCCGAACGCGCGGCGTCCTACGAGGTCCGCGCCAGTAGACCGGCCCGGATGCGCCCCGTTATCGGCGCCAACGAGCGGCGATGCGTCTCGCGTCGCCGGAAGTAGGGTGGAACCACGTCGGTCCGGCGTCCCTCATGAGGGACGCCGGCCGTTTTTTTGGTCAAGAGCTGTAAGCGGGAGTGGCCCAGTTAGGAGACCGACCATGCCAGAGACGATCGAGCACGTTGCAGAAGAAATGGACATCGCGTTCTCGCCCGAGGACCAGCGAGCCTTCGAGCTGGCGCGCATGCGCCACTCCTGCGCGCACCTGATGGCCGAGGCGGTCCAGGAGATCTTCCCGGACGCAAAGTTCGCCATCGGCCCAGCGATCGAGAACGGCTTCTATTACGACATGGACCTGCCGCGGCCGCTCACGCCGGAAGACCTCGAGGAGATCGAGCGGCGAATGCGCGCCAACCAGGCCAAGGGTGAGCCGTTCATCCGGAAGGTCGTCTCGCGCGAGGAAGCGCTCGAGCTATTCAAGCACAACCCGTACAAGATCGAGATCATCCAGAGCCTGCCAGAGGACGCGACGATCACAACCTACCAGCAGGGTCATTTCCTCGATCTCTGCCGCGGCCCGCACGTCCCGACGACCGCGCAGATCGGCCCGTTCAAGCTCCTCTCGGTTGCCGGCGCCTACTGGCGCGGCGACGAGCGCCGGCCGATGCTGCAGCGCATCTACGGCACGGCCTGGTTCACGCAGGAAGAGCTCGACGAGTACCTGCGGAAGCTCGAGGAGGCCCAGCGCCGCGACCACCGGCGGCTCGGCAAGGAGCTCGATCTCTTCTCCGTCAACGACGACATCGGTCCGGGGCTCATTCTCTGGCACCCGAAGGGCGCGCTCGTCCGCTTCCTCGTCGAGCAGTTCGAGCAGCAGGAGCAGCTGCGGCGCGGGTACAACCTCGTCTACACGCCGCACATCGCCTCGTACAAGATCTACGAGCGCTCCGGCCACCTCGAGACATACCGCGAGAATATGTACGCGCCGATGACGATCGAGGAGGTGGACTACTACCTCAAACCGATGAACTGCCCCGGCCACATCATGATCTACAAGAGCCAGGTCCGCTCCTACCGCGACCTGCCGATCCGGCTGGCCGAGCTAGGCACGGTCTATCGCTACGAGCGCTCCGGCACGCTGACCGGCATGCTGCGCGTCCGCGGCTTCACGCAGGACGATGCCCACATCTTCTGCACGCCCGATCAGGTCGTGGATGAGGTCGCCGGCGTCCTCGATCTCGTCCAGTACTTCGCCGATGTCTTCGGCTATGGCTTCCAGCCCTACCTCGCGACGCGGCCGGAGAAGGCCATCGGCGACGAGGCCACCTGGGAGCGCGCGATCGACGCCCTCCGCCAGGCAATGGAGCGGCGCGGTTGGTCCTACAAGGTGGATGAGGGCGGCGGAGCGTTCTACGGCCCGAAGATTGACGTCAAGTGGCTCGACGCCCTCGAGCGCGAGTGGACCGGCCCGACGGTCCAGGTCGACTTCAACCTGCCCGAGCGGTTCGATGTCAACTACATCGGTGAGGACGGCGAGCGGCACCGCGTGGCGATGATTCACCGCACGCTGCTCGGCTCGATGGAGCGCTTCGTCGGCGGCCTCATCGAGCACTACGCCGGCGCCTTCCCGCTCTGGCTCGCGCCCGTTCAGGCGGTGATCATCCCGATCACGGACAATCAGGTCGAGTTCGCGCGGGAGGTCGCCAGCCAGCTCTCCGAGGCGGGCATGCGCGTCGAGGTGGACGACCGCAAGGAGCGCATGCAGGCAAAGATCCGCGACGCGCAGCTCCAGAAAGTCCCGTACATGCTCGTGGTCGGTAAGCGGGAGGTCGAGGCCGGCGCCGTCGCGGTGCGGCTCCGGACCGGCGAAGACCTCGGCGCGATGCCGGTCGCGGAATTCCTGGCGATGGCCAAGCAGCTGATCGAGTCGAAGGCGCTCACCCTCGTGGGAGAGAGCGCCCAGACCGAGTAAGGAACGGCGTGGCGCCGGGACGATTTACTGTCCCGGCGCCGCTCCCTCCGGCCCGAGCAACGCGAGTGCGGTCAGCGCGTAGGCGCGCGTCGCGGCAAGGACCTCGTCTATCCCCACCCATTCATCCGGAATATGCGCGATCCTGGGATCGCCCGGCCCGTAGATGATCGTCGGATAACCGGCCGAGGCGAAGAATCGTCCGTCTGTCGCCATGCTGAATCCAGTCAGCTCCTCGCTCAGCCCCAGACTGCGGTTGGCGGCGAGCATCGCCTGAACGACGGGCGATTCCGGCGAGTTGAACGTCGCCAGCCGCTGCTCCACTGAGCCCTCGACGACCACGCTCGCCCCCGGAACCTGGGCCACCGCCTCCCGCGCGATCGCCTCGATCTCCGCCAGCGCGTCTGCTGGCTGCTCTCCCGGCACCAGGCGCCGGTCAATGTGGATCTGGCAGCGGTCGGGGACTACATTCTCCTTGACCCCGCCGCTGATCATGTTGATCGAGGCGGAGGACGGCCGAAAATTCGGGTGCGTGCGACGCTCCAGCTCCGGCCAGAGTTGATCGGAGAGCGCGACGATGATCCGCGCCATCGCCTCGATCGCGTTTACCCCTTCGCTCGGCAACCCGCCATGCGCCGCGACGCCATGCGTGGTGATCCGCACGCCGATGAACCCCTTTTCGCCAAGGCAGATCTGATTGCGAGTCTGCTCGCCGACGATCACCCAATCCGGCGTCACCAATTTCTCATCAACGAGCAGCGCCGTCCCCGCCGGCCCACCGACTTCCTCGTCCGCGACCGTGGTGATGACGAGCCGCCCTTTCAGCGGGACGCCCGACCGCGCCAGCGCGATGCCCGCCATGATCTGTGCCGTGACGCTCGCCTTATCGTCCCCCGCGCCGCGCCCGTAAACACGTCCATCTTCCACATCGGCGGCGAACGGCGCGTGCTTCCAAGCGCTCAGCTCGCCGGTCGGCACGACATCAACGTGTGCGTTCAGGCAGAGGACCGGTCCGTCGCCGCCATACTCGGCGATAAGGTTCGGCTTCTCCGGCGCCAGTTGAGCGAGGCGGATAGAAAAGCCCGCCTCGCGCAGCGGCGCCTCGCAGACCGCGATCGCCTCCCGTACATCCCCCGGCGGGTTGACCGACGGCGCCTGAATCAACCTCCGCAAAAAGGCAACGACTTCGTCTTCATTGATGCATGCCAGAACACGATTCGCTAAAGCCTGATCAATGTGCAACGGGACTCCCCTCTTCTCCTTATTCACCTGTTCACCCTTGCCCTCTCGTAGCGGGCGCGTCAGTATACTCCCAGGGCGGAGATGCACCTTTCGCACGAATGCCGCATCTCCGCCATGTCCCTCGTCGGCTCGGCCCCGCCCGTGCGCGGCAAGCTCGGCCGCAGGCATCCGTCTTATCCCGCGGAAGGAGGACACCATGGCCGGACAGAAGCGAGTGGCGATGGTATTGGCGAACAACTTCGAGGACAGCGAGGCGCTCGAGCCGAAGCGCGCTCTGGAAGAAGCCGGAGCGGAAGTCGTCATCATCGGCATCGAGCGCGGCGAGATTTCGGGGAAGAAGGGCGCGACGCTCACCGCGGACACGACCTTCCAGGAGCTGACGCCAGAGGAGGAGCAGTCGTTCGACCTGATGGTCATCCCCGGCGGCGGCTCGCCGGAGAACTTGCGCATCCACGATCCGGCGGTTGCCTTCACCCGGCGCTTCGTCGAGTCTGGTAAGCCGGTCGCCGCGATCTGCCACGGCGCGCAGCTGCTCATCTCCGCCAAGGTGCTCCAAGGGCGGACCATCACCGCGGTCAACAAGATCCGCGACGATGTCATCAACGCTGGCGCCAATTATGTCGACCAGCCGCTCGTTGAGGATGGCAATCTGATCACGTCGCGCATCCCCGCCGATCTCCCCGTCTTCAACGAGGCGATCGTCCGCGCGCTCGGTCTCGTGCCGGCCGGAGCCCGCTAACAGCGCGGCCATTCAGGAGGGAGCATGGTCCTCGATACGGGCGAGGAGCTACTGGTCGCCGCGCTCGGCGAAGAATCGGCGCTGGCGCAGGCGGCGGCCGCCGTCGAGCCGTTCATCGTTCCCTATGACCAGCTCGCCCGTGTCGACGGCTGGGTGATCTGGTGCGGGCATCCCCCGGCCGCGCCAGGCCTGCCCCTCCTCCCCGCGCCGGAGCACATCATCTGGGGCGAGCCGGCAGCAGCACTGGCAGCTGCCGCGCTCGTCTCCGCCGACTACGCGGCCCGGCGCGGCGCGCGCGACGCCATGGCCACGCGGTCGCTCCTCGCCCGCGAGGGACCGATCGCCGTGGTCGTTCCGGAGCCCGTGCATCCCCAGCTTCAGCCGACGCTTGACGAGCTACGATCGCTCGGCGTCCCGATCATCGAGCAGCCGAGCGACGCGCTGGCCGCCATCGCCGCGATCCCAGCGTTCGCCATGCGGCGCACCGCGCACGCGGCTCCCGTCGGCCGGCTGCATGACCCGGCGCTCGGGTTTCAGCAGGTGATCATGGACGTGCGCATTGGCGGCAACCCGCTCTCCTCTTTCGTCGTGCACCATGAAGGCGAGCGGGACGGCGTGCAGGTCATCGGCACGCTGAGCCCGCGCGCTGGGATCGAGGTAGGCCTGCGCGGCGCCGGCATCACGCTGGAGCGGACGGAGGAGATCGAGCGGGAAGCGGCCCACATCCCATCGTTTCTGGACGGCGTCACGAGCCGGGTTGCCGGGCATTCGCTCGAGATCGGCTGGCGCCACGGCAATGAGCCGACACCGGAACAGATCGGCGAAGTCTTCCGCGCCTGGCTGAAGGCACTCCACGGGGCGGATCTCGTGGACGTGCGCCTGGCGTTCGCGCCGCCGCGCGGCCGGTCCGCCTTGCTCACCGAGATGCGTGCGCGGGCCAAGGCATACCGGCAGGTTCGCGTCGCCGCGCTGGCCGGCGACCCCGATCCCTACTCGGTGCTCGTGGATAATGGTGACCAGCCGGAGCATTGAGCCCTGGCAACGTGAAACGGAGGGAAGGAACAGGCTCCATGGCACTTGATACCCAATCGACGGCGCAAAGCGCGGAGACCGACCCGGCGGAGGCCGAGCGCAACGCGCGGCGGCAGCTACGCTCCGCGCGGGCGTTCATCTTCGACATGGACGGCGTCCTCTACCGAGGAATGGAGCCGCTTCCCGGTGTCAATGACCTCCTGAACGCGCTGACGCTTCGCGATCGCCGCTACATGCTCGCGACGAACAACTCGACGGCGACGGCCCGGATGTACGTCGAGAAGCTCGCCAAGATGGGCATTGACGTGCCGGAGGAAGCGATCCTCACCTCCGCGATGGCGACGCGCGATTTCCTCGTCGAGACGCTGCCGCCCGGCTCCGGGATCTTCGTCATCGGCGCCCCGGCGCTCCGCGAGCAGCTTTTCGCCGACACCTCGTTCTACCCCGTCCAGTATGGCGAAGAGGTACCAGCGGCGGTCGTCGTCGGCCTCGATCAGGAGTTCACATACGAGAAGCTGAAGCACGCCAACGCCGCCATCCGCGCTGGCGCCCGCTTCATCGCGACCAACACCGATGCCACCCTGCCGACGGAACACGGTCTCGTTCCCGGCGCCGGCAGCATCGTGGCGGCGATTGCGACGGCCAGCGGTCAGGCGCCGCTCGTCATCGGCAAGCCGGAGCCGCTCGTGCTGGAAATGGCGCTGGAGCGGATGGGCGTCACGCCGGCGGAGGCCGTCATGGTCGGCGATCGCCTCGATACCGACATCATCGCCGGAAAGCGAGCGGGAATGCTGACCGTCCTGGTCTTGACCGGCGTCTCGACGCGCGAGGAAATTCCGCACGCGGCAGTCTGGCCGGACCTCGTCTTTACCGATCTCACGGCCCTGCTCGAAGCGCTCGTCGTCAGCGACGAGTGACCCGCGCCGCTTGCCAAGCGCCGCGAGCCCAAGGAATCACCGGCTCGGTCTCAGCCAATTGGATCGCCGTTGACAGCGCGGACGGCCGCTGTTAGCGTACCGCCCGCGAACGACGATCCGAATACTGAGAGGCTGGGTGCGACGATGGAGATCGGGCTCTACGCCGAGTCGGCAGGGCTGGGCGACCTGGACGAGACGCTGCGGCGTGCCGCGGCCCTGGGCATCACCCGGCTCGAGCTCTCGACCGGAGGGCAGTGCCCCGCTCCCTATCTCGACGCGGATCACCTCTTGGAGGACGCGAACGCGCGGCGGGAGCTGCTAGCCAAGCTGGACGCGCATGGCTTGCGACTCTCCGCGCTCAACATCAGCGCCTTCCCCTGCCACCCCGTCGTTGGCCGCGACCACACCGAGCTGACGCGCAAGACGATCCGGCTCGCCGAGCTACTCGAGGTCGATCGGATCATCGCCCAATCCGGCGCGCCGGGCGACGCCGAGGGTTCGCGCATCCCGAACTGGGTCGCGTATCCCTGGCCAGAAGACATGCTCGATACCGTCCGCCGCCAGTGGGACCAAGTGATCGCGCTCTGGACCGAACTCGCCGCCTACGCGCAAGAGCACGGCGTCCGGCGCATCTGCTTCGAGTTGCACCCGGTCAACCTGGTCTACAACGTCCCGACGCTGCTGCGGCTGCGGGAGGCGGTCGGCGAATCAATTGGCGCGAACTTCGATCCGAGCCACCTGATGTGGCAGGGCATGGATGTGCCCGCCTGCGTCCGCGCGCTCGGCCCCGCGATCTTCCACGTCCACATCAAGGACGTCGCGATGCACCGCCACAATCAGGCGCTGGTCGGCGTGATCGACAACCGCCCGGACGTCACCGTGCGGGAGCGGCCGTGGTACTTCTGCACGCCCGGCTATGGGCACGATGCGCGCTGGTGGCGTGAGTTCTTCGTCGCGCTGCAAGACATCGGCTACGACGACGTGGTGAGCATCGAGAACGAGGACCCGTATCTGCCGGGCATCGCCGGCGTCGAGCGCACCGTCGCCTTCCTCCGCGAGCTCATCTGAGGCGACGAGCGGGGCAACGTGAGTGATCCGCGGGCGAGGGACCAAGCTTGCCCGTGACGGATGACGATACACGACAGGGAGGAGCGAGCGCGGTGGTCCGCCTGGGCATCATCGGTTGTGGCAACGTCGCGATGTACGGTTTCATCCCGGCGGTGCAATCGCTCGACGGGATCGAGCTCGTCGCGCTGGCTGACCCGACGCCGGAGCGACTCAAGACAGCGGCGGAGGCGGGGAAGGTCGGGCCAGACGGCTGCACCAACGACTGGCGAGCGGTACTCGAGCGGCCGGACATAGATGCGGTCGTGATCGCCACGCCGCAGCGCTTCCGGCCGGAAATCGCGCTCGCGGCCGCCGCTGCCGGCAAGCACATCCTCGCCGAGAAGCCGCTCGCGTTGACGCCGGCCGCGGCGTGGGAGATGGTCGAGGCGGCCAAGCGCCACAACGTCATCCTCGCCACGGTCCACAACTACACCTTCATGCCCGTCTACCAGTCCATCAAAGAGATCGTCCTCAGCGGCGAGATCGGCCGTTTGGAGACGGTGATCCTCAACCTGCTCAGCGTCGAGGACCGGCCGGGAGCGGCCTCCTACCGCCCGCGCTGGCGGCACGACGTCCGCGAATCGGGCGGCGGCGTGCTGATGGACATGCTGCACGCCGTCTATCTCAGTTGGTGGTTCTTCGACGAGCGGCCGACGAGCGTCAACGCCTTCGTCGATCGCCGGCTCGATAGCGACGGCGACGTCGAGGATTACGCGCTCGTCCGCTTCACGCTGCCGAGCGGTCAGGCAATGGTCAACATGGCCTGGGGCAAAGGACCGGGTGGTCTCCAGCTCGCCGGCTCGGACGGCCGAATCATCCTGACCAACCAGGACAACCTCACGCATCCGTTCGTCGCGCCAGACACGATCCACGTCTATGGCCGCTCCGGCGAGCGTCAATACGAGCCGGAGCGCGGCCCTGGATACGGCCACACCGAGTCCGTCGCCGCGTTCCGCGACGCCGTCCTGCACGGCACGCGTCCGGCGGCGACCGGCGAGGACGGCGCCTTCGTCCTCGAGGCGGTGGTCGGGAGCTACAAAGCGGGCGCGACGGGTTGCGAGGTGGCGTTGCCGCTCAGCCCGGATGACCCGGTCTACCAGAAGGGCGCGCTCGGCATCGCCGACCTGGACCTACCCGAGCACTCCCCTGTCCGCCGGCGTGGCCTCTACGGCGTCGCCGCCAGCACGAGATGACAGCCGCGCGCGGCTCTGGTACCGTAGCGGACACAACCAGCGAATCAGGAAAGGAGGTGCGTGGGCGGCCGCGTTGTCGGTACGGAACCAGCCTCGATTAGGCGCGAACGAGCGCGTGACCGGCGTTGACACTTTTCCGGCTGTCGTGCAGAGCGTCAACCAGGGAGGTGCACTGTGGACAATGACACCAAGCCGACCGAAGCCAACCTGATCAATCGACGCGAACTCCTGAGGTCAACAGCCGTCGCTAGCGCCGCACTCGTCACGGCCGGCGCATCCTCTGCCGCCGCCGCGCCATCCCGCCGTGGAGCGCCCGCCATCCTCCGCCGCCAGGGCGGCAAGCTGGTCGTCGCGATGCAAAACGCCGATCAGCAAGCCGCGCAGCCGCTCATTGACGAATACGCCGAGGCCAACGGCATCGAGATCGAGGTTCAGGGATTCCCCTTCGAGGGTCTGCTCGAACGCCTCACGATCAACCTCACGCAAGCCACCGGCGCCTACGACGTCGTCTCGATGGACGACCCCTGGATGCCCCAGTTTGCCGGCGGCGAGTTCCTGATGAACTTGGAAGAGCTTGGGTACGAGCGCGATCCGGACTTTGTGCCGGAGCTGCTCGCGCTCGGCGATTTCCCGCCAGGCAGCGGGCTCCGAGGCATTCCTTGGGTCGGCAATGTCCAAGTCTTCGCCTGGCGCACGGACGTCCTCGAAGAATTGGGGCTCGAAGTGCCGCAAACATGGGACGACGTCCTGAACGCGGCAGCAGCGATCACCGAGGCGAAGAAGAGCGAAGACCTTTACGGATTCGGTTTGCGCGGCGTCGCCGGCAACCCCGCCGCCACCAGCTTCCTGCCGATCCTGCGCGGCCACGGCGGCGATCTCTTCGACGACAACAACGATCCAAAGGAGCCGACGCTCGACACGCCCGAGGCGCAGGAGGCGCTACGCAAGCACCTCGAGCTAGCGAAGTTGGCCCCGCCGGGCGTGGAAAACGTCCAGCACGCCGACATGGGCACCAACATGTACAGCGGCCGCATCGCGATGGCCGCCGACATCTGGCCGGATCTGCTCCTACAGATCTGGGATCCGGACATTTCGCAAGTCGTCGGCAAGGTCGCCATCGGGCCGGAGCCGGCGCAGACCGGCGCCGAGTCGAAGAACATGACCGGCAACTGGCTGCTCGGTATCCCGGAAGGGAGCCAGAACCCCGAGCAGGCGCTCGACTTCATCGTCTGGCTTACCGCGCCCGAGCAGCAGAAGCGGCTCCTACTTGACAACAACATACCGGCGACGCGGACGAGCGTGCTGACCGATCAGGAAGCGGTCGAGAAGCTGCCGTTCCTCCCTGGCCTGCTCGAAGCGGCGCGCAAGGCGGTGCCTCGCCCACGGACGCCGCACTACAACGCCGCCGAGGCGATCTACGGCCGCTACATCGCCGAGGCGATCGCCGGGCAGACGTCACCGGAGGATGCGCTGACGAATGCCAACAAGGAAATCCGCGACCTGATGGTCCGCGAAGGGGTGCTCGAAGACTAGCGCTTGGCACTCGCTGACGAGCGAACATGGCGATCCGCATTCGGGCTCAAGAGGCAGCGCGCGTCCGGCCGGTTTCGGCGCGCGCCCCTTGGTGGGAGCGAAATCTTGCCTGGCTCCTCGTCGCTCCGGCGATCGCCATGTTCGCCCTCTTCGCCATCTACCCGACGGCCTCGGCGCTCCTCTTCTCCCTCAGCCGGGCGCGGCTCATCCGCGGCTCGCTAGAGCGGACCTACATCGGCCTCGACAACTTCCGTCGCGCGTTCGAAGATCCCCTCGTCCGCCAGTCCGCGGCGTTCACGATCAAGTGGTCGCTGAGCGTGACGGCGATGGAGGTGCTGCTTGGCCTCCTCATTGCGCTTCTCGTCTCACAGCTCGCCCGCGGTCGGGGCCTGATCACTTCGCTCCTGATCATCCCCATCATCATGCCGCCGGTGAGCGTCGCCGTTGCCTGGCGCTTCATGTATGACCCTGCCTTCGGCATCTTCAATTACTTGCTGAACCTGGTCGGCCTTGGCGATGTCTACTGGCTGTCCGATCCGGACGTCGCCACCTATGCCCTGATGGCAGTAGACGTCTGGCAGACGACACCGTTCGTCTTCCTGCTGCTCTACGCCGGCCTGATCTCCCTGCCCCGCGATCCATATGAGGCGGCCGCGATTGATGGCGCGTCACCCTGGTTCACCTTTCGCACGGTGACGCTGCCGCTCCTGAAGCCGGTGCTGCTCGTCGTCATCCTGCTGCGGGTGATCGATTCGGCGCGCATCTTCGACAAGATCCTCGTCATGACGCGCGGCGGCCCCGGCTCGCAGAACTACTCGATGACCTACACGATCTATCAAGAGTTCATCCCGAAGTTCGACTTCGGCTACACGGCGGCGCTCTCGTTCCTGTTCCAACTCTCCCTGGTGATCGTCGCGACGATCTACGTGCGCCGCGTGATGGCGGACTACTCCGCTCCAGCAGAATGACGGGGTTCCGGGAGGCGCGTGATGGCGGGTGAGAGCCGGATAGGGACACTGCTTCGCTACGCGGGGATTGCCCTCGTCCTGGCGATCGTCCTCTTCCCCGTCTACTGGATGATCAACATGTCCTTCAAAGACACGGCCGAATTCACCGCCCGCCCACCGACGATGATCGTCAAGCGGCCGACGTGGGAGAACTACCGGGACATCCTCATTTCTCAAGGCTTCGACCGCTACGCCTGGAACTCGCTGCTCACCGCGCTGACCGCCGCCGTCGTCGCGGTGACGGTCGGCTCGCTGATGGCCTACGCCCTGTCACGCTTCCGGCTGCCAAAGAATTTCAACTACCATCTCCTCTTCACAATTCTCACCGTACGCATGTTTCCGCCGATCTTGAGCTTGATCCCGCTCTATTACATCTACAAGCAGATCGGCCTCCTCGATACGCGGTTCGGACTCGGCCTGATCCATGCCTGGGTCGAGGTTCCGCTCGTCGTCTGGATGATGATCGGCTTCTTCCGGGACATCCCGCGTGATATGGAAGAAGCCGCGCTCGTTGACGGGGACACGCGCCTGGGCGTCCTGCGTAAGATCGCCGTCCCGCTGGCCCGGCCAGGATTGGCCGCGACGTTCATCCTCGTCTTCATCTCGTCCTGGAACGAGTTCCTCTTCGCGCTGATCCTCAACTCGCGCAACCAGACGCTGCCGATCGCGGTCGCCGGCCAGATCACGCAGTTCGAAATTCGTTATGGCAACCTAATGGCCGCCGGCGTGTTCGCGACCGTGCCGGTGCTCATCCTCGCCTTTCTGACGCAGCGACACCTGACGCGTGGCTTGACGGTGGGAGGAGTGACGGGATGACGGCAACGGCTCTGACGCTGACCGGCGCCCGCACGGGCCAGTCCGCGCCTGTCAGCTTCGAGCAGGTGACCAAGAAATACGGGAATGTGCTGGCCGTCGACAATCTCACCCTGTCAGTCGAGAACGGCGAGTTGATGGTTCTCCTCGGGCCGTCCGGCTGCGGCAAGACGACCTCGCTTCGCATGCTCGCCGGCCTGGAGAAGATCACCTCCGGCGTGATCCGCATCGGCGATGTCGTCGTCAACGATCTCCCGCCGCGCTCCCGCAACATCGCGATGGTCTTCCAGAGCTACGCGCTCTATTCCCACCTGACCGTCTTCGAGAACCTGGCCTATCCGCTACGCGTCCGCAAGCTCAAGAAGGACGAGATCAAGCGGCGCGTGCAGGAGGTGGCCGAGCGGGTCCAAATCGCTGACCTGCTCGATCGCAAGCCGCGTGAGATTTCCGGCGGCCAGCGGCAGCGAGTCGCCTTGGGCCGAGCGATCATCCGCGAGCCATCCGTCTTCCTGATGGACGAGCCGCTCTCGAACCTGGACGCCAAGCTGCGCCTGCACATGCGTGGCGAATTGAAGCGGTTCCAGCGCGACCTGGCGACGACCACGATCTACGTCACCCACGACCAGGCGGAAGCGATGACACTCGCCGACCGGGTCGCGATCATGAACAAGGGCGTGCTTCAGCAGGTCGGCCCGCCTCGGGAGGTCTACCGCCAGCCGGTCAACATGTTCGTCGCCGGCTTCCTCGGCAGCCCACCGATGAACTTCCTGACGCTGGATGTTCAGGCGGAAGAAGGCCAGCTCTGGCTCACCGGCCCCAACGTCCGATATCCGCTGCCACCGGAGCAGGCGGCGGCCGTGCGGCAGGCGTCACTCGCGCGTCTCGCGCTCGGCGTCCGCCCGGAGCACATCACCCTCAGCCATCACCCGGACGAGCGCGCCATCCCGGCGGAGGTCTACCTGGTCGAGGACTTGGGCAACGAGCTACTGGTCGACACGCGCGTCGACGGCCAGCAGGCGGTCATCCGCATCCCGGCCGGGCCAGCGCCGTCAATCGGGGATCGCATCTGGCTGAGCTTTTCCCCCGCCGACCTCCACCTCTTCGACCCGACGACCGAGGCGCGTCTCCCATCGACGTCGCCGGCGCCCCGCGCAACGCTTAGCTGACTCCGCGCCGGCATGCCGCGCTCAGATCGCGGCAAGGCGATGGATTGGCGCACCTGCCGCCTTTCCGGTGACGACGATGTGCAGCTATTTTGGCCTGTGCTGTATGATGCAGTCCATTCCCAACGGATGTGCGGTGTGGCTAACGGTCGGCGGCCGTCAGCTACGCCACAGGCAGCATGATGGGCCCTGCTGCGAGTGCCACATCCACCGGGCGCAGCGCCTACTGGCGGCGTTCAGCGATGGACGGCCCGTGGCAGAAAGGAGGAACGCGGAAGTAGAGAGAAGACGGTCAAGAGCATGAAGTATCCGAATGAGCGGTTCGCGGCGGCTCGCTGGAGCGCCGCCTGAGCAACGGAGGAGTTGGTGACCATGACCCGACACATTCGATTGCTCGCGATTATGCTCGTAGCCCTCATCGGCACGGTCGGCGTGACTACTCACGCCCTCAGTCAGGATGATGACCGCGCCGGTCTCCGCTTCGTCGTGGTTTCTCACGGGCAGGCGTCCGATCCCTTCTGGTCCGTCGTGCAGCGCGGCGTGCAGCAAGCGGCCGAGGACATGAGAGTCCAGGTCGAATATCAGGCGCCCAACACCTTTGACATGGTGGCGATGTCCCAGCTGATCGACGCCGCCGTCGCCTCGAACCCGGACGGCCTCGTCGTCTCGATCCCCGATCCCGATGCGCTCGGCCCGGCCATTCAGCGCGCGGTCGAGGCTGGTATCCCCGTCATCTCGATGAACTCCGGTAGCGACGTCGCCAAGGAGCTTGGCGTCCTGACGCACGTCGGTCAGACCGAGTACGAGGCGGGCTTCGGCGGCGGTGAGCGGATGGCGGCCGCTGGCGTCACCAATGCGCTTTGCGTCAATCAGGAGGTCGGTAACCAGGCGCTCGATCTTCGCTGCCAGGGCTTCACGGACGCGATGACGGCCGCTGGCGCGACGGTCGAGGTACTGGCCGTTGACCTGGCGGACCCGACTGGCTCGCAGCAGCGCATCGAGGCTGCCCTCGCTTCCAACCCGGACATCAATGGCATCATGACGCTCGGCCCGACCGGCGCCGCGCCGGCGCTGGCCGCGCTGCGGGCCGCGGGCAAGATCGGCGAGATCCAGCTCGCGACGTTCGACCTCTCGCCCGAGGTGCTCGATGCCATCGAGGCCGGTGAGATGCTCTTCGCGATTGACCAGCAGCAGTACCTGCAGGGCTACCTGCCGATCGTCCTGCTCACCCTCTACAACACCAACCTCAACACGATCGCGAATGATGTCCTCATGACCGGGCCGGGCTTCGTGACCGCGGAGAACGCCGCTCGCGTCAAGGATCTCAGCGCGGCAGGCACTCGCTAACTCGCTTCACGTCCGGGCGGCTGCTTCGGCGGCCGCCCGGACACTCCCGGGGGACTCGATGGCAGTTACGGAGGAGGTTGCCGGCCAGCGTCCGGCGGCGGACGAGCGACTGGCTCGTGTCAATCCCTTGCGCCGCTTGATGGTTCGCCCGGAGATGGGCGCCGTCTCCGGCTCCATCGTCGTTTGGGTTTTCTTCGCGATCTTTGCGGGCGATCGCGGCTTCCTCTCCGCGCGCGGCACCGCGAACTATCTGCAGGTCGCGGCCGAACTCGGCATCTTGGCCGTCGCGGTCGCGCTCCTAATGATCGGCGGCGAGTTCGATCTCTCCGTCGGCTCCGTCCTCGGCGCCTGCGGCATGATCATCGTTGTTCTCAGCGTCGAGTACGGGTGGAATATCTGGGCGGCAATCGCCGCCTCGCTCCTCTTTGCGATCGCCGTCGGCATCATCAACGGCTACATCGTCCTCACCACCGGGCTGCCCTCATTCATCGTGACGCTGGCAATGCTCTTCATCGTCCGCGGCGCCACGATCGGCTTGACACGCCAAATCACCGGGCGGACACAGCTTGGCGGCCTAGGCAATGTTCCCGGCTACGAGACAGCGAAGGCGGTCTTCGCCAGCCGGCTGAAAATCGCGGGCGCGGAGTTCTCGATTTCGATCCTCTGGTGGCTCGCCATTGCCGCACTGGCGACCTGGATCCTGCTCCGCACGCCGTTCGGGAACTGGATCACCGGCGTGGGCGGCAACGTGCAAGCGGCTCGGAACATCGGCGTGCCGGTGATTCGCGTCAAGATCCTCCTCTTCATCGGCACGGCGGTCAGCGGCTGGCTCGTCGCGACGATCCAAGCCGTCACCTTCACCAACTCCGATGTGCTGCGCGGCAACTTCCGCGAGTTCTACGCGATCGTCGCGGCAGTGATCGGAGGGACGCTGCTCACCGGCGGCTACGGCTCGGCGATCGGCGCCGTCTTCGGCGCGCTAATCTTTGGGATGGTGCAACAGGGTATCGTCTTCATGGGTGTTGACGCGGACTGGTTCCAGGCAGTGCTCGGAGCGATGCTGCTGGCAGCGGTGCTGATCAACCGGTTCGTGCGCAACCGGGCGATGGAGGTGCGCCGATGAGCGCGACCACGAACGGGACGCCGTTGGTCGAATTGCGGAACGTCTCCAAGTACTTCGGCAACGTCATCGCCCTCAAGGATGTCTCGATGTCTGTCTACGCCGGGGAAGTCATGTGCCTCCTCGGCGACAACGGCGCGGGCAAATCCACGCTGATCAAGATCATCTCCGGCGTGCACTCCCCTGACGAGGGCGAGCTGCTCGTCGAAGGGAAGCCGACGCGCTTCAACTCCCCGCGCGATGCGCTCAACGCCGGGATCGCCACCGTCTACCAGGACTTGGCGATCGTGCCCCTGATGAGCATCTCGCGGAACTTCTTCCTCGGCTCGGAGCCGACCCGCGGCTGGGGGCCGTTCAAGCGATTCGATGTAGCGACGGCGGACCGGATCACCCGCGAAGAGCTCGCCAAGATGGGCATCCACGTCCGCGACACGGCGCAGGCAGTCGGGACGCTCTCCGGCGGTGAGCGGCAGTCGGTCGCCATCGCCCGCGCGGTCTACTTCGGCGCGAAGGTGCTGATCCTCGACGAGCCGACCGCCGCGCTCGGCGTCAAGGAAGCGGGCGTCGTGTTGCGCTACATCGCCCAGGCGCGCGCTCGCGGGCTCGGCGTGGTCTTCATCACGCACAACGTCCACCACGCCTATCCGATCGGGGACCGGTTCACCCTTCTCAATCGCGGCCGCTCCTACGGCACCTTCCGCAAGTCGGAGGTGACCCGGGAGGAGGTGGTGGCGATGATGGCCGGCGGCGAAGAGCTCGATGAGCTCAGCCACGAGCTGGAAGAGTTCGCCCGCACCGACCGCCTCGCGGCCGAAAAGCTGAAGGAGGCTGGGCGGGAGTTCCACGCCGAGGCACAGGTGGTCCACCACACATCAGACCAGCCTCGCTGATTCGACGCTCCCCGGCACTCGAGGCTTCGCGCTCGCCGATCCGGTCAGACGTCCGCGAGGTTGATCCCCTGGAGGCCGGGACTGGCGATCAGCGCGTCAATCACCGCGCGCTGATTGGGCAGAATGTGCTCGCGGGCCACTTGCTCCGCGAGATCCGCATTCCTGGCGGCCAGCGCGTCGATGATGCGCTGGTGCTCCTCCACCGACGCGCCCGCGCGCTCGAGCATGAGCCCCACCTGCCTGAGGTACAGCACGCGGTCCAGCTCATCCATCGTCTGCTCACAGAGGCTCGCCAAGCGCTCGTTGCCCGAGGCACGGGCCACCGTCAAGTGGAACGTCTTGTTCGCCTCACGCAGCAAGTTCAGATCGCTATCGGCGGAGGCTGGGTCGCACCGCTCGTTCAAGCGCCTCAGTTCAGAGATGAGCCCGGAGTCGGCGCGAGTTGCCGCGAGCCGAGCGGCCGCCGGCTCGATGATGAGGCGCAGGCCAAAGAGATCCTGCACGGACTTGAACGTGATCGCCGACACGATGTAGCCGCGCCGTCGCACGGCCTGCACCAGCCGCTCATGGTCCAACCGGATCAATGCCGCGCGGACGGCTGCGCGTCCGAACCCGAACGCGGCGGCGAGCTTCGCCTCTGACACGTAATCGCCGGGTGCCAGGTCGCAGCACAAAATGGCGCGGCGAATCGCGCGATACGCGGCATCGATCTGCATCGCCTCAGGCACGGCGGTCGCTTCTTGCTCAGTCCTCATCCCTAGCCCTGGGCACAACGCCATACATGTAGATCACCGTTTGGGCGCGCGTAACATATCACGGACGAGTCAAGAGGCGCTATCTATTGACGCTAGCTGGGCTGTATAATATTGCAGCGGCGTTCGTCTTACCGACTTCCCTTCCCGTGGCCTTGGGGGATCGCTGTGGATATCCGAGACGCAATGCGTCAAATCCCGCAGATGGACCGCTTCCTTACCGTGGATGAGCTCAGCACCGGAATCGCCGCGCTCGCCGAGCAGTTCCCGGACCTCGCGCGTTTGCGCCGCGTGGGCACCTCTCGCCTCGGTGAGCCCATTCACATGCTGTCCGTGGGACAGGGCAGCAAGAACGTCTTCCTGTTCGCTTGCCCGCACCCCAACGAGCCGATCGGCGCGATGCTGGTTCATCACCTCTCGCGGACGCTCTGCCAAGACGCGTCCATCCGCGAGCTTGGTGACGTGACCTGGCACCTCATCCCCTGCGTTGACCCGGATGGCACGCGGCTGAATGAGGGCTGGTTCGCCGGCCCCTTCACACCACGCAACTACGCCCGGCATTTCTACCGCCCGGCCAGCCACGAGCAGGTCGAGTGGACCTTCCCGATCTCCTACAAGCGGCACTACTTCGACCGGGCGCTGCCGGAAACGCAGATGCTGATGCGCGTGATTGATGAGCTACAGCCGGCCGTGATGGTCTCGCTGCACAACGCGGGCTTCGGCGGTGTCTACTACTACATCACGCGCGAGGCGCCCGCCCTCTACGACCTCCTCCATCGCATCCCGGAATGGGAAGGGCTGCCGCTGAACCTCGGCGAGCCGGAGGTGCCCTACGCTCGCCTTCTCGCGCCCGCCATCTACGGCACGCTGGGTACGAAAGACACCTATGACTATCTGGAGTCCAACGGCGTCGATCCGACCGCGACCCTGTCCGGCGCCTCGAGCGACGAATACGCTCGCAAGTACGGCACGTTCAGCCTGATCATCGAGGTCGCCTACTACGACGACCCGCGCGTCAACGACTCCACCCCAACCAATACCCGCCGGCGTGACGCCATCCTGCGCGGCCTTGATCTCAACGCCGAAGCCTCCCGCGCGATCGAGGCGATCTATGGCTCCGTTGCGCGGGACCTGCGCGGTCATTCGCCGTTCGAGACGAGCGTTCGTTGGTGGATCGAGGCATTGGGAGCCTCCCGCGAGGCGGAGCGCCAATGGGCCGAGCGCGCCGCGGAGACGGATCGCCCAGCCACGGTTGCCGAGCTCTTCAGCTCCAACGAGCAAGTCCAGTTCTACCGGCTACTTTGGCTTGGCATGGCCGTGCGGATGCTCGAAGGGGAGATCGCGATCGGAAACGGCACGCCCGCCATTCGCCAAGGCCTCGTCGAAGCGCGGCAGACGTTCGACGAGTGGGCCACACGGCTCGAGAGCACGCTCCCGAATCTTCGCGTGGTGCCGATCCGCAGCCTTGTGGCCGTCCAGCTCGGTGCCGTTCTGGCGACGGTGAGCCACCTGCTCGGCGACGACAGCAAGGTGGAAGCCATTCCTGAAAGTCTCGATGTGACCGCGCATCCGGCTTGACAGGCGTGTGTGACACCCGGAGGGAGGAACAATGAGCTCGCGCAGCAGTGGCAGGACCCGATTGAACGCGGAAGAGATCGCATTGTTGGAGCGGCAGCTCCGCGAGGTCTCGTGGAGCCGGCGCCGGCTCTTGGGACGTGGCGTCGCGCTTGGTCTGGCCGGCTTGGGCGCGGCCACCGGCCGTTGGGCCATGCAGCGTGCCCGCGCCGCTGGCCTGCAAACGCCAACGGCGCAAAAGGGCGGCGATGGGACGCTGGTCGTGATCGTCAGCAGCGATCCCTTGAGCTTCAATCCCGACTTCCAGGTGGACGACGGCGGCTTCCCCATTGCCAGCAACATCTACAACACGCTGCTATCCCTGAACGGGACCTACGAGGTCATCCCGGAGCTAGCGACTTCCTGGGAGGTGGCCGAGGACGGTCTCTCAGTCACCTTCACCCTGGCCGAAGGCGCCACCTGGCATGATGGCCAGCCCGTCACCTCCGCCGACGTCAAGTACACCTTCGAGCAGATCGTGGCCGATCCCGCCGCGCCGGCGGCGACGCTGCTGAGCCCAATCGAGGGCGTGGAAACCCCCGACGACCGTACGGCGGTCTGCCGCCTCAAGCAGCCGTCGGCCTCCATTCTTGGCTTCATCGCTTGGTATGGTACGTTCATCCTCCCCGCGCACATCTATCAGGGGACGGATTGGACGCAGAATCCCGCCAACCAGTCGCCCATCGGCTCCGGACCGTTCAAGCTCGTCAGCTATGAGCCGGGCTCGAGTATCGAGCTGGAGGCCAATCTCGATTACTTCGGCGAGGGGCCGTATGTCGATCGGCTGATCTTCAACATCATCCCGGACGCGAACACCGCGCTGCAGGCGCTGCTCAACGGCGAAGCGGACGTCTTGCACTCCCCCTCGCCGCCGGCATCGCAGGTGCCCACCCTGCAGGAGACGCCGGGCATCAAGGTGGCGCTCAAGCAGTACCCGAGCGTCTACTACATCGGCTTCAACCTGGAGAAGGAGCCGTTCAACAAGCCGGAGGTGCGGCAGGCGATCGCGCAGGCGATCGATCGCGACCAGATCGTCGAGATCGCGCTGGCCGGCATTGGCAGCGCCGCGACCACGTTCTACACCTCGGCGATCTCCTGGGCCGTGAACAACGACGCGCAGGCCCCGTCCTTCGACCCTGAGGCCGCGGCCGCCGCGCTCGACGCGGCCGGGTATCCAGCCAACGGCGGGTCGCGGTTCAAGGCGCAGCTGGTCTACTTCACCGCCAGCCCTGAGTACGGCGACATCGCCACGGTGCTCAAGCAGCAGCTCGCGGCGATCAACATTGACGTCGAACTCGTGGGGCTGGAGATCGGCGCCTATGGTGACCGCATGCAGGCGGGCGACTTCGACATCGGCCTGATCAACGGCTTCCAAGGCCCGGATCCCGCCAACCTGCGGATCCGCGTTGGCACCGGCGGCTCGGTCAATCACTGGCGGCTCAGTAATCCGGATATTGATCGGTTGCTCGACGAGGGAGACGCGGGGACCGATCAAGAGTCGCGCGCGGCGAAGTACATGGAGCTCCAAGCGATCCTCGCTCGGGATCTGCCGATCGTGCCGCTCGCGAACGTGGTCGTTCCGTATCCTTACTCGGATCGCGTCTCGGGAGTCTTCTTCGACAACGACGATCCGGTCGCCAGCCAGGTCGGACTCAACCGCTTCACCCTGACACGCATTGCACGGGAGTAAGCAAACGCGGTGGGACGCTATCTCGGGCGGCAACTGCTGACGATCATCCCAACACTCTTCCTGTCGATCGTCATCAACTTTGCCTTGCTTCACCTCGCCCCTGGCGATCCCGCCCGCATCTACGCTGGACAAGACATCGCAACCGAGGCCCAGATCGAAGCCACCCGGCGCGCGCTGGGCCTCGACGATCCCCTTCCGGTCCAGTTCCTGCGCTATCTCAAGGAGCTGGCGCAGGGCAACTTGGGGATCTCGTTCGCCTACCGCCGGCCGGTCCTCGATCTCATCTTGGACCGCATGCCGGCCACGCTCCTCCTCACCGGCACCAGCGCCGTGATCGCCTTCGTCGGGGGCGCGCTGCTCGGCGCGGCGGCAGGCCGGCGAACGATGTCGCGCCTCGACCTCAGCCTTTCGTTCCTGAGCTACACCTTCTTCGCTATCCCGGCCTTCTGGCTCGGCCTCCTGCTGATCTTGATCTTCGCGTCCAAGCTGGGGTGGTTCCCGACCTCCGGCATGCGGGACGTGCGCGCCGGATACACGGGCTGGCGCGCCTGGCTGGACGTGGCGCACCACATGGTCCTGCCCACTTTGACATTGGTCCTGGTGCAGATGCCGATCTTCTACCGCATCACCCGCGCCAGCGTCGTGCAGCAGCAACGTGAGGACTACGTGACGACCTTCCGCGCCACCGGGATGCCGCATGGTCGCATCTTCCGGCGCTATGCGATGCGGAACGCGCTGCTCCCGACGGTGACGGTCTTCGGCCTCAGCCTCGGCTTCGTCGTCACCGGCGCGGCGCTGGTCGAGATCGTCTTCGCCTGGCCCGGAATCGGCCGACTCACGCTCGATGCCGTGTTCCGGCGGGACTACCCGCTCCTGCTCGGCATCTATCTCCTGCTCGCCGTGACCGTCTCGTTGGCCATCCTCTTGACGGACATTGTCTATGCCGCGCTCGATCCGCGCATTCGGCTGCGATAGGGGGCGCCGATGAACGAGGCGCTAGCAGTTCCCATTCCCGCCGCACGTCGACGTGGCCGTGCCCGCGCCGCGTGGCATGCCTACGCCGCCAGCCGATCCGGCGTCATCGGCCTCGTGATGCTGGTCGTGATCGCGGCGGCCGCATTGCTCGCTCCAGCACTGGCCCCCTCCGATCCCTTCGCGCTCGGCGCCGCCCGCTTTCTGCGTCCTGGCGCGGAAGGCCATCCGCTCGGGACTGACCACCTCGGACGCGATGTCCTGAGCCAGATTCTCTACGGAGCACGCCTCTCACTCACTATCGGTTTCGTCGCCGCGGGGATTGCCGCCGTGGTCGGGATCGTCGTCGGCAGCATCGCCGGTTATTTCGGCGGCTGGGTGGACGTGATCCTCAGCCGCATCACCGACATGTTCCTGATCATCCCCGCGTTCTTCTTGATCATCGTCGTCGTCGCCACGCTCGGCAACGGCATCATCTACGTCATGGTCGTGATCGGCCTCACCAGCTGGCCGACCAACGCCCGCCTGATGCGCGCCCAGGTACTGACGCTGCGCGAGCGCACCTTCGTCCAGGCACTGGTCGCCCTCGGCGAGAGTCGGTCCCGCATCCTCTTGCGTCACATCGTCCCCAACGGCATCCAGCCCATCATCGCCAACAGCACGCTCCAGATTGCCAGCGCCATCCTGATCGAAGCTGGCCTTTCGTTCCTGGGCCTGGGCGATCCCAACAAGGCATCCTGGGGACGCATGATCAACGATGAA
The DNA here is from genome assembly GCA_937901745.1 of uncultured Chloroflexota bacterium. Taxonomy (GTDB): domain Bacteria; phylum Chloroflexota; class Chloroflexia; order Thermomicrobiales; family UBA6265; genus CALGSZ01. The sequence continues at coordinate 10,483 of CALGSZ010000131.1, read as the reverse complement.
CGCGCGTCCATCATGACCGCCTGGTGGCCGTCCGTCTTCCCGGGTATCGCCATTCTCGTCACCGTCCTCGCCTTCTATCTCATCGGCGACGGGCTCGCCCAAGCGCTCAGCCCGCGAGAGCGCCAATCAGGAACATGACGACACCAAACCCACTTCTCCACGTCCAAGATTTGAGCGTGGTCTACCGCGCCGGCGAGGGTGCCATTCATGCGGTGCAGGACGTAACGCTCTCCCTTGAGCCCGGCCGATCCCTGGGCTTGGTCGGCGAAAGCGGCTCCGGTAAGTCAACGGTCGCCGCCGCCATTCTCCGCCTGCTGCCGGAGAACGCACGGATCACGTCCGGCTCGATCGTCTTCGATGGCACCGATCTCGCTGAGCTGTCAGATCGGAACTTGGACCGCCTCTGGCGCTGGCGCCAGCTCGCCATCGTCTTCCAACGGTCTCTTTCCGCCCTCAGTCCCGTCCACCGCGTCGGCCATCAATTGGATGATGTGCTGAAGCTCCGCGAGCCGGGCTTGACCGAGGCTCAGCGCCAGGAGCGAATCGTCGGGATCTTGCGTGCCGTGCGGCTCCCCGACCGCGTCCTCCGCGCCTATCCGTTCGAGCTCTCCGGCGGCATGATGCAACGGACGATGATCGCCCTCGCCTTGCTTTGCACCCCGCCCTTCCTCATCCTCGACGAGGCGACAACGGCGCTGGACGTCATCACGCAAGCGGAGATTCTGCGGGAAATGGAGCGGCTGCGCGCCGAGTTCGAGTTGACGACATTGGTGATCTCGCACGACGTCGGCGTCATCAACGCGATCGCCGATTCAGTCGCGGTCATGTACGCGGGCCAGCTGATGGAGGTAGCACCGAAAGAGCGATTCTTTAGCGCGCCAGCGCACCCTTACTCGAAAGCGCTGATCGCCTCTGTCCCGCGGCTGCGCGGCCAGTCAGGGCGGTTGACCGGCATCCCCGGCACCCTGCCGGAGCTGCACAACCCGCCACCGGGCTGCCGGTTCGCGCCGCGCTGTCCCCACGCGATGCCCCGCTGCAGCGCCGCGCCACCGCCGCTGTACCAGATCGCGCCGAGGCACACCGTCCGCTGCGTGCTCTACGATCAACATCCGGAGCAGCGACCATGAGCGGCCTGCCCCCAACCGAGCCCCTGCTGCAGGTCACCGATCTCCGCTGCCTCTTCCCGGTCCGGCGCGGGCTGCTGGACGTGCTCGCGCGACGCCGCCACGCCATCCACGCCGTGGACGCGGTGACGTTCGATCTGCAAGCCGGGGAAGTGTTGGCTCTCGTGGGCGAAAGCGGCTGCGGCAAATCCACCACCGGCCGCCTGCTGGTCCGCATGCTCAAGCCCACCTCCGGCGAGATCCGCTTCCGGGGGCGAGACATCGCCAACCTGGCGGGTTCGGAGCTCAAGGCGTTCCGCCGAGAGGCGCAGATCATCTTTCAGAATCCGTTTGAGGTCTTCGATCCGCGCCAGACGATCGGTTCCTCGCTCAGGCAGGCGCTCGACATCCACGCCATCGGCACGCCAGCGCAGCGCGACCAGCGGGTCCACGAAGCGCTCGAGGGGGCAGGTCTCTCCCCGCCGGCCGCTTTCCTCGCTCGCTACCCGCATGAGCTATCTGGCGGTCAGCTGCAGCGCATCGCGACCGTCCGCGCGATGCTGCTGGAGCCGCGTCTGCTCGTCGCCGATGAGCCGGTCTCGATGCTGGACGTCTCGGTGCGCGCCGAGATTCTCAATCATTTGCTCGATCTCCGCGGCCGCTACGGCACGGCGATCGTCTTCATCACCCACGACATCGCGGTCGCGCGCTACGTCGCCACCCGCGTCGCGGTGATGTATCTCGGCGCTTTCATGGAAATCGGCACGGTCGAGGAGGTCATTGACCGGCCACGGCACCCTTACACGCGCGCGCTCCTCACGAACACACTCTCGATTGACGAGGAGTTGCCCAGCGGTGAGCGCATCGAGATCAGCGGCGATCCCCCCTCGCCTGTCAACCTGGGAGCCGGCTGCCGATTGGCGGGACGGTGCCCCTTTACGATGGACCGCTGCCGGACGGAGACGCCGCGACTACGCTCGGTCGGCTCAGGCCACCGCGTCGCCTGTCACCTGGTCGAAGAAGCTAACGCGCAGGCAAGTCCGGCCATCCCCGCTCCGCCACAAAGCGCGACGCCGCCTCGGCCCTCCTCTCGGGTGTGAGCCACGGCGGCGCCGTTGCCTCAGCGCAAATCGAAGCCTAGAGCGCGTTTCGCGGGATCATCAGCTTGTTGAACGCCGCGGCGGCAATGTCTACGTGCCGCTTGCCTCGACTCAGCGAGATCGTGAAGTGACCCGGCAGGAGCGCATCGAAGTCGAGCTGCGCAACCTTCCGCGCGCTCTCGCCATACTCCTGGATCGAGCAGTCCGGGATGTTCTGGGCGATGATCGTCCCACCCCAGAAGATGAGGTCGCCGCCGATCAGGTAGCGCCGGTCCTCTCCCTCGACGAGGAGCGAGACGTGGCCGCGGCAGTGCCCGTTCGTCTCGTAGACCGTCACCTTCAGCCGGCCGACATTGAACGTGTGCCCTTCGACCAGCGTCGGCTCGCCGGGACAGGCCTGGAAGACGTAGTCCGCAGGATAGAAGCCGGCCGCCTTGGCGAACGGAAGGCTGATCGTGTCCTCGTCTCCGGCTTCCAGCGTCTTGATCGCCAGCGGCGAGCCGTGGACCGTCAGGCCGAGCCGCTCGCGGAACTCAGCGGCGCCGCCCGCGTGGTCAGCGTGGTAATGGGTGAGGAGCAGCGAGGAGATGCGGCTCGTGTCGTACCCGTCCTCCTCGATATTGGCCAGAATCTGATCGGTGGCTCCGTATTTCCCGCCGAGTCCGGCATCGACCAGCGCCAGCTCGTCGCCGCCATCGAGCAGATAGATATGGCAGTCAAGAGGCGCGGAAATATTGAACCCCGTATCCCCACCGCCGACGACCGCCACGTCTCGCGTCAACCGCACCATTCGTTCACTCCACCTGAACTCAGCATCGTAAATCGCTCACAAGCGGCAGGGTAGCACAGCCGCGTCGCGCCCGGAATTGGTCGTCTCGCGGCGCCGCGCGAGGAGTTTGACACTCCGCGTTACGCGCCCTACGATGCCAGCGCTGCATATGGACGGAAATTGGAGGACGGCGCCGCATGTCAGCACACGCGACTCAGATCACACCGTTCACCCGATCACTGGATGAGCTGGCCGCCCTCAGCGCCGAGACGCGCCGGCTGATCGTCGAAACGATCCATCACGCCGGCGCCGGCCACCTGGGTGGACCACTCTCCGCGACCGATCTCCTCGTCAATCTCTATTTCGATGTGCTGAACATCGATCCCGCGCGCCCGCACTGGGAGGAGCGCGACCGCTTCATTCTCAGTAAGGGACACTCCTCGATCGCCCTTTACGTCGTCATGGCGCTTCGCGGCTTCTTCCCGCGGGAGGAGCTGAAGACGTTCGATCAGATCGACTCCCGCCTCCAGGGTCATCCCTGCATGAAGTCCCTGCCGGGCATCGACATGTCGACGGGCTCGCTTGGGCAGGGACTTTCGCCCGGCGTCGGCATGGCTCTCGGCGCGCGGCTGAAGGGTCTCCCCTTCCGCACCTGGGTCATGCTCGGCGACGGCGAGATTCAGGAGGGCCAGATCTGGGAAGCTTGCTTCACGGCGGCGCGCTATGAGCTCGACAACCTGACGGCGATCCTCGACTACAACCGGCTGCCGCAGTTCGGCTGGCCGCAGACCGGCGGCTTCACCCGCAGCCGCCCGATTGATGATCCCGCCGCAAAATTCCGCGCATTCGGCTGGCACACGGTCGAGTGCAACGGCCACGACCACGCCGATATCCGCCGCGCGTTCCAAGCGGCGCTCGCCCACCGCGGCCAGCCAGTCTGCGTCATTGCCCACACGGTCAAGGGCAAGGGTGTCTCCTTCATGGAGGGAGACTTCAACTGGCACGCCAAGGTGCCGACCGATGAGCAGCGTGATCAGGCGATCGCCGAGTTGACGGCGGGCCGCCCTAACGGCCGGGAGGGATGAGGTGTCCGCGCTCCTGACGCTCCCAAAGCTAACTGACGCGCCGCAGGTCGCCATGCGCGACGCCTGGGGCAACGGCCTGGTCGAGCTCGCCAAGGACTATCCCGAGCTGCTCGTGCTCGACGGTGACCTGGCGAACTCCACGCGCGCCGACACCTTCGCCGCCGCTTACCCAGACCGCTTCTTCGAGATGGGTATCGCGGAGCAGAACTTGGTCGGCGTCGCATCCGGGTTGGCCACGCTCGGCTATGTCCCCTGGATCAGCACCTTCGCCGCGTTTCTCGCCAAGCGCGCGCTCGATCAAATCCGCGTCGTCGTCGCGCAGCCGCACCTGAACGTCAAGCTCTGCGGCAGCTACAGCGGCATCCTCACCGGCAAGACGGGCAAGACACACCAGTCGGTCGAGGACATCGCCGTCTTCCGCGCGATGCCCGGCGTCGTCACGATCGCCCCGGCCGACGCCAACGAGCTCCGCGCGGCGATGCGGGCCATGATGCAAGACGACAACCCGACGTACCTCCGCCTGACGCGCGATCCGAGCCCGGTCATCTTCCCCGACGACTATCGCTTCGAGATCGGGAAGGCCGTCCTGCTGCGAGAAGGCGGCGATGTCGGGATCATCAGTACCGGCGTGCAGACGATCCGCGCTTTGGAAGCGGCCGAGATGCTCGCCGAGCGCGGCATCGCGGCGAGCGTCCTCCACGTGCCGACGCTCAAGCCGCTCGACGTCGAAGCGATCGTCGCTCTGGCCGAGCGGACGGGGACGACCGTCACAGCGGAGGACCATTCGATCATCGGCGGACTTGGCGGGGCCGTTGCCGAGACGCTGGCCGAGCACCGCCCGACTCCGCTCCGGCGCGTCGGCTGGCACGACACCTACGGCGAATCCGGTCCGAACGACGCGCTGCTCGAAAAGTACGGACTCTCGTCGCGTCACGTCGCCGAGGCAGCCGAGGCGGCGGCGCGAGCGAAGAGCTAAGCCGCAACGAGTCTGCACGGGGAATCTTCGCTCGGGCGCGGGCAGAACATGCTCGCGCCCAACGGAATCGCGCGCCGCGCCGGCGACCCGAGCTGTCGTCGCGGCCGGCTGGAGAGACGGGGGCACGATGGGAGAGCGAATCAGGACCGGCCTAATTGGCGCTGGGCGAATCGGCCGGCGCCACGCGATGACACTCGCGGCGCAGATCCCGCAGGCGGAGCTGGCCGTGATTTGCGATGCGATTCCGGAAGCCGCCCAGAAGCTCGCGGCGGAGGTCCGGCTCGACCGCTGGACGACGGACGCCGACGCGGTCATCGCCGACCCTGAGATTCAGGCGATCGTCATTGCCTCGTCAACGGAAAGCCACGCTCCGCTCATCACCAAGGCGGCGGAAGCCGGCAAGGACATCTTCTGCGAGAAGCCGGTCGCGCTCGACCTGGAGACGACCGATGCCGCGCTCGACGCCGTGGAGCGCGCGGGCGTCAAGCTCCAGATCGGGTTCCAGCGCCGATTCGACAAGGGGTTCCGCGCCGCGCGGGAAAAGATCGCCCGGGGCGAGCTCGGCCGGATCGAGATGATCCGCGACACCATGCGCGATCCCGAGCCCGCATCGCGAGAGTACATTGCCACCTGCGGCGGACTCTACCGCGACATGGTGATCCATAACTTCGACAATGTCCGCTGGCTCATGGGCTCGGAAGTGACGGAGGTCTACGCCGTCGGGACCGTGCTCGTTGATCCGATGTTCGCCGAGTTCGATGACATTGACACGAGCATCGTCGTCCTGCGCTTCGAGAACGGCGCGCTCGCGGAGATCGACAACTCCCGACGCTCCGGCTTCGGCTACGACTGTCGCACTGAGGTTTTCGGCTCCCAAGGCGCGCTCTTCATCGGCTACTCGCGCGATACGCCGATCCTGCACCTCACGAAAGAGGGCATCAAGAGCGACCACGTCTATTGGTTCCTCGAGCGGTTCGATCAAGCCTACGTGGACGAGCTGCGCGACTTCGTCGCCTGCCTCGTCGAGGACCGCGAGCCGAGCGTCACCGGCAACGACGGTCGCGCGGCGATGGCGCTCGCCTACGCCTGCGAAGCCTCGCGCCGCGAAGGCCGCCCAGTCTCGCTCGATCGCTTCGCGCGAAAGCGGGGATAATTCACATCGTGGCAGATCGCGCCAAGGCATACGGCACGGAGTACGGGACCGAGAACTGATGGCAATCCAAAATCCCCAAGAACTCCTCCTGAAATCGCACGCGCTCGACGGCTCCGGCGAGCTGATCGCCGTCACGCCGGAGCAAGCCGGCTGGGAATACACCAGCCTGATCGTTCGCCGACTCGCCCCAGGCGAGACGTGGAGCTACGAGACGGGCTCCGACGAGGTCGGCCTGGTCCCGCTCGGTGGCCGCTGCCGCGTCAGCGCCGCCGGCAAGGAGTGGACGATCGGCGGGCGTGAGAGCGTCTTCGCCGGGAAGCCGCACGCGCTGTATCTCCCGATTGGGACAACCTTCACGGTCACCGCGGAGACGAGGCTGGAGCTTGCCGTCTGCGGCACCCGCGCCGAGGAGAGCCATCCCCCGAAGGAGATCACGCCGGACGAGGTCGAGGTCGAGATTCGGGGCGCCGGCAACGCCGCCCGGCAGATCAACCACATCATCAAGCCGGAGTTTCCGGCGCACCGCCTGCTGATCGTCGAAGTCTTCACGCCGAGCGGGAACTGGTCGAGCTACCCTCCGCACAAGCACGACGTCAGTGATCTCCCCCGTGAGGCCGACCTCGAAGAGATCTACTACTACCGAATCAATCCGCCAGAAGGATTCGCGCTGCAGCGCCTCTATACCGCCGATGGCCAGACCGATCAGGCGTACGTCATCCGTGACGGCGATCTCCTTCTTGTCCCCGAGGGGTACCACGTCTTCGTCGTCGCCCAGGGCTACACCGGCTACTACCTCAACATCCTCGCCGGCAACGAGCCTATCCGCACCATGCAGCCGTCGGACGATCCCACACTAGCGTGGGTGCGACAGACCTGGCGGCCGGAGATGAACGAGGGCGCGCGGAGCTGGCAGGAGATCGACCAGCGGATCAATCGTGGAGCTGGGAAACGGGAGTGAGTGCCATGAAGACAGTCCGCATGACGATGGCCCAAGCGGTCGTCCGCTACCTCGCCAACCAGTACGTCGAGCGCGACGGCGTCGAAATCCCGTTCTTCGCCGGAATGTGGGGCATTTTCGGCCACGGCAACGTCGCCGGCCTGGGGCAGGCGCTCGAAGAGCACAGCGATCTGCTCCGCTACTACCGGCCACAGAACGAGCAGGCGATGGTTCACACCGCTATCGCCTACGCCAAGATGAAGAACCGGCTCCAGACCTTCGCCTGCACCTCGTCAATCGGCCCCGGCGCGACGAATATGATCACCGGCGCGGCGACCGCAACGGTCAACCGGCTGCCGGTTCTGCTCCTGCCGGGCGACATCTTCGCCACGCGCTTCCCAGACCCGGTGCTGCAGCAGCTTGAGTATTTCGGCAGCCTGGACGTCAGCGTCAACGACTGCTTCCGCCCAGTCAGCCGTTTCTGGGACCGCATCAACCGGCCGGAGCAGATCCTCGCCAGCCTGCCGGAGGCGATGCGCGTCCTGACCGATCAAGCGGAGACCGGCACCGTCACCATCGCCCTGCCACAAGACGTGCAGACCGAAGCCTTCGATTACCCGGCCAACTTCTTCGAGAAGCGCGTCCATCACATTGTCCGCCCAGTCGCGCCGGAGTCCGAGCTGCGCCGGGCAGCCGAAATGATCCGCGCGGCTGAGCGCCCGCTCATCGTCGCCGGCGGCGGCGTGATCTACTCCGAGGCGACGGCGGCGCTGTCCGACTTCGCCGATACCCTCGGCATCCCGGTGTCTGAAACGCAGGCGGGCAAAGGCGCCCTTCCCTGGTCACATCCCTGGAACGTCGGTCCGGTCGGCGCGAACGGCGGACTCGCCGCCAACCGCCTGGCCCGCGATGCCGATCTCGTCATCGCCGTCGGCACGCGCCTCTCTGACTTCACGAGCGCCTCGCACACCGCCTTCCAGAACCCGAACGTCCGCTTCATCGGCATCAACGTCTGCAGCCGCGACGCTCATAAGTTCGGCGCATTCCCGCTCGTCGCGGACGCGCGGGAGGCGCTGACCGCGCTGCTGGCGATCCTCCAGGAGCAGAACTACCGGACCGATCCGGCCTATGGCGACCAAGTCGAGACGTGGAAGGCGGAGTGGAACGCGGCGGTCGATCAGTATCGCCGCGTTGAGACGCCGGACAATCTCACGCAGGCCAACGTCATCGGCATCGTCAACGAGGCGAGCGGCCCGCGCGATGTCGTCGTCTGCGCCGCTGGCGGGATGCCCGGCGAGCTGCTGAAGCTCTGGCGGCCAGTGGACCCGAAGGGGTACCACCTCGAATACGGCTACTCCTGCATGGGCTACGAGATCGCCGGCGGCCTCGGCGTGAAGATGGCCGACCCGTCCCGCGAAGTCTTCGTCATGGTCGGGGACGGCAGCTACCTGATGCTCCACACCGAGATCGTCACGGCGATCCAGGAAGGGATCAAGCTGACGATCGTCGTCGTGGATAACGGCGGCTTCCAGTGCATCCGCGGCCTGCAGATGGACTGCGGCTCCCCGGAGTTCGGCAATGAGATCCGGCGGCGCGATCCCAAGACCGGCCGGCTCGACGGCGAATTCGTGCCCATCGACTTCGCGAAGAACGCCGAGAGCCTGGGCGCGATCGCCTACCGCGCCAACTCGGAGTCCGAATTGCGCGAGGCGCTGGAGCGCGCCAAGCAATCGTCAGAGACGGTCGTCATTCACGTCCCGGTCCAGCGGGACGCCCGCGTCCCCGGCTTCGAGAGCTGGTGGGATGTCCCGGTCGCGGCGACCTCCGGCGAGCAGGGCGTGCAAGAGGCGCGTGCGGCTTACGAGCGCGCGCGGGCCGCGCAGCGGTTCTACTACTAATCTCATCGGGCCGGGAAACGCCGCGTACGCGATAGGGAGGGACAAGGGTCCGTGGCGGAGCTGCGTGTCGGCATCATCGGACTGGGACGCATGGGCTGGCTGCACGCCGAGCACTTGAGCGGCGCGATCCGGGGCGCGCGCCTCGTCAAGGCAGCCGTGGATGAATCGCACCGCAAGCTCCTCGAGGCAGCGGGCGGCGTCCCCTGGCCCCTCGTCACCGACGTCGAGGAGTTGATCGCCGACCCATCTATTGACGCGATCGTCGTCGTCTCCCCAACCAGCGCGCATCACGAGCACATCACGCTCGCCGCGCGGCACGGCAAGGCGATCTTCGCCGAGAAGCCACTCGCGGATTCGGTCGAGCGGGCGCGGGCGACCGTCGAGGCGGTGACCAGCGCTGGCGTCCCCTTCCAGATCGGGTTCCAGCGGCGCTTCGACCCCGGCTACGCTCGCGCCAAAGCCCTGATCGAGGAAGGCGCCATCGGCACGCCGGAGATGTTCCGCGGCCTGACCTGCGACCGGATGCCGCCCGTTGATTACCTGCGGACGAGCGGCGGGTTGTTCTGGGATCTCGGGATTCACGACTTCGACGCCGCCCGCTTCCTGATGGGCGACGAGATCACCGCCGTCCACGCGGTCGGCTCGATCATCATTGAGCCGGAGCTCGCCACGTTCGACGACGTCGACCACGGCATCGTCACGCTCCGCTTCCGACGCGGCGGGCTGGGAGTCATCCAGAACGCCTGGCGCGCCCCGTACGGCTACGATATCCGAGCTGAGGTGCACGGCCCTCTCGGCAAGGTCATCACCGATCTCGACGAGCGCGTCCCGACCCGGCTCTACACGGAGAGCGGCGCTCGCTGGGAGCGCCACTTCCTCTTCGTCGAGCGCTTCCGCGAGGCGTATCGCATCGAGCTGCAGGCATTCGTCGACGCCGTCCTGTCCGATCAGGCGCCGGCGCCAGGCATCACCGACGCCTTCCAGGCGGTCCTTATCTCCGACGCCGCCACGCGCAGCCGCCGCGAGGGCCGCTGGATCGAGATCGAGGCGAACGGCTAGCCACGCGCCGGCGGCCCCGCGAACGGTCAGGCCGTCGGCGCCTTCACGTTCGCTCGGCAGCTAGAAAAGCAATTCACGCGGGCGTAAACCGCGTCGCAAACGAGGACGGCGCTGGATCGCGTCGCGCGTCCACCCAGCGCCGCCCACATCTCCTATGGGGTCATCCGCGGCTCACGCGCGGCTGCCTACTCCCGATCGAGCAGAACCTGCGCGACCTCAGCCGCCTCCTGCCCCGCGCCTTCCTCAGCGCCGCCGGGAGCGGGCGCCTCAACCTCGTTGAAATTGAACGGCGTCCGCGTCGGGATCGGCGTCCTCGTGGGTCGCGGCGTCCGGGTCGGAATCGGAGTCCTCGTTGGGATTGGCGTCCTCGTTGGGATCGGCGTCCTCGTTGGGATCGGCGTCC
>CALGSZ010000130.1 GCA_937901745.1 uncultured Chloroflexota bacterium | reverse complement strand
GCGCGACCTCCGGCGGCGCCACGAGCGGTGGCAGCGGAGGCGGCGGCAACAGCGGCGCTGGAGGCGGAGGCACTGGCGGCACCACGTCGGCTTCCGCCGGTTCGGGTGGCTCTTCCAGCGGCGATGGCGCCGGTGGCGGATCTGAGTCGGGCGGGGGGCTTACCGCCGCGGCTTCGGGTGGCTCCGGTGGCTCTGCCAGCGCGGCTAGTACCGGCGGCGGTGGTGGCGGCGCGAGTGCCGCTACGCGGCGCCGACGGCAGCGCTCCGTGCGCGTTACGTTCTCTCGCGTCCGAATGGGTATCGTCGAGGATTAGCCGCGCAATTCGGCGAGAATATGAGTCACAACGGGGAGCGGTGGCGAAACAGCCGCCGCTCCTTCTCTTTGCATGGGATTCGCACAACGTGCCTAGTCTCTGACCGAGACCGGGTGCCGCCCATCTCTGTCTGGCGCGTGATTCACTCATTTCTGAGTTAGCGCGACTGAATTAAACGACACGGGGCCGATCCTTTCGGACCGGCCCCGTGTTGGTGTCTGGGCACCACGGCAGTCGTAGACGCCTAAAGGCGCTCGACCTCCGCCGTGATGCCCATCAGACCGTGACTACTACTCATGGGCATCACCTCCTTTACCCTGCGCGGATTGCTTGGACTTACCCTGCAAGGTGCCAAGGTGCAAAATTGCGGCCCAGGGCCACTACCGCATCCTGGACCGCTGCCGTCACCTTACCATGGGCCTCTCTGGACGTCAATGTCACGCGGCATAGCCCGGATGGGGGCGGGACCCGTCTGCAGGTGCCCTCTTGCGAGAGGATGTTCGGATGGCTAACGTGCAGTGGCGGAGAACGGTCGCATTGTGGGAGGGCCGCGTGTGGCATCGTCTGAAGGAGCGTTCCCGCTCTCGTCTCCGTCCTGGCGGGAGCGGCTACCGATCAATTCTGTCTTTCGCAAGCTGATCCTGACCGGGACGCACAATCGTCTTGTCGCCAAGGCGGTGCGCCGATATGGCATGCGGCTGGGCGCCTCCCGCTTCGTTGCGGGCGAGACGCTGGACGAAGCGGTCAAGGTCTTGCGTGCGCTCAATGAGCAGGGGTTCCGCACCAATACCACGCTGCTCGGGGAAGGTGTGAGGGACGAGGCGACGGCGGCCTGGGTGGTGGAACAGTATCGGCAGATCCTCGATCGGATCGCGACGGAAGGACTGGTCACGAACATCGCCTTGAAGCTCACGCACCTGGGACTCGATCTCGGTGAGGAGGTGGCCTATCGCAATGCGGCCGCGCTCGTCTCCCATGCCGCGTCACAGGGCAACTTCATCCGCCTCGATATGGAGGAGTCGGCGCGCGTCGATCCGACGTTGCGGATCTACCGGAGGTTGCGGGCTGATGGACACGAGAACGTCGGCATGGTCCTTCAGTCGTATCTCTACCGAAGCGCCCGCGATCTGGAGGATCTGCTCCCGCTCCGGCCGAACCTACGCATCGTCAAAGGCGCCTATCTGGAGCCGCCGAGCGTCGCCTACCCGAAGAAGGTGGACGTTGACCGGAACTACGTTTCCTTGGCTGAGCGCTCTCTCCTGGAAGGCGGCTTCACGGCGATTGCCACTCACGACGAGCGGATCATCGAGCACATGATTGCCTTTGCCGCGCGGCACGGGATCGGTCACGACCGCTATGAGATCCAGATGCTCTACGGCATTCGGCCGCAACTGCAGCGGGCGCTGGTGGCGCGGGGGCATCGGGTGCTGATCGCCACGCCGTTCGGGCCGGAGTGGTACTTCTACCTGATGCGTCGCCTTGCAGAGCGGCCGGCTAACGTGCTGTTCCTCGCTCGCAATTTGGTGCGGCGCTGACGAAGTAGAGGAAGTTGCGAATTAGGCCACGCTCGACTGGTGAGAGACGACGGTTTCGGTCGAGGATGACCCGACATCACAGCGCTTGCCGGACGCGAGACGTGCACGGAGTGCTTGGGGCGGCAACGCGCCATCAAAGAGCCGGCCTTGACCGAGGTCGCATCCAAGGTCGCGCAAGGTCTGCGCTTGCGCGCTGCGCTCGATTCCTTCCGCGACCACGGTCAGCCTGAGCATCTTGGCGAAGTCGATCAGCGCTTGCACGAGCGCGGAATCTTCGAGGGCGACGCCGAGCCCGGCGATGACGCCTCGATCGATCTTCAGCGTGTCAATGGACCGATGCTTCAACGATGAGAAGCCGGCGTGCCCGGCCCCGAAGTCGTCGATGGCAAGACGCAGGCCGAGCGCCTTTAGGGCCCCCAGCTGTTCCACCAGCTCAGGAGTCGAGTCGAGGACGGTGCGCTCGGTGATCTCGAGCTGGAGACGCCAGGGAGAGAGACGAGTCTCGGCCAAAATCCGCTTGATGTCGTCAATCAGATCGGGGCGAGCCAGCTGCAGCGGCGAGAGATTGACGGTCACTGTCTCGGGCGCGGCCTCAGGGAATTCGTCTTGCCAGGCGCGAAGGTGACGACAGGCTGTCTCCAACACGCAGATGCCGAGCGGCGCAATCAAGCCCATCTCCTCAGCGAGCGGGATGAACTCGGCCGGCCCAAGCAGGCCGCGAGTCGGATGCTTCCAGCGCGCCAAGGCCTCAACTCCGACGAGTCGGCCGTCGCGCAAGTCGATAATCGGCTGGTAGTGGACGCGAATCTGATCGTCTCGCACAGCCTGGCGGAGCGCCGTTTCGAACTCGAGGCGCGCGATCGCCTCCTCGGCCATTGCTGGCTCGAACACGAGGAAGCTGCCGCGCTTGGTGACCTTGGCGCGGTAGAGCGCCGAATCGGCATCGCGCAGGAAGTCGGCCGCGCTCGTCGTCTGGCCCGCCCCGACCGCGATGCCGATGCTGGTCGCGGCGTTCACTTCCCGGCCCGCGATCGTGAACGGCGTATCGAGCGCCTCGATCAAGCGCTCGGCGACACGAGTCGCTTCGCCGACGTCCTGGACCTGCTCGAGGAGGATGGTGAACTCATCACCCCCGAACCGCGCGACCATGTCGCCGGTGCGAATGTTGCTGGCGAGCCGTTGCGCCACGCCGGTCAGCAGCTGATCGCCCGCCTCGTGGCCGAGGGAGTCATTGACCAGCTTGAAGCGGTCGAGATCGAGGAAGAGGACAGCAACGGCGTCCCCATGCTCGCGAGAGCGCGCAAGCGCATGCTCGAGCCGATTGAGGAATAGAGCGCGATTGGGCAGCCCGGTGAGGGGATCGTGGAAGGCCCGGAACTCAAGCTCCTCTTCAACTCGCTTCCGCTCGGTGATATCGAGGATCAGGCCCTGCCAATAGCCACCGTCGCCGTCGGGTGAGGGGAACCACAATGCCTCGTCGCGAATCCAGACGACGCGGCCATCTCTTGCGAAGATGCGATATTCCATCGCCAGCGGCTGGAGCGTATCCGAGGCGCGCTCATGGTCACGCAGCACTCGGTCCCGGTCATCCGGGTGGAGACAATCGGTCCAAAAGCCGGGCTTCTCGAGCCAATCGCTGGCGGGATAGCCGAGGATCTCTTGAATGCGCGGGCTTACATAGAGCGGCGGGCGCAGGAGATCCGGGCCTTGCAGGTAGAGCGCCGCCGGGATCTGCTCGACGAGCTGACGGTAGCGCGCTTCTGCCACTCGCAGCTCGTTTTCAGCCACGAGCCGACGATCGAGCGAGCTTTCGAGCTGACGAACCAACTGACTCGCGCGCAGCAACGTACACACGACGAGCGCCGCTGAGCCGCAGACGATCATCGGGATAGCCATTGGCGCGTCCCGCATCGCCTGAAAACAGATCGCGACAGGCGCAAGTGTCGCGGCGAAGGAGAGAGCCGCGAATCGCCGGTACGACAGCCGCTCCGGCTCAAAGGCCGCGGGCTCCGCGACCTTGGCGACCGTGGGGTGCCAGATGGCGACGGCGAGCAGGACGTACGAGGAGAGCCACAGGAGATCGAGCGTTTCCTCGGCGAACGTCGCCGCGAAGACGGTTGACTCGACGAAGAACGTGTCGGCGATGAGCGCGGCGATCAAGCTGAGCGTAAGCAGCACTAGCGCGGGCGGCCGCGCGCCGGGCGTCAGGAAGAGTCGCGCCGTCATGGCTAGCAAGAGCAGGTCCATGAGCGGGTAGGCGAGCGCGACCAGGCGCTCTCCGAGTGGCGTGGCCGATGCGATGCTGCTCGGCTCGATCAAGAAGACCCACGTCGCGACACCGATCCCAAGCGTGATGATGCTGGCGTCAAGTACGCCGGCGCGATCATTCCGGCCCGTCCGTGCCCGCACGATGAGGAGCAGACCGAGCGCGAGGAAGGGATATCCCGCGAGATAGGGGACATCCGCGACCGACGGTACAGGCAGCTCGCGGTGAAACTGCTGGGTGTAGACGAGCCAGATGAGATCACCGGTGACGGTGAGTGCTTGACCGGCAATCAGGGCGAGCCAGGGGGTGAATGGCTCCGGGTGGAGGCGACGGAGCCCAACATACGCTAGGACCGTCCAGAGGACACCGATGCCGACGTAGCTGAGGTCACGAGGTAAGCCTTCGGGCACGAACGCATAGGTCGCTACGGCGAGGGCGCCGAGCGCGAGCACGTTGCGCCACTCGTGTTGATTCACCTCTCCAATTCGCCGAACCAGCACCTGTGGCTCCCGCTCCGCGCTGCCCTCTTTGCACAGGCGAACCCCCCAATATGACTCCCATGTCAACATGGCCGGCGGTGGATTGCGAGATTGCGTAAGAGGACTCTCGTCCTGATTCAGTCTCATCCAGAACGGCCGGGGTGTCTCTGACAGCCTCCTTGCCAGAGCGCGCGGGACCACACCGGCCCGCAGCGGTCTCGCCGCGACAGGTTGACGTCTGACAAGAGCCTGCTAAGATGCCGGCCCGTCCGATGGACGGCTTGAGGGGGCAGGACGTGCCCAAGCGAGACAACGGACGCGAGCGACAGCATCCAAGGCGGGAGCGCGATTCGCGCGATCATCTCAAACGCTGACGGATGCTGGGCAGGCGCTCCCGATGTCGCGATGGAGGACCGACCATGACCCAGGATCACGAGGTTACGACGTTTGATCGCCTGATCGCCCGAGCGGCTGACGGCAGTATCTCCCGCCGTGAACTCGTCAAACGGGCGGGCGCGCTCGGTCTGGGCGCGCCGCTCGTGGCCGCGCTGCTCAATGCCGCGGAGAGCGGACCGGCTCGAGCGCAGGAAGGGGGCGAGGTGACGCTCTCCTTCGACGCCGGCGCGACCGGTGGCGGCGGTGGCAAGCCGACCGAGGACATCCTCGCCTATTGCCGGCTCATCAACGGCGGCACGCAGTTCGAACTCGACCGGATGGTCGATATCCGGCTCGTCACCCTCAGCGCCGACCTTCAGAGCTATGTCGGTGAGCTGGCTGAGTCCTGGACGCTCGACGGCACGAACGTGACGTTCAAGCTTCGGCCGAACGCGACCTGGCACGACGGTGAGCCGCTGACGGCGAGCGACGTCGTCTTCACGATCAACCTGCTGGCGACGCCAGCGACCAAGTCGCGCTGGGGCGTGACCTTCCGCTCGGTCAAGGGCTATCAGGAGCTGCAGGACGGCACCGCGACGACCATGTCCGGCGTGTCGGCTCCGGATGACCTGACAGTGGTCCTCGAATTGACCGAGCCAGACTCGGGTCTCCTGCCCGGCTTCATGTTCATCAGCATCTTGCCCGAGCACATCTTCCAGGGTGTTGACCTGAGCAAGGTGTGCGAGCATCCCAATTGGACGCAGAACCGGATTGGCGCCGGGCCGTTCAAGCTCGTGCGGCTGCTGCCCAACGAGCGGATCGAGATGGAGGCGTTCGATAACTACGTGCTCGGCCGGCCGAAGATTGATAAGCTCAATCTTCTCTTCTTCCAGAGCGTCGAAACGTCGTTGGCCGCGTTCCAGCAGGGCACGAACCTCGTCGCGCCGATGACGGTGCTCAACCTCGATCTCGTTGAGTCGCTGGACTTCGCGGAGATCGTCACGACGCCCGCTGGCACCGGGGCGATCTGGGTCAACACCGCGCATCCCGATTGGTCGGATAAGCGCGTGCGGCAGGCGATGTCGTATGCCATCGACCGGAAGGCGATCTGTGAGAGCCTCTTCCGCGGGTATGCCGATCCCGTCTCGTCGGAGATCCCGTACCTGCCGTGGACTCAGCCAGCCGATCTGAATCCCTATGATTACGACCCCGACCGGGCGAAGGCGCTCCTGCAGGAGGCCGGCTGGAAGGGCGACACGACGTACACGCTCTGGTACTACTACCCGGACCGGCTGACCGCGACGGTGATGGAGGCGGTCCAGCAGTATCTGGACGCCGTCGGAATCCGCGTCGAGCTTCGGTTGGATGACGGCAGTGGCGTGCGCCAGCGGGAGTTCGACGAGGGCACCTGGCATCTGATCTACGGCTCCTACGGAGCGCAGCCGGCGCCGTCGAACCTGTCGGTCATCTTCGGGTGCCAGGCGCAGTCGACCTGGACCTTCTGCAATCCCGAATTCGACGCCGCGATGGAGGCCGCGCTGCGGACCTACGATCAGGACGAGCAGGCGCAGTACTACCAAAAGGCGATCAAGATCCTGAATGAGGAGTTGCCCTGGATCTGGCTCTTCGATCGCAAGAACCTGATCGCGGTGAACAAGAAGCTCAACACCGGTGACCCGCCGGCCTTCGGTCCGGGCCACATCCTCTACGCGAACAACGCGCATCTGTGGACTGTCGAGGAGTAGTCATCGCGAGCCGCGAGTCGTTCGGGATTCCGCGCGCCGGCTCATTCGGGGCGACGAGGAGAGAGTCCGCGAGCGCCTCGCGGCTCAGCTAGCTCATGCGCAAGTACCTGATCCAACGCCTGCTGCACTCGCTAGTCATCCTGCTCGGGGTCAGCGTGCTGGTGTTCACCCTGGTCGAGCTGGCCCCGGGCGACATCGTTGATTCGATGATCAGCCCGGAGATGTTCGTCACGCCGGAGGTCAAGGAACAGCTCCGGCGTGAGTACGGCCTGGACGAGCCGGCGCCGATTCGCTACGTCCGCTGGCTTGGACGCGCGGTGCAGGGAGATTTCGGCTACTCCCTAGCCTCGCGCCGGCCGATCCGGGACATCATCCTGGACCGGTTGCCGATCAGCCTGCAGCTGGTTGGCTTCGCGTTGGTGATCTCCGTCGTGCTCGGCATCGGCACGGGGGTGATCGCGGCGGTCAAGCAGTATTCCTGGATCGACTACTTGGTCACCCTCTTTGCGTTTTCCTGGCTCTCCGTCCCAGGATTCTTCCTCGGGATGCTGATGATCTACATCTTTGCCGTTCGCCTGAACTGGTTTCCGGCGTTCGGCACGTCGACCGCCGGGGCGGAGAATCCGTTCCTCGACCGGCTCCATCATTTGGTCCTGCCCGGCGTGACGCTTGGCTTGGAGCTGACGGCGGCGCTGACGCGCTACACGCGGTCGAGCCTGCTCGAAGTCTTGCACAGCGACTACATGACGACGGCGCGGGCGAAAGGCCTGCGTGAGCGGGTAGTCATCGTCCGGCATGGCCTGCGCAACGCGCTGATCCCAATCATCACGGTGATTGCCCTGCGGCTGCCCTACCTGATCAGCGGCGCGGTGGTGATCGAGACGGTCTTCCAGTGGCCGGGGCTCGGGTTCCTCACCCTCACCGCGGCCAATCAGAAGGACTATCCGCTGATCATGGCGCTGGCGCTGGCGGTCACGGTCGTTGTGGTGGCTAGCTCGCTGATCGCCGACATTGCCTACAGCTTGGTCGATCCGCGAATCCGATACGGAGACTGACGCTCGGATGAGCTCACCGGCTCTCGAACGCGTTGTCCAGGTGACACCAGTCACCTTCGTTGAGCGGCGCCCGCCCGGATTCTGGCGCCGGTTCTTGCGCCACCGGTTGGCGTTCGCGGGGATGGTGTTCGTCGTCCTCGTCGGAGTTGGCTCGCTCGTGGCGCCGTGGATCTCTCCGTACGACCCATACGCGATGCAGCTCCCGGATGCCCGCCTGCGTCCGAGCTGGGATCATCCGCTTGGCACGGACAATCTCGGACGGGACATCCTGACGCGGGTCTTCGTCGGCGGGCGCATCTCGATCGCCGTTGCCCTGGCCGCGGTGGCGATCAGCTCCGGGCTGGGCACGCTGCTCGGCGTGGCGGCGGGTTACCGAGGCGGTTGGGTCGACAGCATCATCATGCGCATCACTGACATGTTCATGTCGATCCCGATGTTCGTCCTACTGATCGTTCTTGTCTCGATGCTCGGGCCAAGCGCGAAGAACGTGATCCTGATCATCGGCTTGCTGACCTGGATGGGGCCGGCGCGGCTGGTGCGCGGGCAGGTGCTGTCGGTGGTGAACGAGCCGTACATCGAAGCCGCGATTGCCAGCGGGGCGCCGCCGGGGCGGCTGGTGATACGGCATGTCCTGCCGAACGCCTATGTCCCGGTCGTCGTCGCCAGCACGCTCGGCGTGGCCAACGCGATGCTCTCGGAGGCGGCTCTCTCCTTCCTCGGCCTGGGCATTCAGCCGCCGACACCGTCGTGGGGCAACATGCTCAACGCGGCGCAACAGCTGCAGACGCTCGTCCAGGAGCCGTGGGTGTGGCTCGGGCCTGGCGCGGCGATCGCGCTGACGGTGCTCAGCATCAACTTCATGGGTGACGGGCTTCGCGACGCGCTCGATCCGCGCGCTCGGCGGTAGACGCCTCGCGGGGCGACAGGAACGGAGGAGGGGATGGATTCACCGACGCTGGCCGACGTCTACCGCGCGCGCCAGGTTGTCAGTCGCTTTCTCGCGCCGACGCCGCTTTTGCGCTCGCGAGAGCTGAGCGCGCTGGCCGGTTGTGAGGTGTTCGTCAAGCACGAGCAGATGTCGCCGATCCGCTCGTTCAAGGCGCGGGGCGGCATCTTCCGCGCGAGCCAGCTCGACGCGGCGACCGACGGGATCGCGTGCGCGTCCACGGGCAATCACGGACAGGGGATGGCGCTTGGGGCGCGGATCTTCGGCAAGCGCGCGGTCGTGGTCGTCCCGGAGGGGGCCAACCCGCGGAAGATGGCGGCGATCCGGGATCTCGGCGCCGACCTCCGCGTCCATGGTCCGGACCTGAGCGCGGCTTTCGAGGAGGCGAAGCGAATCGCGGCGGCGGAAGGGCTCAAGTACGTCGAGGACGGCGAAGACCCGGATGTGATGCTCGGCTGCGCGACGCTCGGCTTGGAGATCGTCGAGCAGCAGCCGGAGTACGACGATCTGATCGTGCCGACCGGCGGGGGCAATCTGCTGGCCGCGTGTGCCTTCGTCAGCAAGGCGGCGCGTCCGCAAGCGCGGGTGATCGGCGTGCAGGCGGCCGGGGCGCCAGCCGTGTATGAATCCTGGAAGGCAGGTCGGCCGGTCCGACTCGGATCGCCGCGAACGATTGCCGGTGGGCTCGCGACGAGCTATCCAGGGAGTTACACCTTCGAGATTCTCCGCGACCGGGTTGATGAGATGGTGCTCGTGTCCGACGAGGCGATCATCGAGGCGGCGCTGGTGATGCTGCGCGAGACCGGGCATCTGCCGGAGGCGTCGGGAGCGGCGGCGCTGGCGGCGCTTCTCGATGACCCGGGGCGGTTCGCGGGTCGGCGCGTGGTGTTGATCCTCAGCGGGAGCAATGCGGAGCCAGCGATCTTGGAGCGGGTGACGCCTGGTCGCTAGTGCCGAGCGCTCCCGCGCGTGCGCTCCCAACGCGGCGCAGGTCCCGGCGGGGGGGCCGGTATCCGTCTGTGGCTGTCGGCCCGCGGCCGACGGCCGGGCACAGGTCCCGCCCCGACGAGGACAGGCGGCAGCCGGCGCGAGTTCCGGGACGAGCCGAGTGAATTCCCAGCAATACGTGCTCTGGTGGCCGGTGGGGACGGCGGGGCTCGGCGATCGGGCATCGGGTGGGATGCCCGGGGCAGGTGACGCGCTGCCCAGGCCCGCTCCCTGCCCGGGAGTGCCGCTTGGGGATGAGAATAGAACACATGTTCTTCTTTGGCAAGGGGGGAGGGCGCGAGTATCGGGCCTGCGAGAGGGGCGGGGCGTGATCTATCGGCCTACGGCCGATGGGCGGACACAGGTTCCGCCCCTACGAAAGGCTTGCGAAGGCGAGGGTTCGTTCCGCGGGCGGCGTGGGGCATGTGGCATGGGTCTTGCGGCCCCGCTCGTATGTCATTGGATAGGTGACATAATCTTGAGTCGTGAATTGTGACGTCGTAAATATGCATAATGGTGGATCTATGGCGCGGGCATGATCTGGCAGCGTAGCAGTCGATCTTAGGGACGCTGAGGAATCTCGGCCGGGCTACGCATTCCGCGTTTGGCCGATGCTGACCTCGGTGGATTGGAGCTCCCTCGATGGGTAGCCGGGCACCACCATGCGACTGCAGGCTCCTCCGGCATGTGTCAGCCGCTGAATTGCGGCAGCCTCGAGAACGTTGGCGACCAGTCACTCAAGAACACAGAGGAGGGATGCTGCCATGCGTCTTCATCGCGCGAGATTGACCCTTCCGATCGTTGTCTTGCTGGTTGCCGGTACGCTGTTCGGCTCGTCCGCGGCGCAGGAGGCGACTCCGACGCCAGAGGCGGCGTCCGAACCCGTCTATCCTCTCATTCCCGCCGCGCCCGAGGGGCACCAAGTGGCAACGCCGGGCGGAACGCTGCCAGGTAACCCGGCAATCCAGCTTGTGAAGGTTGCGGACGGACTGCTCGATCCGATCAACATCGCGAGTCCGCCAGATGGCAGCGGCCGGATCTTTGTCGTTGAGCGACACGGAACGATCCGCGTCATCGATTCAGATGGCACGCTTCTCGACGAACCGTTCCTGGACATCCGGAACCAGGTGCTGAGCCAATTCCTCGAAGATGGCCTGCTGGACATGGCCTTCGATCCGGATTTCCAGAACAACGGGTACTTCTACATCGCCTACACCGACCTGCTCTACAACGGGGACGTCTTCATCATGCGGTATAGCGTCTCCGAGGACGATCCCAACAAGGCCGATCCGGAGAGCGGAACGGTGATCATGTTCCGCGAGCAGCCGTACGCTAACCACGTTGGCGGCAGTCTCACCTTCGGTCCGGATGGCTATTTGTACATCGGTGTCGGTGATGGCGGCCTGGAGGGAGATCCGCTGGAGACAGGACAGAACGTCAACGATCTCCTCGGCTCGTTGCTGCGCATTGACGTTCACCCAGACAACGGTCAGCCCTACGGTATCCCGCCGGACAATCCGTTCGCTGATTCCGGACCACTGCCGGTCGATCTCTTTGCGCTGACCGAGGAAGATTTTGCCGAGTTCCAAACGGAGGCGCGTCCAGAAGTTTGGGCGTGGGGTCTGCGCAATCCGTGGGAGGTCGCGTTTGATCGCGAGACGGGAGACCTGTACATCGCGGATGTCGGTCAGAACGTCTACGAAGAGATCAACTTCGTCCCGGCCGGCCAAACCCGTGGCCTGAACTTCGGTTGGGACGTCATGGAGGCGAGTCACTGCTTCCCCGTTTCGATAGATAACTGCGCCCAAGTGGGCATCCTGCCGGTCGCTGAATACCAGCACGGCGCTGATGGCTGCTCGATCACGGGCGGCGGCGTCTACCGCGGGGACCAGTATCCGAGCCTGGACGGCATTTACTTCGCGTCCGACTGGTGCTCTGGCAAGGTCTGGGGACTGGCGCGCGATGAGAACGGCGTCTGGCAGTTCCAGGAGTTGCTGGACACCGAATTGCGCATGACGGGAGGTGGTCAAGGGGAGGATGGCACGCTGTATTTCACCTCCTGTGATTGCGCCTATGGCGCGGAGTCGAAGCCAAACGGCGCGGTGTGGAAGCTGGTCTCGGCGGATCAGGTGCCGGATGGGGCCGAGATTGCGCCGGCAGCGATGCCGGAGGCCACGCCGATGCCTGGCGAGATGGCCACGCCCGAGGACTGAGCGACTGACTGCAGATGACGAGGGGCCCCTGGTATGGACACACGGAGAGCATACCGGTTATTGGCGATCGTGGCATTTGGGCTGCTGGTTGCCAGCGTGACTGTCGCGGCTACGGCAACGGGGACGCCAACACCGGCCGGGACTCCGCTTGCGCAGTGTCCACCGGGAACCCCGACGCCGGGAGGGGCTACCCCTCCCGGCCCCACACCGACCGATCCGGCCGATTATGACTTCGAGGTCGTCGGTGGAGTCATCGAGATTCGCATGACTGAGCGGGGATTTGACCCGCAGGCGTTTCAAATCGCGGTCGGGCACCACATTGAGGTGACGCTGGTGAATCTCGACACCCGGCCGCACACCTTTACGATGGAGTCTCTCGACGTTGATGTAACGGTGGAGCCCGGACAGACGGAGCGCATCACGATCAGCGCTCCGCGCTATGGGGACTACATCTATGTCAGCACCGCTCCGTGCGATGTCGGGCCGGAGTGGCGCGGTCTCATGCGGATCTTCCTGTAATCCTCATTGCCCGGCTCACTCGCGCCGATCGCGTGGCGCATCGGGGGAGAAGATGGGTGCGAGGGTGGAGCCGGTGAATTCGCTGGCTAGGCACTCCATGTAGATGACATCCCACCAGCGGCCGCCCATGCGGACTGCTTCTCGGCGCCGGCCGAATTCCCGGAAACCTGCCTTAGAGTAGGCGCGGTGCGCGGGGAGGTTGTAGGCGTAAACGCGGAGCATGACGTTGTGCAGGCCAAGCACGGTGAAGGCGTAGTCGAGCATGAGACGGGTTGCCTCGGTGCCGTAGCCGCGGCCGCGGGCGTCGGCTTCGCCGATCATGATGCCGAACTCAGCGGTGCCATGGCGATGGTCAATCTGGTGGAGGCCGGTGTTGCCGATGGGGCGCCAGGTTGACCGCTCGTAGATCGTGAAGACGGCGTCGCTGCTGGCGACGGTGCGGTCGTACCAGGCAGCTTCCGCTTCCGCTGTGACGGGGAGGAGTGGTAGCGCGAGGTTGCGCACCACCGTGAGATCGTTGATCCAGCGCTGATAGGTCGGTAGCAGGTCGCGCCTGAGCGGACCGAGCGCGACGAGGTCGCCGGTGACGGTGACGATCGGCGGCTCTGCCTGCTCGCTGGTGTCTGTTTCAGGTGGTTGCGAGGGCATCGGTCGCTCCTTCACAGGCGATTGAATCATACAGCGCGGTCGGCGCGGTTCGGCGATGCGACGCCGCGGCGCGCTCACGCGAGAATATCCGGGCGTCCGCCGGACGCGTACGGGAGGCAGCGCGTTACCGCGAGGAGGGCTCCGTGGGGCAGTCACTGACGGACCGGCGACCGCATGTCGTTCTCATCACGTGTCATGACCTTGGCCGCTTTCTGGGGTGCTATGGCGTGGCGACGGTCTCGACGCCGCATCTCGACGCCTTGGCGGCCGATGGCGTGCGACTGGAGCAGGCCTTCTGCGTCGCGCCGCAATGCAGCCCGAGCCGCTCCGCACTGGCGACGGGGCGGTATCCGCACGCGAACGGGGTGATGGGTCTGGCACACGATGCCTTCGGGTGGGATCTGCATCCAAGGGAGCGGCATATCGCGCAGATCCTCGGAGAGCACGGGTACGAGACGCACCTGTTCGGGCTGCAGCATGTGTCGACGCGCACGGAGCGGCTCGGCTTTCACCAGGTGCACAGGAGGGCGCTGAGTCCGGAGGTAGCGGAGGATGTCGAGGCGGTTCTGAGCGGGGCGCGGCCTGAGCAGCCCTTCTATCTAGAGATCAATCTGGAGGAGCCGCATCGGCCGTACGACCAAGGCGGTGTTCAGCCGGACGCAAGCCGTGGCGTGACGGTGCCGCCGTATCTGCCGGACACGGACGCCGCGCGTGAGGAGTTCGCGGCGCTGCAGGGGGCGGTGCGGCAGGCGGATCAGTCGGTGGGGCGTGTGCTGGCGGCGCTGGAGAAGGCGGGGCTGTCGCGGCAGACGCTGGTGCTCTACACGACGGATCACGGGCTGGCGATGCCACGGGCGAAGTGCACGCTCTATGACGCCGGGCTCGAGGTCGCGGCGATTTTCCGGTGGCCGGAGGGGGGAATCGCGGGCGGGCGCACGGTCGGGGCGCTCATCAGCAATGTGGATTTTCTGCCGACGTTGCTCGATGCCTGCGGGATCGCGGCGCCGGGGAATCTGCACGGTCGCTCGTTTCTGCCGCTGCTGCGCGGGGAGGCGGGCGAGCATCGCGACGCGATCTTCGCGGAGAAGACGTTCCACAGCTACTACGACCCGATGCGGGCGATCCGCACGCGGCGGTACAAGCTCATCCGCAATTTCGAGACATCGTTCCTCGTTGAGGTGCCTGGCGATATTCAGCCGGGGCCGATCTACCGCACTGAACTGCAGCGGTACGTGTTGGCGACGCATCCGGACCTGGAGCTGTACGACCTGGAGCGTGACCCGCTCGAGGAACACAACCTCGCTGGCGATCAGGAGTACGCGGCGATTCAGGCGGAGCTGGACGCGCGGCTCTGGCAGTGGATGGAGGAGACGGGCGATCCGCTGCTGGAGGGGCCGGTGGTGTCGCCGGCGTACCGCCGCGCGATGGCCGCTCGGAGGCGGTGAGTCTCGACGAGCCCGCTTGCCCCTAATCCGATGAGCGCGGACAATGCGCGCCGCCAACGGGATTGGCGGGTAGCGATAGGAGCGGTGAGAGGGTGTCACGGCTGCGCGTTGGGATCGTCGGACTGGAGCACTATCACGTTACCGGCTGGGTGGACAGCGTGGAGCAGTTTCGCGACCGGCTGGAGGTGGTCGCGCTCTACGATCCGAACCCGGAGCGCGGAGAGCGGCTCGCGCCGACGCATTACGATCCGCACCTGAGTCCGGCGCTGCCGGCATCCTACCGAGAGCTTCCGTTCGTTACCGATCTGGACACGCTCATCCGCGAGCATCGGCTGGATTTGGCGCTGGTGACGCTGCCGAACAGCGAGGCGCCGGCCGCGATCGAGCGCCTGGCGCGGGCGGGGGTCCATCTGCTGGTGGACAAGCCGGCGGCGCGCACGGCGGCGGAGGCGGAGCGGGCGTTCGCCGCTGCCCGGGCGGCCGGGGTCAAGGTGGCGGTCGGGCTGACGAAGCGTTATGGGCGTGGCTGGCAGGATGCCCGGCAGATCGTTACTTCGGGTCGGCTCGGGCGCCTCTATTCGACGGAGGCGATCTTCGTCACGTCTTCCGTCCGCGTCCGCGATCCAGCCAATCTGATCTTCGACCGCGAGCGGAGCGGGGGCGGGATTTTGCACTGGTTGGGCGTGCACGATCTCGACATGCTGCTCTGGCTGACTGGGGACCGGGTGGTCGAGCTGCAGGCGATGGCGGGGACGGTGAGCGGCGAGCCGATCGAGGTTGAGGACACGATCTCCCTCGGGTTGCGCTACGCGAGCGGCGCCATCGGCACTGTCCACTATGCCTACGCGCTGCCGCGGACGTATGGGGAGGGGTATTTGGCGCTGCGGGGGAGCAACGGCTCTGTTTCCATCAAGCCGAATGGACATTTGACCTGGATCGGGCCTGGCAATACCAGCGATCCGCTTGCGCTGCAGGAGACAAGCTACACGCACGCTCCGGTTCCGGGGTACGGGCCGGGCGGGGTGGCGATCATCGCCGACCTCTTGGCGGCGATTGCGGAGGATCGCGATCCTCTGGCGACGGGTGAAGCGCTGGTTGCGGCGCTGCGGATTATTGACGCGGCCTACGAGGCGGCGAGAACCGGCACGCGCGTCCGGCTTGAATGAGCGGCTGGCGCTCGACTGGCGATTTCACGGTTCGGTTGAAAGAGCGAAGGGAGACCACGGGATGAAGCTCGTGACGTACGTCGCGCCGGATGGAGCGCGCCGGGCCGGCGTTGTGGCTGGCGACAAGATCGTTGATTTGGCGGCAGGGGCCGCCGCGCTTGGATGCTCGCTCCCGAGCGAGGTCGTTGGGGTGCTGCGCGCCGGCGAGGCGGGGCTGGCGATCGCGCGTCAGGTGGTCGCGGCGGCAGAGGCGGGACAGCTACCAGGTTGGCCGGCGGCTGAGACGCGGCTGACGGCGGCGGTGCCGAATCCGCCGAAGGTGCTGCTGCTCGCGGGGAACTACCAGGCGCACATCGTTGAGGGGGGATCGCCGCCGGTGGACAAGGCGCGGATCACGCCGCGGCCGTTCATCAAGCCGGGGACGGCGGTCATCGGCACCGGCGACCCGATCCTCATCCCGCCCGATTCGGACACGCTCGACTACGAGCTGGAGATTGCCGCCGTGATCGGACGGCGCGGCCGGCACATTTCGATTGACGAGGCCGAGGAATATGTGGCGGGGTACGTGGTCTTCAACGATGTCTCGGCGCGTAGCCTCAAGATCGCCGAGGGGCGGACGGAGCGGAACGGGGATTGGTTCTTCGACTGGCTCCTCGGGAAGTGGTGCGATTCCTTCGCCGCGGTCGGTCCCTACTTGGTGACTCGCGACGAGGCAGGGAATCCGAACGCGCTGGAGATGGCGCTGCGGGTCAACGGCGAGCTGAAGCAGCACTCTTCCGCCGGCGAGATGATCTTCACGATTCCGGAGGCGATCGCGTTTCTTTCCCGGTTCATCACGCTGGAGCCGGGCGACCTGCTGGCGATGGGTACGCCGGGCGGTGTCGGCGACGCGACGCAGACGTATCTGCAGCCGGGTGATGTGGTCGAGGCGGAGATCGAGCGGTTGGGGATCTTGGTCAATCAGGTTCAGCGGGACCCGAGCGGGGGCGGCGGGAGTTGGCGCGCGGCGTAACGCTGGTGAGCTTGGGTTTGGAAGGGGGTGGGCGCGGGGAAAAGGGCACGGGGCTTAAGCCCCGTGCTCAGCGCGATAAGCCGGCTGAAGCCGGCTCGCAATGTCGTATTCAGGAGCAGGTTTGACGCCTTGAGCTCGGGGTTTTGGCCCCGTGCTCCACTGGTGGGGCAGCGTCGCCCCACCAGTGGAGGTGATGAATCGGGCTACTCGTAGCGCAGCGCCTCGGCCGGGGCGATGCGCGCGGCTTGGCGGGCTGGCAGCCAGGTCATCAGGAGGGCGGCCGCGATGGTAGCGGCGATGATGACCGAGAGCAGGCCCCACGGGATCATGAACTGGAAGTCCTTCGAGCCGCCGAAGTCTTCGCTGTGCACTAGGTTGAAGGAAAGGAGCAGGCCGGTGCTCGCGCCCGCTAGCACGCCGAGGGCGACGACGAAGGCGGACTCGATGACGAACGAGAGGGCGACGGTCCCGCGCTGGAAGCCGAGTGCCCGCAAGACGCCGATTTGCTGCCGTCGCTCGACGACCGACCGGAAGGCGATGACACCAACGGCGGCGACGCCGACGATCAAGCCGAGCGCCATGAAGCCCTGAATGATGTAGAGGAACGAGCTGCTCTGCCGCTGCGCTTCCTCGAGCTGTTCGCGGATCGAGATCGCCTGCGCGCCATGCGGCAGGAGGGCGGCCTCGATCTCCTTGGCAACGTCCGCCGCACGCTCCGGATCGGTGAGCGAGACGAAGTAGGAGGTGTAGCCGCGCTCTGGGAAGATGGCGTCGAATGTCCGCTCCGAGGCGAACAGCCCGGCGAGGCTGGCGATCTTGGTGTCGATCACGCCGATGATCGTGACGGTTGCCGGCTGGCTGCTGTCCGGATCGTAGATCTCGACCGTGATCGGGTCGAAGACCTTATCGCCGGTGGTGATGCCAGTGAGGAGGAAGCGGTCGGGATCCGCGGCGACGCTGCCATCACTCGGGACCGCGTAGCTATCGATCACCGCGACGTTCGGTTGTGTCAGCAGTGCCTCGATGATTGCCGCGTCGGTCTCGTATCCCTTGGCTCGCTGCTGGAACTTCAGCTCGCTCTCGGAGATGAACGTATCGTCCATCCCGGAGAACGGGTAATCCTTCCACTCTGACTCGCCAGCCAGGCGGACTTGGGCGGAGAACTGATTTTGCGTCGTCACCTTGCCGGTCGCCTTGAAACCGGTCGTGTCGACGCCGTTCGCCTCCAGGGTCTCGATGAAGCCGTTGACCGGATTCGTCGGGCCGACCTGGACGCGGACATCCCAGCCGGCGCTGGCCTCGTCGCTCAGGAAGAGGGCGATGAAGTTCTGATTGATGGTCGCGATCATGACGAGGGAGAAGATGATCAAGCTGAACATCGCGATCGTCATACCGGTCCGGCCGTGAGCGGCGCCTGGGTAGGCGACGGCGGTCCGCACGGCGGGCAGCTTGGAGCGGAATAGGCTGCCCACCCGGGTCAACAGCGCGAGCAGGCTGGTCAGGTTCTGGACGATGACCAGGGTTGTGGACGCGACGATGAAGATGCCGGACAGGAAGAACATCTCGATGCCGGCGTCGTAGGACCCGAAGAGCGCCTTCGACTGATCCTCCGGCAACAGCCACAACGTCAGGACGAAGAGCCCGACCACCGTCAGGACAGGGCGCGAGGGAACGCCCAGGTAGCGGAGGATGTTGGCGATGCCGAACGGGAGCACGCTGATGCCGGTGTAGAGGGCCGGAGCCGAGCCATTCGCGCCGGACAGCGTCAACAAGCCGCCCAGGAGGACCAGGATCACGCCCCAGACGATGGTGCTGCGCTTGCGGCGCGGGCTGGTGACGTCCGGGATGTCCCGCACGGCGGCGACGATGTTGAGGCGGCTGACCTTCCAGGAGGAGCCGACGACCGCGATGAAGGTGATGACGACGCCCAGGCAGTAGGCGACGACGAGGCTGCGCGGCTCGATGTGCGGCTCGATGTCGAAGTAGTCACCGACGATGTACTGCAAGCCGGCGGCGATGCCCACCGCCGCGACGACTCCCAGCGCCGAGCCGACGAGTCCAGCGAGAATGGCGTAGCCCGTGCCCTCGGAGACGAACTGCTGGATGAGCTGGCGGCGCTGCTGCCCGACCGCGCGGGCCATGCCCATCTCGGAGCGGCGCTCGGCGGCGAGCATGGTGAAGATCAGGACGATCAGCAAGATGCCGGCGGCGATCGAGAAGAGGCCGAAGACCAGGAAGAGGCTGGTGAAGGCCTCGGAGTCTTGCTCGGCCATCTCAATGGCGTCCTGCTTGAGGGTGACGACGCCGAGGGATTGGCCAGAGAGGGCGGGTTTCAGCGCATCGGCCACCGCGTCACTCAGGGCAACGCCGGCACGAGCGTCGCCCGCGTTCGAAATGATGATCGCGCTGAGCTGGTCTGGCTGCCCGGTCGCCGCTTGCATGCGGTCGAGCGGCATGAGGATGCCGGCGTTGCCGGGATCGAAGACGCCGGTCAGGACGGAGTCGGGCGCGATCGCGGCCACGGTCAGGTTGATGGGCTGGTTCGCGTAGTAGGTGGTGAGGCGGTCGCCGACGCTGGCATCGAGGTGATCGGCGGCCGTCTCGCTGAGGACGACCTCGTCCGGCGCCGTCGCCGCGAGATCGATCGGCGCGCCGTCGAGGCTCTTGATTCCGCCGAACGCATCAACGGTCGCGGGCGAGATGCCAACGAGGGTGGCGACCGGTTCTGACTGGCGCGTCGTCTCGTTGATGACCGGCACTTCCTCGAAGAGGATGCCGCCGATCGCCTCGACGTTCGGGTTATCGGCGAGCGCGTTTTCGACGAGGGTCAAGGAGTCGGCCTGGATTTTGTGGCTGAGCGACGAGTTCGTCTCGCCCTCGACGTCCTGGCTGTAGACGACGATCTCATCGACCTCGCCTATCAGGTCGTAGATCGCGGCGGTAATCGAGTGATTCAGGGTGTCGCCGGTGGCGAGGGACGCGGCGATGATCAGCGTCGAGAGCATCAGGCCGACGACGATGAGGGTGGTCTGGGCGCGGCGGCGTGGGATGTTGCGGATGCCGAGCTTGAAGATGACGGGACGCCTCCATGCCACCCACGCAACGAACAGGAGGCAGATGGAGAGCAGGATGAGCAGACCGATCACGATCGAGGTGATCGGCACCCCGAAAATCTCGTTCATGGCTTCGTTTATGTTCCTCAGGCGCTCACGGCGCCGCGACGAAATCGGTAGAGTGGCCGGTTACCGAGCGATGGTCGCGGCTCGGCCATCCGCGACCATGGCATCTGGCGATGCGGCGGGGGCGGTCGGAATCTCCTCGCCGACGATCTGTCCGTCGCGCATGCGGACGATGCGGTCGCACTGAGCGCCGACGCCGGGGTCGTGCGTGACGATGACGAAGGTCACGCCGCGCGTCTGGTTCAGCTCCCGCATCAGCTCCAGGATCTCGGCGGCGGTGTGCGAGTCGAGGGCGCCAGTCGGCTCATCCGCCCAGACGATAGCCGGGTCGTTGACCAGCGCGCGGGCAATCGTCACGCGTTGCCGCTGGCCACCTGAGAGCTCCGCCGGCCGGTGCTTGGCCCAGTTGGTCAGACCGACCGTTTCGAGCGCGGCCATCGCCCTCGACCGGGCCTCCTTGGGGCGGACGCCGGAGACGAGGAGGGGCAGCTCGACGTTCTCGACGGCGGAGAGGACCGGCAGCAGGTTGTAGACCTGGAAGACGAAGCCCATCCGCTTGGCGCGGTAGTCGGTCCGCTCCCGGTCGTTGAGCTTGGCCAGGTCGCGCCCTTCGAGGGTGATGGTGCCGGCGTCCACGGTGTCGAGGCCAGAGAGGCAGTTGAGCAGCGTCGTCTTGCCGCAGCCAGACGGTCCCATCACGGCGACCATCTCACCACGACGCACGGCGAAGTCGATGCCCTTCAGGGCGGTCACTTCGGCGGTGCCGGTGCGGTAGGTCTTTACGACACCGATGGCGTGGATGATGGCGTTGGGATCGGTGGGCTGAAGCCCGTTCGACGAACCGCGGAAGCGAGAGAAGATCACGTGAGTCCTACCTCCTTCGAGAATGCGCGACCGCGATGCGCACTTAGTAGGTTATGCGTCGTTCGCCGGAACCGCCGGCGCGGGTTGCGACCGATCCGATTCGGCGGCGATGCCATGCAGGACGAACTCCCGCAGGTGAGCCACATACCGGTCGATGAGCTTGGGATCGCGTGGATCGATCCCGAGAATGAAGAGCAAGGTGTCGGCGTGGGCGACCGGGAACCAGGCGAGCGCCACCAAGCTGACAAGCAGCAGATCGGGCGCGACCGGCCGGATGGCCCCGCGCTCCACCTCCCTCTTTATGAGCGAGATTTGGTTCTCGACGCCGGTAAGCCGCGCGTTCACCTCCCGCAACACGCGACCGCCGTGTAGGGCTTCCCACTGCACGAGTCGAACGAAGCGGGGATGATCGACGAGGAACCGTAGGTAGGCTTCGATATCGGCGGCGATGGCCTCGGCTGGCTTGGCTCCCTTGAGAGCAGCCGAGTGCGTCTCGCCGATTTCTGCCCAGACGTTCGCGAACGCACGCTCCAAGACGGCGTGGTACAGACCGTCTTTCGAGCCGAAGAAGTAGCTCGGCGTTCCGCGCGAAACACCGGCGCGCTCGGCGATCTCGTGGAGACTCGCGGCCTCGTAGCCCTGGTCGGCGAAGACCTCCTCCGCCGCGTCCAGGATCGCCGTCCGCGTCCGCTCAGGATCTCGCTTGTGAGGCATTTCCTTCTCGTTCACTCGAGCACCATTACTTGCTCACCGTTCAGCAAGTATATGGATGGAGATTGGTAGCGTCAAACTCGAGCGGGGAGACGGAGCGCGGGGGCGTATCTGCAGCGTGGAAACGCCCAGCGAGAGTGGGGTGGGAGGCGGAGCGCGCGATGCTTGGCTCGCCTGGAAATTTGCGCTACCTGGAGGGGGTGGCGCTGATTTGGTTGCGCCGGCGACTGGCCGGGGGCCGGTACAATTGGCCGGACGATACTCGGTGAGTGTGCAGCATCGCCGCGATGCTGCCTCGCGGGTCCCGCGAAGGTGTGGGCGGCGCGGGAGGGCGATGCACGAGCAGCGAGACAACGGAACGGGACGAGCGTCCGTCGACGCGGCCGCCAATGACGATCGCTTGCTGGAGGCGATCCAGCGTCGAGACGCGGCGGGGCTGGCGGCTCTCTACGATCGCTATGGGCGGTCCTCATATGGGCTTGCCTATCGGCTGCTCGGCGAGCGCGAGGCGGCGGAGGCGGTCGTCGAGGAAGCGTTTCTGCTCCTCTGGCGGCGGGCGGGCGAGGTCCGCGCGCAGCGCGGGGCGGTTGAGCCCTGGCTGATGACGATCGTCCGGCGGTTGGCCATCGAGCGGCGGCGCGGCGCGGTGAGCGCGACGGGCGATCCGAGTCTGGACGCGGTGGCGGCGATCGAGGCGGACCGCATCCGGGCCGTGGCCGACGCCTTGCCGGCGGAGGAGCGAGAGGCGATCGAGCTTGCCTATTTCGACGGGCTGACGCACGCGGAGATCGCTGAGCGGACTGGGGTGACGAGCGACGCGGTCAAGGAGCGGCTGCGACTCGGTCTGCGGCGGCTGCGCGAGGGCCTGGAGGACCGGCAGGGGAAGCGGCGGTCGCGGCGGCGACGAGGGACGAGCAGTGGGTGACGATCGGGGCGCCAATCAGGCTCGCAGCGAAGGTGGGCTGATGGAAGGGGCGCCGCACGACGCGGTCGGCGCCTTTGTCCTGAACGCCCTGCCGGAAGAAGAGCGGGCGGCATTCGAAGCGCATCTGGCGGAGTGTGATGTCTGCCGCGCGGAGGTCGCGCAGCTCGCGCCAGTAGTGGCGGCACTGCCTCGGTCGCAGGAAGGCTCCGATGGGCCGGAGCCGCCGGACGAGCTGCGGGAGCGCATCCTTAGCGCGGTTCGCGAGGATGAGACACCGCGCGAGGCTCAGGCTCAGCTGGAGCCGGAGGAGGCAGCGCCTGTCGAGGCCGAGGATGCGGCTCCGGTTCAGGCCGCGCCAGCGAAGCGAGTGGAGCCAGCAGCGGCGGAGGCGCCTTCGACCAGGCGGGCGGTAGCCATGGCGCCGGCGCGGCCGCGAGGGCGGATACGCGGCGGGGCTGCTGGGCCCGTGGCCGGCGCGCGGAAGCCGTCGGCGCTCGCGCTCGATGCCGTCGCGCGTTGGCCGCGCGCGTGGGTCGCCGCGGGGGTGCTGGCGGTGGCGTTCGTCGGCGTCCTCATCTGGGCGTTGGCGCTCCAGGGGCGGGTGAACGACAAGGATCGGGAGATCGCCGCGCTGCGGGAGCAAAACCAGGCGATCCGTGAGGAAAATCAGGCGATCCGCGCGCGCGCCAACTCGACGGCTTGGCGGATGGTGGCGACGGCGGAGGGGCCTGTTGGCGCGGAGGGGACGGTCTTCTTCTCGCTTCCGGACCAGCGCGGCGTCGTCTACCTGGTCCAGATGCCGCCGCTTTCGGACGGCCGCGTCTATCAGCTGTGGTACCTGCAGAGTGAGCCGGGAGCGGAGCCGCCGGTGCCAGGGGCAACGTTCACCGTGGATGAGCAGGGCCAGGGCTTCGCGCCGATCGATCCGCTGGCGCCGACGTTCGATGTTATCGCCGTGACCGAGGAGCCAGCGGGCGGAAGCGATCAGCCGACTGGGGCGATTCTGCTGCGCGGCCAGCTTGCTGGAGCGGCCGGGTAGGCCATCGAGCCGGCGTCACTCCGTCAGGTACCAGTCCTTGACGTTCCAAAGGAGATAGGTGAAGGCGCTGGGCCAGAAGCCGCCGACGTTATCGGCCGCGGCGGCGTAGGACTTGTCCCAGAACAGGAAGATGACTGGGACTTCCCGGCGCAGGAGCTCCTGGATCTCGAAGTAGAGCTCCTTGCGTTGCTGCTGGTCCGTTTCCGCGGCCGCGCGGGCCGTTAGGTCATCGATCTCGTCTTGGAAGTTGTAGCGATAAAAGAAGGCTGGCAGGTTGCCGCCGGGGCCGGTCGGACTGGTTGGGATCTGCGACGAGTGCCAGTAGAACATATTGTCCGGGTCGTTGAAGTTCGACCAGCGGTAGTACCCGGCCGTCATCCTGTCGCTGAACTGATAACCGGTTGGGCCCCAGAGGATTGAAGCCGGAGCAAGCTTGACGGTCGCGGCGACGCCGATCTGGCGCCAGCTCTCGGCGATCATCTCGAGGATGCGCGGCGCTTGGGGATCGGATGCCTCGCCCCAGAGCTCGATCTCGAGGCGCTGTCCATCGCGCTGGCGGACGCCGTCCTCCCCCGCGCGCAGACCCGCCTTGTAGAGCAGGGAGCGCGCCTTGACGAGGTCATACGGGCGCGGCTCGAGGTCAGGATGATAGGCCCAGGAGCCGGGCGACTGGTCGGCGAAGGCGGGAATCGCTCGCCCGCCGAGGATCTCGTCAACGATCCGCTGCTTCGGCGTCGCATAGTCCAATGCCTGGCGGACGGCAGTCTCCCGCAGAAACCCGATCTGCTTGAGGTCGAGATGGCCCCACGTCAGCGCCGGGAACTCCAAGACCGTGACGTTCTCGATGGAGAGCGCCTCCGAGAGGAGGTCCTGGCTCGGCGTCCCGATCCGGCTTGCGATGTGGATCTCGCCCCGACGCAGCGCCGCGAGCTGTTCCTCGTGATTCGGGAAGACGCGCACCCGGACCCGGCCTAGCTGCGCGCGCGGTCCCCAGTACTCGCGGAATCGCTCGAGGACGATGACGTCGCCGCCGTTCTCGACGAAGCGCAATGGGCCGGTGCCGACCGGCCGGCGGGTGAACTCGCGGGCGAAGCGGTCCGGCGCCTTCTTGAGCTGGCTGACCGGGCTGATGACGCCGTGGTTGAACGTGCCGGTCGCGATGTTGGTCAAGAACGGCGCGTAAATCTCCGTGGTGGTAACGACGACCGTCGATTCATCAGGTATGGCGATGTCGCGAATCTTCTCCCAGCCCAGGCGCGACCACGCCGGCAGATCCTGATTGACGATCATCTCCCACGTCTTGACGATGTCCTCCGCGGTGAGTGGATCGCCGTTGTGGAAGCGGACGCCCTTGCGGAGCCGGAAGGTGTAGACGAGCCCGTCGTCGGAGATTTCGTAGCTCTCGGCGAGGGCGGGGCGGAGGCGCTGCTTGCTATCAATGGCGAGCAGGCCTTCCATGATGCCGGAGAGGACATCAAACGACTGTCCGTAGAGATTGGCGACGTAAGGTGTCAGGGTATCGATCCGGCCGACGATGCCGGCGATGAGGCTGCCGCCACGCCGTGGCTCGCCCCTCGGTGAGGTGCGCTTGGTCGCGGGGACGGGACGACGATCCGCCTGGAGCCTGGGATCCGTGACGACGCGCGCGGCGCTCGGGTCGGGCTGCGCCAGGGCGCGGTCGCCGGTGACTTGGAGCGCCAGCGCGATGAGGGGTGCCGCGAGGCCGAGATCGCGTGCGCGCTCAACGAGCTCCCGACGCGAGATGCGCCGCTGAAAGCGGGCGCGGATCAGATCGTTGACGTTGTGATAGCCGCGTGGGTCGTCGGTGGTACGGTGGGAATCGTCCCCGCGCTGAGACGTCATAGGCAGTTCCTCGGGGTCTGGCGGGCAGGATCGCGTGGCTTCCGCGCAGGCAGAGATCGAGACATCGTTTCGGACCGCAAGCTCGCCGGATTGACGGGCGTTGAGTCACGTCACATTGTAGTACAGTGAGCCGAAAGTACCGGCCGAACGTGGAGATTTGATTGGGACATTCGTCACATTTGATGCGTGCAAGAGTTCGCAGGTGCTCGGCGACGAAAGGCTGAGGCGCGCGGGCGAGGCGACGGCTTGCGCGCGGCAGAGGGTGCAGGGTTCATGACCGTTGGTTCATGATATCGCTGTCGGCTGCTGGCGATGGGCATCAGAGCCGGCGCCTCTGTTGTGCCCGGGATTGGGTTGTTGGGAAGGAGGAGAGTGATGACCGAGCGTGACGTTGCCCACGTCCGCATCGTGTATTGCACGTCGTGAGGGTATCTGAGTAGAGCCGCCAGGTTGGCGGAGAGCATCCTGCATGATTATGCAGATCAGTTGCCGGGAGGCGTGACTCTCATTCCTGGCAGCGGCGGCATCTTCGAGGTGACGTACAACGGGCAACTGATCTATTCGAAGGCCCAGACCGGCCGCTTCCCGAATCCCAATGAGGTAGAGGAGAAACTTGAGGCGCTGCTTGGCTGAGCAGCGAATTGGGAGGGAATTGGGGAAGGGGAGTTACACGCGGCGAGTTGTGGGGCTCGGGAAGCGGCAGGTCCTAGGCCATCGCGAGTGATTCGGTCGCGGCGAGTCGCGGCGCTGCTGGAGGCGTCGGGGCTCGCCGCGCGAATCTACCCGAGGCGCCGGTCAGGCGAAGCCGGAAGACAACGCCCGGCGCCCCGGCGGACGGCGCCACCATCGGCGGCGCGGATTCCGCGAGCAAACTCAGTGCGACCTTGCGCTCAACCGGATCGGTCACCTCCTCAAAGGTTCCATCCGCCACGACGCTGCGCCAGGTCGTGGCGTCTTCTTGCTCGTCGACTTCGAAGCAGACGCGCGGGTCGGACCGCAGGGCCGAGAGTTTGCGGCCAGGCTGCGCGTACCCATAGATCAGGCCGCCGGCATAGACGTAGCTGATCGGAACGACGTAGGGGCGACCATCGGCTAGGCAAGCGAGGCGCCCGACGTGGTGCCGGTGAAGCAACGCTCCGATGTCGTATGGATGCAGCGGCCCGATCATCGTCAATCTCCCTCCGGCGGGACGGCGCCGATCGGGATGAGATAGCACCAGGGCAGTCCAGGAATGATGCCGACGATTGCCCCGGGCACGTCATACCAGGCGATACCGCGGCCGCCAGCGCCGAGCGGACTGACGGCGTCGGGAGGACCGGCCGGCCGTTGGATCGTCGTGCAGCGATGGGCGGAGAGCCAGACAAAGAATGCGGCAGGAGCGTCCTCGCCGCGCCAGGCAGCGTTGAGAGCGGTATCGTAGGCGAGAGCGAGGTCGCTGGCCCGCTGAATTCTGGAAGGAGCCGGCTGGTGAAAAAGTGAGATCTCGGGGATCTCGGATAAGGGACCGGTGTCAAGCATGGGCACCTCCGCGGCTGCGAGCGGGATGATTCGTTCCTCGTGCTCACGATGATGTCCCGCTCCCCGTAACAGGGTCATGACGGCGCCCGGACGCGATGTTACAGCGGCGTGACAGCCGCGGGCCGCGACCGATGGTCAGGGCGCCCTCTGTCACGTCCCCGCAGCGCGGAAGCAGCCGGCAATGTGGTCGTTGACCATGCCCACGGATTGCATGAAGGCGTAGCAGATCGTCGGGCCGACGAAGGTGAACCCGCGCTTGCGCAAGTCCCGCGACATGGCGACCGATTCTGGCGTCTGGGTTGGTACATCGGCGGAGGTGGCCGGCGCCGGCTTGCGCAGCGGCCCGCCGTCGACGAAGGACCAGAGGTAGTCCGCGAAGGAGCCAGTTTCCTCGACGAGGCGCAGGTAGGCGCGGGCGTTCTTGATCGCGCCCTCGATCTTGAGGCGGTTGCGGATGATGCCGGGATCGGCGAGGAGCCGGGCGACGTCATCCGGCCCAAAGGCGGCGATGCGGACGGGGTCCCACTGGTGAAAGACCTCGTTGAGCCGGTTGCGACGCTCGAGGATCAGCCGCCAGGAGAGGCCCGCCTGGAAGCCCTCGAGCATGAGCCGGGCGAATAGCTCACCATCGTCCCAGCAAGGTATGCCCCATTCCTCGTCGTGATAGGCAAGCAGCAGTGGATGGCCGAGCGCCCAGGAGCAGCGCGTCAGATCGTCGGTCGCGGTCATGGTTCCCCCTTTGCGAACACAGCGTGCTCGTCCGATCGCGTGGATAACGCTGGGCGACGCATCATGTGAGAACCGCGAGCGGAATGCTGGCGAGGACGACGGCGCCGGCTGGGCCGCCAAGCTCGAGGTCGACGCAGGCCGACGTCAGGATATAGGCATCTTCCGGCGAGAAGCCGCGCTCGCGTGTCAGGTAGTCGAACATGAGCGCGACGGCTTGACGGCGCGCGGGGTTGAAGTCGAGTCCGAACGAGGAGTCGTCCGCGGTCAGGCCGACGGTGTAGAGCCGATCGGGCGTCTCGATGCGGGGTGTCTGGAGCGCGAGACCTTTGCGCACGCGGAGTCGCACCGTCGCGACGCCGGGACACTCGATAGAGACAAAGGTAGGCTCGTGCGCGCCCATCGCGGCGTGGAGGTCGCCGAGTGAGAAGAGTCCGCCCGGCACTTGGGCGGGGAGGAGGACCGTGCTGCCCGGTCTGATCTGCGGAAGATCGTAGTTACCGCCCCAGGGGTACGGCGGGCCGAGCGTCGAAGATTGACCCTTGGCTGGCGCGAGGCCGAGGCAGCCGATGCTCGGGCGGACCGGAATCGTCAGCCGGTCCGAGATGTGGATTTGACCGTCGCGGATCGGGAGGCGGCGCAGCATCGGGCGCTGCAGGCGGCGGGCGAGCAAACCGTAGCCGGGTATGTAGGCGCACCATCCCCAATCGGCGGGGGTGATGTCGAGTATCTCGACCGCGACGGCATCGCCGGGCTCAACGCCCTCGATATACACCGGGCCGGTGATGGCGTTGATGGCATCGAGATCGAGAATTTCCAGCCAACGGTCGCCGGCGGCGATGAGGTGCTCGATCGGCTTGGCCGATGTCTCGAACCGGACGATCTCGCCGGGCTGGACGCGGAGCGCGGGCTCGACGTCGGGTCGGAACGCAAAGGCGGTGCGCTCGGCGCCGATGGTGTGGATCTTACCCGTCTCTGTCACGTCTGGTCGCTCCTGTCATCTGCTGTAGGATGCCCGATTGGGAGCCGCGCTTCGAGTCTTGTGAGCGAACGCGTTCGCGAGGGTGACGAGGGGCGGCACCCGCGACCGGCGCGCCGCGTTAATGATTGACAGGCACGCAGGTTGCGCGCAGGCCCATGCATTCTGGCCGGCATCCTGCTTGCGGGATGATGTTGCCTCACTCGCGTCAGCTGAATGGGAGGTTTCCGATGCACCGCCGACTTCGACTCATGCTGTGGAGTCTGTCCGTCCCGCTGGCCGTCGTGAATGCCTCCCTGGCAATGGCGCAAACGGTCACGCCAAGCGGGGATTTGGGCCCGCCGACCGCCGCGGAATGCCAGATCGCGCCGCGCTCCGAGGCGGAGATCATGGCGCTGGCTGCCACGCCCGTCGCTTCTGCCGCGACGCCGGAGGCGCCCGAGCCAGCGACGCTGCCGGAGGGTGACCCGGCCGATCCGGCGGTGATCGCGGCGCTGGAGCAGACGCTGCGGGAGGTTGTTGCCTGCGCCGAGGCGCGCGATCTGGGCCGGCTGCTAGCGCTCTATACCGATGAGTACATCAGGAGCGAGGTCTTCGCGGACGAGCCGGTGCCGATCGTGCCGGGGAGTAGTGGTGCGGGGACGCCGGAGCCGGGGTCCTCGCCGGTAGGCGTTGATCGGACGCCGGTCATCCTGGAGGCGCGGATGCTGCCAGACGGCCGCGCCGCAGCTCTCGTGACCATTGTCGAGCCGGGCGCGCCCGTTGACGTCGTTTGGTTCGCTCAGGTCAGCGATCGCTGGCTGATCGACGCGGTTCGGCCAGCGGCGACTCCGGCGGCGACGCCGGTCGAGACGACAGAGCCATCGCCGGTGTCCGATGAGCTGCTGAACAGTCCGCCGGTGCAAGCGGTCTTGGCGGACGCGGCAAGCCGCCTGGGGACCGCGCCGGACCAGGTGACGATCGTGACGATCGAGCCGGTCGAGTGGCCGGATACCTCGCTCGGGTGTCCCCAGCCTGGCGAGTTCTACGCGCAGGTGATCACGCCGGGATACCGCATCATCATCGAGAGCGAAGGGCAACGTCTGGAGTATCACACTGATATGGAGAGCAATTTCGTGCTCTGTGAGGCGCCCGCCTGACCGATACCCTCCGCGAAGCGCAGCAGCGGCATTGTTGCGATTCTGTTGCGAAACCCTGGCTTGACTTTTGCACTGTTGGTGCATGGGCCGGGGTATCCTGCCAGCGTCAAGGTGATCGAGGATGATAGGATCACCTAGGACCTCGGAAGAAGTAATTCGGGCGGGCCGCTAATGACCTGTCCTGGCGACTGAGAAGGACCGAGCGGCGGTTTGCGCCGGCGATACGCTGGCAGAGGAGGTGTACCATGGTCATGACGCGCGCCAAAGCCTACGCGTTGACCGCAGTGTCGGCAGTGCTCTACGTGCTGCTCTTCTGGGCCTTTACGGACGGGCTCTTCAGTCTCAAGGGAGACGTTCTGTTCTCGCAGAAAGGGTCCGACGGCATCACGGTTATCTCCGAGGGCACGATTTGGACCTATGTGCTCCTCGCAATCATCATCATCACGGGGATCTACCAGGCGCAGAAGCTGCCTCCCGAGGGCGTGGAGCTTCGCTCGCGGGTGGATGAGCAGACGCCCGGTCAGACGCATGATCCCACTTGGTGGCGGCTCCTGCTCGGCAATGTCTACCTGAGTGTCTTCTGGATGCCGCTGCGCTTCTTCGTCGGTCGCGAGTGGCTGGCGGCTGGTGAGCACAAGATTCGCGACAGCAAGTGGATGGACGGTGGCACGGCGCTGGTTTCGGGCAATCCGGAGGCGCCGGGGTTCTGGGAGCGGATCGTGTCGCCTGATGCCGCGCCGAATCCGACCTACGCCTGGTTCTCCGACTT
Source organism: uncultured Chloroflexota bacterium (assembly GCA_937901745.1). GTDB lineage: Bacteria > Chloroflexota > Chloroflexia > Thermomicrobiales > UBA6265 > CALGSZ01. Next base: position 55,777 of record CALGSZ010000130.1, on the reverse strand, counting down.
CATCCAGTGGATGATCGATCGGGGCTGGGAGAACTGGTTCGCCAAGCTCATCGCGATGGGTGAGTTCCTGGTCGGTGTTGGCCTGGTGGTCGGAGCGCTCGTTGGCATCGCGGCCTTCTTCGGCTCCTTCATGAACTTCAACTTCCTGCTCGCCGGCACCGCCAGCAGCAACCCGGTTCTGTTCGGACTCAGCGTCTTCCTGATCCTGGCCTGGAAGGTCGCTGGATATTGGGGCCTCGACCGGTATCTGCTCCCGGCGCTCGGCACTCCTTGGCAACCCGGCAAGCTGGTGCGCCGAGGGGCGGAGCCGCAAGCGACGCCAAGTCCCGCGGACTAACGTCGCTGGGGGAACAATTCAAACCTCTCACGCCAGGAGGAGCCGGGTCGCAAGACCCGGCTCCAACGCGTCCGGGGACGGGCGCGCGCAAGTTCGGCGCTCCCGTCTCTCGCTTGTCATACGCGCGGAATTAGTTCTCCTCGACGCGCATGACTCGGATCAGGATGGCGGTCAGGGCGAGGATGACGAGCAGGAGTAGGACCGAGGCGGCGGAGGCGCGCCCCATGTCCAGGTTGGTGAAGCCGACCTTCCAGATGCGGAAGGAGATCGTCTCCGTCGCGCCGCCGGGGCCGCCTGCGGTCAGGATGTAGATCAGGTCGTATGTCTTCATCGCCGCGATCATCCGGATGAGGACGGCGACGAGGATGACCGGCGCGAGGAGGGGCAGGGTAACTGTCCAGAAGACCTGCCAGCGATTGGCGCCATCAACGACCGCGGCTTCCATCGGCTCCTTCGGCAGCGCGGTTAGCCCGGCGAGGACGATGACCAGGAGGAGCGACGTCTCGTGCCAGACGTCGACGCCGATGACCGCCGGCATCGCGGTGCTGCGGTTGCCGAGCCATTCTTGCCCGGGGAGCCCGAGCGTCTTCAGTAGCCAGTTGACGGCGCCGAGGTCCGGGTGGAGGAGCAGGCGCCAGATCAGACCGACGGCGACCGGGCTGACGAGGAGCGGGATGAGCAGAATGGCGAGATAGATGTTGCGGAACCGCAAGCCGGGCTGGTTCAGGAGCAGGGCGAGCCCGAGGGCGATCGCCAGCTCCAGGAGGACGACCGAGACAGTCAGGACGACCGTGTTCTTGGCCGCCTGGATGAAGACGTCCATGCCGAGGACGTCGCTGAAGTTCTCGAACCGGACGAAATCCCCGATGCCCCCTTCGGTGAGGTCGTATTCATGGAGCGAGACCCAGAGGGCGTAGAGGAGGGGGAAGCCGACGACCGCCAGCAGACCGACGATCGTCGGCAGGACCATCCAGATTCGGAATGGGATGAAGCCGCGTCGAACGGGGCGCTGCAGCGTCTCCCGAGGACGCGACTCGACGGAGACGCGTCCCGGGATACCCTGACCGGCCAATTGATCCTGAGACATCGAGGCTACAGCCTTTTCCGGCGCAACACCTGAGCGTTAGAGGAGATCGGACAGCTCCTCCGCGGCGGCGTCCATCGCCTCTTGCGCGCTCTTGCCGCCGGCAACGGCGTCGCTGAGGTGCCGGCCGACGATCTCGACGAGCGTCGCCTGCTTCGTGACGCCCGGGAGCCCCTTGCTGGTCGCGATCAGATCCCTGACCTGCGCCATCCACGGGTACTTCGAGGTGTACTCGGGATTGTCGTACGGCGCCTTCTGGGCGGCGACGCCGCCGCCGAGAGCGCGCCGCATCGCGATGTCGGGCGACTCAACCCACTTGATGAACTCCCAGGCGGCATCCGGATTCGGCGAGCTCTTCGGGATGCCCCAGCTCCAGGATCCGGTCAGGCCGACGCCGCCGGGCATCGTCGTGACCGCGCCCTTGCCCTTGACCTGCGACTCCTCCAGGTTCTCGCCATCGGAGAGGAGGAAGAGGTAGCTGACCGCGCTGAAGGCGCGACCCTGCCGCCAGAGCGCGCCGGTGTCGTTGAGGTCCGCGTTGGCCGCGCCGGGCTGAGCCGCGTTCTTGATCGCGTCGATGTAGAGCTCGGCCGCCTTGACGCCAAGCTCGTTGTTGATGGTGGGCTGCGTCAGCTCGGCGTCGTAGAAGTCGCCGCCGACGCCATAGAGATAATTGCAGAACTCCATGACGATCGGGTCGCCCTGCATGCCCTGCATCGCGGCGCCGTACAGCTCGTCCGGCCGCAGCTGCTGGATGATCTTGATCTGCTCGACATACTCCTCGACGGTCGTCGGCAGCGCCAGTTCCTTGCCGGCCTTGGCCTGGTAGTCGTCGCGGAACGCCTGGTCCTCGAGCAGGTCCTTCCGGTAGATGAGACCCATCGGGTAGACGTACATCGGGATGTAATAGGTCTTGCCGTCGACCTGGGAGCCGATGTTGAGCACCGATTCGGTGTAGCGTGAGAGGTCAATGGCACCGTTGCTGTTGGCGATGCGCTCGCCGAGGTCCTCGACCCAGCCGGCGCGGGCGAACTCGTAGACCCAGTAGAAGTCGACTTCGAGGAGGTCGTAGATGCCACCGCCTTCGCCAGCGGCGAGGGAGGCGACGAGCTTGTCGTGCATGACAGGGTAGACGACCTTCTCGAACTGGACTTTGATGCCGGTCTGCTCCTCGAACTCCGGCAACAGCTCCTCGACGAGGGTGGTCTCGAGGAGGTCCTCCATCAGCACGTTGAGCGTCGTGCCCTCGTATTCACGGGAGAGTTCCGTCTGGCTGGCGCGGGTGGAGCGGCTAAACCACGTTCCCGACCAAAGCCCGACGCCAGCGGCGCTCGCGCCCTTGATGAGCCGGCGCCGATCCACTGTGCGATTCAAGCCGTTCATCGTTGTCTCCTTTCGCTCGCTGCTTCCGCTACTTCAGCGCGCCGAACGTGAGGCCGCGCACCAAGAATCGCTGGATCACCCAGGTGAGTAAGACGATTGGGATCATCATCGCGATCGTCGCCGCGCAGATCGCGCTGACTTGGTGCCCCTGGGAGGTCATGAGCGATGCGAGAGCGACGGGCATCGTGCGCGAATCGCGGCCGGTGAGAATGAGGGCAAAGAGGAAGTCGTTCCAGCTCAGGACGAAGGCGAAGATGCCGGCGGCGAGCAGGCCGGGGAGGGAGACGGGGATGACGACCTGGCGGAACGCCTGGAACCGCGTCGCACCGTCCACGAGCGCTGCGTCCTCGATCTCGCGCGGGATGCCTTGGAAGAAGCCGATCAAAATCCAGACGACGAAGGGGAGATTGAACGAGAGATAAACGAGAGCGAGCGTCAGACCGCGGTCGTAGAGATTGAACTCGCGGCCGAGGAACGAAACCTGCTCGCGCACCATCAGGTAGAAGGGGATGACGAGCGCGACGGGCGGGAGCATCTGCGTGCCGAGGATCGTCAGGCTGAGCGCCGAGCCGCCAGTCCGGAAGCGGGCGATCGAATACGCGGCCAGGGAGCCGATGACGAGACTGATGAGGGCGGAGATGACGGCGATCCAGAACGAGTTCCAGAGGAACTGCTGAAAGCGATCCTCGACGAAGATGCGGCGGTAGTTCGCGAGTGTTGGCGTGAAGTCGAGCGTGGCCGGCCGATAGGCAAAATCGGTCGGCGCGAACGACGTCCGTGCCGTCCAGAGGACGGGGACGAGGATGGTCAAGCTTGCCAGGATGAGCACCAGGTGCGTCAGGAAGATGCTCGTCCTGAAGCGTCGCCGGTCACGACCGGCTGACGAGTCTGGCAGACGGGTAGACACCGCGGTTGCCAAGACACAACTCCCTTGAGTCGCAAATCATGCAGACCTGGGTGAGGCAGCACGTGGGTCGCCGCGGGCAGGGTACAGACGACGGAAGTGGCTGTCAAGCGTGTGGAAACACAAGACAAACGCGGAATGCAGTTGACGGCGCACAAGAACGTTCGTAACGTCCCGAAGCGCGAGAGCGCGAGCCAATCGGTAGAGGGAGGAAACGGATGACTCAAGAGCGGGTATTGGCAGGGAAGGTAGCGCTGGTGACAGGCGCGGGCGCCGGGATCGGGCGGGCGATCGCGCGGGGGCTTGGCGAGGCCGGCGCGACCGTGGTGGCGACCGATATCGATGAGGCGATGGCAAGCGAGACGGCGGCGGGGATTCCGGGCGCTCGCGCGTATCGGCTCGATGTCACGTCGTTGACCGAGGCGGAGCAGGTGATCCAGACGGTCGAGCGCGAGGTCGGGCCGCTGGACATCCTGATCAACAACGCGGGCGTCTCGACGATGCGAGCGGTCTGGGATCTGACCGAGGAAGATTGGGACTTCAACATGGACGTCAACGCCAAGGGCGTCTTCCTCGTGACCCGCGCGGCGCTGCCGGGCATGATGGCGCGGCGCTCCGGATGCATCGTCAACACGGCATCGATGGCGGGGAAGAAGGCCGTGCCGCTTCTCGCGCACTACGCCGCGTCGAAGTGGGCGTGCATCGGGTTCACGAAGTCGGCGGCGGTCGAGCTTGGACCGTACGGAATCCGTGTCAATTGCGTCTGTCCGGGCTACGTGGCGACGCCGATGCAGGAGCGGGAGCTGGTCTGGGAGGCGGAGCTGCGCGGCATCACGGTCGAGCAGGTGAAGGCAGACTACATTCGCCTGACGCCGCTCGGGCGGATCGAGACGCCGGAGGACGTTGCGAAGGTTGTCGTCTTCCTCTGCACGCCAGCGGCGGAGTTCATCACGGGCGCGGCGATTGACGTGACGGGCGGGGCGAACTTGACGTAATTAGGGGATTGAGAAGCCCATTGCAGATGCGCGCCGGCTCGCGTTGCGGTCAGCCGTGCCGAGCCGGCGCGATTGTCATTCCTGCTCGGTGATGCGGCGGGCGGCGGCGCCGATGTTGCGCGGCACGCGGGCCGGGAGGTCGGCTTCGCCTTCGGGCGGGGTGTCGTCGTTGAGCTTGATCCAGCCGTGGCGGAGCGCGTAGATCACCGCCTGCGTGCGGTCGTTGACCGCGAGCTTGCGCAGGATCGAGGTGATGTGGTTCTTGACCGTCTGATCGCTGATGTTGAGGATGCGGGCGATCTCTTTGTTGCTGTTGCCCTGGGCGACGCAATCGAGAATCTCAACCTCGCGCGGCGTGAGTGGGGAGAAGACGCCGTCGGTGGCGTGCTCCATTTGCGAGAGCTCGCGGAACTGGTCGAGCACGCGCGACGCGACGAACGGCCGCGAGAGGACGTTCTCGTTTATCAGGTATTCGCCGCGGGCCACCCGCCGGATCAGCTTAACGATCTCCTCCGCCTCGATGTCCTTGGTAGCGTAGGCGGCCGCGCCGACGCGGATGGCGTGGAAGAGCTGCTCATCATCCTCGTGCATGGTGAGGATGATGACGCCGGTTTGCGGATGGCGGCGGCGGAGAATGCGGGTCACCTCAAGGCCGCTCATCTGCGGCATGTTGATGTCGATCAGCACGACATCCGGCACGAGCATGTCCGCCATTTGGACGGCGGTTTGCCCATCTCCGGCCTCGCCAACGACGATGATGTCGGTCTCGTTCTCAAGACTCCAGCGGACGCCGCGACGAAATAGGGGGTGATCGTCGACGATTAGGACTTGGATGCGGTTCACGGATCATCCTCCAAAACGCGGCCTCTCACCGACTGAGCGCGGCGCTGAGCGGACCCGTCTGCGCGCGCAGCCGCATCCGTAACCGGATGACCGTACCGGATCCTGGAGCGCTATCGACGGTCAGCTCGGCTCCTGCCAGTTTAGCGCGTTCGCGCATTCCTGGCAGCCCCGCGCCGGTGCCCGGCCGGGAGACGACGGCTTTCGGATCAAAGCCCCGGCCGTTGTCGGTGATGGTCAATTCCAAGATGCCATTGTCATGCCGAAGCTCGATCGAGCCTTCGACATCCGCGCCGGCATGCTTATGAATGTTTTGCAATGCTTCCTGAACAATACGGAAGATCGTCAATTCCTGTTCTGGCGTCAGTGGCGGTAGCGGCTCCTCCATGTGGAGGCTAATGCGCTTGGCGAAGAAGCGATTGTAGTCCTCCACGTAGCGACGGAGCGTCGGAGCGAGGCCCTGATCCTGCAGCATCGTCGGACGCAGGTCGAACATGAAGCGCCGGATCTCGACGACGCCGTCCTTGAGAAGCTCGCGCACCCGCTGCAACTCCTCGCCGACTTGATCCGGGGCGCGGCGGGCGACTTGCTCCGCGATCTGGATTGCGTAAATGGCGTTGGTGAGCACCTGGGCCGGGCCGTCGTGGATCTCGCGGGCGAGCCGGCGGCGCTCATCCTCGCGCGCGGCGTTCATCGGCTGCTGGATCCGGACGTCCGTCGTCTCCTGAACTGAGCGGAAAGCGTGCTCCTGCGAAAGCTGGTCCTGGCAAAGCTGGATGAGTTGCAGCACGCTAGCCAGGTTGCCGCGCAACGCGACCGAGCGATTGACTTCTTGCGCGAGTTCCTGCGCGCCGGCGCGCATCGCCTCGATGTCGAAGAGGGGAGAGGTCCCTCGATCGCCGCGGCCCGATGGCCGCTGGTAGAGGGCCGAGTCGAGCTGGAACTCTTCGAGGAACCGTTGGAGCTCAGCTTGTTCCTGGATTGCCTGGGCCGCGAACTGCGAGGCGCGCTCGAGGAGTTGCATCAGGCGCCCCTCTGTCGAGGACAGCTCGCGCCGTGCTTCATCGAGAATCGCCTGAAGGGTTTCCACCGACTGCGTTGTCTCGCGAGGTTCCACGCTGCTGCTGGCTCCGGACACGACGTCGCTCCGCTTTGGTCGGCGCCGCCGGGGGCACGGGCCTCCTCGAATCAGGGTAACGCGGGAGACACGCGACGTGATGGGCTTGGACTCACCCGAATGTACTAAGTCTTCGGTCCAACCGTCACTCGTGGTCAGGTATCGCCGCTGACATTGAATCATCCTCCATCGGTCCTGCCCCGCGCAACCTTTGACCCGATTCGACTGGCGCGGGTCAGGCGCTATCCGGCACCCGCCGAACGAGCCCGTGCCCGATGAGGAACTCCAGCGCTTCGATCACCTCCACTTCCGCCAGCACCGTGCGCGCCGCGATCTGGACGACGCTCCCCGGATCGGAGGTCGCGACAAAGACGCGCCAATGATTGGCGCTGAGCCGGATCGGCTGGCGGGGAACGCTGCCCGTCCGCTCGAAGCGAGTCTGGCGCGAGGGGATGATGTCGGCGACTCGCGCCCAGGTCTCGCTCCAGCGAGTCCCTTCGAGGACGGCGCGGTCGGCGGAGACGCGAACGGGCAGCCATTCGCCGCTGGTGGGCAGGTTTTGGCGGAAGCGGAATTTTCCGTCGCGAATGTCGAACAGGGCGTAGAGGAGACGCTCGACCTGCCGGGAGACGAACGCGGTCCACTCCTCGGCGGTCATGTAGCCGCCGGCGAGGATGGCGGCTCGCAGATCGGCGATGCTGGAGTTGGTGGCGAGGAGGCCGGTCAGGACGTCGGACGGCAGGAGGTCGGAATCCTTGAGCTCCTGCGCCAGTGTCCAGCCGTCGGCGGTCAGGCCGGTGATCGTACCGGCAGTGAAGATCACGCCGTACACGGAGTCGCGGCGGACGATCTCCAAGACACCAGTTCGCGATCCGAGCGAGATGAACTGCAGGATATCCGCGAGCGGAAACTCCCGCATGTCACCTTCCACGCGTCACCTCCAGGCGCGGCACGAATCGAGCGCTACTAACGACACGATAGCAGGGCCGGAACGCGATCGGCATGGGGAAATGGGAGGAATCATTGGTGTTGATGCCGCGACGCGTGCCTTGGGGTCACCGGTAGCGGCCGCGCAAGTCGTTCCATTTGACGCGCAGGACGTCCCAGACATTGGTGATCGTATCGCTGACGGGGTTGACTTTGCTTTGCGTGCCGTAGGTCCAGACGACGGGTACCGACTCGATGCGGTAGCCGAGCCGGCGGGCGATGACGAGCAGCTCGACATCGAACGCGGTGACGCGGGGGCCGAGCACGGGATCGTCCGGTGAGGCATAGAGACGCGCGCGAGAGAGGATCTGCTGAGCGGCCTCGCGCCGAAAGAGCTTGAAACCGCACTGCGTATCCTGCACGCCAGGCAGGACGAGGAGGCGGACAAACAGATTGAAGACGCGTCCCATCAGGTGGCGATAGGCGGGCTCGCCGATGCGGCGCGCGCCGACGCCCTCCCGCGAGCCGATGACGACAGCGGCGCCGTTCAACGCGGACTCTCGAAAGGTTTCCAGGTATTCGAGCGGCGTCGCGAGGTCCGCGTCGGAGAAGGCGATCAAGTCGCCGCGAGCCGCAAGCATCCCGGCGCGGACGGCGGCAGCCTTGCCGCCGTGCGGGATCGTCAGGACGCGAATGCCAGGCCGGCTCGCCGCGAAGTCGCGGGCCAGGGTGGCGGTCGCGTCGCGGCTGCCGTCGTCGATCAGTAGGAGCTCCGAGGAGTACGGCTGGCGCTCCAAGTATTCCCAAGCAGTTTGGAGCGTGGATCGAATGCGAAGCGCCTCGTTGTACGCGGGAATGACCAGGCTCAACGACGGCGATGGCTGTTTCGGTTCGTCAGTCACCGTCACCTCGAACAGAACGGATTCATTCACCCGAGCGGCGCGGAGAATGATGGAGCATCCGGGCCGCGTGTTGCCGGGGGAAGTATAGGGAGTGCGGAGTGCTGGGTGCTGAGGAGGGGGATAGGGGTTGGGGGTTCGGAGTGAAGGAGAGTGGCGGGGGCAGGGGGGGGTTGGTATACTTATGTCGTGACCTTGGGGATGTTTGGTTTCGACAGGGTCCGAGGTCAGATTGTTGCGTGCCGAGGCGCCCAGCCTCGATAAAATGGGCAAAAAAAGTAGCTGGCAATCAGCAGCTTGCTCTCGCTGCCTAAGTCACTGACCTCTAGGTAGCGCGTCCGCCCGGACCTCTCCCCGCCGGGACCGGATGCGGGCGTCACCCAGGCGGGGCGCGACGGTCAAGTCCGCCGGAGCGAGACCGTCTAAGACAGTCCGGCTCACCGTGGCGCGACCCTGTCGGTGGGGGCGCGGCACGGCAGACAAAACACCGACTACGCGCGTAGGAGACAATCGACCGAAGATTCTGGACGGGGGTTCGACTCCCCCCATCTCCACCGGAAGGAAAACGGCCCGGCAGCAACGCCGGGCCGTTTGTGTACTCAGATTTCGACCGCTACCTCGCCTGGCTAGCCGGTCAGGCGAGCGTCTTCCGCGCCATCTTGCCCGCCGGAGCCCGCGTCCTCGCTCTTCCGGAGCCGATCGACGATCTGCGGCGAGCCGGTGATGGTCCGGTGCACCGGGCACTTCGCCGCGATCTCCATGATGCGGGCCCGCTGGGCGTCGTCGAGCGGGCCGATGAGCTCGATGTCGCGGGTGATAATTTCGATCCGTTGGCGAGGAGACGTCGATTCGCTATTGGCGGCGTCCTCGCTGTGCACGCGCTCGAAGGTCAGATGAACGTTGACGCGCTCCAGCGGCCAACCCTTGCGACGCGCGTACATCTCCAGCGTCATGGCCGTGCACGAGCCGAGGGCGGCGAGCAGCAGCTCGTAGGGAGATGGACCAAGATCCTCGCCATCAGGAGACGGCTCATCCGAGACGAACGTGAATTCGCGGGCGGTAACGTCCATCGCGAAGGGATGCCCAGGCCGAGTCTCGACCGTGACGGTCGCCACCTCCGTCCTCCTTCGTTTGATGTAACGCGCTCAGCGGCGCCTCGATCCGGCTCGCGGCCCTCTCGCTCGCTCCCGGTAGCGCCAGCGCTCGACGGGCCGGCCACCTACCAGGTGCTCGCGCACGATCTCTTCGATCGCCTCCGGCACCAGGTCGTTGTAGAAGACCGGGCCGGGATAGACGTTCATGGATGGGCCGTCATCGCACCGGTTGCGGCAGGTGGTCGCCAGAATCTCGACGCGGTCGGCGATGCCAGCTCGCCTCACCGCGTCCATGAGGACCGGCAAGAGCGCCCGGCTGCCGCGCGGGGTGCAATTCGGGCCGAAGCAGAGATGCACGCGGTAGCTCGCCGGCCGCGAGTCATCGTCGAAGCTATCTGGCGGCTTATCCACTGCTGGCGCCCGCTGGCACCCGGGCTTCGAGCGCCTCGCGGATCAGCAGGTAGTCCTGCTCGCCGATCTCGTGGACGTTGCCTTGGAAGGCGAGCGTCCAGTTCTCCGCCGGCCACTTGCTGACGTAGACCATCTGACGGGCGATGCCCTCGGCCGGAACGAACGCCTCCTCCGTCAGAATGATGTCTGGCTCGATCCGCACGCGGTACGGATAATCTTCCGCCGCCTTCTTCGGGTCGCCGCTCTGCCAGATCCGCTCGTGGCTCTCGAAATAATTCGAGGTGATCGTGGCGATGCCCGCGAACGCCTTCTTCCCGGTGATGTAGTAGATGATCTTGTCACCGGGCTTCATGCGCTCGGCCTTTTTGCGGTGGCGGGACTTGATGCCCTGGATGGTGAAGCCGAGCTCAGCGGTGCGCTGGAAGTTCTCGGGCGATCCAACAATGATCCAGTAGGTTGGCTGCTCCGCGGCGCCTGACATTTCTCGATCTCTCCCTCGTCCACCGGCCGGCCGCGACGGGCAAACCGGCCGCCGTGCGGGGCGCGTTACTGACAGTATGGCACGAGCGTCAAACTGCTGGTCGGACTCGCATGAATGGTGGGCGAGCTCGGCGCTTGGCTCGCCACGATCCCGCGCTGGGCGACCGCCACATCTTTGCTACCTATCGCGCTTGGGCAGGCGCTCCACGTCTGTTGCCGGGCGGGAAGGGGAAGGCGATACTTGACGAGGCGTTGTGGTTCTCATGGCGCGGTAGGTAATGGAAGGACGGGCGGCCATGGACCGCGCGAGCATCATTGAGCGACTAGAGCGGATCGTTGGACCGGGGGGAGTCTTCCACCGGCCGGCTGATCTGCTGGTTTACGAGTACGACGGCTCGGTTGACGGGGCGGTCGAGACCGCGCGGCCAACCGCGGTGGTGCTGCCGACGACGGCGGAGCAAGTTGCCGAAGTCGTGCGGCTGGCGGCCGCCGAAGGGTTGCCGGTGGTCCCGCGCGGGGCGGGCACCGGGCTATCCGGCGGCGCGGTCGCGCAGAGCGGGGGCATCATCATCGCGCTGACGCGGATGAACCGCATCCTGGAGATCGACCGGGAGGATCGCGTCGCGCTCGTCGAGCCGGGCGTCATCAATTTGGAGCTGACGGAAGCCGTCCAGCCGGACGGGTACTTCTTCGCGCCGGACCCGTCGAGCCAGCGCGCCTGCACGATCGGCGGCAATGTCGCGGAGAACTCAGGCGGGCCGCACTGCCTGAAGTACGGCGTGACAACAAATCACATCCTGGGGCTGGAGGTGGTCCTGCCGGACGGGCGCATCGTCTGGGTCGGCGGGCGGACCGCCGGGCAGCCGGGATACGACCTGACCGGCGCGCTGGTCGGCTCCGAGGGGATGCTCGGCATCGTGACCAAGGCGCTGGTGCGGCTGACGCCGCTGCCGGAAGCGGTCACGGTCATGCTCGCCGATTTCCCGGACATTGATTCGGCGTCCCATGCCGTGTCGCGGATCATCGGCGCTGGCATCATTCCCGCCGCGCTGGAGATGATGGACAACCTGACGATCCAGGCGGTGGAGCCCGCGTACCACGCTGGCTACCCGATGGACGCGGGCGCGGTCCTGCTGATCGAGGTGGACGGCATCGCCGAGGACGTCGCCGCGACGGCGGCCGAGGTGCGCGAACTCTGCATCGAGGTCGGCGCGCGAGAGGTGCGCGTCGCGAGTGAGAAGGCGGAGCGCGAGCTGCTCTGGAAAGGGCGGAAGATGGCGCTCGCCGCGATGGGGCGCCTGGCTCCGAACTACTACCTGCATGACACCGTCGTTCCGCGCACCAAGCTGCCGGCGACGCTGCGCCGCGTGGGCGAGATTGGCAATGAGTTCGGGCTGCGGATCGCGAACGTCTTCCACGCGGGCGATGGCAACCTGCACCCGCTGATGCTCTTCGACCGGCACAAGAAGGGGGATGTCGAGCGTATCCTGCTGGCCAGCAAGGAGCTGATCAAGTACTGCGTCGAGGTGGGCGGCAGCCTCTCCGGCGAGCACGGGATCGGGACCGAGAAGCGGGGATACATGACGCTCGTCTTCACGGCAGAGGACTTGGCCGCGATGGCTGGGCTGAAGAACAGCTTCGATCCGCGGGGTCTGTTCAACCCGGAGAAGGTGTTCCCGAAGGGATACGTCTGCGGGGAGGTCCGGGCGCTGCGGCTACAGGCGATGGCACAGAAGCATGGAATCTACGCGTTCTAATCCTTCGCCAGCACAGGATTCGCGCGACCCGGCGTCGGTCGTCATTGATGGAATGTGCCCATCCGCCGTCGTCACGCCGCAGACGCCCACGGAGGTTGCCGAGGCGCTGGCGGACGCGGCGGAGCGTGGTCTGGGAGTCGCGCCGGTCGGCGGGGGGACGGCGCTCGCGCTAGGAAACCCGCCGGAGCGGCTCGACGTAGCGCTCTCGCTGGAGCGGCTGACGGGCATCTTGGCGTATGAGCCGACCGATCTGACGCTTTCGGTCGCCGCTGGCTCTCGGTTCGCGGACGTGCAGGCGGTACTCGCCGAGCACGGTCAGACTCTGCCGATTGACGTGCCGGAGCCGGAGCGCGCGACGATCGGCGGGTTGATCGCGACGGCGCTGGCCGGTCCGCGACGGTACGGGCTAGGGACGCTGCGAGACCTGCTGATCGGGATCTCCGTGGCGCACCCGACTGGGGCAGTCAGCAAGGCCGGCGGGATGGTGGTCAAGAACGTGTCGGGCTTCGACTTGATGCGCCTGTACCACGGATCGCTCGGCACACTGGCGGTGATCGTCTCCGCGAACTTCAAGGTGATGCCGCTGCCGCGGTTCGAGAGCACGATTCAGGCGAGCTATGCGACGCTGTCCGGTGCGTTGGCGGCGGCGGACCGAGTCCGGGGCAGCCGGGTCCGGCCCGCCGCGCTCGAAGTCGCTCAGACGGATGGGCGCTGGTTGCTGGCGGCGCGGATCGAGGGGCGGGAGGAGACGGTTCGGCTGCTCGCGCGCGAGTGCAGCGACCTGCTCGCCGCCGAGGCGACGACGCTAGACGCTGGCGACAGCGCGGCGTGGTGGGCCGGCTATATCAAGGAAGAGTCGCTGGCGCGACACGAGCGCGGCGTCACCGTCCGCCTTGGCACCGTGTCGAAGCGGCTGGGTGAGGTGCTGACGCGCGCGACGGAGCTCGCGACGGAGCACGAGCTGCCGCTGGAAGCGATCCACGTCTCGCCAGGACTTGGCGCGGCGCTGCTCAAGATCGGCGGGGAAGCGGACGAGGCGACGGTCGCGCGGTTCCACCAGTGGCGCGAGTCGCTCTTGGGGCTGACAGATTATTTGACGGTGATGCGAGCGCCGGTGGAGTTCAAGCGCGGCATTGACGTCTGGGGGAAGCCGCCGGCGACGCTTGACGTCATGCGCGCGCTCAAACAGGAATTCGATCCAACGCGGGTCCTGAATCCGGGGCGATTTGCCGGCGGGATCTAAGCGTGGTGAGGACGCCTTCGCGGGCGTCTGCCAGAGGATGGACGAAGATGGTCGTTGCGGAGGAAGCCGATCTGCGCCGGTTGGGCGGGTTTTCGGGGACGGATGTGCCGGAGCCCGAGCTACTGCGTGCCTGCGTCCATTGCGGCATGTGCCTGTCCTCGTGCCCGACGTACCGGATGACCGGGCAAGAGATGTCCTCGCCGCGCGGCCGGCTCTGGCTGATGAACGCGGTCGCGGAGGGGCGGCTCAATCTGCTCGATCCGGTCTTCGACGAGCAGATGTACCAGTGCCTGAACTGCAGGGCGTGCGAAGCGGTCTGTCCTTCTGGCGTCCACTACGGGCCGCTGGTCGAGGCGTCCCGCGCGCAGCTCGAGCAGCACCGGCCACGGCCGTTGTGGCAGCGGGCAGTGCGCAAGGTCGCGCTCGGCTGGTTGTTCGATGATCTCTCTCGCCTGCGTGGCGTGGTCGGCGCGATCCGGCTGTACCAGCGGACGGGCCTGCAGACGCTGGCGCGGCGCACTGGCGTGCTGCGCGTGATGGGGCTGGCCGAGGTCGAGGCGATGACGCCGCACATTTCGCGCCGGTTCCTGATCCCCGGCACGGAGCGGTGGCGTCCGCAGCGACCGGCCGCCGCGGTCCAGCTCTTCAACGGCTGCGTGATGGGGACCGTCTTCGCTGATACGAATCGCGCGGCTGCCCGTGTCCTCGCCCACAATGGCAACGCGGTTGATGTGCCGGTTGGGCAGGGGTGCTGCGGCGCGCTGCATGTCCACAGCGGGATGATGGAGGAGGCGCGCCGGTTGGCTCGCCGGAACATCGAAGCGTTCGAGGCGACCGGGGATGATCCGATCATCGTGACGGCGGCGGGTTGCGGCGCGGCACTGAAGGAATACAGCTACCTGCTGAAGGACGATCCCGAATACGCGGAGCGGGCCAAGAAGTTCAGCGAGCGCATCCACGACGTGACGGAATATCTGGCGAAGCGCCCGCTCCAGGAGCCGCCGCGCCGTCTCGAGCGCACGGTTACCTATCAGGAGCCGTGCCACCTGGCGCACGCGCAGCGGATCACTGAGCAGCCGCGCAAGCTGCTGAAATCCATTCCGGGGCTGCAGCTGAAGGAGATGCGTGAGTCGTCCCTCTGCTGCGGCAGCGCCGGCATCTACAACCTGATCCGGCGCGAGATGGCGAACGACCTGGGCGATCGCAAGGCGCAAAACATCCTCGCGACCGACGCGCAGGAGGTGATCACGGCAAATCCCGGCTGCGCGATGCAGCTCCGGGCGTGCCTGGACCGCAAGGGCAACCGCATGCCGGTCCGCCATATCGTCGAGGTGCTCGATGAGGCGTACGGCGGCGAGCAGGCGGCGCGCCGCGGACGCTGGGTCGCTGACCGCGCGGGCTCAGAGGTCGGTTAGTGGGAAGCTGATCGCCGCGATCGTGCCGGTCTCGGTCGGCCGGATCGTGAAGTGCCCGCGTAGGTCGGCGCTAACGAGCCGCTGAACGATTCTCATCCCCAGACCTTGACTCGCCTGCGGATTGAAGTCCGCCGGGATGCGCTGTCCGTCGTTCTCGACCTCGAGCGTGGCGATCCGTCCGGAGCGGTGCGCGCGGATGGTGACCTTTCCGTGGCTCAGGCCGCGGAAGCCGTGACTGACCGCGTTCGCGACGAGCTCGTTGATGAGCAAGGCAAGCACGGTCGCCTGCTTCGAGGAGACGGCGATATCGCTCGGCGGAATCTCGAAGGTGACGTGCAGGCCGGGCGGGACGAGCGTCGATTGCGCCTCATCGGCGACGAGGCGGGCGAGCGCGTCAATGGTGGCGCCGGCGAGACGGTCCTCGTCGCTCAGGAGGTCGTGGACAGCCGCGATCGCTTGGACCCGGCTGATCGCCTCGCGCAGGTGATAAGCCGCGGGTTGGTCCTCGATCTGCCGGAGTTGAATCGAGAGGAGCGCGGCGACGGTCTGGAGATTGTTCCGGACCCGGTGGTGCATCTCCTGGAGAAGAGTCGAGGCGGTCTCCAGGCCGTGCTTCGCGTCCTGGTAAAGCTGGGCATTCTCGATCGCGATTGAGGCCGAATCGGTGAATGCCTGAAGGAGCCCCTGCTCGTCCTCGGTCAGCTCCCTGCCGGGCGGCAGGCGGAGACAGAGCGCGCCCCAGGTCTCTCGCGCCGAGCGCAACGGCACGCAGAAGAGCCGGCCACGTCCATCGACGTAATTCATCTCGGTCGTCTGGGCGTTGCCGGTTTGGATGACGTCGAGGATGAACTGGTTGCGCGCCTCCACGTCGGCGGGCTGGCGTGACGGGCCGACGCGATACTCGACGATCGGTCCGTGATCGCCATTGATCCCGTTGCCCGCTCCCGCGCGGCGGGAGACGCGGAAGATCGCCGCCGCATCGGCTCGGATGAGCTCGACGGCCGCTTCGGCGATCATGCGGAGCACATCCTGCAGGTTGAGCGAGGAGGCGACCATCCGCGAGACGCGCTGCAGAGTGCCAAGCTCGGCCACCTTGCGGCGCAGCCGGGCGTCGGTGCGGCTGTAGAGGCGCGCGTTCTCGATGCTGATGGCGAGCTCGCCGGCGACCGTTTGTAGGAAGTCAACTTCTTCGTCGTCGAACTCGCGGCGGGCGACAGTCAGGATGTTCAGCACGCCGACGAGGCGGTCCTGCCCCTTGATGAGCATGGGCACGGATGCCTGCGAGGCGTAGACGACATCCCCGAAGACCGGAGAGCTGACCCAATTCTCGTGGTCGCGGGCGTCCACCGCGATGATGGGCCGGCGCTCGGTGGCGGCGCGGCCGGTGACGCCGCTTCCGGGTCGGATGATGAGGGCGCCGACGGACGAGGGATTGAGCCCGACCGCGGCGCGGAGGGCGAGCGTCTCCGTCGCGTGATCGTAAAGGAAGACGGCGCAGGCGTCGCTCTGGGTCGTGTCGGCGACGACCTTGACGACGGTGTCGAGCATCTCCGCGAGCTCGAGATTGGCGGTCGCCGCGCGGTTGATGCGATAGAGCGCGCGCAGGCGAGCGACGTGCGTCGGTACCTGGCCTTGGGCTTCCCCAGCCTGGTCGGCCGAAGCGGCCCCGTGATAGGCCCGCGCGACGGCGGCGAGGGCGATGGCGGCCGCGATGGTCGTAGCCGGGTCGGTCGCGTGCCCGCCGAGACGGTCGAAGAGGCGCTGGAGGATGTCGATGGCTGCTGCCATCGCGTCTTCAAGCGGGATGTCGGCCGCGGCTGCTGCCGCCCCGTAGCGTTCGCAGGCGGCGCGCAGCGGCTGCGAGCGGGCGCTCGAGGCATCGGCGCCGCCATAGGCCTGCTCGAGCTCACGGTCTAGCTGTTGAGCCAGGAAGTTGATCGCGGGTGCGACGCGTCGTTCGTCGGAGGGCGTCAGGACATGCATACCGATCATGATACGTCAGTTACGTAGAGCCGCGCCGCCTGCCAGGGACCGCGGGACGCTGCCCGGCCTATACTCTCCCCGTCCGGCCAGGGGCGACGGGCCGGCATTGTCCCGCTCGAATCCGAGGGGAGCGGTTCGCGACATTGGCGACGATGGGGACGCAGCGGGCACGCCCGCGGGTGGGAGCTAGGAGCAACGGCCAGTCGAGCGCGGAATCCGGGACTCCGGAGCGCGTGAGGCGGCCAGCCGGCCGGGTCATCGGCGATCTCGTCGGCGAGAGTCATGCCGACGACGATGCGGCGCGCATTGCCCGCGCGGTCGTGTTCGTGCTCCTCGGGCTGTGCGTTGCGATCGGCGGGGCGATTGCCAACGTCTACCTGCATCGCGGCGTCGAGACGAGCGCGAACCCGCCGTTCGTCTTGCAGGCATCCGGCCGCGAGCTGGCGACGAACGTCGATCTTCTGCTGTTCGACCCCTCAGGCTATGAGGCGATCGCGGCGGCGCTGAAGGAGGCGGGGTTCCTCTACGTCCGTCAGCCATTCTCCTGGTCTCGGATCGAGCCGCAGCGGGGCGAGTTCACATGGGAGGCGTACGACCGGGTCGTCGAGGCGTTCAATGTCCACGGCATTCAGATCCTCGGCGTGCTCGTGGACGCTCCTGCGTGGGCGCGCGCTCCGGACGCGGCGCCGACGACCGACGCTCCGCCGGCGCGGATGGAGGATTTCGCGAACTTCGCCTCGGAGTTCGCCCGGCACTACCAAGCGCGCGTTCCCTTCGTCCAGCTCTGGGACCTGCCGAACAACGCCGATCACTGGGGTGGCCGGGCGGCGCGGCCGGAGGAGTACCTGTCGCTCCTGGCGCTGGGATTCAACGCGGTGCGGCTGGCGAGTCCGGAGACGCGCATCGTTGTCGCGGAGCTCGATCCGGGCAACGGCAGCTCCGATCTCCAGTTTCTCCGCCGGCTCTACGAGATCGACGCCGAGTCGTACTTCGACATCGTCTCGGCGCGAGTGGATGGTGGGACGGCGTCGCCGTACGACCGGCGCGTCCGGCCGGATCGAACGAACTTCTCGCGGGCAGTGCTGTTCCGGGAGCTGCTGATCGAGGAAGGTGATCAGACGCGGCCGATTTGGCTGACGCATGTCGGATGGGACGGCGGTCCGGGGCGGAAGGTCTCAGAAGAAGAGCAGGCCGACTTCAGCGTGGCGGCGGTCAAGCGGGCCAGAGCCGAGTGGCCGTGGGTTGGGCCGATGTTCTATTGGGACTTGGTGCCCCGGAGCGAGGATGCCGCCGGCTATGCGCTGTTCGGTCCGGACGGATCCGCCTCGCTGACGTTCCGCAAGCTCGCTGAGTACGGTACCAGCGCGGCTGGCACGGCTGCCTCGACCGGCTATGTGCCGACCGAGGCGCGACCCGTCGTCTATCAAGGGACGTGGGGGCGGCAGCACTTGCAGATCGACGGGGTCGAGCGCGTCTTCCGCACGACGAGCGAGGTCGGGGCCTCGGTAACGCTGCGCTTCTACGGGACCGCGGTCAGCGCCTACCTGCGGCAAAGTCCGCAAGCCGGGGTCGCGCGCGTGACGCTGGATGGTGGGCCGCTGCCGGGGTGGGAGAGCGATGGCGACGCAACGCGGATCGACTTGTCTTATTATCGGGCGCAGGACGTGCCGATCACGCTGGCGTCGGGACTCGACGACGGGTTGCACGTCCTGACGATCACGTTGGACGGGAAAGGGGCTTTGCCCACCGGCGCGGCTCGGCTCACGATCGGCGGATTGGTCGTGGCTCGGGACGCGCCGTTGATGTGGCCGGTTGTGATCCTGGCGATGACGGCGCTGGTGCTGCTCGTCCTCGCCTTCCGTGAGGTAGCGTACGTCGCGGCGCTGCGTGCGGGGTATCTCCAGCGACGACGCGGCGTCGAGTTGCGACCACCGCTGCCGCACCTTCCCGATTGGCGACCGGCTCGATGGGCATGATCGCACTCGACCGGTCGGCTACCACTGATGGATTCCTCTCGCGCGCGCAGCGCTCGCTAGGCGCGGGGCGTGTCACCGACCTCGGCGCTCTGGCCGCGCTGCTGCTGGCAGGGCTGACGCTGGCGATCGGCGTGCCCTTGCCGGTTGCGCTGCTCGCAATCGCCTGCGCTGGTGTTGCGGCGGTGATCGCGCCGGCAGCCGCGACCGCCGCCGCGCTGGCGAGCGTGCCGCTGGTTCTCCAACCCGTCTCGGTCGGGGAATCGCGCTTCAGCCTCCTGGAGCTGGCGATCGTCCTAGGGACCATCGGCTTGGCGGCGCAAGTCGCGCTTGAGGTCGTTCGGTCCCGCTCGCTTACGGTCGTGAGCCGGCTGCTAAGGCCGCTGCCGACGCTGGCGCTACCGATCGTGCTCATCGCCGCCGCGACGCTCTCGCTCTTCACCGTCGCCGATCCTCGCCACATCGGTGAGAGCCTGCGCGAGTACCGGCTGGTGATCCTGGAGCCAGTGGCGATCATCGCGCTCGCGCGGTGGACGCTACGCCGGGGCGGCGAGCGGCTGCTCATTACCGCTTTTGTGGCGGCCGCGGTGGTGGCGGCGCTCGTCGGCGCCGTTCAGGTACTGACGGGGTACGGGACAATCGAGGCGGACGCGGCCCGGCGGGCGACCGGTCCGTACTCCCATCCGAACCATCTGGCGCTCTACTTGGAGCGCGTCGGGCTGCTGCTCGGCGGCATGGCGCTCGTCGAGGCGGAAAAGCGCCGCCGGCTGGCGCCGGTCCTGATCGCGATTGGGGCGGGGCTCGCCAGTACGGTCTCGCGAGGCGGGTTCCTGGCGGCGGTGGCCGGCGGGGCGACGATCATCTGGCTGGCGCGGTCGAAAGGCGCGTGGCGATGGCTGATGGTCTCGACCGTGGTCGCAGTCGCCGCGTTCGGCATGCTGGCGGAGCAGCGCCTGCTGGCGACTGGCTCCGATGGGTCGGCGTCTACCCGCGAGCTGCTCTGGTCGGCCAGCATCCGCATGATCCGCGATCATCCGATCTTCGGCGTCGGTCTGGATCAGTTCCTCTATCAATACCGGCCGCGCTACGTCGATCCGGCGGGTTGGGCGGAGCGGTACACGTCGCATCCCCATAACCTCGTGCTGGATTTCTGGCTCCGGCTCGGCTTGGCAGGCCTCGTCGTGCTCGCGGCGATGATCGGGGCGCTTGGCTGGGCGCTGGCTCGCATCCGACGCCAGGCGGTGGCGGCCGGGGGCGTGGCGGTGGGCGCGGCGGCGGCGCTGGTCGGCGGAGTGGTTCACGGGCTTGTTGACAACAGCTTTTTCCTGCCCGACCTGGCCGTGATGACGTGGTTCTTCGTCGCGCTGCTCGAGTTCCACCTGTCGCGGCAAGGGCAAGACGCGGCGGGCGATCGCGTCGCTCAGCCGGTTCCGGAGAGGACGGGCGCCGCATGATGTGCCCGGCCCGGCCAGAACCGGTCCATTCCGCGCCGTTTGGTCTCGACTGGCGCGTCATCGCGATCGGGATGGTGGCGCTTGGCGGCGCTGCCGCGTTCGTCGTTCTGCCGCTGCCGCTCGTCGTGCTCGGGCTGATCGGGCTGGCGACGGGGGCCTGCGCAATATGGGCGCCGGAATGGGCGGTGGCGGCGATCGTGGCGTCCGTTCCGGTGCAGCGGGCGCTCGAAGGCCCGGCGGGCTTGACCGCGACGAAGGTCGTCGTCATGGCCGGGCTGGCAGGTTGGCTGCTGCGGTGCGCGGTGCAGCGGTCGCCGATCGTCGTTGATGGGATCGGCGCGGCCTGGCTCGTCTACGTCGTCGTCCTCGTCGCCAGCGGCGCGGTGGCGCGCGATCTCGGCGCGTGGGCCGGGGAGGTCTACCGCTGGGGCGTCGCGCTCGCCGTCTACGTGATGGCGCGGCAGGTGATCGCGTCCGGCCGGGATCGCTTGCCAATCGTGGGCGCGATGATGGCGGCGACGGCGGCGATGGCGCTCCTGGCGTTCTGGCAGGTGGCGACGCGGGCGGGGCCACCGTCCTTCTCGGCTGGCGGGATCACGCGGGCGTTCGGGACGTTCGGCGAGCCGAACCCGTTCGCCGGTTATCTGGAGATGACGGTTCCACTCTTCATCGCGCTGGTCGTCGCCGATCGGGCTGGCGCGAGTATCCTACGCGCGGGCCGGTGGACGATGGCCGGTTGGGCCGCTGTCTTGATGGGAACCGCGGCGCTCGCGCTGACGCAGTCGCGCGGGGGTATCCTTGGGTTTGCGGCTGGGATCGCTGCGGTTGTCTGGCTCAGTGGCGGGCGAGTGCGCCGGATCGGCCTTGTGGCGGCGCCCGTGGCGGTTGTCGTCGTGCTCCTTACACCTCTCGGCACGCGAATTGTACAGAGGATCGGGCCGGAGGCGATCGCGTCCGGCGGGGAGCAGCAGGTAACGGTAGCGAACTTTGCCTCGCACGAGCGAGCGGCGCATTGGCGGGCGGCGATCGAGATGGCGCGGCGGCAGCCGATCCTCGGGGTGGGCGCCGGCAACTTCAACGAGCGGTTTCGGGAGATGACGCAGGTCTGGCGCTTTCGGATTCCACGTGGGCACGCCCACAACGCCTATCTCCAGGCGCTGGCGCAGGCCGGGGTCACCGGGTTGGTAGCGTATCTCGCGCTGATCGGCGTGGTGGCGCGGACCTTGTGGCGGCGGCTGCGTGAGGCGGGCGATGGCGCTTCTCGCGCGCTCGTCGTCGGGGCGATCGGCGTCACGACTGCGGTCGCCGCCCACAATCTCGTGGAGTATCTGCACGTGCTCAGTCTCGGGCTGCAACTGGCGGTGGTCTGGGCATTGACGACCGGCCAGAGTCGCGCGCCGACCCATTTCGCGGCTGAGTTGCCCGTCGCGCGGGTGGCGGCCGGATGATGCCGCGGCGGCGATCCAGTCCAGTTGCAGACCGGCTCGCCGGGGCCGATGGCGCTGCGGCGGAGGCGACCGCGGAGATGCCAGCGTCGCCAGTGAACGCGGGGGCGGTCGCCGCACCGAGTGGCGAGGAGCAAGAGGCCCGGCAGCCGGAGCCGCTCGGACGGCGCTTGCTGCAGCCGCATACGATCCTCTCGTTCCTGATCGCGGTCGGCATCCTCGTCTTTTTCTTCTTCCGCCTGGACATCAATATCGGCGCGGTGTGGCGGAACATCCGCCATGCCGACCTTCGCCTCTACGCGCTTGCCTGCGCGCTCTACTACGGCTCCTTCGGGCTGCGCGCGGTGCGGTGGCGCTGGATGATGGAGGAGGCCGGTATTCGGCAGGATCGCGGCTATACCGTTCCGCCCGCGCGCCGGTTCGCCGAGATCATCATGCTCTCCTGGTTCGTCAACAGCGTCGTGCCGGCGAAGCTCGGCGACGCCTACCGCGCGTTCCTCGCGAAGCGGGAGACTGGCGCGTCGTTCAGCGCCTCGTTCGGGACGATCCTGGCGGAGCGGCTGACCGACCTGGTGGTGCTCTTCGCGACGATGGCCGGCGCTGGAGCAATCGCGTTCCGTGGGCACCTGCCGCAAGAGGCGACCCGGACCCTGACGATGGGGCTGGCGCTGCTGGCGGTCGGCTTCATCGGCGTCTTGGCGCTGTGGTTCGCGAGGAATGCCGTCCAGCAACGGCTGCCAGCGCGGTTCCAATCGCAGTTCGGCCATCTCCACGACGCGATCTTCGCGTGCCTGCGCAATCCGTGGCGGCCGCTCGGCGTCAGCGTCTTGATCTGGGTGGCGGATGGGCTGCGCTTTTTCCTCGTCGCGTCGGCGGTGGGCGCGGAAATCAGCGTGCCGACGGCGGCGTTCGTCTCGCTGATGGGCGCGCTGCTGACGACCTTGCCGGTCACGCCCGCTGGTCTCGGCGTCGTCGAGGTCGCGGTGATCAGCGTGCTGAAGCTGGTCGGCGTCGAGTCCTCGCTGGGCGGCTCGATCGCGGTGCTGGACCGTCTGTTGACCTACTGGAGCCTCGTCGCGGTTGGACTCGTCCTGTATCTGAGGCGGCTCCGCAACGACGTGCGGTGACGAGGTAGGGGCGATGGGACAGCGCCTTCGCCTTCTGATCGATGCCAGCGCCGCTTTCAATCAGGGAGCGGGCATCGGCCGCTATTCCCGGCAGGTGGTCCCCGCCGCTGTCCGGGCACTCGGGGATCCGGACGTGCTCCTTTGGTACGCGGCGGAGCGGCCCGGTCCGGCGCCGTTCGCGACCGCGACGCTGGAGCAGTTCGACTCGCTGTCGGCGCCGAGAACGTCGCGCGCGCCGCTGAGCCGGCGGCGGATGGATCAGCTTTGGTACCGGGCGCGAATCCCGGTTCCGATCCAGGCGCTGACGCGCTTCCCGGCAGATGTCGTCTATTCGCCCGATTTCACGGCTCCGCCAGCTTTGCGGACGCCGAGCGTCGTCACGGTGCACGACTTGGCGTTCGAGATCTGCCCGGAGCGGGCTCCGGCGCCGCTGCGGCGCTATCTGTGCGCGGTGGTGCCGCGTCAAGTGGCGGCAGCGCGGCGGGTTGTGGCCGTGTCCGAGACGACGCGCCGAGACTTGATCGAGCGGTACCGGGTCAATCCGGGCAAGATCGTGGTAGCGCCCAACGGCGTCGAGGAGCGCTTTTTCACGACGACGCCGCTGACCGCCGAGGAGCGAGGGCGGCTCGGCGTGCCCGAGCGCTACCTGCTGACGGTCGGGACGCTGGAGCCGCGCAAGAACCACGTGACGCTCTTTCGCGCGATCTCGTTCTTGGAGCGGGATCTCGACATTCCGCTGGTCGTTGCCGGGCGGCCGGGTTGGGAGACGGAACCGATTCTGGCCTCGGCGGAGCCGCTGGTCCGCGCCGGTCGCGTGCGCCTGCTCGACTACGTGCCGGACGAGGCGTTGCCGGGGCTCTACGCCGGGGCCAGCGTCGTCATCTATCCGTCCTGGTACGAGGGATTTGGCCTGCCGGTGCTGGAGGCGCTGGCCGCGGGCCGGCCGGTCGTCGCCAGCACGGCGCCGGCGCTGCGGGAGGTTGGCGGCGATTGCGCGACGTACGTCGAGCCGGCGGACGCGGAGGCGCTGGCGGCAGCGATCCTGCGCGCGCTCAATCCGGCGGAGTCGTCGCCTGAGGCGGTGGCGGCACGGCAGCAGCGCGCCCGTCGCTATCGGTGGGATGCGGCGGGGGAAGTCGTCGCCGCGGCCATTCGGGAGGCAGCACAGAGATGACGGCGGAAGGACCCGCGACGGAAGAACGGAAGCCTGAGCGACGCAGAATATCGGATAAGGCAAGCATCATATTGATTGGCGTTGTGGCGATCGGTGGTATTGTTCTGATGTGTGTGGCGGTGGCCGTGATCGTGATCATCCGAACGTAATCTGAGTCTCGGCCAGACCTCTCCGCCCGTACTGCCGCTCAGTGGCACTTTCCGTTCGCACATCCGAGGTTCGCCATGACAGTTGTCGAAACGGAAATGTCGGTCACGACCTTCCGGGAGGTCGCGCACCGGATCGAAGAAGAAGTCGCCAAGACGATGGTTGGTCAGGCGGCGATCGTACGGGAGGTCTTGATCTGCCTCGTCGCGGGCGGCCACGCGCTGCTCGAAGGAGTGCCTGGTCTCGGCAAGACGATGCTCGTCCGGACGCTGTCCGACGCGCTCGACCTGCAATTCAGCCGCATTCAGTTCACGCCGGACCTGATGCCCGCCGATATCACCGGGACCAACATCCTGATGGAGGACGAGCAGGGGCGGCGGCGGTTCGAGTTTCAGCCGGGGCCGATCTTCGCCAACCTGATCCTGGCCGATGAGATCAACCGGGCCACGCCGAAGACGCAGGCCGCGTTGCTTGAGGCGATGCAGGACAAGACGGTCAGCGTTGCGAACGAAATCCACCCGCTGGCGCAACCGTTCTTCGTTCTGGCGACGCAGAACCCGCTCGAAATGGAGGGTACCTACCCGCTGCCGGAGGCGCAGCTGGACCGGTTCTTCTTCAAGCTGCTCGTGCCGTATCCGTCGGCGGACGATCTCGCGGAGATTCTGCGGCGGACGACTTCGGATCTGGAGTACTCGTCGCAGAAGGCGGCTGACGGTCAGACGATCTTGGCGATGGGGCGGCTGGCCCGGCAGGTGCCGATCGCGAGCCATGTCAGCGACTACGTCGTCCGGCTGGTGCTGGCAACGCACCCGGAGAGCGAGCGAGCGACGCCGATGGTCAAGCGGTACGTTCGGTATGGCGTGAGCCCGCGGGGAGCGCAAGCGATCGTGCTTGGCGCGAAGATCCGGGCGCTGATGGAAGGACGGCTCAACGTCGCGTTCGAGGATGTGCGGGCGGTCGCGCTGCCGGCGCTGCGGCACCGGATCATTCTCAATTTCGAGGCTGAAGCCAGCGGGTTGACGGCGGACGATGTCCTCCGGGCGTTGATCGAGGAAGTGCCAGAATCGGCAGCATGATGGCGTGATGGGGCGCCCCCGTTGGAGAGCGGGGTTAGTTCCTATCGCCCTTCGGGCGACGGGTGGGCGTAGGTTCCGCCCCTGCGAATGATGCGTCCGTTCGCCTCTCCCCCCAGGACGTATTCCGCCCCGCCGTGCCCGACACATCCATTGACGCCGGCCGGCATCGCGAACTCCTCCGGAAATGATGCCGAATCACCGACAATCCCTCCTAGGGGCGGGACCCGTGCCCCTCCGGCCCGCAGGGCCCTAGGTGTTTCCGCATGGCGCGAATTTGAATCGCGCACGGCGGGGTGGGTCGCCGCGATCCGGGACGTGGGTTGGAGGCGCGTGGCCGTCGTAGGGGAGGCACCGGCAGCCACAGACGGACCGAAAGGCCGTGGATGTTTCTATCACTTGGCGCCTTTGGACGATTCGTGTGCGATGCTATCGGCCTTCGGCCGATGGGCGGACACAAGTTCCGCCCCATCGAATTGGGGGCGTCGTCCCGAGAAGGGTACCGATTCCATTCCCACAAGGGATACGTGACGGGCATCGCGTGAATGGTGGGTACGGGTTCCTGCCCGATTCTCCGATGGTGATGGCTGGTGGGGACGGTGGGGCTCGGCGGGTATCGGGGGGATGCCCGGGGCGGGTGACGCGCTGTCCGGGCTCGGTCTCTGCCTGGGAATGCCGCTCGGGGTGTAGAGTAGAACGATCTTGGATTTGGGGCCGTGGAGAAGGGGAGGAGCTGTGGCGGAAACGGAGCGGCGCGATGTCGTGTGGCAGGATCCCGCGCTCGTCGCGAAGTTCGTCAGCGGCGTGCGGGGCGGGCTCCCATACGCGGCGGATCAACTTGCCATCATGCTGCGCGTCGTGGCGGCGAGCGAGCAGCCTGTCCGCCGGTTTCTCGATCTCGGCAGCGGCGCGGGGACGGTGGCGTCGGCGATTCTGAGCGCCTACCCGGAGGCGGAGGCGACGCTTCTCGACTTTTCCGAGCCGATGATGGAGGCGGCCCGCTCCCAGCTCGGTGAAGGGGACCGCCGCCATTACGTTCTCGCCGATTTCGGGCGGAGAGGTTGGGTGGATGCGGTGGCGGCGCTTGCCCCGTTCGATCTCATCGCCTCGGGGTTTGCGATCCACCATCAGCCCGACGAGCGCAAGCGCGAGATCTACAAGGAGATCTTCGATCTGCTTGCGCTCGGCGGGTGGTTCATCAATATCGAGCACGTCTCGTCAGCGACGCCGTGGCTACAGCAGGTGTCGGACGAGCTGCTCGTGGACTCGATCTACGCCTACCACCAGCGCATCGGCTCCGGAAAAACTCGCGAGGAAGTGGCGAGGGATCACGTTTACCGGCCGGACAAAGTCGCCAACATCCTCGCTCCGGTGGAAGACCAGTGCGCCTGGCTCCGGGAGATCGGCTATCAGGACGTGGACTGCTATTTCAAGGTTTTCGAGCTGGCAGTCTTCGGCGGTCGCAAGCCCACTGGCCCGTGAGATGAGCGAGCCGGCAGGCTGACGCCGGCGCCGCCGCGCTACGGCGTCATCTCTTCCTCAGCTGTCGACTGTTCCTGGGCTTCGAGCTCTGCTTCGATCGAGGACATCGCGACCTCGTCGATCATCTGCTGGATCGCGTCGCGCAGATCGATGAGGTCGAGCAGGTTGAGGTTGGCCAGCACGGCGTTGTTCTCTGGATCGCCGTCGTCAATGCTGTTCGGGACGATCCGGAACTGGACTTCATACGTGCCTTCGCCATCCTGCTCGGAGCCGCTCGAAATCTCGTCCATGTACAGGTTGTAGGTTTCCATCACGCCCCTCCCAGGTCACGGTTTCCGGGCGCCGGCCTCCCGGTCGCTACTGACGCGGCGGAGTGCGCGCGCATGCGCACACGCCCAGCGGCCCGCTTGCTGCCGGCAGCGGCGCGCTCTATGCAAATCCTACGCCATTGACGGCCAAATGAAGTGGGTAATGTGTTTCCCTGCGCGAGATCGGGGCGGCCGTGGCAGGACGCGGCCGGTTCCGCGGGGTGACGAACGTGCTAGCATCAGCGACAGCGGCGGTCTAGGACGGCTGTCTGATGGGCTGTCGGGCTCGCGTCGCGTTCCTTCCGACCCTCGTCCAGGAGATGCCAGGTGGCAGTCAGGCGGGTGGCGCGAGTGGTCATTTTCCAGTAAACGGACCGAGTGCCGTGACCGGGCGCAGCGATTCTCGACAGGCGAAGCGGGACTTGGATGGCGCTCGGCTGAGCCGGCGCACGGCGATCGGTCTCGCCGTCGCGGGGGCCGCGGCTGTGCTGGTGGGTTGCGGCGACGACCAGGATGAGGAGCCGACACCGACGCCGACGCTCTTCCCTGGCACGCCGGTTGGCCGCGTTCCTGGTTTCGATGACCCCGGCCGGTGGGCTGGCCGCACGCTACGTGTCGCGGCGTGGGGCGCCGAGGTCCAACAGGCGCTACGGGAGTACGTCTGGCAACCGTTCGCGCGGGCGACTGGCTGCACCATCCGCGAGATGACGACCGATTACGCGCAGCTTGTCGAGTCGGTGCGAGCAGGGGAGCCGTATGCCGACGTGCTCCTGGTCGATTCGATCTGGGCGGAGACCGCGCTGGAGCGCCGCGTGGTGGAGCCGATTGCTCCCGAAGAGGTGCAGGCGGACCGCTTTCAGCCGTTCGCGCCGACGGAGGCCGCCGTTCCAGCGTACGCCTACGCGATCGTCAGCGCCTTTCGCAGGGATGCCGTGCTCCGGATTGGGGAGCCGCAGACGTGGCGAGAGTGGTGGAACCGGGAGCGGTGGCAGGGACGCCGGGCGTTGCCACGGCAGGCGTTCGCGAGTTTCGAGTTCGCTCTGCTGGCGGATGGCGTGTCGCCAGATCGGCTATACCCATTGGACGGGCCGCGGGCGATCGAAAGCCTGAAGCGGATTAGCGGCAGGATCGTCGATCTGTGGTGGGACAGCGGCCAGCAGCCGGTGCAATGGCTCTCGCGCCGGCGTGCGGCTTTCGCCGCGGCATGGCACTATCGGGTGGTGGCCGGGCAGCGCGATGGCCGGCCGATCGCGTTCATATGGAATCAGGGTCTGATCTTGCCGGACTCCTGGGTCATCGCGCGTGGGAGCCCGGCGCGTGATATTGCCGTGGATATGGTGAATTTCGCGACTGCTCCGTCCGTGCAGGCGGCCCTGGCGCGCGCGGTCGCGCTTGGTCCGGTCGTGCCCACTGCCTTCGACTTCATTGACCGGTCGCTGCGACCGGTGCTGCCGACCGCGCCGGAGCATCTCGACCAGTTGATCCGGGTGAATACGGCTTGGTGGGCGCGGCACCAAACCGAGGCAAACGAGCAGTTCAATTGCTGGCTGCTCGGCGGCCCGTGCCTCTATCCGACGCCGACGCCGCACGGAGTGACCCCGTGAGAGGGCACTCGCCGAATCTGATGACTCGCCGCGTGAGCCGGCGCGCGGTCCTCGGCGCGTTGTCCGCCGCTGTCGTCGGCGCGGCTGCCGCGTGCCAGAACGATGACCCGAACTCTTCGTCCTCGACGCCGACGCCCTCACCGACGCCCGAGCCGACGCTGACTCCGACCCAGGGCGTGGTTGCTTCGCCGGTGCCGGGATACGCCGACCCGACCAAGTGGAGCGGGCGAGCGTTGACGATCGCCGTCTGGGGTGGGCCGTACGAGGAGGCGCAGCGGGCGGCGTTCTTTGATCCCTTCTCGGAGGCAACGGGCGCGACGATCCAGACGCAGACGGCGGAGATCGGCGTGCTGCGCGAGCAGGTGGACGCGGGGGAGGTCATTTGGGACGTCCTGACGCTGCCGATGGAAGAGGTGCTCGTGTTGGCGCGCGAGGGGTATCTCCAGCCGATCGACTATAAGGTGGTCGACCGGTCCGCGCTCTACGACGACATCACGCTTCAGTACGGCGTCGGCGTCGCGTATTCCTCCACGGTCATGTTGTATCCGGCGGGCACGACCCGCGCGCCGCAAAGCTGGGCCGATTTCTGGGACGTGACGCCGCCGGAGCCTGGCGTGGATCTCGAGCCGGAACAGGCGCGGGTGCTGCGACGGAGTCCGGTGGGGACGCTCGAGTTCGCGCTGCTGGCGGACGGCGTCCCGATGGAGGAGCTGTATCCGCTCGATGTGGAGCGGGCGTTCGCGAGCCTGGATCGGATCCGGCGCAACGTCATCGTGTGGTGGGAGGAGAGCAAGGAGCCGATCGAGCTCGTTAGCTCGGGTTTGGCCGCGATGGCGAGCGGGTGGAACGTGCGGCTTCAGCAGTTCGATATCCACGATGCGGTTCGCATCCAGTGGTTTGGTGGCATGCTGACGGCGGACGCGTGGGTGGTGCCGAAGGGGGCGCCGAACGCGGATGTCGCCATGGACTTCATCAACTTCGCGACCCGCGCGGTGCCGACGGCCAATTTCTCCCGGCTCTTGCCGTATGGCCCGGTCAATCGGGACGCGTTCAACTTGCTGCGGGAGGACCGGAAGGCGATCCTGCCGAGCGCGCCGCAGAACAAGGCCGTCCAGTTCACGCAGAACTGGAATTACTGGGTGGACAACCGCGAGGCGCTGAGCGAGCGCTTCGAGAACTGGCTCCTCTCCGAAGAGCCGGAGACGACGCCTTCCTCCGGCGAGCCGCGGTGACGTCGTCCGCGCGTGTGACAGGAGCGGTGGCGCTATCCGCCTAGGTTGGATGCCGGTGGGGAGCCAGCCGGGCTCGCTTCCGGTGAGGCCGCCGGCGTCGCCTCGGGAGTGGCTTCTGGCGAGGCCTCGAAGGGCAGCTGCGGCTCCAGGTCCACGATCTCGTCTTCCTCGGCCGGCGGCGGGGGCTCGTACCGGAATACCGCGTGGCGTCCCATATCGGTGATCATGATCGCGCCATCGGGGGCGGTGGTGATACCGACGGGTTGCTGCAGGCGCTCGCCGTTGATCTCGGTGAGCGATTCGCGCGGTAAGCCGTCGGGGCCAAAGACCTCGATGCTGCCGGTCGCGGACGAGGTGGCATAGAGGTACCCGGCCGCGTCGAACGTGAGGTACGGCTCGAAGAAGGCGTGGCCGAGCCAGGCGTCCACCGGCCACTGCTCGAGCGGCGTCCCGTCCGAGGCGAAGATGGAGATACGCGAGTTGCCGCTATCGGCCACGTAGACGCGGCCGTCCGGGCCGAGCGCGATCCCTACCGGCTCGATCAGCTTGCCCGGCTCGCTGCCGTAGCCGCCGAACGCCCGCCGGAATGTGCCGTCGAGCGCGAAGACCTGCACTCGCTCGTTGCCGGTATCGACGACGTAGATCTCGTCACCTGATACCGCGACAGCTCGCGGACCGAAGAACATGCCGGTGCCGACGTTCGGATCTGGCGAGTCTTGCGTGTCCTGGAAGGTGCCGAACCGGCGGATCTCCCGGCCCGTGTCGTCGAGGACGACGAGCTGGTGGTTCCAGGTATCGGTGACATAGATCATCCCGTTCGCATCGATGGTGATCCCGGTCGGTCCGAGGCCGGCGGACGTCCGCTCGAACGAGACGCCCCCGGCTTCGCCGCCCCAGGAGCCGACGAAGGCGCCGAGCGAATCGAAGCGTTCCACGCGAGCGTTCCCCATGTCCACGACGTAGACCGTCGAGCCGTCCGGCGAGACGGCGATGCCGCGCGGGCCGTTGAACTGGCCGCGGCCCGCGCCGGGACCGGGTCGATCGAAGAGGCCGAACGGTCCGGTGTTAGGGAAGAGGCGATTGGCAAGCTCGGCGTTGAAGCCGACCGCGACGGACTCCGGCGGCGCGAGGGTCAGCGGCTCGCGCTCGATCAGGAAGCGGAGGCCGGTGTCCCACCGAGACGGCACGACGATCGTGGCCAGGATGTCGCCCAAGCTCGGCGCGGTGTAGGCGACCGGCACGCGATTGACGAGCGGGTACTCGCTCGGCGTGTAGCCGGCTTCGGCCATGCCCGCGTCGTCCGGCGCGATCACGATCTGCGCGTTGCTGAGCGGGGCCTGTCCTCCCGCGACGATCTGCGCGAACGGGAAGTCGCGGAAATACCAGCGCATGGGCCACCGGGCCTGGAACTCCGGCCGCCCATCAATAGCGATCGTCACGCTGTGCCCGCCGGTTGGGTCTTGCGTCGAGCCCTCGGTGACGGTCAGGTCGCGCGAGAGCTTCTGGACGCGCTCGACGAGGCGCAGCATGGCCGGAGTCGTCGTCCGCTGCGCGAGTGGCTCCGTGCCCTCGACCGCGTTGTAGAAGCTGAGCATGACGGAGGAGCGGATCGCGTAGGCGCTGAGGAAGAAGGCGGCGACGGTGAGGATCATCAGCGCCGCGTAGCGGCCGGAGCCGATGGCTAGCTCGCGCCTGACGAGCACATAGGTGACGAAGCCGAAGGGCACGACGCCGACGATGAAAATGGCGAGCGCCTGGAAAGTTGCCTGGTTCTCGTTGAGGGCGTCATTGATCCTGGAGACGCGGACAAAGAAGCCGATGAGGGCGACGATGAGGCCGAGATAGACGGCGAAGAGGCTCCAGGCGCGTCCCGCGCCCGCGCCGACCCAGTTGAAGGAGGCGAGGAATTCGCCGAGCGCCGCCCCGCCGAGCAGGATGAGCGGGAGGGCGACGAGGATCGTGTGCTCCGGGGCGCGACCGGAGCTGAAGCTGAAGATGAGCAGCGCGGCGACGAACCAGGTGACGAAGAACGACCAGCCGATCCCGCTAGTGGCGGCGCTGCCGGTACCCCGGTTGGCGCCGACGATGGTGAAGAGGACGGCGAGCGGCTCGTAGAGGAGGATGGCGAGCAGGAAGAACTGGGTCGGGGTGGTCGAGCTTGTTGTCGTCAGTAGCCGCGCCCAGTCGGCGAGCGCCCCGCCGATCCCGGAGAGGGCGGAGAAGTCGGTGAACAGCCAGCTATAGAGGATGATGATGGTGGCGGCGAAGCTGGCAATCGCGGCGGGGATGGCGCGCGGGGTCTCGCGCACGGCGACAAAGTAGCGCGAGAGGGCGCTTTGCCGCTGCCCGGACGTGATGTGGTCAACGAAGAGGGCGAGCGCGAGGCAGATGTAGACCGTCAGCGCCGTTGGGGCGGAGGCGTAGCCCGCGGCGAGCGCCGCGCCGAGGGCGATGCTCCAACCGTGGCGACCACTCCCGCCGGGTGTGGCGACGCCGATTCGCAGCAGCGCGTAGAGGGCAAAGAGCGAGAAGAACGCGACGGCGATCTGCGGGTCGGCGATGCGCGAGCCGTAGAGGAGCGTGGGCGAGATCGCGGCGAACGCGGCCATTCCGACGGCGGCGGGCCCGCTAATGAATCGGCCAAGGGCGAGGCTGACGAGGACGATGCCCAGGCCGAGCAGGGCCGAGGCGAGGCGGGCCGTCGCGTCCGTTGCGCCGAAGAGGAAGAAGCTGAGCGACTGCAGGAGCGCGAGCGCTGGCGCCGTCTCCGGGAGCGATTGCCCCGGTCCCGAGGTCGAGCCGCGGTAGAAGGAGTACGCCTGGTAGGCGCGGCGTGCCTCGGCGGGCGACAGCGGGAATTCGTCGAGCTGGGCGAGCCGGAGGCCGGCGCCGATGACGATCGCCAGGAGCGCGGCGATCGTCAGCCAGCGGACTCGGGAGAGATCGAGCGCCCGGTCCAACACGGTCTGACCGGCGTCATAGGTCGTCTCCGCCATCGTCGTTCGCAATCCCTCATCGCGCGTGGGCGGCGCATCGCGTCGGCCGCGCCGCTCGTCCCTGGCAGCGGGCCGGTCAGCCGGCCCTCGGGCTAGTATCGGATGCCGTTGAAGTATGGCAACAGGTCGTTCCGGATGTAGACGCGGAAGTTGGCCTGACCGATCCTCCAGTCGAGGTCGCGGTACATCACGAGCCGGTAGAGGCGGAGCTGCCCTTCCGGCGTGAGCTGGTTGCCGATCGTGTCAGCGATCGAGCGGAGTATGGCGACGGGGCCGTGAGGATCGGCGCTCGACTTCCACGCGGAGCGACCGACCGGAAGCTCCGGCGCGATCGCGAATCCGCGATACGTCTCCTCCGGGAACCACCAGCGCAGGACATACTGCTGCGCGGTGTAGCCGGACAGCACTTGGTCCGCCTCGCCCGCCCGGTAATCAGCGACGATGACGATGGGCGCGTCGTCCGGGGCGCCGGAGACCGAGGAGCCGATGAAGCGCTTGTTCGGGTAGTCCCGCAAGTACCACCACATCGGCCATTGGACAAACTCGTCAAAGGCGACCGTCAGCCCCTTGCCGCCCGTCATCTCCTCGGAGAGGCGCTCGATCTCGCTCATCAGCCGGGTCACGTCGGGCGAGGTCTGCGTGTAGATCATCATGTCGCGCGGGACATCCGGCTCACGGTAGCTGAGGTGCCAGCCGACATGGATTTGCATCAGAGAGAGCCCGACGATGAGCGCGGCGAAGGTCACTAAGCCGGCGCGGAACGCCCCGCGCCAGAGGGTGATGGCCGCGATCAGCACGAGGGCGACGGCCGGCGGGACCGCAAGGAGCCACCAGCGGTCGGCGTCGGCGGCGGTCACCATCCGGCGCCAGCCGCCGCGCTCCGAGGCGGGATCCGGGACGAACTGGCCGAGCGTCATCCGCGCGGCGAGGGCGAACCAGCAGGCGGCGGCAACGAGTAGGCCGGCGAAGAGGAAACCTTCCTGCCAGCCGAGCGCTCGGGTTTCGCGGGCGCGCCGGATGGTGGCGAAGCCGCGCTCGGCAACACTGCCGATGGCGACCGCGGCGAGGATGGTCGCGGGCAGCGAGATATGGATGACGAGCCAGGGCATCTTCTCGCCGGCGTAGGAGAGGCCGAGGAAGATCGCGATCAGCCAGACGGCGACGAAGAGGCGGAAGAAGAGGTTCCGCCCGCCGGAGCCGCGGCCAAGCGCGGCCCGCACGGCTCGCCAGAGTATGAGGGCGGTCATCGCGCTGCCGAGGAGGACGGCGATGAACTCGTACTGCGGCATGAGGAGCAGGAAGTAGAACCAGGGCTGCTCCCCGCGCCGGTAGTCGTGCTGGCCGAGCCAGTAGAGGAGCGTCCCGTCGGTGGCGATCGTCGAGGAGATGAGCCCGTTGAGGTTGGCAAACATGCTCGTGAAGAGCGTGACGAAGATCGCGGCGGCGACGCCGATCGCGAGCGACAGGCCGAATCGGTCTTGCCAGGCGTGCCGTACGCCGCTTTCCACGGTGCCGTCCGGCGCGTCGCCAAGCAGCGGCTCGACCCAGCCGGGACCTTCCGAGCGCTCCGACTTGATCTTCTTCAGGACGGAGACGACGCCGACGACGAACGCAACGATGGTGGCGATGATGGCCCAGATGAGCGGGTTCCGCGCCAGATCCTTGTAGTAGTTCAGC
Source organism: uncultured Chloroflexota bacterium (assembly GCA_937901745.1). Classification (GTDB taxonomy): domain Bacteria; phylum Chloroflexota; class Chloroflexia; order Thermomicrobiales; family UBA6265; genus CALGSZ01. The sequence goes on along the minus strand of CALGSZ010000130.1, from coordinate 21,216 downwards.
TGGTTCTCACGCGTTGGGCGCGGAGACGACGCGCCGGAGGAATCCCACGGGATGGCGAGGATGCGGTCCCGGTATTCGACCGGCGAGAAGCGGACGAGCACCAGCAGGAGGAAGAGCGCGCCGGCGTGAATGGCGAGCAGGCGAAAGACGAGATCGGGCCGCGTGCGATACCACTCACGGCAGCGGCCGTAGAGGAGCGCGCCATAAAGAAAGAGCGCGAAGACGGCCGCGATGGCGAAGATGATCTCGTGATTCGTGAGCAGGAACGCCAGCGAGGCGGCGCCGATGACGAGCCACTTTCGCTCGGGCTGCTCCAGGTAGCGGACGATGCAGATGAAGAGCAGGAGCGTGCCGACGACGGTGTAGATGTCGTGGCGGATGTACCGGCTTTGATAGAGGATCGCCGGCGAGATCAGGAACAGGAACGAGGCGGCGAGCGCTCCCCACCGTCCGAGGTGCTTCGGGCCGCGTAGGAGGTACGGCAGGCCGACGAGCATGACGCCGAAGAAGGCCGGCATGTAGCGGCTGCTGGCGTCCGAATCCCCGAAGAGGAGATAGACCAACGCGTTCGCGTGGAACAGGAACGGCCCGTGCATCAGCGGGTGATGCTCGTAGCCTTCGCCGGTCGCGTAGAGCCACGAGTAGTAGGCGTGCAGGCTCTCGTCGTGGTGCAGCGCCTTTGAGCCGAGATCCCAAAACCGCGTGAGGATCGCGAGGGCGATGAAGAGCGCGTAGAGCCCGGTCTCTAAAGTCAGGCGCCGGGGCGCCTTCTCGGCGGGAGCCGATTCAGGCGGCTCCAGCAATTGCTCGGCTGCGCTAGCGGCACGACGCGGTCGAACGTGGGTGGACGCGCCGCTGCTAGCCTGGGGCGTGGTGACGGCATGGAACATCCCCGCCGCCGGCGCGCCGTGCCCGTCAGTCCCGTCTTCGCGGTGAAGCCGACCGGAACCCGCCCGATGGTGAGGTCGCTCCGGAGTAGTCACGTGCTCCCTTCGCAGCGCACCACGATGATTTCGGTCATAGCGAATCGCCAGTTGCCTGGCCCAGGCGAGTATACGACGCGGGCACGGGCCTAGGCAGCCAGCACAATGCTGCCAACGCTTCACAGGTGGTGACGCACGTCAATATCGATCATGTGCAATGTGCACCAAGCGCGTTTCGGCATTCGGTGTGGCGGCACGTAGGCGTTGGAAACCGTGATTCCTAGACTGGTCCCCGGTCAATCGGGACTGGTTCTAGGAGGTTGGGGTCGTGGTGGAGATCAATTCTGGGGACACCGCCTGGGTATTGGCGTCGGCGGCGCTGGTGATGTTGATGACTCCGGCGCTGGGGTTCTTCTACGGCGGTCTGGTTCGCCGGAAGAACGTCCTCGCCACGCTCATGCATAGCTGGTTCATCCTGGCACTGATCAGCGTGCAGTGGGTGCTCTGGGGCTACACGCTCGCGTTCGGCACGGACAAGGGCGGCATCATCGGCGGCCTGAACTTCCTCGGGTTCAAGGGCGTCGGCGCGGAGCCGAATCCTGATTACGCTGCGACGATTCCGCACGCGGCGTTCGCAATCTTCCAGTGCATGTTCGCGGTCATCACGCCGGCGCTGATCACCGGCGCGTTCGCGGAGCGCAAGCGGTTCAAGGCGTTCGTGATCTTCTCGCTCGCCTGGGCGACGATCGTGTACGCCCCGGTCGCGCACTGGGTCTGGGGTGTCGGTGGCTGGCTGCGCGACTACGGCGCGCTCGACTTCGCCGGCGGCACGGTGGTCCACATCACCTCTGGCGTGACCGCTCTCGTCGCGGCGATGGTTCTCGGCCGGCGCGTCGGGTTCGGCAACGAGCCGATGGAGCCGCACAACCTGACCTACACGGTTCTCGGCGCTGGTCTGCTCTGGTTCGGTTGGTTCGGGTTCAACGCGGGTAGCGCTCTCGGAGCGAACGGCCTGGCGGCGACGGCCTTCGTGGTCACGAACGTCGCGGCGGCGATGGGCGCGCTGACCTGGATGACGGTGAGCTGGATTCGCCACGGTCACCCGAGCGTTCTCGGCGCGGCGGCCGGCGCGGTCGCCGGTCTGGTCGCCATCACCCCGGCCGCTGGGTTCGTCTCGCCGGCTTCGGCGGTCGTGATCGGTCTCGGTGCTGGAGTGTTCTGCTTCCTCGCCGTGGACATGCTGAAGGGCGTCCTGAAGATTGACGACGCGCTGGATGTCTTCGCGGTGCACGGCGTCGGCGGTATCTGGGGCTCGATCGCGACCGGCATCTTCGCCGATGCCACGTACAACGGCGCGGATGGGCTCCTGTATGGCAACGCCAGCCAGCTGGTCAAGCAGGTCGTCGCGGTTGCGGTCGTGATCGTCTTCGCCGCGGCGGTCAGTTGGCTGATCCTGAAGGTCATCGATGTTCTGATCGGGCTGCGGGTGCCGGAGCAGGAAGAGGTGCTCGGCCTCGACACCACGCAGCACGGCGAGCTGGCGTATCAGCTGTAGTTCGGACCTGGTCGGTAGAGGTTCCGAGTCTGTAGGGAGGGTTGTCGAAATGGTTGCACTCGCCTTTATCTCCTTCGCGGTCCTGGTGGTCGCGTGGCTTCTCGCTCCGAACACCGGAGTGAAGCGCACCGCCCCGCAGGCGGCTCCGTCCACCAGCTTCTCGACCAGCGACGCGGTTGCTTAGGGCGCGCTGATGACGCGCCCCCGGCCCTCTGCCTCTCCCGAAACGGGAGTTCCCCTGGTCGGGGGCGCGTCATCGTCCAGAGAAAGGGTGAGAGCCAAGGCGAAGGCTCTCACCTTTTCTTCGCGTTTAGGCGATTAGCCGGCGTGGCGAAAGCCGGCGTCGCGCATGGTCAGAGGATCGCCCTCGTTGAGGACCTTCGCCTCGATCACTTCGCCGAGGACGATGACGGAATCGCCGGCTGGCGTCTCCGAGAGGACGCGGCAGACGACGTAACCGAGGCCATCGGCGAGGGCTGGATCACCGGTCTCCGTCTCAGCGACGCGCAGGTCGAATGCGGCGAACTTGTCGCCGACGCGGGCGTGTGAGCGGCCAAGGGAGCCAGCAAGCTCACGCTGACCGGCCGCGAAGGTGGTCACGACGAAACGGCCGCTTTCGCGAATGAGACCGAGCGTGAAGCTGTCGCGCTCGATCGAGACCATCACCAACGGCGGATCGAACGAGACCTGGCTGAGCCAGTTGGCGGTGAAGATGCCGCGCTCGTCGCCGTGCCGCGCGCTGACGGCATAGAGGCCGTAGGTGAACTGGCGCAGGACGGTCTTCTTGGCGGCGGGATCGAGCATGGCTCCGCTCTCAGCTCTGTGCTAGCTCTAGCGCGAGCAGCGCCGCGTTGACGATCTGGTCCGCGTCAATGCCGTAGTGGCGGTAGAGATCGGCGCGGGTGCCGGACTGGCCGAAGTCATCCACGCCGAGCGGCACGGTCGGCACGCCCCAGACGGAGCCAAGGAACGCCAGCGAGTGCGACGCGGCGTCCTGGACGGTGACGATCGGCACGCGCCGCTCCTCGGCCGGGATCAGCGTTTCGAGGTGGCCGAGGTCGAGCGGGGCGTAGGCATTCGCCAGTTGCGCCCGGCGAGCGTTCCGGACAGCTTCGTAGAGCTGGTTGGCGCTGGTGGCGAGGATGACGTTCGCGGCGACACCTTCCTCGTGCAGGCGCCGGGCGGCGGCGATCGCCTCTGGGAGCATGATGCCGCCGGTCACGATCTGAACGGCATCGGAGATCGGAAGCTCGGGCGCGTGGACGCGCCGGTCAATGATCCGGTAGCCGCCGGCGAGCACCTGGCGTCGCAGCTCCTCCTCGCCGAAGCGCTGGAGCGGCTCCTCGAGGAGCGTCTGGTCAATCGGCTTCGTCGAGAGCCGCAGGTACGTCGAGAGGCCGTTCTCGCGGTCGCAGCAGCGCCGGATGCCGTCCAAGAGAATCCATTCGACTTCCCGCGCGAAGGCCGGCTCGTAGAAGAGGACGCCGGGAAGCTCGATGCCGAGCGAGGGCGTGACGGTGCTCTGGTGAGCGCCGCCCTCAGGGCTGAGCGAGATACCAGCGGGCGTGCCAGCGAAGATGAACTTGCCGCCGACGTAGAGGCTGTAGATCAGCGCGTCGAGGCCGCGGCAGACGAACGGATCGTAGACGGTGCCGAGGGGGATGAGATGCTGGCCGGTCAGCTCGTGGCTAAGGCCGAGCTGGCCAAGGGCCATGAAGAGATTCATCTCCGAGATGCCGAGCTCGATGTGGTGTCCAGCCGGGGCTGGCTGCCACTTCAGCATCTTCTGCCCGTCGGCGTCGAAGACGGGCGCGGGCTCGGGCGCGAAGACGCCCGCCTTGTTGATCCAGCCCGAGAGGTGCGTCGAGGTCGCGACGTCGGGCGAGACGGTAACCAGGCGCTCCCGAATCTCCGGGAAATCCGCGAGGCGCGCCAATGCCCGGCCAAGCGCCTCCTGGGTTGAGGTCATGGCAGGGTGCCGGCTCCCAAGATCGACTGGAACGGCACTTGGGCTGAGAACGGGACCGCGGGGCCGCTCGTCGGAGAGGCGCTCGCGGGCCGCCTTGCAGAGCCGACCTGCTGGCGAGTCCGGCGGGAACGTCGCCCAGGGATCGTCGGCCGGGATGCCGAATTGCTCACGCAGCGCTTCAATCTGCGCTGCCGTCAGGAGGAGCGAGTGATTGAGCGGATCGCCCGCGATGGGCAGCCCCCACCCCTTGATGGTGTAAGCGAAGACGACCGCTGGCGCATCGGTGACGGCGTCCGCTTCGGCGAGCACGTTGAGGAGGCAGGGCAGGTCGTGGCCGCCGAGGTTGGCGATCAGGTCGCGCAGCTCCTCATCCGGCGTGTCGGCGACAGCGTTAAGGATCGCCTTGCGATAGGCGGGGTCCGCGACGTCGCTGAGGCGGCGGCGCAGCTCGGCGCCGTCCTGCAGGCGGATGAGGACCTGGTACTCCTCATTGCTCATCGCGTCGATCCGCTGCCGGAGATAGGCGCCGTCGGGGCCTTCCATCGCGGCGGAGAGGCGCGTGCCGTACTTGGCCTCGAAGACGTGCCAGCCCGCGCTGCGGAAGAGCGCCTTCAGCCGGGCGGCGCGAACGCCGGGGATGACGCGGTCGAGGCTCTGCCGGTTGAGATCGACGATCCAGATGACGTTCGAGAGGCCGCGCACCGCTTCTTCCGCGACCGTCTCCCAGACGTTGCCCTCGTCGAGCTCGGCGTCGCCGATCAGGGAGATAAAGCGGTTCGAGGTCACCTCGCCGAAGTGCAGCTCCGCGTAGCGGTGGGCGAGCGCGGCGAAGACGGGCGCGACGGCGCCGAGACCGACCGAGCCGGTGGAGAAATCGACGGGATCGGGGTCCTTGGTACGGCTCGGGTACGCCTGGAGGCCCTTGTAGGCGCGCAGGGTCGTCAGATAGGAGCGATCGAGATTGCCGAGCAGGTACTGCGCGGCGTGGAACGCCGGGGAGGCGTGAGGCTTGATCGAGACCCGATCGCCTTCGCGGAGGAAATGGAAATAGAGCGCCGTGATGATCGAGACGACCGAGGCCGACGATGCCTGGTGGCCGCCGACCTTGGTCATGTCCGGGTTGGGCCGGACATTGTTGGCGTGGTGGATCATCAGGGTCGAGAGCCAGAGGATTCGGCGCTCGATCTCCTGCAGCGCAGCGAGGTCTTCCGGCACAATCGCGACCGGTTCTGGTATGAGCGCACTCGGGCGGGTGCTGGCCATCCCTTACGTTCCCTCTCACTGACCAGGGCTGACCCGGCGGCAAGCCCTGACGCTCGTCGGCGAAGCCGATTCACATGGTACGCCAGCGAGAGACGAATCGGTAGCTCTGACGGCAAATTTCGAGAAAATTTGTGCAACCCCGACAGAGCCAATCGCTTTGGCAAGAATTCAGCTTTCGCGCTTCTTGACAGACAACACCCCCTGCCGTAGAAACGGGGCGTTCGCGACGTGGCGACTATAGGCAAGAGGGAGGAGGCACGATGACGCTGAGGCGTCCATTAGCTGCATTACTCGCGTTGGTCCTCATCGCGGGATCGGTGTCAGGCCTGGGGAGCGCTGGCGCTCAGGAGCCGGAGCCGATCAAGCTCGGCGCCGCAGTCCACCTGACGGACTGGATGGCTGCCTACGACGTTCCGCCGCTGGAAGGCGCGAAGCTGGCCGTCAAGAAGATCAACGAGTCGGGCGGCGTGCTTGGGCGACCGCTGCAGATCATCGAGCGGGATGGTAAGACCGATCCGGCTATCGTCGGGAACGCGGCGCGTGAGCTGATCCAGGAAGGCGCCGAGGTCATGCTGGCCCCGTGCGACTTTGACTACGGCGCGCCGGTGGGGCAGGCGGCGCAAGAGGCTGGGCTGGTCGGGCTCTCCTTCTGCGCGTCGTCGCCGCTGTACGGCTCGTTCGCGCTGGGTGATAAGCAGTTCACCGTCTCGATGTGGAATCAGACGATGGCGGCTGCTGCTGCTCAGTACGCCTACGAGGTGAAGGGCTGGCGGCGCGCGGCGACGATCATCGACCAGGGGACGGAGTACACCAAGTCGCTCGGTGAGTACTTCGTCGAGACGTGGAAGCACCTCGGCGGCGAGATCGTCAGCGAGGACACCTATCAACTCGGCGATATGCAGGCGCGGGCGCAGGCGCAGCGGCTCAAGAATCTCGATCCGCAGCCGGATGTGGTCTTCGTCACCGCGAACATGCCTGACTATTCGGCGATCATCCGCGATATCCGCTCGGCTGGCGTGACCGTTCCGCTGATGGGCGGCGACTCGATGGACACCGCCGAGTTCTACGAGGCGCTCGGGCCGGAGCTCGGCAACGACATCATCATCTCCACCCACAGCTTCATCGGTCCCGAGGCTGGACCAGAAATGGAGCAGTTCATTGCCGATTTCGAGGAGGAGTACGGCCGGCTGCCTGAAGTGACGTTCAATGTCATGGGCTGGGACGCGGTCCACATCATCGCCCAGGGCATCGAGCGCGCCGGGACGACCGAGGGCGAGGCGTTGGCCAAGGCGCTCGAGGAGATGGAGTTTGACCTACTGAGCGGCAAGCTCGACTGGTCGGACGCGGAGAGCGGGCACTTCCCCGATAAGGAAGCGTTCATCCTCGAGGTGAAGGAAGGCAAGCCGACCTACGTGACGCGGCTCAAGCCTTCTTGGACACCGGCGGTCGACTAACCCGGAGGGAGGGAAGAGCGGCGGGTGGCCTGAAACGGCGCCCGCCGCTTGCCGGTATCGCCAGGCGATCGTGAGAGGACATGCACCAAACTGCAATTGACGGAGCGGCGGGGCGGGGCGGTCAACTCGTCGCAAGCCAACTCACAAAGGACTTCGCGGGGCTTCGCGCCGTTGATGGCGTCAGCTTCCAGCTGGCGCAGGGCGAAATCCTCGGCCTGATTGGCCCGAACGGCTCCGGCAAGACGACGACGATCAATCTCCTGACAGGACTCCTGCGTCTGACTTCCGGCCAGATCACCGTGAACGGGACTGACGTGACGGGCTGGCCACCCCACAAGATCGCGCGACGCGGCGTTGCGCGCACCTTCCAGGTCGTCAAGCTCTTCAAGGATTTCTCGGTGCGCGAGAACGTGGAGGTGGCGGCGATCAGCGCCAAGGGCGTGAGCCGCCGCGAAGCCGCCGCGCGAGCGGACCGGGCGTTGGAGACTGTTGGAATCCAGCATCTGGCCGATGTGCCGGCGAGCATCCTGCCGCAGGGCGAGGAGCGACGCGTGGAGATCGCGCGGGCGCTCGCGACTGAGCCGCATTTCCTCCTCCTCGATGAGCCGGGCGCCGGATTGAACGACGCCGAGATCGAGGTCTTGCTGGCGACGCTGCAGCGGATCCGGCAGGAGTTGGGGTGCGGCATCCTCGTCGTTGACCACGATATGCGCTTGATCATGGGGGTCTGCGACCGTCTCCACGTCTTGAACTATGGCCGGACGATCGCCGAAGGGGCGCCGGATGATGTTCGGCGCGAGCCGGCGGTGATCGAGGCGTACTTGGGAACCGAGGTGGTGGCCGGTGAGCCTGCTGGAGGTTGAAAATCTCGTCGTCCGCTATGGGGCGATCGAGGCGCTACGAGGCATCTCGCTCTCGGTCAACGAGGGTGAGATTGTCGGGCTGATCGGCGTCAACGGCGCGGGGAAGAGCACGACGATGCTCTCGATCATGGGCGTCGTGCGGCCCGTCCGCGGGAAGATCACCTTCGACGGCCGCTCACTGGTCGGGTTGCCGCCGGAGACGATCATCCGCCAGGGGATCGCGCCGGTGATGGAGGGACGGCGAGTCTTTCCCTCGCTGACGGTGGAGGAGAACCTGCGCCTGGGAGCGGCGACGATCCGCGACCATGCCACCGTCGAGCAGGACTTGGCGCGGTGGTACGAATTCTTCCCGATCCTCGGTGAGCGCAAGCATCAGCCAGCGGGCAAGCTCTCGGGCGGTCAGCAGCAAATGCTGGCGATCGCGCGCGCGTTGATGTCGCGCCCGCGGATGCTCCTGATGGATGAGCCCTCGCTTGGGCTGGCGCCGAAGATGGTCGCCGAAGTCTTCCGATTGATCGTGCAGTTGCGCGATTTGGGCATGACGATCTTGCTGGTCGAGCAGAACGTGCGCATGACGCTGGACATCGTCAATCGGGCGTATTTGCTGAATACGGGGCAGGTTGAGTTCGCCGGGTCGCCGGCGGAGATTCGGCAGCACGCGGATATCGAGCGCGCGTATCTGGGCGGCGGAACCAATTCAGTCGCGGCCGCGCCCGCGCCCGGTGGGGTGTGACCGTGCCAGATTTCAGCGAGCTTGCACAATATCTCGTCTCGGCGCTGTCGCTCGGCGGGCTCTACGCGCTGATGGCGCTCGGGCTCGTCATCGTCTATGGGATTCTCCGCCTCGTGAACTTCGCCTACGGCGAGCTGGTGATGGTCGGCGGGTATGGCCTGTTGTTGTTCGGTGACACGCCGCTGCCGTGGATCATCGTCGCCATACTCAGCATCATCGCGGCGGTGATTGCCGCGTTGCTGATGGAGCGGGTGGCCTTCCGGCCGGTCCGAAACAGTAGCGCGACGACGCTCCTCATCACCTCGTTCGCGGTCAGTAATCTGCTGCAGAACATCGCGCTGCTGGCAATCTCACCACGACCGCGCGCGCCGCGCTTGCCGGACATCTTCGTCAAGAACGTCACCGTTGCCGGAGTCCAGTTCAAGATCGTCGATCTCATCGCGTTGCTGGTGAGCTTGATCGCTCTCGGCGCGTTGACCGTGTTCCTGCGACGCACGGTGATCGGGCTGGCGCTGCGAGCGGCGGCGGATGACTTCACGATGACACGGCTGCTTGGCATCCGCGCCAACATGGTCATCGCGGCCGCCTTCGCCGTGAGCGGCTTCATGGCCGGGATCGTCGCGATCTTCTGGGTGGGTAGCTCCGGTCAGACGTGGCCGACGGTCGGGCTGCAGCCGGTCCTGATCGCCTTCATCGCCTCAGTCGTCGGTGGGATGGCGACGCTGAAAGGGGCGGTGCTGGGCGGCTACGTTCTCGGATTCTTGACGATGGGTCTGCAGACGTGGCTGCCGCAGGGCGTGAATGCCTATCGCGACGCGGTCATGTTCGGCATCGTGATCCTCGTGCTTCTCATCCGGCCGGACGGTTTGATCCGCCCAAGCTATTCGAGGGAGAGCCGGTGACGACCTCACGCGCCACAACCGGAGAGGTAGCGCGCCGCCTCTCGACACCGATCATCCTGCTCGCCGGCTTGCTCGCGCTGACGCTGCTGGCCGCCGTCCGGGACGACATCGTCTTCGAGCGCGTCATCACCGTGATGCTGATTAACCTCGTCCTGGTCGTCGGCTTGCAGATCTTCATGGGAAATTCGGGACTTGGCTCTTTCGGCCAGTACGCGTTCGTGACGATCGGCGCGTACGGTTCGATTTGGTTCTCGCTGACGCCGCAGCAGAAGCGCGTGGCCCTGCCGGACATGCCGCGCGACTGGTGGCTCTACGAGCAGCATCTTCCGTTCTGGCCGTCCGTGCTGGTCGGCGCGCTGATCGCGACTGTCGTCGGCGCATTGATTGGCATCGCGCTCGTCCGCCTGCGCGGCGCGGCCTTCATGATTGCGACGTTCGCGTTCTTGATCGTCGTCAATCGCGTCGCGCTGCAGTGGTCCGAGGTGACGCGCGGCTCGCGGACGGTGATCGGCATTCCGAAGTACACCGGGCTTTGGACGGCGTTCATCTGCGCCGCCCTCGCCGTCGTGCTCGCCTACGCCTTCAAGGAGTCGTCCATCGGGTTGAAGCTGCGCGCGTCCCGCGAGGATGAGGACGCGGCGGCGAGCTTGGGCGTGGATGCGCCGCGCATCCGCTGGGTCGCTTGGGTCATCAGTGTCTTCTTCTCGGGCGTCGGCGGCGCGCTGTGGGCGCATTTCATCCAGCAGTTCTCCCCGCACAACTTCTACTTGGCGGAGACTTTCCTGATCGTCTCGATGCTGATCATCGGCGGCACGGGCTCGGTCAGTGGCGCGGTGATCGGCACGGTGGCGGTGGCGCTGGCGTCGGAGCAGCTCCGGCAGATCGAAAACTGGCTGAACACGCAGCGGACGGAGGGTACGTGGTTCGGTGACCTCCTGCCGTTCCAGTTCGTCGGCTTTACGGAGATCGTCCTCGCCGTCGCGATCATCCTCGTGCTCATTATTCGACCGTCCGGGATCACCGGCGGGCGGGAGCTGTCCTGGCCGCGGCGTTGGTCGCGGCGTCGTCAGGCTATGCCGTCGCCGGCGGACGCTCCGGTGAAGCCGAGTTGACGCGATGGCTCGCGGAGGAACGTGAGTGATGTCGAGTGCCCCCACGATGACGACTGCCCAAGCGGTCGAGATGGATCGCCGGCTGATCGCCGATGCGCTCAAGATTCGCTACACCCCATTCGTGCTGGATCATGGCGAGGGGCCGTACCTGTTTGATACCGATGGCCGGCGGTATCTCGATTTCGGGGCTGGCTGGGCGCTGGCGACGCTTGGCTACAGCAACGAGCGCGTCCGCGCGGCGGTGGCGGAGCAGGTGTCGCGTACGACGTTCGGCGGGCTGATCTCGGGCATCAACCTGCCGGCGCTGGAATTGGCCGAGAGGCTGACCGCGCTGGTGCCGGGCGATTTCGAGAAGAAGGTCTGGTTCGGGCTCTCCGGCTCGGACGCGAGCGAGACGGCGCAACGGCTGGTCCTGCGGGCGACGGGCAAGCGCCGCCTCGTCTCTTTCATCGGGAGCTGGCACGGGACGACCGAAGCGTCAATGGCGCTCTCGGCGCATCCGTCGCTCACAAGCGCGGCTGGCGGCCACGTCCTGAAGGTGCCCTACCCGAATCCGTACCGAAACCCGTTCGGCGACGGCTCCGGCAACGTCACCGACCAGTGCCTCAACTTCCTGGAGAACTACCTGTTCCGGACGATCTGCCCGCCGGAGGAGGTCGCGGCCGTCTTCGTTGAGGCGGTGCAGAGCGACGGCGGCGATATCGTTCCGCCGCCGGACTTCCTGCCGAAGCTGCGCGCCCTCTGCGACCGCCACGGCATCCTGCTGGTCGTTGACGAGATCAAGGTCGGGATGGGGCGGACCGGGCGTTGGTTCGCATTCCAGCACGCGGATGTCGTTCCCGACCTCGTGCTGCTCGGGAAGTCGCTCGGCGGTGGGTTGCCGCTCAGCGCGATCGTCGGGCGGCGAGAGATTCTCGACGCGGGGACGGGGATCGCGCTCTTCACGACCGTCGGTAACGCGGCGAGCTGCGCGTCCGGGCTGGCTGTCGTCGAGGAGACGGAGCGGCTCGGGCTGGTCGCGGCGGCGGCCGAGAACGGCCGGTACCTCCACGAGCGGCTGAAGGAGCGCCTGGGCCGCTTCCCGATCGTCGGAGATGTGCGCGGTCTTGGGATGATCCAAGGCGTCGAGCTGGTCACGGACCGGGAGAGCAAAGAGCCGGATCAATCGTCCGGGGCGAAGATCGTCTATCGCGCCTATGAGCTTGGCCTGATCGTCTACTACGCGGGGATGTGGGGCAACGTGATCGAGATCACGCCGCCGCTGATCCTGACGCGGGAGCAGATTGACGAGGGCGTGGCGATCCTGGAGCAGGCGATTGACGACGTCCTGCAAGGCAAGGTGCCCGACGAAGCCGTCGCCGAGTTCGCGGGATGGTGACGCGCGGGCCACTCTCCGGGTTTGGCGGAGATGAAGTCAGCGAAAGGAGCAGCAACTCGAGGTGACTGACGCGATCGTCGCCTACCTGGAGGCGCGGCTGGAAGACTACCTGTCCGATCTCCGCTATCTGACCGGGATCGATTCCGGCACCTACGACAAGGCCGGCGTGGATGCCGTTCAAGACTGGCTCGCCGAGCGGCTGAGCGAGCTTGGCTTCACGATCGACCGGCGTCCACAAACGGAATGGGGCGATGACCTCGTCGCGCGGCGCTCGGGAAGCGGGCGGGCGCGCGTCATGCTGCTGGGGCACGCGGATACGGTCTACCCGGCCGGGACGGCGGCGCAGCGGCCGCTGACGCTCGTCGGCGACCGGCTGATGGGCCCTGGCACCTGCGACATGAAGGCCGGGCTGCTGACCGGGATCTACGCGCTGCAGGCGCTCCAGGAGGTCGGCTGGTCGGATTTCGGGGAGATTACGTTTGTCGTCGTCTCCGATGAGGAGATCGAGGACCGCCATTCGGCCCAGTTGCTGCGAGAGGAAGGGCCGCGCCATCACGCCGTCCTGACGCTGGAGGCGGCGCGGGAGAATGGGGATATCGTGGTCGCGCGCAAGGCGACACGCTGGTTATCGGTTGAAGTGTTCGGCAAGTCCGCTCACGCGGGCGTCGAGCCGGAAAAGGGCCGGAGCGCGACGCTGGCCTTGTCCCACATCATCGTCGAGACGTTCAAGCTGAACGGGATGAAGGACGGGATGACGGTCAATCCCGGCCGGATCGAAGGGGGCGCTAATCCGAACATCGTCGCGGACTACGCACGGGGAATGTTCGATCTGCGCGCGTGGTCGGTCGCCGACCTGGATGAGCTGACCGAGGCGTTCGAGCGGACGGCGCGATCTCCCTGGGTACCGGACGTCGAGGTGCGAGTCACGCGCGATGGTGAGGGGATGCCGGCAATGGAGCGGACGGCCGGTACCGTCCGCCTCGAAGAGCACGCGGTGCGCATCGCGAACGAGCTTGGCTTCTCGCTGAAGGGAGCGCGCACCGGCGGCGGTTCGGACGTCAGCATTGCTTGTTATCAGGGGACGCCCGGTCTCGATGGTCTGGGGCCGATCGGCGGGCTCGACCACGGACCGGACGAGTACATCTTGCAGAGCAGCATCGTGCCACGAACGGCACTTCTGGCGAAGCTCTTGATGGCGATTGGGAATGACGAGGTGCTGATCAATGGATAGCGGGTTGCGTGACGCCGATTCTCTCCTCCGCCGGCTGGAGCAGGACGGGATCGAGCATCTCTGGGTGATCTACCACGATTACAGCGGCCGGCCGTGCGCGAAGACGATTCCGCCGGAAGGGTTCCGCAGCGTCGTCCGCGAGGGCGTCGTTTTCGCGATGGCGAATCTCGACATGGACATCCTCGATCACCAGCCGCCGACGGCGACGTGGCTGGCTGACTCCGGCGATTTCATGGCCGTTCCCGACCCGCGCTCCTACGCGGTGTTGCCGCGATATCCAAAGACGGCGCGGACGCACGCCTGGATGCGGCAGACGGACGGCAGCGTGTGGCAGGGCGATCCCCGGACGCGGCTCGAGGCCGTGATGGAGGAGCTGCGCCGCGAGGGCTACTCCGTCCAGTGCGCACTGGAGCCGGAGTTCTATCTGCTGAACCGGCGGGAAGACGGCGAGTACGAGCCGATCAACCAGACGCGGATGTTCACCTCGGCCGGGTTGCAGGAAGCGAATGGCTTCGTGACCCGCGTCATTGACGAGCTGCGGGCGATGGGCGTGATCGTGGCGCAGCTCGGCAAGGAGTACGGCCCCGGCCAGTACGAGCTGACTGTCCGCCACGGCTCGCCGATCGAAGCGGTGGACGACTACTGGTCGCTGAAGGAAGTCGTCCGCGATGTCGCGCGCGATTACGGCTACATCGCCACCTTCATGCCGAAGATCTACCCGCACTGGGCGGGCTCCAGCCTCCACGTCCACATCAGCATTTGGGACGCGGCAGGCGAGGTCGATCTGACGGCGTCGGACTCCGACGAGACCTCGCTCTCGGAAATCGGGCTGTGGTTCGTCGGCGGATTGCTCAAGCACGCGCCGGCGCTGACGGCGCTCGGCTCGCCGACCGTCAATAGCTACAAGCGGCTGCTGCCCGGTTCCTGGGCGCCGTCGCACGCCTACTGGGGCTACGGCAACCGGTCGGGCGTGATCCGGGTTCCGGGTGTCGGCAAGCGCCGCCGAATCGAGTACCGCTCTGGCGACAATAGCTGCAACCCGGCGCTCTTCCTTACGGGCCTGTTGGCGGCCGGGCTGGATGGCATTCGCAACCGGATCGATCCCGGCGAGCCATTCCAGGGAGACATCGGGCATATCTCGCAGGAAGAGGCCGACCGGCACGGACTGAAATTCCTGCCGCGGAACCTGCCGGAGGCGCTGGCCGCGCTGGAAGCGGACGAGGTCGTGGCGAGCGCGATCGGGGATGTCGCGCTGCCGCACTTCCTCTCCGTCAAGCGGCACGAGCTGGCGATGTACGATCTGGAAGTTCATCCCTGGGAACGGGCTACCTATCTGGACGTTGTCTAGCACCGGAGCGGCGCGGGCCGCCGTGGAGGGGGCATGGTCGAGGTCGAGCACCTGCCAGTCGTTGATGTGCACTGCCATCCGTTTCTGAACCGGGGATCGGTGAGCGCGGAGGAGTTCACCGATCTGACCGCGTTCGGCGGCGGATCGCGAAAGTACATGGAGGAGGGGGGCGTCGAGTGGTCGGACGACCTGCGCGATGAGCTGCAGGCGATCAAGCGCCACACCCTCTATTTCAAGCGGATGATCCTCGACCTGGCCGACTTCTTCGGTGTCGAGCCGGACGTGGAGACCGTCATCGCCGCGCGCAACGCGGCCGTGGCCGAGGATTACAGCCGCTACGTCGCGCGGCTCTACGGCTCGGTCCGCCTGGAGACACTGATCTTCGACTTCGGCATTCCGCTGCCGATGCTCGATGTCGACCAGGTGAAGAGCGAGCTGCCGGTCGAGGTCGTCCCGGTCTTCCGTATCGAGCCGCTGATCGCTGACCTCCTGAAGGAGGACATCGGCTGGTCGGAGTTCCGGCAGCGCTACGACGACACCATTTCCGACGCGCTGACGAAGCGTGGCTTCAAGGGTGTCAAGTCTATCATTGCCTACCGGACCGGGCTCGACGTCTCGCCGCTCTCGCGGACGCCGGATCAGGGGCTCCAAGCGCTCGACGCGATCCGGCGCGGCCTTGGCGGCGGGAGCATGAAGAAGCTCCGCGACCATCTCCTCTGCCGGGCGCTGGAGCTTTGCATGGACCACGACGTGCCGATGCAAATTCACACCGGCATGGGCGACTTCGAGGTCAACCTGGTCCTGGCTCGCCCGGCGTACCTCATGGACCTGCTGCGGTTCCCGGTCTATCGCTCCTGCCGCGTCCTGCTGGTTCACACCGGGTTCCCATATCACCGCGAAGCGGCGTACATGGCGAACGTCCTGCCGCGCGTCTACCTCGATCTCAGCGAGGGGATTCCGTTCGCGGCGCACGCGGCGCGCCAGATCGTGCGGGATGTCCTAGCGATGGCGCCGGTCAACAAGGTCTGCTACGGCTCGGACGGCTACACGCTCCCGGAGATCAACTACACCAGCGCCCGTCTCGGCAAGGAAGCGGTCAAGGCCGCGCTGGAAGATTTGGTTGCGGAGCGGATGTTGACACCAGCGGATGCGCAGGAGGCCGCTGAGCTGATCCTCGCGGGGAATTCCCGCCGGTTGTACGGTCTTGACTGACGAGATCTTTCTCGAAGGCGTCCGGCTCTACGGCTTCCACGGCGTCCACGCCGAGGAGCAGAAGCTCGGTCAGCGATTCATCGTTGACCTCCGGGTGGCATGCGACCTGTCCGAGGCGGGACAATCCGACCGGCTGGAGGCGACGGTCAGCTACTCGGCGCTCTACCGCGTGATCAAGGAGATCGTCGAAGGGCCGCCGAAGAACCTGATCGAGAGCGTCGCTGAAGCCATCGCTGACCGGGTGCTCGCGGAGTTCCCGCGAGTGGAATCGGCCGTTGTCACGGTGCGCAAGCCGGAGGCGCCGGTGCGCGGGGCGGTGTTCGATGCCGCCGGCGTGACCGTGCGCCGCCGGCGCGATGCGAGCTAAGACCAGGGCTGCGACCGAAACGACGAGGACTGATGACGGCTGGCGAGACGTGGCACGAGCCGGACGCGGACGACACCATCGAGCTTGAGATTCCGGGGATTGACCTCGCGCGGATCGAGCGGGCGGTGCGGGAGATTCTGCTAGCGATCGGCGAAGACCCGAACCGCGAGGGATTGCTGCGCACGCCGGAGCGCGTCGCGCGGAGCTACGCCGAGCTTTTCGCCGGGATGCGCGAGGATCCGCGTCGCCATCTCGCCGTCACCTTTGACGAGCGGCACTCAGAGATGGTGATGCTCCGCGATATCCCGTTCGCGTCCGTCTGCGAGCATCACCTCCTGCCATTCATCGGTAAGGCGCACATCGGCTATATCCCGCAGGGGCGGGTCGTCGGGCTGAGTAAGCTCGCCCGGCTGGTGGAAGGTTACGCCCGGCGACCGCAGGTCCAGGAGCGGCTTACGAGTGAAATCGCCGACGCGATCATGGAGGAGCTGCGACCGGATGGCTGCGGCGTCGTGATCGAGGCGGTGCATACCTGTATGACGATCCGTGGGATCAAGAAAGCTGGCGCGACGATGATCACCTCGGCCATGCGCGGCGGCTTCCGGCGACGGCCGGAGACGCGGGCGGAGTTCATGGCGTTTGTCCGGGGAGACCGCGAATGACCTTGGCGCCAACTGTTTGGGGCGAGTGGCGGCTGGAGTGGGGCGGCAAGACGTTCGTGATGGCGATCGTCAACGCGACGCCCGACTCGTTCAGCGGCGATGGCGTGGCTGGAGATCCGGAAGCTGCCGCCCGGTACGCCGCTGCTGCCCAGGAAGCGGGCGCGGACATCATTGATATCGGCGCGGAGTCGACGCGGCCGGGACACACGCCGGTCACGGCCGAGGAAGAGCTGGAGCGCTTGCTGCCGGTGCTGACGGCGGTCCGGGAGCGGGTCAGCCTGCCGATCTCGGTGGATACGAACAAGGCGGTTGTCGCCGACGCGGCGCTGCGGGCCGGCGCGAATCTGATCAACGACATCCGGGGATTCGTGCGCGATCCGGAGCTGGCGAGCGTCGCCGCAGCGCATGGCGTCCCGGCGATCCTGATGCACGACGTGCCGCCGGAGCCGGGCGTGGACCTGGTCGCCAGCGTGCTGCGCGAGCTGTCGCGCCGGCTCGACCGGGCGCTGGCAGCCGGAATCCCCTGGGACCATCTGATCATTGATCCGGGCTTCGGGTTCGGCAAGGATTGGCGACAGAATCTGGAGTTGCTGCGCCGGCTCGACGAGCTGCGCACGCTCGGCCGGCCGATCCTCGTCGGGTTCTCGCGGAAGAGCACCATCGGCCGGGTGCTTGGCCTGGGTGAGCGCGACCGGCTCGAGGGGACACTCGCAACGACAACGCTCGCCGTCGCGAACGGCGCCGATATCGTCCGCGTTCACGATGTGGTCGAGAACCTGCGTGCCGCGCAGATGGCGGACGCGGTCGTGCGTGGGGCGCCGGCGGTCGCCAAGTCTTGGCCGGGCGCGCCGCCGCTCTAGTTGATTGTGGGTAGGCAATGGCAATCGCCTACATCGCGCTCGGCTCGAACCTCGGCGACCGGCTTCAGCACCTCCGCGACGCCGTGACGGCGCTGGGGGAGCTTGGAGAGGTCGAGGCGGTCTCGTCGGTCTACGAAACCGCCCCGGTCGGCTACCTCGATCAGCCGTCGTTCCTCAACGCGGTGCTTCGGCTGCGCACGGAGCTATCGCCTCGCGATTTGCTGAATCAGCTGATGGAGATCGAGCGCCGGGGCGGACGGGTGCGCACCTTTCAGAACGCGCCGCGCACGCTCGATCTCGACGTCCTGCTCTACGACGGCCAGATCATTGACACGCCGGATTTGACGGTGCCGCATCCTCGGATGCACGAGCGGGGCTTCGTCCTCGTCCCGCTGGCTGATATCGATCCGGAACTCGTCCATCCCCGGCTTGGCGCGTCGGTCGCCGATCTGCTCCGTGCGCTCGGCCCGACGCCCGACGTCCAGCCAATCCCCGATCGGATCGACGCGGAGTAACCGTCTCCCGCTGAACGCCGGGCGTTCGCGCCTGATCGTCTATTTGCCGCCCAGATAGCGCTTCGGGCACTTCGCGACGAGCGAGTAGGTTGTGTCGACCATGTTCCCGACGTAGAGGCTTCCCGCCTGCGAGAGCAGCTGGTAGGCGTCCAGCCGGTCGAAGCCGTAATCGGTGGCCATCCAGTCGATCAGGTCCGCGTAGGCGATGCGCGCGGCGTCCTCCATCGGGCGGGCGCTGCCGACGGACATGATCTCCGTGGGCGACTCGATGCGCGGCCAGGTGGTCGGCTTGCCCTTGATCACATCGAAGGTGAAGACTCCCCGCGCCGCAATTTCCAACGCGACACCGCACAGCTCGCCCTGTCCCTGGGCGGCGTGCGCGTCGCCAACGTAGAAGAGCGCGCCGGGGTGGTGGACCGGGAGATAGATCGTGTTGCCGACGGTGACGTCCGGCACGTCCATGTTCCCGCCGTGATCGCCGGGGGAGAGCGAAGAGATCGCTTCGATGTGGGGAGCGGTCCCGATCGTCCCATAGAAGGGCGCCCAGGGAATCTCCCACTTATCGCGCCAGGCGAAACCGCCGGAAGCGGTGCGGCGGTAGACATAAACCCGCTCTTCGAGCGGCGGTTGCAGCGTCGGTGTCCAGCGCGTGGATGTCAGGCCGCCGAAGTAGGGGACGAAGCAGGACACGGCCCAATCGCGCGTAGGCTCGATCGCCTCGATGCGGACGACGAGCGTGTCGCCAGGCTCGGCCGTCTCGACGTAGATCGGCCCCGTCTGCGGGTTGAGATACGGGCCGAGGACGTCCGAGACGCGCTGATCCTCGCTGGTGAGCTTGTCGCCGAAGGCATCGATCGTATAGATGGCGACCGTCTCACCGGGTGAGACGCGCGCGATCGGCTCTGCGTACGGGCCGAAGACATAGTGGTATGCGTCGTTTGGCTGGCGGATCTCCCGGATAGTTCCGCTCACGTGCACCTCCTCCTGTAATCGGCTACGGCGAGCACTTAGCCCGTGGAGCGCTCGATCACAGTCTCCGCGATTCTTTCCCAGAGATCATCGTAGCGAATGACAAAGCCGAATCGGTCAATTGTGATCGCCGCTTGGAACTCGCCCGCTGCCTCGTACTGAACCTGCCCGGCGGCGCGGAGGTGATAGCGCTGCTCGAGCGTTTCGATTCGCAAGTCCGGGACTCGGACCCAGAGCGTCACGACATCCGCCGCCTGCCCGGGGCGGAGGCGAAGACGCCGGAGCGGTAAGATGTTCGTCAGCGGGCTGAACTCGAAGTCGACGTCGGCGCAGTCGTCTGGCAGGGGCAAGTCCTGGAACGGCAGATCAATCGCTGCCTCCCGGCTCGGCGCGGTTCGGAACTGCCAAGAGCCGTCGTCCATGGCGAGGAGTTGCAGGTAGCGGGGGCCGTCCAGCTGCCCGCGCGTCTCGACCGAGGCGTACCGGGTTGCCCAGGCCTTGTCGCAGAGCAGCACGTAGCGCAGCTCGAGCGGCGCGCCGTTCTCGACGGTCAGCACCGTGCCGGAGAAGCGCCAGTCGCCGTCCGGCGTGCGGACGAGGGAGGCGCGCTCCAAACCTGGCTGGTCCAAGCGCCGCCAGAGGAGCGTTTGCGCCGGCGGATCAGGGAGCTTTCTCGGCATGCAACGTTGACTCCGATGGACGTGTATCGGTGCGCGGCCACGCGCGTGCGGATGGTAAATCGGCGACGCGGAGACGCATCAGCGGTTCGGATTGAAGGGCGGCAGGCCGAGTATCTCCCGTGCCTCGTTCGGCCTGGCGACGGGCCGGCCGAGCTCCCCGGCGATGCGGACGAGCCGGCTGACGAGCTGGGCGTTACTCTCGGCGAGCTGCCCCTTGTGATAGTAGAGGTTGTCCTCCAGCCCGGTCCGGACGTGCCCGCCCATTGCCATCGCGGCCATGCCGAGCGGGAGCTGGGCACGGCCGATCCCGCAGACCGACCAGAGCGAGCCGGGCGGCAGCATCTCGACCATGTGGACGAGCTGCTTGACGGTGCCCGGCGCGCCGCCGCGCACACCGAGGACGAACTGGAACCAGTAGGGCGGCTGCAGCTTGCCCTCTTCGATCAAGCGGAGCGCGGTGACGACATGCCCGGCCTCGAAGCATTCGATCTCGGGCATGACGTTGTGGGCGCGCATCCGTGCGGCGAGCTCGTCCAGGAACGCGGGTGAGTTGATGAAGACACCCTGGCCGAAGTTGAGCGAGCCGCAGTCGAATGACGCGATCTCCGGCGCGAGCGCGACCGGCGCCATGCGCTCCTCGTCGGTCACGCGGCCGGCGCCGCCGCCGGTGCTCATGTTGATGATGACGTCGCAGCCGCGGGCGCGGATCAGCTCGCGGACGGCCGCGTAGCGTCGCGGATCGCAGGTGACGACGCCGTCATCGTCGCGGACGTGGATATGGACGATCGCCGCGCCAGCTTCCCAGCATTCGATGGCGGACTGAGCGATCTCCTCGACGGTGATCGGGACGGCGGGGTTCTGCGCCTTGGTCGGCCAGGAGCCGGTGAGCGCCGCCGAGATGATGAGCTTTTCCCCGCTGACGGGTGGAGTCGAGACCATGCCGAGCGATCCTTGCCTGGGCAGGTAGCCACGCAGTCGCGCGGGAATCTTCGCCGACGTGGGAGCGAGCGGCAAGGGCGATCCCCGGGGAGGGTATTGCTGCACTTACACCCAAATGGCGGCCAAAACGTTGACGCTTTGGCGAAGGCATGGTAGACTCATCTCCGACAACAACAGAGGGGCGTGGCGCATTCGTCTAGTGGCCTAGGACACCGCCCTCTCAAGGCGGAGATCAGGGGTTCGAATCCCCTATGCGCTACCTGTCCAAGAGACCCACGCAA
>CALGSZ010000129.1 GCA_937901745.1 uncultured Chloroflexota bacterium | reverse complement strand
AGCGCCTCCATCATCCGCAGCAGTCCCTGAATGTAGCCGATGGCATGTGCCCGGGCGCGGTGTCCCCACGGCGTGTCGTCGTCGATGTGCGGCACGTGGTCGTCGAGGAGGAATCCCCGGAAGCCGTTGCGATGGAGCGCGAGCAGCACCTGCGCTGGGTCGTAATTCCCCTCGCCGATGAAGCACTCCTGGAACGCGGGCACCGTCCCTTGCACGTCCCGGAAGTGGACATAAAGGATACGGCCACGCGGCCCGAAGTGCTCGATCATTGCCATCACATTCGCGGCGCCACCGGGCATCTCGGAGCAGCAGCCGAGGCAGAGATCGAGGCCCCAAGCCGGGCTCGAGCCGGCAATCTCCTCCGCCCGCTTGAATCCCTCCACATTCCGGAAGATGCGCGCCACGCCGCCGAGCGATGGGACGGGAGGATCGTCTGGGTGAAGCGCCAGCTTTACGCCGACTTCTTCCGCGACCGGGAGGACCGCCCGCATGAAGTACTCGTAGTTCGCCCACATGCGGTCCTCATCAATGATCTCCTCGTCGCCCTCCGCGACGGCGAGCGCCGCCATCCGCTCGTCGGTCTTCGCGACGAAGGTGCGCAGCGCCTGTGACCCGGCCCGTTCCACGGCCGCCATGTCGAACGCCGTCACGCGAGCGCCGCCACGTCCCGGCGCGCTCACCGAGGTACGCCAGACGGAGTTCGGCATCCAGTGGTAGCCGAGGATCGGGATGCCGGCGCGCCCGACGTTGCGGATCGTCGTCTGATAGTTCTCGATCTGCTCGTCCCGGCCGGGTAGGCCGAGCATCGCCTTGTCGTAGAAGTGGATGGGGACGTTCTCGATCGCTTCCAGCGTCAGCCCGTAGGATTGGCACTTCTCGACGAGCCGGCGCAGGTCCGCCTCCTCCCAATGGGTCTCACCAGGGAGATTCGGCGTGTTCATCTGAACACCGGTCACGCCCAGCTGCGCGGCAAAGCGAAGCTTCTCGTCCGTCAGCTCGTTGAACTGCCCGATCGCGATGCGAATGCCGATCTCCGTACCCATCGGTCGCTCCCTGTCTATCGCAGGCTAGCCAGCCGCTCCGATCAGTCCGTCGCGCGGCACGATCCCGCGAAACAGTCTTGGCGTCAAGTAGGGTCGACGGCTCACGGTGGCTCCGCACTCCCATGAGCCCTTGGGCAACATTGGCATCATTCGTTGAGCGGCGACGGGGTCAGCGAATTCATAAGGGGTGAACGCGATTTCGCCTATTGGAGGTGCCCGCCGTAAGGTTGTAGCTCGATCGGCCACGGTGGCTTCCGGAACTGGCTCCCTCGTTGACAGCGCCGCGCAGCATTGCTAACGTCCCGACAAGCGCCAGACTGGCGTGTGCCAAGCGACCAAGTCAGGGAGGGAGACGTCTGATGACCGGCGATTCTCGGATCACTCGACGGCGGTTCCTCGGTGGTGTCGCTGGCGGCGGTGCCGCAGTTCTAGGCGGTGGCCGCCTTGCCGAAGCGTTGGCGGCGAAATCAGCTCCGGCCGTCATCCAAGGCGGCGGAAAGCTGACCTACTGGGGTGGCCTCATCTTCTCCGACGAGGCGAACCAGCTGTTGGTCGATACGATCAACGCCTGGGGCAAGGAGAATGGGATCGAGACCGAAGTGGTCATGATCAACCAGAACGAGACCAACCAGAAGGTCTCGGCCGCGGTCGAATCCGGGACGATGCCGGACGCCCTCGATATGGGGCTCGATCTCCTCCTCCTGCTGAGCAACACGGATCAGCTCGTCCCGCTTGATGACCTCTACGACCGAATTGGGCAGGCGCACGGCGGCTGGTACGAATCAATCGATGCGTCCGCATCGCTCTTCCCCGGCGGGCGCACCGGCATCCCGTTCGGCTCCTCGGGCAATCTCCTCTTCTCTCGCCGCGACGTCCTCGAAGCCAAGGGACTGACCCCGCCGCCACAAACGTGGCAGGAGGTCAGCGATTGGTCGGCCCAGGCACAAGATCCGCCCCTCTACGGCATGGGCTTCGCGCTGTCGAACGTCGGCGACGGCAATCTCCAGATCTCCGTCCTGCAATCCTACGGAGGTCGGATCGCCGACGACGAAGGGAAGACGGTCACGATCAAGTCGGAGGAGACGCGCGAGTACCTGCAGTGGGTCTCCGATGCCTACAAGGCCGGACTCTTCCCGCCGGGCGTCACCACCTGGGACGGCGCCGGCGACAACCAGGCGTATCTCTCCGGTCAGGCGATCTTCATCGCCAACACCGGCAGCGTCTACCTCACGGCGAAGGAGGATGACCCGGAGCTCGAGGCGGCCACGCACTACGCCCCCTTGCCGGCTGGACCAAAGGGGCGCATCTCGCCAATCAACCCGAATTTCCGGGCCATTCCAAAGACGTCGCGCGATGTCGAAGCCGCCAAGGCGCTGATCGAGTATCTGGCGAATCCGGAGTTCATGGAGGCGTACTACAACGTCGCCATCTACGGGCCGGTGCTCAAGGGCTATGAAGGCTTCGAGGTCTTTACCAATCCGGTCCACTCCGGTCTGCTCGACCTCGTCAAGAACGGCACCGCGCCCGGCGCGCCCGATGTCTACAACACGGCCTTCGCCGACTTCTCGGCCAACTTCATCGTCCCGAAGATGGTGCAGCGCGTCGTCATCGATGGCGTGTCGCTCGACGATGCGATGGATGAGGCCCAGCAGCAAGGGCAGGCGATCTACGACAAGTACAAGTAATCGCTCCGCTCCCATGAATCGCCGCGCGGGGCGCGAACCCCGCGCGGCGGACAGCATTTGGCGCGATGCACGCATCGTGACGACCGTCGCGTGAGGTCCCCATGGCCGTCATCGCCAGCCGCCGACCAACCGAACGCCGCGTCTTGCTGACCTTCGCGCGGCGAAATGCGCTCTGGGGCTATCTCTTCGTTCTGCCCGCCTGCGCGATTCTTCTCGGCCTGGTCGCGTATCCGTTCTTCTACGCGATTTTCATCTCGTTCACGAGCCGCGTGGTCGGCGATCCGGGCGAGTGGGTCGGATTGGCCAACTTCCGCTACCTCTTTGGCTGGTCGAGCTTCACCAAGGCGGTTCGGAACACAATCGTCTTGGTCGTCGTCTCCGACATTCTCAAGCTCGTGATCGGTCTGGGCCTGGCGCTCATCCTCAATGAGCGAATCCGTGGGCGCGGCCTCTTTCGCTCCTTCATGCTCCTTCCTTGGGCGATGCCCGCGTTCGTCGCCTTTCTCACCTGGCGGCTCCTCTTCATGCCGATCGGCGGCGGGATCAACCTCTTGCTCAGTGAATCCGGCCTCTACACGGACATCATCGACTGGCTCGGGCAGCGCTCGACCGCGATGCCGGCCGTGATCATCGCCACCGTCTGGCGCGGCTTCCCCTTCTGGTGCATCTCGTTCCTGGCCGCGCTGCAGACCGTGCCGAGCGAGCTCTATGAAGCGGCGAAAATCGACGGCGCCAACGCCTGGCAACGCTTCCTGGCCGTCACGCTGCCCAGCATCCGCCAGGTAATCCTGATCGTCGTACTCCTCTCGTCGATCTGGACGGCCAATAGCTTCGAGAACATCTGGATCATGACCCAGGGCGGCCCGTCCGACGCGACGATGGTCTTCCCAGTCCTGGCCTATTTCGGGATGCAGAGCCAGCGCCTCGGAGAGGCGGCCGCGGTCTCCGTCGCCATGATCCCGGTGTTGGCGCTGCTGGTGATCGTCGTGACGACCCTGATGCGGGAGGATGAAGCATGATCGCCGGTCGCGTTCAGCCGGCGCCGCGCGTGTCCCGGCCGCGCCTGTTCGCTCGCGGTCAGCGCCTCCTGATCTACGCCATTCTGCTCATCGTCCTGGCCGCGATCCTCTTCCCGATCTACTGGATGGCGACGATCTCCCTGAAGCTCCCACGCGAGATCTATCGTCAGCCGTCGCTCTGGCCGAAAATCGTCACGCTCGACAATTACCGGGTATTGATCGAAGAGAAAGGCTTCCTGACGAATATCCGGAACAGCCTGATCGTCGCCTCGTCAGTGACGGTCCTCTGCCTGCTGATCGCATCCTTCGCTGCCTACAGCTTGGTTCGCTTCCGGTACCGCTTCAAGGGCGTCATCGGCCGGCTGATCCTGTTCGCGTATCTCACGCCGACCTCGCTACTCTTCATCCCCCTCTCGATCATTGTCGCCCGGCTCAACCTCGGGAATTCGCTCCACGGACTGATCATCGTTTACCTGACGTTTGCCCTGCCGCTCAGCACCTGGCTGCTCAGCGGCTACTTCCGCAGCGTTCCCGCCGAGCTGGAGGAGCAGGCGATGGTCGACGGTACGACGCGGATCGGGGCGCTGTTCCGCATCTTGCTGCCACTCTCCGCTCCCGGCCTGGTCGCCGTTGGGATCTTCACCTTCACTGGCGCCTGGAACGAGCTCCTGCTAGCGCTGATCTTCATCACCTCGGAGGACAAGCGGACCGTGCCCCTCGCGCTGCAATACCTGATCACCGGCGACGTCCTGCTCTGGGGGCCGATCATGGCCGGAGCGGTTCTCTCCGCCGTCCCCGTCGTCGTGCTCTATCTCCTCGCCCAACGCTTCATGGTCCAGGGCATGACGCACGGCTCGGTCAAGGGCTGATCGGCGCCCAGACGGTCGCCAAGTACTCCCCGTGCCATAATGCACACGCCCCGCGGACGCTCGACTGACCGGATCGAGGAGGGCACGATGAGTCAGAGCGTGGATGCCGGGACGCGACCTTTCAACGCTGGTGACGGCGGATTCCTCGACCGCTTCTTCCACCTCAGCGAGCATCGCACCACAGTACGTACCGAGATTCTCGCGGGCATCACGACCTTCATGGTCATGGCCTACATCATCGCTGTCAATCCGGCGATCCTGGGGCGGGAAGGCCCAGAGGGCTGGGCGCCGGGCCTGCCTGTCCGGGAGGTGGCGACCGTCACCTGCCTCGTCGCCGGCGTGATGACCCTGGCGATGGGGCTCTACGCGAACCGCGCCATCGCGATCGCGCCGGGTCTCGGTCTCAATGCCGCGGTTGCTTTCTCCCTTGCCGGCTCGATGGGTTTGACCTTCCCGCAGGCGATGGGCGTCATCGTCACCGAGGGCCTGATCATTACCGCCCTCGTCCTACTCGGCATCCGGCAAGCGGTCATGGACGCGGTGCCGCTGGCGCTGAAAAAGGGTATCGCCGTCGGCATCGGCTTCTTCATCCTCTTCATCGGCCTGGTCAATGCCGGCATGATCCGCTTCGTGCCCGGCCCCACCGGCACGACGGGCAGCATCCTGGAGCTGGCGCCCCTGGACACCTGGCCGATCTTCGTCACGGTAGTCGGCCTGGCGTTGACGATCGTCCTCTATGCGCGCGGCATCCGCGCAGCGATCCTGATCGGCATCGTCGCCTCGACCATCGTCGCCTTCATCGTCCCGGGCGACGTCGCATCCTGGCCGGATGACCCGTGGTCCGGTCCGAGCTTCGATCTGGTCGGGGAGTTCAGCTTCGGCTTCTGGGGCGAGCTCGGCTTCCTGTCGGCGCTGCTCGCCGTCTTCAGCCTGATGCTGTCGGACTTCTTCGACACGATGGGCACGCTCGTCGGCATCGGCAGCCAGGCCGGGTATCTCAACGAGCGCGGCGAATTCCCGGATGTCAACAAGCCGCTGCTCGTCGACTCGCTGGCGGCGGTGGCCGGCGGCGCGGTGAGCGCATCCTCGGCGACGAGCTACATCGAGTCCGCGGCCGGGGTGGAAGTCGGCGGGCGAACGGGATTGGTCTCCGTCGTCACCGGCCTGCTCTTCCTGCTGGCGCTGCCATTCGTCAGCCTGGTGCAGGCGATTCCTCAAGCGGCGACGGCTCCAGCTCTCATCTTCGTCGGCTTCCTGATGGTCGGCATCATCTCGGAAGCCCAGAATACCGGCGAGGACAAAACGGGCCCGCGCGGTATCAACTTCACCGACCTTGAAGAAGGCCTCCCGGTGACGCTGACGATGCTCTTCATGCCGCTCACGTACAGCATCACCAATGGGATCGGCGTCGGGTTCATCAGCTATGTCCTCATCAAGCTGGCGCGCGGCAAGGCGAGGGAGGTCCATCCAGCCGTCTATGCCGTCGCGGCCGCGTTCTTACTCTATTTCGGTCGCTGGGCGCTCTTCGACGCGAAGTTCTAAGAGGGCGCGGGGCGGATCGGCCCGAGCGGCGTCAGGCGACAGCTCCGCCATCGCTGCCAGACTTCCGCTCCGCCAGACTATCGCCAATCGCGGACAGCAGATCCTCGATCTCGAACGGCTTGAGCAGCACGCGGCAGTGCCAAGCCTCGAGTTGATCGTGCAGCCGCTCGACCTGCCGGATGGCAGCAGTGCAGACGACCACTGGCACCGACGCCGTGCGTGGATCGCCCTTCAGGCGCTCGAGAAACACCAGCCCCGTCTCGGCTCCGGCGATCACGAAATCGAGCACGATCACATCGGGGTGCAGCTCGAGTACGCTCTCCAGATCGTTGGGCGGGGACAGCCACGTCGTAACCTGGAGCCCTTCCTCCTCCAGCACCTCTTGAACGACCGCAAGGAATTCCGGCAGATCGTCAACGACGAGGACATGCTCCCTCGGCGCTGCCATGGCACGATCCTCCCCCCTGCCGCGACTGACCGCGCACAACGACACATGGAGCTTGGTCCCCGGCAAGGATCGTAGCCGATATGACGAATACTCCGCAATATCTATTGCTGAAGAGGCCCGCGCCGAGACGTTGGTGAGCGACATGAGCAGACGGCGCAACCAGACACATATGTCGCCAATTCGCTCCCTGAGGCCCCTGGTCGAGCGTCGGGCCGCGAGGTGAGCCGCTCGACGGTGCCATCTGCATGTCTCACCTGTTCAGCGCGCCGACCTGTGCCGGTCACGAGCAGACGGAGGAACGATCGAGCTTGGGTTGTCGGGATATCGGACGCTGGCGGCGCCTCCTGCGAGCCAACCTCAACGCCCAAGCCATCGCGTGGCGCGATGCGCGCGTCCCATGCCATGCGAGAGCCGCGGCGACGTGCATCATCGCCCGCATCATGAGCCCACTCGATCTGGTCCCGGATTAGATTTCGTTCCGGGAATCCCTCGGTGAGCTCGTGCTGCTCCCGTTTGTCGTCGCGCCAGTGCTCCAGCTGGTCCAACCGCTAGGGCAGGTGTATGCGCGCGCCAAGGTGAACACCGGTGAGTGGATCGTACCACTATGGGGGCATCCCGGCATAGGGGCGAATCGGATAATGTATCTGCGAAACACGGCGTTGCCCTCTTGGCCAGCCAGATCGCGCTACATTGGCGGTAAGACGGCGAGGCGGCCGCTCTCGTTACGAGTGGTCCGTGTTGGTCTGTCGGCACCGCACACAAAGGGAACAGGAGCGGCGCCTCGGTGGAAAATCTCTCGTTCCTCGTTGACCTGGTCTTGGCACTGGGCGCCGCGTTCATCGGCGGCATGGCGGCCAATCGCCTCGGGCTACCGGTCCTTCTTGGCTACATCGTCGCCGGCGTGCTGATCGGGCCGAACACGCCCGGCTTCGTCGCGGAGCGAGAGCGGGTCGAGGCGCTGGCCAATCTCGGCGTCGCCTTCTTGATGTTCGCCCTCGGCGTCGAGTTCTCGCTCAACGAGCTTCGCCGCATCCGGCGCATCGCGCTCGGGAGCGGCAGCTTGCAGATCCCGCTGACGATCGTTCTGGGCACTGCCATCGGCTTGGCGCTCGGCTGGAGCCTGCCCGCCGCGCTCCTCCTCGGCGGAGCCTTCGCCATCTCCAGCTCGCTCGTCGCCATCAAGCTCCTGTCGGACCGTGGCGAGGCCGAGAGCCCGCAAGGGCGAATCGCGCTCGGTCTCGGCATCGTCCAAGACCTCAGCTTGGTGCCAATGCTCGCCCTCCTGCCGCTCCTCACCGGCCACAACGAGAATCTTGGCTTTTCCCTCATCCGCTCACTCGGGATCGCCACCGTCACCCTCGCCGTCGTCCTCGTCTTTGGCACCCGTCTGGTGCCGCGCCTGTTCTACGCTGTCGCGGCGACCGGTTCCCGCGAGCTGTTCCTCCTGACGATCGTCCTGACCGCCCTGGGCACGGCGATCGCGGTCGAGCGCACGGGACTCTCCTTCGCCATCGGCGCGTTTCTCGCCGGCATCGTGATCTCGGAATCAGAGTTCGATGTCGCGGTTCTCGCCGAAATCATCCCCCTGCGCGATGTCTTCGCGTCCCTCTTCTTCGTCGCGATCGGCATGCTCCTCGATCCTCGCTTCCTCTTGGACAACGCCACTAGCGCGCTGTTGATCCTCTTGGTGCTCGTGGCCGGCAAGATGCTGATCACCGGCGGGGCATATCTCGCGGTCGGCGTCGATCACCGGACGGCGACGCTGGCGGCGATCCTCCTCGCGCAGATGGGCGAATTCAGCTTCGTCCTCGCCAGTACCGGGTTCTCGGAGCACATCATCAACGATCGGCAATACGGGCTGCTCCTCGCCGGCGCGACCGGCTCAATGCTGGTCGGACCGGCGGTGCTCGCGCTCGCTCCCGCGCTCATCGCGCTTACCGGATCGCTGCCCGGCGTTCACGCCCATGAGGAGGCGCGGGTGGGGCCGGAACCGTTACCCGAACGGCCACCCTCCCGCCTGGCGCGCCATGTCGTCATCTGCGGCTATGGCCGAGTCGGGCGCGAGCTCGGCGCGGCGCTGACTCGTCGAGGCTTCACCTTCACCGTCATCGAGCTCAACCCGGCGATCGTCCGCGACCTCCGCGCCGCCGGCATCGAGGCATACTACGGCGATGCCGGCTCCGAAGCCCTGCTGCGCCGGGCAGGCGTGGAGCGCGCCCGGACTCTGGCGCTCGCGACGCCGGATCCCGTCTCCGCACAGGCGGCGATTCGCCAGGCGCGACGCCTCAACCCGCAGATCCGGATCATCGCCCGGGCGTCTGGCGGTACCGAGCGCGAGTCGCTGAGGGAGATCGGGGCAGACGAAGTCATCCAGCCAGAGTTCGAGGTCGGCATGGAACTCGTCCGGCGCGTGCTGCGCTGGCACGGCTTGAGCATCCGCGAGACGACAGCGCTGGTAACGCGACGACGGGCCACCTTCTACGGCCCGGACCAGCGCTCGGACGAAGTCGAGGGCGAATGGTGAGGGACAGGCCGGCGGATTACCATGGCATCGAGGCGCCGGGGCGCCCCGTCCACCCCGGCCAGGAGCGACCAACGCGGAGCAAGGACGAGGATCATGACTGTAACCGAGACACCGATCGCCATCCCGTATCCCGATGCTGAGCAGCTGCACCTGCGCCTCTCGATCGGGCCAGCGCGGCTGCGAATCGTGCCCGGCGACGGCGATACCTGGGTGAGCGGCACCTACTACGACGAAAGCGGCAGCATCCCGCTCCGCATCTCCACCGAGGGTGGCGTGGCGCGCATCAGCCAGACGAATCGCATCCTCGGCGTGCTGAAGGAGACTCCACGCTTCGATCTCCGCCTCGGCAAAGCCCGGCCGTTCGCCCTGACGATCGAGGCTGGCGCGACGGACGACTCGGCTTGCGATCTCGGCGGCATTCCGCTGACGGAGATCGACGTCAAGTACGGGGCGGGCGAGGTTCGCCTCGACTTCTCGGCCCCCAACCCACAGCCGATGACCCGCCTGCGCCTGGCGGCCGGCGCCGCCGAAACCGAGCTGCTCAACCTAGCGAACTCCGGCGCTGAGGAGATCTCCGTCGATGGCGGTGCGGCTACCTTCCTCCTCGACTTCGGAGGGGAGCTGCGTCGCGACCTGCGAGCGCGGCTCAACACGGGGATGGCAACGGTCGAGATCCGCATTCCGAGCGCAATGGCCGCCAAGGTGGCGCCTCGCACCATGCTCGGCAGCCTGGAC
Source organism: uncultured Chloroflexota bacterium (assembly GCA_937901745.1). GTDB lineage: Bacteria > Chloroflexota > Chloroflexia > Thermomicrobiales > UBA6265 > CALGSZ01. The sequence goes on along the minus strand of CALGSZ010000129.1, from coordinate 2,326 downwards.
CCGGGCAGCGGCTTCGTGACCCGCGACGGGGAGTTCTGGACGATGGCGGCCGTCGCGGGAGACACACCCTCGCTCACGATCGACGCGCGAGTCGCGCTCGGCACGCTCAAGCTCCGTGCGACCTGACCCGTCCTAAGCGCACCAGCACATTCACCCCCGCCGCGAACCCGGTATCGGCCGCGGCGCGGGATTGCTCGACCGTGAGACAAGACAGACCTGTCTGTATAATAGGCACCGTGGATATGAAGCGCGGGAAACGCTCCGAAGCCCGACAACGCATCCTCGAAACAGCCGATCGGCTCTTCTATCAGGAGGGCATCTGCGCCGTTGGCATCGACCGCATCGTTGCCGAAGCGGGCGTCGCCAAGATGACGCTCTACACCCACTTCCCGTCGAAGAACGACCTCATCCTCGCCGTCCTCCAATACCGCGAGGAGACGTTTTTCGATTTCCTCCGGGATGCCATGGAGCGGCACCGCCAGCGGCTCAATGATCCGCTGCACGCCTTCTTCGCCTCGCTGAAAGAGTGGTTCACGTCGCCGGATTTCCACGGCTGCGCCTTTCAAAACGCGGCCATGGCCCTGGCTGACCCCAACCATCCTGCCACCCGGTTCGCGCGGGACCATAAGCGGCGCTTCACCGAGATGCTGAGGAGCGTCATCGAACAGTCGGTCGGCCGCGAGGCGAACGAGCTCGTCCCGATGATCGCCCTGCTCGTGGAAGGGGCAATGGTGACGGCGGCGATCCAGGGCACGCCCGAAGCCGCTGATATCGCGTGGAACGCCACCCAGCGTCTGGTGCAGGCCAGCGCTCGGGCGAAATGACCTGCTCGTTTTTCAGCTCGAGATGGACAGGCAAGTCTGTCGATCTCGAGCGGGGAGGACAATGAGATGCAGCCACGCATGCGCTACGCCGAGGTCGCGCCCGGCGCCGTTCAGGCCATGAGGCAGCTCGACTCGTACGTCCGTCAGAGTGGGCTGGAGCCCTCGCTGATCGAGCTCGTCAAGATCCGCGCTTCTCAGATCAACGGGTGCGCCTACTGCATCGACATGCACACCAAGGATGCCCGGGCCATTGGCGAGACCGAGCAGCGGATCTACATGCTCAGTGTCTGGCGAGAGGCGCCACACCTGTACACAGAACGGGAGCGCGCCGCGATGGAGTGGACCGAGGCGGTGACGCTCGTCGCGGATGGCCACGTCCCCGACGATGTGTACGAGCGCGTGCGTCAGCACTTCGACGAAGCGGAGCTCGTCAACCTGACGATGGCGGTGATCGCGATCAACGGCTGGAACCGAATCGCCATCAGCTTCCGTCCCGTGCCAGGCAGCTACCAACCGGCCAAGCGGAGCCAAGACGGCCCTGAAACCTCTCACGCGACCGCGGAAGCGCGTGTAAGCCAGTAACCACGCGAGAACGCGACGAACTCGCCCCTCCGCGGCGCGCCTTGGATTGTGACCCACGTGATCGGCGCCTCCCTGCACGGGCGACGCCATCCCTGGTACGATCGAGAAGCACCGAGCGGGACGGAGCCAAGTCCCGCCACCATCCCGCGCTCTATCACGAGCGCCCGCCAGGAGATGACTCCCATGCTCTTTGGACGCACCAAGACCCGTATGATCGCGCCCGAGGAGGCGCTACCCGGGCGCGACCGCCCTGCTTTCGCGATTCCCGAGCGCCACGAGGTCCTCGGCACACCGATCCAGCCGCCATTCCCCGAAGGGCTGGAAGTCGCCATCTTCGCGCTCGGATGTTTCTGGGGCGCTGAGCGGCTGTTCTGGCAGATTGACGGTGTCTACACGACCGCTGTCGGCTACACCGGTGGCTATACGCCGTACCCGACCTACGAGGAGGTTTGCACCGGCAAGACCGGGCACGCCGAGGCAGTCCGCGTCGTCTTCGACCCGGCCAAGATCAGCTACGAGCAGCTACTGGCGATCTTCTTCGAGTCGCATGACCCAACGCAGGGGATGCGGCAAGGCAACGACATCGGCACACAGTACCGCTCGGCGATCTACACGACGAGCGAAGAGCAGCGCGCCGTGGCGGAAACGATGCGCGCCCGGTACGGTGAAGCCCTCCGCAACGCCGGCTACCCGCCGATCACGACGGAGATCGCCCCGGCTGGCCCCTTCTACGAGGCGGAGGCGTACCACCAGCAGTATCTCTACAAGGTGCCGAACGGCTACTGCGGCTTAGCCGGAACCGGCGTCTCCTGCCAGGTATCCTGGGCGGCTCCGACATCCTCTCCAGCGTCGTAGCTAAGCGCGCCCGCGGCCGCTAGGCCGTATCGATCAACGCGGAGAAGTTGGCAAGCGCGATCTCG
>CALGSZ010000128.1 GCA_937901745.1 uncultured Chloroflexota bacterium | reverse complement strand
CACCCAGAAGCCCCAGCAGCCCCGCCGAGTAGGCACCCCCGAGCAGCGCCTTGCCCAGCTGCGTCAGGAGCAAGAGCGGGCGGCTGCGCGGCTGCGGCTGGCGATACCGGGGACGGCTGCGTATGCGTGCGCGTTGGACGACGCGGCTCGGCTCAGGACAGAAGCGTTCACGGCCCGCGAGGAACTAGAGAGGGAGGCTACCTGATGCTCGCCGCCTACATCGCCGTCATCGCAATCGCACTCGGCTTCTGGGCCGCCCTGTTCGTCCTGCTGCCCTGGCAAGTCGCCCTCATCGCCGCTGCCCTATTCGGGCTGGTGCTGTTCGGGATGGTGATGGTGGAACTACGGCCCATCGAGGTTGCGGAGCCACCCAGTGAAGAGATGCGGCGCCCTGACCTGTGGGACGGCATCGACAACGCGCGGGCACGGAACCCGGAGAGGAGGGAGGCGGCGTGAGCTACGACTTCTGGCTAGAGATCGACACGGGCGGCGAGGAGCCACTGCGCATCGTCCGGCGTTTCACCGATCAGCACCCGGCACTGGATGGCGATGGGATCGCCGGCAACGTGGAGGTGGGGGTGAGCGGCTACATCCGCTGCGGCAACTACACCTCCAACGTCTCGGACATCTGGGCACGATGCTTGACCGCTGCCGCGGATCAAGAGTGCATCGGCTGGTGGGTTACGGGTCACCGAGTGGTCAAGCGGGCCGGGAACTGGGTTCGGCACGAACCGAGACCCGAGGACAGCATCCGGCTAGCCGATCTCGATGGCAAGTCGCCCGCAGGCGACCTAGCCCCGCTCTTTGCTGCGGCTGTCGAGTGGGGCATCTCTAACCGCCGCGAGCTTCGCAACCTTGAGCCACCAAACGGCTGGGGCAACGTGGACGGCGCCATCACTTATCTCTGGGACATCCAGCGCATGTGTGAAGCGCATCCAAAAGCGACGCTGCGGTTGAGCTGGTGACCTCCCAAGAGCTTCGCCAAGAACTCGACGGCCGCCTCGCCAGCCTCGAACACCTAGAGACCTTCCTCGAGCGCCATACCACCCTGCCACTAGGAGGCATCCGCATGGACGCAGTAGAGGCACGACTCGAGAAAAAGCTCTTCGAGAATCTGCACGAAGCCGAGCGGTTCCTTTGCGGCGCCGTTCGTGCGGCGGAGATGCTGGAGCGAGACGCGGGGGAGCTTCGCTTCCTCCATCACCGCATCCAGCAGATACAGGCAGAGGAACTCGAGAGGAGGGAGGAAGCGTGAGGGCACTCGGAGCATTGGCCTACCTGATCGTGCATGTGGTTGCGGCCGCTGCCGTTGGAGGTTTCACCGCTCGCCTCGCTATCGAGGCGGCGAAGATTGGCTGGGGGGTGGTGGGGTGAGCGAGCAGGTGCTTGACGCCGAAGTGGTCGAGCCGGGAGCGGAGATCGTCGCGGCTCCGGCTGCACCCCCGCCGTCGCTGTTTCGCACCGACGACCCGGTGGAGGTGCTGAAGAAGGCGAAGACGATCGCCGACGCTCTGGCGCCCGTGGTGCGAGAGGCCGGGATGGTCAAGAACATCAACGGCAAGGACTTCCTCCGGGTTGAGGCGTGGCAGACGCTAGGCCAGCAGCTTGGGGTAACGGGCGTGATCGTCTCCACCCGCAAGCTGACTGACCCGGCGGGCTGGGAAGCCCGCTGCGAGGCGCGGACGCTCGACGGCCGAGTCATCGGCGCAGCGGATTCGATGTGCCTGCGCAATGAGGAGCGCTGGAAGGACGCTGAGGAGTTCGAGATTCGCTCGATGGCGCAGACCCGTGCCATGTCCCGAGCGCTGGCATCGGTGCTGCGGTTCGTGCCGACGCTCGCCGGCATGGGCGGAACTCCGGCTGAGGAGATGGACCGGGTTGCGGCCCAGCAGGGTGGTGAGGGCAACGGAGGCTCCGGCCCCCGCAAGCCGTCCTCCAGACAGCTCGCCTTCTTCGAGCGCCTGTGCAAGGAGCACGGCTTCACCGACTCGACCGACCCGAAACTCGGCCAGGTCATGGCCTACGCGAAGGCGAATTTGACCGGCGGCAAAGGCGGCTCCATCTCGAAGCTGATCGACGAACTGAAGGGCTCAGGAGAGGAGCAGACCAAACGCGCCGACGACCTGGGCCGAACCGTGCGGGAGTGGGCCGCCAAGCAGTCCGACCTCCCCGAGCCCGACACGGAGGGCATGGAGCCTGAGTCGTACCCCGAGGACGAGGACATTCCGTTCTGATAGGCGCGCCAAGTGAGCGCTCTAGAAATCGTCACACATCCGACTGCAACCTTCTGTGAAAGCTGCGGCAGAAAACCCGGCCGCTACCGCGTCATGATCTGCGGCCACCCCTTGAGGGGCGAGCGCAGCTACGGCCGCAACGATCCCTTCGTGCTGTGCATCGCTTGCAAGCGGGAGTGGCGCGAGGCGTGGGACTCAGCACTCGACTCCAAGCCTAAGGCGGCGGCCAGCTAGATGGGTGAAGTCGTCACCTACTGCCCCACCTGCGGCTCGGGGCTGATCGACCGTACCCGGCCTTGCGGGTTGTGCGAGCTGGACCGACGTGAATATGCCGCGTGGATGTTGGTCACGGCGAAGCGCCGCGCCCGCGACAAGGCGTTCGCGGCCCGCGCCGAAGCCATCGACATGTTGCGCGGCATGGGCTACACGCCCGAGCAGGTGCGGCTGGTGAAGGAGCTGGCCGCTGAAGGTCAATCGGTGGACGACGTGCTTCAGGCTCTTGGTGAGCCGGATACGGAGGGAGTTGCAGCGTGAGGGCAACCGCGAGCTTCTACGGAACCACGGCAGACGATGCGAGGGACGAGGCCGATAAAGCCTTCGACCGCTTCTTCGGTGAGGGCCGCTGGGAGTTCGTCTCCTCACGCGCTTACCCGCTTGCACGGGACGGCGCCGGGCGAGTAGTCACCTGGGAAGTGGAGTTCGAGGCGGAGGAGAAGGCGTGATCTTCCGAGAGGAGCTGATCAACAAGATCCTCGCCGGGGAGAAGACGGTCACCCGGCGGCCGGTGCAGTACGACATCGTGGTGGGAGCCCTCCCTTGCCACTACAAGCCCGGTGGCGGACCCGGAGGCACCTACGCCCTGCAAGGCCCACCCGAGAAGGGCAGCCGCGCCCGCGCCCGGACCATCCCTGGCTACCGGCTGCGGGTGCTGAGTGTTCGGCGGGAGCGGCTTGGCGCCCCGGAAGCCGCCGACATGTTCACCAAGGCTGCGGAGGCTCGTGGCGAGGGCTTCAAGACCTGGGCGGACCTGGCCGACTACTGGCGCGGCCTCTACGGCTCCTACGAGCCGGATCAGCTTGTGGACCGCATCGAGTTCGAGCTTGTGGAGGTCCCGTCCTAGATGCAGATGCGCGCCATCAAAGAGGGCCAGCGCTACCGCATCAACGTACGCGGCCACAAGTTCACCGCGACCGTCGAGAAGAAGTGCCCGGGCCTCGTGAAGCTGGCAGACCACAAGCCCCGCGTGACCTACATCTTCGTCTCTCCACGCAGGGTGGAGGGGGAGGCGTGAGCAAGCCCCTCACCCAACGAGACCGAGTGCTCTACCTGCTCAGAGAGGCAGGGAGTGCCGGGGTGCGCTCAGACGTCTTCCTCGCCCACGGGATGCCGCGAGCCGCCGCACGTATCGGCGAGCTGGAGGCGATGGGCTACGAGATCACCCACACCCGCGAGGGCAAGTACACCCGCTACACGCTCACCGGACTCAGCGCCGAGAGTGGGGGACGTGAATCCTCCTCGGGCCTCTGCGGCGCTGAGTCGGGTGAGTCCACCGGGGTCGACGCCGCGGCGGGAGCGCAAGGAGAACGGTCGGAGGATGAGTCCAGAAAGGGAAGTCTCCTTGATGCCTCCGGCCTACCTGTGGAAACCGCTCCCGAAGTGGGAGGCGGCGTCGATCCGGGTGGGGATGGTGCTGGTGTCCCTGTGCCACAAGGGCAGGGCGGGTCCCTCCCTCCCGGTGGTGCGCCAGCACCGACCCCACCCGCTATCTCGCTGTTTGAGGACGATGTGGGGCTTAGGCGGCCTCGCTTCGCTGACCCGGATCAGGACTGGGGAGAGGCGGCGTGAAGGGTCGCGCCCTCGTCAACGCCCCAACCTGGGGCGCCCTCGACGGACCAGTCCTCTCCGGCGACTGCATCGACGTGATGGCGGCGATCCCGGACTGCTCCGTCGACGCGGTGGTCTGCGACCCGCCCTACGGGCTGGAGTTCATGGGGAAGGATTGGGACGGTGCGGACGGCTTCCACCGCAGCCTGAACACGGCCGACGTCGGCCGGGATGACCCCTTCGGTAGAGCAAGCCGGACCTCGCCGGAGTATCGAGCCGGAAAGCTCTTTCAGGACTGGACCGAGCGCTGGGCGAGCGAAACGCTCCGCATCCTCAAGCCCGGCGGCCACCTACTCGCCTTCGGCGGCACCCGCACGTATCACCGTCTCGCCTGCGCAATCGAGGACGCGGGCTTCGAGATCCGCGACTCGATCATGTGGCTGTACGGCTGCCTGACGCCGGACGTCGAGGTGCTGACCGAGAATGGGTGGAGGCTCGGGATTGAGGTCGGGGTCGGCGAGCGAGTTGCGTGCTGGGATGCGGACACCGAGGCGATCGAGCTCGGCGACGTTCGCGAGACGATCCGCGCGCCCTATTCGGGACCGATGCGGCGGCTGGTCAACCATGACACGGACCAACTCCTAACCCCGAACCATCGCGTCTATCAGCGCACCCAGGAGCGTCAGCAGCGCGACGGTGTGCGCGAGTCATGGTGGACCGAGGGCTGGCAGGTGACCGAGGCGGCCAACGTGTCCCGATGGAAGCCCACTCGCCTGCCGCTCGCCGGCTACGCGGACGGGCCAGGCATTGGTGGCGAGGACTACGCGGCGCTGCTCGGCTGGGTGTGGACGGAGGGTGGCTTCGATGCGACGGGAACCGGCGTTCGGATCTACCAGTCGTCGGTCAATGCTGATCGGGTGGCGGAGATCGACACCCTGCTCGGGCGGATCGCGCCCCAGCACCGCCGCTATGACCGGACGCGCGAGTACCGAGGACGCGAGTACGTCGAGACGATGTGGTTCTTCTCGGGGGAGCTGGCCGAGCGTGTCCGGGCCGATCTCCCGGGCAAGCGGCCGACCTATGCGCTGCTCTGGCGGCTGAGCCTCGCAGAGCGCCGGGCGCTGTGGGACGCGGCGATGAAGGGCGACGGGTCGGGCGATGACTTCTACTCGAAGCACCCAGCCGACCTCGAGTGGGCGCAGTCGCTGCTTGCCACTATGGGTCAGCGGGGGAAGATCGCGATGCGTCGCGACCGCGAGGGCGGGAGCGTCTGCGTCACGCCGCGGCCAACCACCGAGCTCCAGCGTCGCCATCTAGCCGAACCCGACGAGGAATGGGTCGGCGAGGTGTGGTGCCTGCGCGTCCCGACCGGCGCCTTCGTCTGCCGTCGTAACGGTCGCATCTTCATCACCGGCAACTCGGGCTTCCCGAAGTCGCTGGATGTATCGAAGGCGATCGACAAGGCGGCAGGGGCCGAGCGGGAGGTTGTGGGCAGGGGGGAGAACTGGGGCGCGAGCAAGATTGTGGATGGAAAGACGGGCTACGGCGACTATGCCGGCGAGTGGGACGAGACCGCCCCCGCCACCCCGGAGGCCAAGGCATGGGAGGGATTCGGGACTGCCCTGAAGCCGTCCCACGAGCCGATCGTCGTCGCCCGCAAGCCGCTCACCGGCATCGAGCGCGAGCCCGAGTACATCGAGATCGCCCGGGCGCGCATCGCCTTCTGGTCGCAGCACGAGGGCCGCGAGGTCGAGGACGTACTCGGCATCGCTGCGGCGAGCGAGCGCCAGTCGAAGGCTGCCGTTGAAGCGGGGCAGACCTCACTTCTGGAGGCGGCGTAGTTGGGTCGAGCGGCCCAAAGGCTGATGGCGCAGGGAGAGATCGCAGCAGCGATGGACCGCCTTCAGGAGCGCAAGCTTGCCGCGGCGGGAGTCGCCGCGGCCACCATATGCTTCGACGTCATCGCCATCGGGCTGCTGATTGCCGAGGCCCGTCAGCGCGAACAGGCGGGCGGGTCCTGATGGTCCTAGACGCCGTCTCCATCACCCTCACGGTGCTCGGCTACGTGGCCTGGGCTGCCATCGGCTACCGCGCTGGCCGCCGGCGCGGCATCGAGCAGGGGCGCCGCGAGGGGATGGCGTTGCTCCGACTGTTCGTCGCCCCCCCGGACCCTGAGCAGCACGACCACGTCAACGCGCAGCGCGAACGCGCACGGCTGAGGATGCAGTGACTCGCTCGGACCTCGACACGGGAATCGTGCTGCGCGACTACCAGCGCGAGTTCGTCGCCGCCGAGCACACCATCCGCCACCACGGCAACCGCCTGCTCGCCGACTCGCAGGCGCCGTGGCGCGATGACCCGGTGACGAACGGCCAGCGCCGCTACCTGCACCGGCTCGGGCTGCCGATCCCCGCGACCCGCGGGGAGGCTGCCGACGCGATCACGGAGGCCGTGATGGCCGAGACGCTGCGGCGGGTCGAGACGGCGATGTTGGAGCGAATCACTGATGAGCGGGAGTGCATGGAGGTATGACGTGGGCGAAGCTCGACGACAGGTTTCACTCGCACCCGAAGATCCGGGCGGCCTGGATGCGCTGCCCAGCCTCGATCGGGCTGCATGCGATGGCGATCTCCTACTGCGCCGATCACGAAACCGACGGCGTGGTGCCGGAGTGGTTCGCGGTCGGCGCTCTGCCGCGCCAGCGCGAGATGCGAGAGGCGGTCGCCGCCCTGATCGCCGCCGGCCTGTGGCGCGAGCACGCCGAGGGGTGGGAGATTCACGACTTCCTCGACTATCACCTGTCGCGGGAGGCAGCGCGCAGGCGCCGCGAGGCAGACGCGCAGCGCAAGCGGCGAGAAAGGGGGTCCGATTGATGTCCGCTCGGACTCCACGCGGACAGACTGCGGACGTCCGTAGGGTGTCCGCCCGGACAGGCCGCGGACTCCGCGAGGTGTCCGCCCGGACCCCCCGCGCGCGCGCGACCCGACCCGACCCGTACCCGGACTACCCCCCCATAAGCCCCCCCAAGGGGGGGCAGGGGCAGGGAGGTCGATCCTGATGACGGTCCCCCTGGAGGAGCGGAAGCGTCGCGTGGCTGCGGGGTCACGTCGCAAGCGCGACTTGGCCGCCGTCGGGCAGCGGCGCCCCGAAGAACGTTGGCAGCGCCAGGCCGACGCTGAGGAACGCCGCGTCGACGCCAGGGAACAACGCCGTGCTGAGCGCGAAGCGCGCCTGCGCCCACGCATCGCGCCCTCGCCGGGCGCTGAGGCGGTGTGGGCGAAGGCGCGGGAGTGCCTGCGGGCAGCGCTGCTGCCGTCGGCGTTTGACCTGTGGATCGAGGCGACCCGCTGCATCGGTGAGATCGACCGCGCCGTTGTCGTCGAGGTGGAGCGGCCGTGGACCGAACGCCGCTACGGGCGCCTCATCGGCGACGCTGTGCGCGCCGTGAGCGACTGGCGCGGCGTCTACATCGTCCGGGCGCCGCGGCGGGAGTCCGACGACGAGGGAGACGGGCTGCTGTGAGCGCCCAGGCACTCACCGCCCTCGAACGGGCGAACATGATCCGCATCACCCGTAAATGCCAACGGCTCGCCCTCGCCGAGGGCCCGCCGAGGGAGGTCATCAAGGCGATCGTCACCCCGCCCGAGGAGCTGGCGACCTACCGCTTGCACGCCCTGTTCGTCCCCTCCGACAGTCGCGGGCTGATCCCCTGGTTCGGCGCGAAGCGGCTGCGGCGCGCTCTCGCTGACCTCAACGCCCAATACCCCCTCGGGCGCCTCTGGCACGACAGGCTGCGCCTGCGCGACCTCACGCGCGACGAGCGGCAGCGCTTTGTCCAAGCGGTGATCGAGAACGCCCCACGCGCATGGAGGGAGCGTTGCTGATGGCCCGCTACCACTGCCCCAACGGCCACACCTGGCAGGGCCGCTCTAGCCTCAGCCCACAGTTCAGTCCCGCCGAACTGCGCTGCCCCACCTGCGGCGCCGCTGCCGAGCCGAAGCTGCGCCAGTCGGGCGGGCGCCGCAACGCGCTCCAGGCAGCGGAGCCGCCCGTGATCGCCGAGGCGCACAGGCGATTCACGGCTCTCGTGACCGAGTGGCCCTGCTGGGCGCGCACCCACCGCCCCGGGCACCGCTGCTGGGGGCCGGTGGACCCGCACCACCTTGTGCCGGCCGCGTGGATTCGCCAGACCTTCAGCGACCTCCCCGACGACGAGTTGGCGGCGATCCTCTACGAGCCGGCCATCGGCGCCCCACTCTGCCGCGCCTTCCACGATGCGGTCGAGACGCGGGCCGAGGTCATCCACTGGCACGAGCTAGACGACGAGTGCAAGCTGTTCTGCCAGCGCGTCGACGAGCGCTACCCCGGCCGCCCCTCGATGCTGGAGCGGCTGCGGTTGGAGTCGCCGGTGGGCGAGGAGGCGGCCTGATGCTGCGCGTACGCGTGGAACTGCTCCCCGGCGGGATTCCTTTCCCCGTGACCCTGAGCGAGCTTCACGTCGTCAACGACGGCACGGGTGATCGGGACATCGGCAACTACGACGTGTTCGGACCCGACCTGTCGTGGCGGATCGGGCGGATCGAGGGCTTTTGCCGCAGCTTGGGGTGCGACGCGCTGGTCGCCCGCGCCCTGGAACTGGCTCGCGACAAATCGGCGGGCACCACGCAAAACCAACCGAGGGAGGTAACCCCGGGCCAGGCAACCGCCGCCCGAGACGCCGCCCTCACCAACCGAGAGGAGACCCCGAATGGCTGAGGCCCTGTGGCATGGCCGCGAACTGGACGAGGCGATGGCCGGCGCTCCCGCGCCGCCCGAGATGGGCATCCGCCTGGACGCTCTGCGCGAACGCACCAAGCAGTTCAGCGATGAACAACTCGCCGACCTGACCGACCCGGAGCGCCTTGTGGAAGCCAAGCGCATCCTGGAGGCGGAGGGGGTTCCCTGCGACGACGAGACGGTCAAGCTCCTACAGCTACGGAGCGTCATCGGCGGCGGCTTCATCTACGGGCTGGCAGTTGGCCTGCGCCTCGCCGGCATTCCGAAACGAGAGGAGAACCAGTGAAGAAGTACGAGCTAGTAGCCGAGGACACCATCGAGTTCTTCGGGATCAAGCTGTTCCGCATCCGAGCGGTAAGGGACTTCGGTGCGGTCAAGGCCGGAGACCTGGGTGGCTACGTCGAGTCGGAAGAGAACCTGTCGCACGACGGTGAGGCGTGGGTCTCCGACAAGGCGCGGGTGTTCGACAAGGCGCAGGTGCTTGACAAGGCGCGGGTCTCCGACTGGGCGCAGGTCTCCGGCACGGCGTGGGTCGCCGGCAGGACGCTGGTCTCCGGCGAGGCGCAGGTCTCCGGCTGGGAGTGGCAGGAAGTCGCACCCGGGGTCAAGGTCCGCCGTGCCGACGCTGGCGCCGCAGCCCGATCCCGACACGGCGCAGAGCGACGTTCTGGAGGCAGTGCGCGGCGCTCGGGACTCCCTGGACCGCCTGGCGGGCGTGCTGGAGCGGTCCGAATGAGCACCCAGACCGACCACTACGCAGAGGCCGAGCGGCGAAAGCGGCTACGAGAGAGGAGCGAGTGATGGCCAGCATCACGGAATGGACCAGCGAGAAGCTGGAGCCGAAAGCGGTCTGGTTCGAGGAAGAGGAGGTCTTCGGCGGTGAGATAACCGCGCAGTGCACCGAGCCGGGCGAGGTCGCGATCAACGTCGACCACGAGCAGTCCAAGGGCGCCGGCGCGGCGGCCAACCTCTACATGACGCCCGCCCAGGCTTACCTACTGGCCGAGCGCATCAGGACGGCGGCGTGGATCGCAGAGCGGTTGGAGGCGGACGATGAGTAGCCCCCAACCACAGGTATCGGATGAGGCGGTGGAGGCGGCGGTCCCGCGTCTCGAAGACCTCGTGTGCGCGCCGATGACCGGCGAGCGCAACGCCAAGGACGAGTGCCGCCAGCTGCTCGCCGCCGCCCTCCCCGCCATCCACGCAGAGCGTGACCGAGCCTGGATGGAGGCGCTGCTGAGTGACAAGGCACGCCGTGCCCTAGCCGACATGGTCGGCTCTGCGTACGACAGGGGATCGGTTCTCACGCTCACGCTTGGGGCCGTCATCGACGCCGCCCTCGACTCCCTACAGGTATCGGGGGGCGCTGGACTCGACGCTGGCGACTCCGATCAGCGGTCAACGGCTTCCGCCGCTGAGACCGAGGCGGCCTGTTCACCCGCGGCCAGCGTCGAGTCGAGCGGCACCGACAAGCCCCAGCCCGA
>CALGSZ010000127.1 GCA_937901745.1 uncultured Chloroflexota bacterium | reverse complement strand
GCCTAGAATGCAGGCGTTGCGAAATGCCATTTCACCGCAGGAGGGGGCTGCGGGGCGCCCGAATCAGAGGGAGCCGACGTATTCCCGTGGAATGATCGGCTGGGCGCAGGCCAGTCACTCTCTGCTACGAGAGGAGTACGCGTGGGTCAAGGATTACCACTCGCAACCGATCCTTTCCGGCAGACTCAGCCGGCTGGCAATGGCCGCGCTCCGGCCGGACAAGCGCGGCCGATTGCGATGGTCGTTGAGCATGCCACCAAGTACTACAAGACCCAAACGGGTTCGGTGCATGCGTTAGAAGACCTCAATCTTGAGATCGCTGAGGGAGAGTTCGTCTGCATCCTTGGCCCATCCGGTTGTGGCAAGAGCACGCTCCTCTGGGCAATGTCCGGGCTGCACGAGCTGACGAGCGGGCGCATCCTGCTCAACGGCACGCCAGTCACCGGCCCGCGTCCCGAGATCGGGATGGTCTTTCAGGAAGCCAATCTCCTGCCTTGGCGAAACCTTGAGCAGAACATTCGCTTCCCCTTCGAGATCAAGAAGATCAACCCTCAGCCGTACGAAGCGCGCATTAAAGCGCTCCTCGAAGAGGTAGGGTTGGCCGGGTTCGAGAAAAAGTACCCGCGTGAGCTCTCTGGCGGTATGCAGCAGCGGGCGAGCATCGTTCGCTGCCTTTCGTTCGATCCCGGCGTCATCTTGATGGACGAGCCGTTCGGCGCCCTGGACGCGTTCACCCGTGACGAGATGAACCTCCTCATCCAGAAAATCTGGATGGAAACGAAGAAAACGATCATCTTCGTCACGCACAACGTGACCGAGGCGGTCTTCCTCGCCGACCGGGTTGTCGTGCTCACGCCGCGCCCCGGACGTTTGGCGCACATCTTCCCGATCGATCTGCCGCGACCGCGCACGATCGAGCAAACCTTCGAGCCAGACTTCATCAAGATCGTCCTGGAAATCAAGGACACCATCATTCATGGCGCCTATCGCGGCTCGTGATCGCGGGAAGCGTGTGTCACACGGGCGATGACGGTAGCTACTGAAGGTGGTCGTCTCGTGCAGTCCCGTGCCGAGCTGGTGAGAGATCAAGAGTGAGGGAAACTGATGGCGAGCGAGCTCAAGGACACCATTCCTGAATTTGGAGGTGCGCAAGCAGGCCAGGACCAGGAAGTTGGGCTTTCAAACTGGTCGGCGCTCACGAGCACCGGTTTAGCCAAGAACTGGGGCGAAGTCGCGCTCATTGCGCTCGTGGCGGTCATAGTCATTGGCGGCCTCGAATACATCTGTCGCGCGTTCAACGTGCCGGCGTACACGTTCCCGAAGCCAAGCTCGATCGCTGCGGCGCTGAAAGACCATTTCTGGAGCATTTACCGGCCTCACCTGTGGGTCACGCTGAAGGTGCTGTTCGCGGGCTATGCGATCGGCGCCACTATCGGGATCGTGCTGGCCGCGATCGTCACGCAGTTCCCGTTCGTTGAGAAGATCATCACCCCGTACATCCTGCTGCTCGTGACCACGCCGATGATTGCGCTGGTTCCGCTCCTCGTCCAAAAGATGGGCTTTGGTCCGGAGCCCCGCATCATCGCCGTCGCCCTGGCGGCTGGCCCGATGGTGATGATCAATTCGGCGACCGGATTCCGCCGCACCGACCTGGCGAAAATCGCCTTGGCACGCTCCTACGGCGCAAGTACCTTCCAGATCTTCACGAAAGTTCGGTTCCCCTTGGCGTTGCCGATGATCATCGTCGGCCTGATGGTCGGAGCGATCTTCGGAATGCTGACGGCCATCGGCGCGGAGATCGTTGGCTCGAGCGAAGGTTTGGGGAGCCGCCTGGCGTTCTTCTCGTCCCGGATTCGCATGGAGGACTTCTGGGCGGTCATCGTCATCCTCGCGACGATGGGCATCCTCATCTACGTCTTCTTCTACTGGGTGGGCAAGAAATGGGCAAGCTGGCAGGCGTAGGGTGGCGCCAGCGGTAGCTCTTGACTTCGTCAGTGCATGCGTCGAGCCGGCTGGATCCGGCAGAGCAGACCAAAGGCTAGCACTCGTGAGCTGGTGCCGGTGTGGCTAAGCCGCGTCAACCACACCAACCGTGACGTTGTGCGTGGGTCGTAGGCGACGGGTGGCGTCGCTGAGCGAACTAGCAATCGGAACCGTCCGGGTTCCGAAGGAGGATTGCGTCATGAGCCAGAAGGACGGAGTGTTCAACAACTTGGTCAATTCCCGTTTCTCACGGCGCAAACTGTTGGGTGGAGCGGCTGCTCTGGGTGTTGGCTTGCCACTCATGGGCGCGGGACGCCTGTCGGTCGTGGCCCAGGAATCTCGGAACAAGGTCGTGTGGGTCTCCCCGCGCGGCACCCTCGAAGTTCTGGATGACTACCCGTACTGGGTGGCGCTGCGCTTCGGGTATTTCGGTGACCTCGAAACTGAGGTGCTTCCGGCCATCATGGAGGCGACGTCGTCCTCGAAGGCGGTCGCGGACGGTCAGGCTGACATGTCGTACGTGTCGCCTGGCGTGTTCTCGCTCGGTGTCGAGGCCGGCATCGACCTCGTCTCCGTCTGGCAGATGGGCGCCTACGACGTGTTCGATATCGCTCTGCCCAAGGGCAATCCGCAAGGTATCCAGTCGCCGAAGGACCTCGAGGGCAAGAGCGTCGTCTTGGGTGACCTCGGTTGGTCGTCCATCGTCGATCCGATGGTTGCCCAGGCGGGCGGTGATCCCTCCAAGGTTCGGTATCAGTCGGCGGGCCCAGGCTGGGGCCAGGCGCTGAAGGAGGGGCAGGCGGATGCTGCCCTCTGCTGGGCGGGTCTCCGGGCGCAGTGGCTCGCTGGTGGCCTCGACTTCGACTACCTCATCGGAAAGACGTCGTCCAGGTTCCCCGCGAACTCTTTCCAGATCCGTCGCTCGGACTTCGAGAATCCGGACCTCGCCGATCTCTACATCCGGTATCTGCGGGGCTGGGCGATGGGCATGGAGTTCGGGCACCACAATCCTCGCGCGGCGACGCAAATCACCATGGAAGCCGAGCCGATCGCCGAGGCGCTCGCGGCCACGTTCCCGGACAAGGCCGTGGCGGTGCAGTCGATGTGGCAGCTGGCGGATGTGTACCGCGGCAACTGGCCGACGCGCGATGGCGGGAAGTGGGGCTGGCACGATTTGGAGTCGTGGCGGGTCTTCCTGGACACGATCAAGGAAATCGGCCAGCTGACCAAGGACATCAAGCCTGAGGACATCATCTTCAACGACTACGTCGCCGCCGCGAACGACTTCGACCACGAGCAGGTCAAGAACGACGCGCTGAGCTTCGAGCTCTCGCCGGAGTTCGAGGCGGTGCCTGAGCCTGCTGGGGCGGGTTCGGACGGTGCGTATCCGGACGCCTAGTAGGCGGCGAGCCTTGAGCGGCGATCCGGCACCCATCTGAGTAAGCGTTGTGAGGCTGGCCGGTTCATCCCCTGGGGATGCACTGTCCAGCCTCACTCACGGTTCCACGCGCACGGCGTCAAGCTGGCAAAATGCGCTGCCTTGATGGCAGGACATTTCAAGGATGAGGAGGGACGCAATGTCCGAGACCCCGAAGGGGACCCGCAGATTTCATCACGTCGGCCTCCGCACGACGGAGAAGCAACCCGACGAGAACTTCGTGACCGCGACGCGCGTCTGGGTGACGGATCCGAATAAGCACCCCTATCGCATCGAGTACCTCCGGTATGAGCCAGATAGCTACCTCAGCGAGGAGTTCAAGAACACCCCGCATGTCGCCTGGGTGGTGGACGACATCGAGCCCTGGATTGCCGGCAAGGAGATCGCGATTCCGCCGTTTGAAGTCGGTGATCCTCCCTTCGTGCGCGTGGCGTTCGTCTGGGAAGAGGGGATGGTCTCGGAGTACATGGCGTTCAAGCCCGGCATGGAATGGTTCGATCCGAACGATGCCGGCAAGAAGCAGGCCGGCCAGGGCGGATAAAGCGCACGGGTGACGAGTGGAAAGATCACGGAGCGCCGAGGAGGGAGGACGATGAGAGACCGATTGGCCGCGTCGACGAACACCTATCACACCTATTCGCTCGAGGAAGCGCTGGCCGGTATCAGCGCGGCCGGCTTCAAGAGCGTGG